>NZ_JAUOOA010000019.1:0-11203 GCF_030548425.1 Uliginosibacterium sp. 31-12 | reverse complement strand
GCCGAAAGCTTTTTTAACGTAGCCACGGAGATCGAAAACCTAGATAACGCGGAGTATGTAATGGGGCCACCCGTTATAAGTTACTTCGGGGGAAAGTCACTTCACGAGCAATCACATGGCGAGTCATTCCTAGCGTTAATGATGAATCGCTTTGGCGGCCAAAGCTTCTTTGTGCTTGATGAACCAGAGGCAGCGTTATCGCCGCAGCGACAACTAGCAATCTTGTCCCGCCTTCATGACCTAGTCCTGGATAAGTCGCAGTTTGTTATTGCCACACACTCGCCAATTCTTATGGCATATCCAGACTCATGGATTTACGCCTGCACTGCGGATGGTGTTGTTAGAGTCGAATACAAGGACACAGAGCACTATCAAGTTACACACGATTTTCTGTCTAACCCCGAAAGAACTTTGCGTGTCCTCCTTGATCGCTAAGACGCCCAACACTACAGTCGAGAGGGACAGCCACAAGCTGCGCTTGTGGTGCCCTACGCTGCTTCGCAGCTCCGGCTGCCCCTCACTTCCACGTTAGCCACTTATATTAAAAGCATGCCATCCTTATTGAAAACTGTAGTTTTTTGTGCGATCGCCTACGGATCCTACAAAGCGATCGACATGTATGCCATCGTCACGAGCGTAGGAATCATGGAAAAACATTGCGTCGCAGAGCTTGATCGATTCAAAAAAGTTGACTACTCGTCCACGTCTATTAATAACGCGCTAAGTGCAACTACAGATTTATCCAACTGCCTGAGTAAAAATCAAAACATCGTGCAGAGAGCGTTTTATACACTTCCATCTCCGCCTCCTCTCCGCTAACGTGGGGCAGCTATAAATTCGCCATTTAAATAAAACTACTTCTTTTTATGCCGAGCGTGGCTAACCATTCCGTCGAGAGGGACCGCCCACAAGCTGCGCCTGTGGGTTCCCTTCGCGGCTTCGCCGCTACGGCGGCCCCTCACGTCAAACGTTATGCGTCATGGAATTATCCGCAGTGAATGAACTATTTACGCAGCTCGAAGATTCGAAATCAGCCAAACGGCGATCTGCTGCGAAAAAGCTTCGCAAGCTGAAAAATGGCATGGCGGGGCCCGCATTGCTCGATGCGCTCAAGAAAGAAGTTGAAGACACTCGCACGTGGGAAACGCAATACCAAATAGTCATGGCGCTAGGCGAGTGTGAATACAAAGATGCGTTGCCATACCTTGTGGCGTTATCTGGATGTTCGTTTGAAGCAACTATGGTCTACATGGCCCTTGGAGATGCGATCGTCAGGCTCTCTCGAGCACACCCAAATGACATTTCCTCCGTATTCGATTTGATCGGCACGGGAAACGAAATGCTAATTGATGGGGGGTTACGAGCAGTTGCTATGCTTCGCCTTGTCCCGGACGAAAGTGAAATCTCGAAGCTGCTTGAGTTTGTTGAGCACTATGATCTAAATCATCACCTCCGGTTCTGGGTTCTTGCTGCGGCACCGGGCTGGAATGGGCAGAAGTTGGAACAGTTCGTTGAGAAATGTGCCACATCAACGCGTCAGGACATTGCCCAGGCGGCATCGTTGGCGCATGAGAAAAAGTACAAAAAGTGGCAACCACTATGACGCATAACCCTGCAGTCGAGAGGGACAGCCAACAAGCTGCGCTTGTTGGTTCCCTCCGCGCTACGCGCTCCGGCTGCCCCTCACTTCCACGTTAGTCATCCAATTGGAGCACGTATGCTTTATCGAGCGATAGTTTCTGCGCTGCTGTTCTTGCCTGTTGCTAATCTTTGGGCGCAGACAACGCCAACCAAACAGGCTGAGAAGCAAGGCTTCACGTTCTGTAAACCCGCATTCGAGCGAGTCACCAATGCGGTGATTCGGGGTGAAGAACACATCGGCCGAACCATCGCGCACGGGAAAGAGCCAAATAAGCGGGCGGCCACTTCTCAAATTGCGGTGCTTGGCGACATCTCCCCTGTAGCGGCAATTGTGAGCATGTCGAGGTCCGCAGCGGATGACTGTGATGCTGAGTTCACCACTGTTTACGCAACCGAGCGCTCTTGCGAAGAAGAGCGCAGTACAAAACTCTCCGAATGGAAATCTCTGGGAGCCAACAAAGCCTTTACTTTTCTTGAAAACCCCGATGGCGACACCACGAGGATTCTTATGCAAAATGGCAAAGGCTGCGTGATTGTTACTAATCGTGTGGCTTATGGCGTTCGCAATGACTAACCATTCCGTCGAGAGGGACCGCCCACAAGCTGCGCTTGTGGGTTCCCTTCGCGGCTTCGCCGCTACGGCGGCCCCTCACGTCAAACGTTAGGCATTCAGGACCTCGCATATGCTGGAAGACTTCGCACTGCTGCAAGAAATTTACTCCATCGTTGATGGCGGAATACAAGAGCACTACGACCAGATGAGCTTTGAAATTTGTGTCGGTGACGGGTACATCGAAACTTTCTTGTCACTTTGGAAAGATGGTCATGAGCTTCCTCACTCCAACAACAATTCCAACGATGCGCTAATTTACGGTCTAGTACAGAAACTTCACCGACAGGCAAACCTAAGAAATGAGCCTTGGCTATCGCTCATAATCACTCGCCAACCAGGGGCGGCGGTTGGCGTTGAGTACGTGCGTTAATTCCCACCCTAACGCCACAACCAAATAGCTATGCCTAACATCGCACTCAAACTAGGTGAAGGTTCGAGATATTTTGTGTTCTTCAAGCGACATGCAGCCTAACCAGTCGGTCGAGGCACGGCTTCGCCGCTGGGACGCCGCGCCGGCGATGCCGGCACGGCGCCCCTCACCTTTACGTTAGCCGATATGAGTCTGAGCACTGCATTGAACCTAGTTCTTGAAGAGTACAAATCAGCCTCGCAATCTGCATTCGCTGGCAATGCAATGGCCGAATTGGTCCGAAAAGAGTTACCTGCTGCTGTTGAAGCAATAGTCGGAAAAAACGATAGGTATCTAGTTTCAGGGAGTGCTGGAAAAGGAAACTGGGCGCTCGTGCCTTGGGTGGCAATTTTTGATCGGCTTGTCACTGAGAGCGCACAAGATGGCTTCTACCTGGTCTACCTATTTCGCGAAGATTGCCAAGGTGTGTACCTATCCCTCAACCAGGGAGTCACATCTGTTCGAGATCAATATGGCACAGACTCAAAGCATGCGCTTAAAGTAAAAGCTGTTGATTACTTGGCACGCCTCGGAAAAATGGCAGATGGCTTGGAAAGTGGAAGAATTGATCTCGCTGTCACTTCACATACTAGCCTTGGATCGTTTTACGAGAGTGGTTCGATTTGCTCGATCTATTACGACAAAAATGCGATGCCGAGTGACGAAGTACTATCGTCAGACCTAGTCAGATTTTTAGATTTTTACCTTACCCTAGTCTCGCGTGAGTCTCGTTTGTTTGAGCAGGCCGACGCAGAGGAGGATGAATCTGGTTTGGGCGAGGAGGATTTGCGCGCTCTGCGCGAGCACAAGCGAATTGACCGAAATAAAAAACTATCTGCACAAGCCAAGAAAGTTCATGGCTACGTGTGTAAAGCTTGCGGCTTCGACTTCCAGAAGAAATATGGGGAGCTAGGTAGTGGCTTCATTGAAGCGCATCACCTTACCCCCCTCGCGTTACTCAAAGGGCTTAAAGTATCACTCGATCCGAAGACCGATTTCACAGTGCTTTGCTCCAATTGTCATCGCATGATCCACAAAACAGAGTTCGTGAATAAAGTAGAAGAATTCAGGGCAAAATATGTCGTCGAAGAAATCGGCTAACAATTCCGTCGAGAGGGACCGCCCACAAGCTGCGCTTGTGGGTTCCCTTCGCGGCTTTGCCGCTACGGCGGCCCCTCACGTCAAACGTTAGAACTCATCATGAGCATCTCCATGCTGCTGCGCGCAATTGTGTCGCTTCATTTTGTCCTAGTGGCCTACACGTCAGCTTGGGCACAAGAGTCAACGGCGCTATCTGTTCACCGACTTTGCAGCCAAGGCAGTGTGGGAGAGAAACTTCACCTTCGATATTGGTACCCAGAGGTAAGCAATGGCCTACCGGAGCCTGTGTGTTTAATTTCGGCTCCAGAGTTCTCAAGAGAAGCTTTCCGTTCTGTACAGATCGAAGCCAACCAAACCCCAAGCGGGGCAACAGTCGTGATTGAGTACGATCAGTCAGCGAAACCGCTGATCGAGAAAATGAGTAGAGAGAACGTGAGGAAACCAATTGCAATAGTTGTGGCCAACAAAATTCTGTCAATGCCTATGGTCACTCAGCCTTACTCAGACACCAAACTCTTCATTGCTACGCCGAGCCGTAGCGATGCTGAACGCATCGTTGCCGTGTTAAAAGGAAATTCCAAAAGGGCTGGCGGGCAATGAGTCCTAACCCTACAGTCAAGCGGACCGCCTGCAAGCTGCGCTTGCAGGTTCCCTCCGCGCTAGCGCGCTCCGGCGTCCGCTTACTTCCACGTTAGGCGTTACCCCGAGAGCCTCATGTACAGCGATGCCACCCACTGGAAATTAGTAACCATACTCGCTCGTGTTTTCGGGCTTATGGCTGTGTTTGCTGCCGTCGTTGGCGCCATCTCTGCTGTGAAATATTGGCTTCATCCTGAGCTTGCCGAGAAGATCTCTACCTTAGGTGGAAATGCTTCAATCGAAGCAGCGATGGTGTCTGTATTTTGTCTTTGTGTAGGTTTTCCGTTTCTATTCGTCAAACCTTTCCGGCCAGACATAAAAGACGGAAAAAACAACCACACACAATCCAGCACCGGAAAAGTAAGCTGGTGGACTGGTGAGCCCAAAACGTAATTGGTAAAAATTTCCGCGCAAACAACATACATGCTGCGTCCATGTCAAAAAGCGCCTAACCCTGCAGTCGAGAGGGACAGCCAACAAGCTGCGCTTGTTGGTGCCCTCCGCGCTTCGCGCTCCGGCTGCCCCTCACTTCCACGTTAGAGCTTATATGTACGAACGCTCCACTGGCGGCCCTGGAGATGACGAAAACATCTCTTTGAAGAAGCGGTTGCCACCCGGATTTGATCCTTATGCTGAGCCGGGAACATATTTCAAGCCAAACTCATTCTCGCTTAAGGAGAGGCTGGCCAATTCGGCACTGGCGTTATTTCTGATTTTCTATGGCGTTTGGGGGCTATACCTAGATGATCTTTGGATCCCTGGTAAAAGATCTACTGGCATCCACTTGCACGGTCAGCCCGCCTGGCTAATGTTTCTCGCATTTGTGTGCGGGGCTGCTGTGTTACTCGCCACGGTCATTGATCACTACGACAATCGAAACAATGAAGAGCGCTACATCACGTTCAAAAAAGCAGCGAAAATTTCTGGCTGGGTATTTTTTGTGGCAGCTATGCTTCTCCATCTAACAATAATATTCCGCTCATAATGAAAGAGCGCTCTAACCATTCCGTCGAGAGGGACCGCCCACAAGCCACGCTTGTGGGTTCCCTTCGCGGCTTTGCCGCTACGGCGGCCCCTCACGTCAAACGTTAGACGCCTATGAATCCTGCAGCTCATCTCGTCCTGCTGGAAAGCCCGTTAATAGAGGCTTCTTCCGATCCGTCGGTGTCTAGGCTGTCATTGATGACAGGCCTTACGGCGCCGAGCGACTATTGGGTAGGGCTCGCGCTAGACTGGATTGAACAAGGCCATTCAATTGATGAAGAAATTCTTGTGGCACTCAGCGCCATTCCAAAGAACAAGAATCTGTCGCAAGCAAATAGGCATAGAGCAATCGCACTGGCGCGCACGAGGAACTAGAAATGGTTAAAACCCATTGTGGCTCCACCAAGTCGTCTAACCCTGCAGTCGAGCGGGACAGCCACAAGCTGCGCTTGTGGTTCCCTCCGCTTCGCTCCGGCTGCCCCTCACTTCCACGTTGGGCGTCATAGATGAAAACCGTCCTCTTCGCTGTAGCAGTGATGTTGTTGCCGGGCCTGGCGACATCACAAACCCCATTGCAGCAATCTCACATCGAAGCCAACGTTCCGTCACAAAGCAACTTCGCGGCGTTTCTAGATCGTGATTTGCTGGCCTACTTCAAAGGTGCGGGCTTTCCATCTGCTCTTACAGTGGAGTCTCAGCTACTTCGCAAAGAGCCCACACAATCAGGGGTCGCTTATCCCAAGTACTACGCATGGGTGAAGATAAACAACGGCAGTCAGTTGTTATCCGAAGGAGCCGTGCGGGTTGCAGCCATCGAACAAAAGAGGTTCGAGGTCACAAAATTTCTTTCACGCAAACAAATCCAAAGCAATTTAGGTGAGGTCGCCGCAGTGTTTCCCTCCGCGCTGGTGCCCACCATAATTTCTTTGGCGGAGGCGAAGTGACGCCCAACAATTTCGTCGAGAGGGACCGCCCACAAGCTGCGCTTGTGGGTTCCCTTCGCGGCTTCGCCGCTACGGCGGCCCCTCACGTCAAACGTTAGGTGCTCACACAAAATGAAGCACATTGCCATTTGGAAATATTTCAGTAGCTTCGAGACCACTAGCGAAGAAATTGATTCATCAGCTTTTGATAACAAGCTAGAGCAGGTGGAGAGTGAGATTCGCGCCCTGCTTTCAAAGCACGGTCTTAAGCTACTTTCCCAAGAGGGAAGATTTATTCCGATGGAAAAAATGTCCACTTGCTACTGTGATTCATGTGGGCACTTAATGATCAACCGCGATGAAAACCCAGCCCGTTTCGACGGCAGTCCACTCTATGCGGATCTTGAGTTCGTTATTCTTGATGGTGGAAACCATGAAGGCAGGTCACTGTGCCAAGAGTGTCTTCCCATTTCCCACCGATGGGGTCTGTTTTCATGAGCCGCGCACCTAACAATTCCGTCGAGAGGGACCGCCCACAAGCTGCGCTTGTGGGTTCCCTTCGCGGCTTCGCCGCTGCGGCGGCCCCTCACGTCAAACGTTATGCATCTAATGCGTAAGCCCCTTGCGTTACTCCTCCTGTTGATCTCAAGCATGTCGCAAGCTTTTGCTTGTTCGTGTGTAACTCGCACGGATGTTCAGCAGTTCAAGGAAGCCAAAACTGTTGTTGTTGGCTTAGTGCGAGAAGCGCGTTATGTGGAAGATCCCAAGGTTTTTGGGGGTGGTTACGTTCGTGTAGCTGTCGAAGTGACAGAAACGCTCAAAGGCAAAAAGCAGAAGCGCATTGAGGTCATCGACCAAGTTCCTGAAGCAGGCATGTGCTCTTCTTTCTTACGCCCCGGGGTAGAGTTCGTCCTGTTTATTGATAATTCCGGAGAAGCCGGAATGTGCTCTGGCACACGTACCCTCGGAGCAACAACCTACGATCGCCCTCAGAAAATTCAAGAATTGTGGCAACTCAAAGCTAGGGCGGAGAAATGATGCATAACACTACAGTCGAGCGGGACAGCCACAAGCTGCGCTTGTGGTTCCCTCCGCTTCGCTCCGGCTGCCCCTCACTTCCACGTTAGACCGCAACACAATGACGAGCACAGTTACTGTCGCAGAAGTGATTGCTTGTATCCGTGAGAGCCAAGGAATTAAGGAAACCAAGTCAATAACCAGCGACACGCTATTGGAACGTGATCTCGGAATCACGGGCGACGATGGGAGCGAATTGCTTGAAGAACTACAAAAGCACTTTGGCATCTCGTTCGCTGGCGAGGACGGCACCTTGCGGGAAGCATTTGGACTTAAAAAAGATGAATACCTATTTCACAGCGAGGGGTTCAGCCTATTCCTGATGATGGCCAACCGCTTCGGCTTCTCGCTTGAAAAAGTCAAACCACTATCAGTTGGTCAGTTGCACAGAGTCATCTTGGAAAGAAGGGAAAACCAGTGACTAATGGACCCGCGCGGTCTAACCCTACAGTCGAGAGGGACAGCCAACAAGCTGCGCTTGTTGGTGCCCTCCGCGCTACGCGCTCCGGCTGCCCCTCACTTCCACGTTAGGCATCAGATGCAGTGCTTCATACGAAGGGTTCGAATTGTCGCGATTGCTTCGATGGTCGCTGCGGCTCTTTCCATTGCATGGGGCGCGGCGGTTGTTCGAATTGATGCTTTGTGGTTCGCGGTGCCTGCCATGATCCTTGAAAAATTGAAGGCAATTTTTCCGCCAGAGTCGCAGGAGAGTGTTGCAAGCTTGGAGTTTTTTACCGCGTGGATAACGGCATTCTTGCCATTGCTTATTGCCGTTTCCTCGCTTCTGTTCCGTCACTACCGCAGCGGGGGCGTAGATCGTGCTGCCTAACCAATCCGTCGAGAGGGACCGCCCACAAGCTGCGCTTGTGGGTTCCCTTCGCGGCTTCGCCGCTACGGCGGCCCCTCACGTCAAACGTTAGCCTTCGATTGTTGTTGTGAATTGAACGTCGTGCCCAAGCCCCGTTAATTTTCTCGGGCGGGTTTGAAAGTCGGGTTTCATCGTGGGCGCCGCGCCACTCTTTTCTTTGTCGGCGTTCATGCCGTTGAGATTTGTCGTGTCGCTTGATCATGCAGCGTTGTATCTTCGGTTTGCCCGGTAGGCTTGTAATTTGGCGTTCGGGTTCGTTGTAGTTTTTAGTTTTGTCCCGATGGCACGCATGTTTTTCGTGCCCTTGTTTATCGGTCGTCCAGCGCGGTGGCGCGCTGGGTTTGAAAGCGCGGGCTAACCCGGCAGTCGAGCGGGACGCCCAAAAGCTGCGCTTTTGGGTTCCCTCCGCTTCGCTCCGGCGCCCCTCACTTCTACGTTAGACGTCCCCCATGAATAAGCTTGACTACATGCGGATCATGCAAATCCCCCAAGAGTGGGAGCAATACGGCATGTATCCGGACGAGCTTTTTGCTCTTCAGGTCAAGCGCTTCGAGCCTGAGCACGTTTCGGGTTCAGAGCATGATCGAAATGGCATGTTTCATTGGTGGCTAAAGAATGAGCCATCCAAAGATCAACTCTTAAAATTGGTAGCTCTTAGCTACCTCGATCCTGATAAAGCAATGGCTGAAGACGTCAGGTCATACATTGCCCGTACAAAGAATTGCGATGGAGAAGTCAGAAATGCTCTTCATTCATCAGCCTCCGACGTCTAACCCTGCAGTCGAGCGGGACAGCCACAAGCTGCGCTTGTGGTTCCCTACGCTGCTGCGCAGCTCCGGCTGCCCCTCACTTCCACGTTAGCGCAAACCAATGACTCGCTTACTGGCATTGCTGGCCCTGATTTGTATGTCTACCTCCGCTTTTGCGGACTGGGGAGAAAACGGTGCGGCAATTCAGTGCAATCGTAAAACGAATACTTTTGTCATCGCTCCCGTTATTGAGCTTAGTTCGCCAGGCGAAGGTGCTATCGAAGTCGAGCCTGGTTTTCAGCGTTTAAGTGAAGGAACGCACAGGATTGCTTGCAATCTTCATGGCTTATACATTCAAGCTCAAATCAGAGTATTTGGCCCCTCTCCAAAAGGCATGTGCATGGGGGGTGGGTATGTTGACATCCGCTCTTTACAGGCAGGGAAGTCAAAAATTATTCCCGATGTGGAGCCATTCAATTGGGTTTGTACTGATCCAACATTGATTCGAATAACTATCAAAAATAGCGAAAAAGCACCACCAACAGCCGAGCTCTGCACAGCAGATAATTGGGGATGGGACGAAGGATTCTCAGGGGTTCGATGTGAGTCACGCTCATTGCGCTAACCATTCCGTCGAGAGGGACCGCCCACAAGCTGCGCTTGTGGGTTCCCTTCGCGGCTTTGCCGCTACGGCGGCCCCTCACGTCAAACGTTAGGCCTCATCAAATGCGCTCTCGCGAAATCACCGCATTGCTCGTAGCACCGCTAGCCTCTGGCATGTTGCAAGGCGCGCTCATGGGCAATATCGGCGCCTTCATATTCGCGATTGTGTTCGCCTATGTTTTCTCCGCAATTATTGGCTTGCCGGCGCTCGCGATATTGAGGCGTAACAACTGGTCGGCGCTGTCCAAACATCTACTGATGGGGTCTTGCTCAGGCGTAATTTGCGGTTTCGTTCTAGGCATCTTTACGGGCTACTCCGGCTTTAGCATTGGCTCGGTGCTCGGTGGTTTGCTTCTCTTCGCAGCACACGGGTTCGTCGTCGCGCTGTCGTATTGGTTTGTTGCATATTCGTTCGCAAACCCTCAACCCACCGGAGAGAAGGCATTGAAAACGGAATGAAAAATCGGCCTAACAACTCCGTCGAGAGGGACCGCCCACAAGCTGCGCTTGTGGGTTCCCTTCGCGGCTTTGCCGCTACGGCGGCCCCTCACGTCAAACGTTAGACATGCAACCCTCCGCACCAACATATCGCTGGGTTTGTCACAAATGCGAGGCTACAAACGACGCTGGTAAATCCCTTTGCGCCGCGTGCGGATTCCCTGCCGTTGCATCTGCTCAGCAAATCAGTCCCTCCGCACAAGACCAAGAAAGTAATGAAAAATTTGAGGGGCAGCTTCGGCTTTTCCTCTTGTTCTTTCCAGAAATTATTCCGGCTGCCGCGTTTGTGTTGTTTAGCCCTTATGTTGCTGGTTCTTACTTCTTTGCGGGCTATCCTTCCCAAGGGGTGCTTACGCTTTTGCTTGCCGCAGGCGGCACAACAGGTTTCGTACTCGCGGCGAAGAAAAAGCAACGATACATTGCTTGGGTGTGTGTAGCCGCAATCGTCTTCGGCATGTTTCTAATTTCCGACTCATGCCCAAAATCCATCTTTTAGTGGAAGCGACAGACATGCTCCAATCACCAGCGATGTCTAACAATTCCGTCGAGAGGGACGTCCGCAAGCTGCGCTTGCGGTTCCCTTCGCCTTCGGCTCCGGCCGCCCCTCACGTCAAACGTTAGGTGCAACCTTGTATCCAACCTCCGCTGCTGGTCGTGTTCTAGCTTTTATTTGGCTTGCTGCTTGTTTGTTGGTTTTGGGGTTTGGTTACTTCCAGCAGCACATCCACGACATGCCCGTTGCGTTTGTTTGGTTTATGGTTTTTTTGGCATTCCCATGTGGCCTCGTTGTGTCAGCTATTTTTGGGTTTATCTCGGCTGAAATTACTTCTCGTTTTGGTGTCGCATATCACCCCTTCGTTGATCTAATCCCACTGTGGATTGCATCAGTGATCGCAGGCTATGCGCAGTGGTTTATTCTTCTGCCAAAGCTTTTCAAATGGGTACGTCATGTACGCACCAGCACCTAACCATTCCGTCGAGAGGGACCGCCCACAAGCTGCGCTTGTGGGTTCCCTTCGCGGCTTCGCCGCTACGGCG
>NZ_JAUOOA010000018.1:0-13872 GCF_030548425.1 Uliginosibacterium sp. 31-12 | reverse complement strand
GACCGCCCACAAGCTGCGCTTGTGGGTTCCCTTCGCGGCTTCGCCGCTACGGCGGCCCCTCACGTCAAACGTTAGGCCTATATGTCGCGAACGCTTTTGATACTTATCATCGCAGTGTTGGTCACGCCGGCTGCGGCGCAAACAGCAAAACCACCATCTCGCATATTCGGGTTGTACAGTGAGCGGGTGTCTGTCTGTTTCAACGCCGCAGCAGAGTCAAAACGTCAATACGAGTGCGAAGGTGAGACAGCGAATTGGGTGCTTGTCGTGCCTACCGCAAATGATGGTGTTTGGGTTCAGGTTAATTTGTTATTCCACAATGGTCACACCTGTGAGTTTCAGGGCAACGGAGAGTGGAAAAGCGACCACGTTCTGCTTCAGAAATATGATGCGGAGGCCTGTGAACTAAAGGTGTTCTTCAAAAATAGCAAAGCCGTCCTGTCGGACGATGGGCGTTGTCGAGCCATGTCATGCGGCGCCCGAGGTGGGTACGACGGCATGTCTTTCTCTAAACGGGGCTCAATGTGAGTCCGCGGCCTAACACTACAGTCGAGAGGGACAGCCACAAGCTGCGCTTGTGGTTCCCTCCGCTTCGCTCCGGCTGCCCCTCACTTCCACGTTAGCGCTCACCATGAAAAAGTTGTCTGTCGTCGCGTTTTTGCTTTTCGTCTTGAGTGCCGTAGCGTATTTATCCTTTTCCTATGGAGCGAGGTACGAGCGAGAGCGGCTGGATGATGAATTGGCCGCCGTTCAGGCCTCGTTGTGGTTCAACCATCTTCTCGATTATCGCGAGATCGAAGCTCACCTTGTCAGCAATTGCAACAACGTCGCGCTTGAAAAAACCCGCTACGCTATCGCTGGTGAAATGCGTCTCTTATCAGAGTTTTATAAGGAGCACCCCAATTCATGGGTCACCAAATACATATCGGAGCGTGATGGAAATCTTGTTGAAAAATTGCAAGGATTCAGGAGTCCGTTCCCAAATCCATGGCAGCCAAGTCCATGCAAATAGCTCACCCGCGCGCTAACAATTCCGTCGAGAGGGACCGCCCACAAGCTGCGCTTGTGGGTTCCCTTCGCGGCTTCGCCGCTACGGCGGCCCCTCACGTCAAACGTTAGGCGCTCATGTCCGACCAAGAATGGAGGTTGCTCCTGCTTACTGCTCGCCGCGTTCTTGGCAAAGGAGCGTCTTTGTCCTGGGGAAGCGAGTCGTGGTGCGCGTGGACAACGTTTTCCAGCTTGGAAAGTTGGCTGACCTATTGGCACTGTGGGCTGCCCGATGAATCTGAGCTTCTGCAAACCGGCACCGCCGACGGCGGCACTTGGATGCAGCCATTCCAATACTCTGATATTGCCCACCTTATTATTCCTGCCAAATTTTATTGGGAGCGCGTGGTTGATTCAGAGTTTCAAAATGGCACCAAGCTGCAAGACATTGAGCGGTTATCAAATGAGCTAACCGAATTGGGCTTGCCTCACAGAAAGACAAACTTGGTTCTTGAGGTCAAACTCTTCTAGGTCTCGCCATGCAATCCGCACCTAACCATTCCGTCGAGAGGGACCGCCCACAAGCTGCGCTTGTGGGTTCCCTTCGCGGCTACGCCGCTACGGCGGCCCCTCACGTCAAACGTTAGCGCTTCATGCGTTGTTATGGCCACAATCAAATGCTTAAGAAAATAATTAAGTACGCTGTTGTTGCAATCCTTGCATTCGCCACTTACAAGGCTTTAGGCCTATATTTGTTATATACCAACTCAAAAAAAATGGTGTTTGAGTGCGGCGCAACAAGAGAGGCTATGAACGATCTAAAAAAGAGGAAAGCACCAAACTGGGAGGTTGAGAGATTTATGCATGAAAAATTCTCGTGTTTAACTCAAAAGCAAAATTTCTTAGAAAAATTGGTGTTCCCTGTTCCTGATAATTGGATCAACCCTCCGCCGGGTTCTGTGTCTTACGACAAAATACCAGGCAATGATTGAAAGCAGCGCTAACCAATCAGTCGAGAGGGACGCCCAAAGCTGCGCTTTGGGTTCCCTCCGCGCTTCGCGCTCCGGCGCCCCTCACGTCAAACGTTAGGCGCTCCATGAATTTGGAACTATTCATTGTTCATGCCTTTCCTTCTGGGATCCAATACGAGGATGCCGTTCAATTGTGTCTGCGTCTTTTCTGTACAACCGAAGGATTGCCCAGCTTCTTACAAGAGCAATGCACGAAGGATAATCTCGCAACCATCTTTTCTAATCTCGCTGATTCCGGTGTTGTGATAGGTTTTCCACATACCGCCCCCCTTTATGGCGCTAATCATCACAATGTGAATGAGAAAGGGCATTGGGTTGAGATCATCGCGTCAATATTCAAGATGGCGAAAAATGAAATCGATCCAGGCAAGGGCGCAGAGCTAGCAAAGATCCTTTTGGCTTCGGCACATCGAAATAATGAAAATCGTGATGCACAACGAAGCGCCTAACCCTTCCGTCGAGAGGGACCGCCCACAAGCTGCGCTTGTGGGTTCCCTTCGCGGCTTCGCCGCTGCGGCGGCCCCTCACGTCAAACGTTAGGCGTTTCGTTTTGTCCTCACCGATCCTTCTTCAGATGTATGAATGCTTTTCTGGTTTTGGCCAGCCAGCACGATACGTCGTTAATGATTTATATCCACCAGAGCGGGAAGAGTATGAGGAAATGCTCGGCGGAAAACCTCGCGAGCAAATTTTCAGTGAGGATTTTGGGCTTGTCTCTTGGAGCCCACTGCCATTTCTCACCCCGGAGGCGATGGGCTATATGTTGCCTCGTCTTATGGAGTTATCTGTGTCTGAGGCCAAGGATAGAGATGGCGATCTATTTATGATGAGGTTCATCAATCTCATCTCAATTGGCCCAGATAATGCGCAGTTCACCTTGCTGGAGTCAGAGCATCGAAGCGCAATCCATGCTTTCTTGCTGTTTCTCGATAAAAATTTTCACGATCTGATTGAAAGTGAATGCTGGGATGAGTGGCTACAAGAAGCACTTCAGCGTTGGAAAAACGCCTAACAATTCCGTCGAGAGGGACCGCCCACAAGCTGCGCTTGTGGGTTCCCTTCGCTGCTGCGCAGCTCCGGCGGCCCCTCACGTCAAACGTTAGCCTCTTTGTTTCGGTTGTGAATTGAGCGTCGTGCCCGTGGGCTCCGAATGACGAGCGCGCCAGGTTGGAAGTTGGTTTTCATTGTGAGCGCCGCGCCACTCTTTTCTTTGTCGGCGTTCATGCTGTTGAGATTTGCCGTGTCGCTTGATCGTGCGGCGTTGTATCTTGGGTTTGCCCGATAGGTTTGTAATTTGGCGTTCGGGTTCGTTGATGTTTTTAGTTTTGTCCCGGTGGCACGGCATTTTTCGTGCTCTTGTTTATTTGGTGTCCGGCGCGGTGGCTGATGAATTGTCAAAGTTTTGGCTAACAATTCAGTCGAGCGGGACGCCCAAAAGCTTAGCTTTTGGGTTCCCTGCGCTTCGCTCCGGCGCCCCTCACCTCAAACGTTAGATGCTATGCGCTTCCTCACCAAGTTAGCTGTCGGGTGTTCCGCTCTGGCAATGCCTGCGCTGGCTTATGCCGATGTGGTCTGGCCAGCCCTTTATCTTGAAACTCGGCTATTTTCGTGGTGGGCTATTTCGATTGGCTTGATCGCAGAAGTTATATTTGTGAAATGGCTGTTTGCCATCCCAATGAAAAGGGCGGCAATCGTCACTACAGTGGCCAATGCTGCTTCTTCTGTCGCAGGCATACTTCTCATTCCCCTCGCGGGCATTGCGTGGGAGTTCTTTCCTGGCCTGCTGTATATGAAGGCGCTAAATTGGGGTACGTTTAATCCCATCACTTGGTTAGCCACCTTTGTTCTTGCTTGTTTGGTCAATACAGCGATAGAGAGTTTTGTGTATCGCAAGGCGTATCAATTTCCAATCAAGCGGCGTGAGTTCGGCTGGATTTTCATTGCTAATGCAGTTAGCGTAGGCGTCGCGTTCGGCAGCCTCTTTGTTGTCCCTATTCAGCCATGAACGCATCTAACACTACAGTCGAGCGGGACAGCCAACAAGCTGCGCTTGTTGGTACCCTCCGCGCTTCGCGCTCCGGCTGCCCCTCACTTCCACGTTAGCCTTCGATTGCTGTTGTGAATTGAACGTCGTGCCCAAGTCCCGTTAATTGAGTCGGGCCAGGTTGTAAGTTGGGTTTAATTGTGGGCGCCGCGCCACTCTTTTCGTTGTCGGCGTTCATGCCATTGCGATTTGTCGTGTCGCTTGATCGGGCGGCGTTGTATCTTCGGTTTGCCCGGTAGGCTTGTAATTTGGCGTTCGGGTTCGTTGTGGTTTTTAGTTTTGCCCCGGTGGCGCGAGCATTGCAGCGCCGTTGTTTATCGGTCGTCCGGCGCGGTGGCACGCGGGGTTTGAAAGCGCGGGCTAACCCGGCAGTCGAGCGGGACCGCCCAAAGCTGCGCTTTGGGTTCCCTTCGCTTCGCTACGGCGGCCCCTCACTTCTACGTTAGGCCTTTCATGCTTGGTTGGATGCAACTGATCGGTGTGTTTTTTATATTGTCGGCGCTCTATGTGTGGCCTGTTATTTCGCTTATTGCCTTATTTTTAGTTATGCTGGATGGGAAAAGTGGCGTCGTTTACTACCTATTATTTGCGTCAGTCATTGCGCACGCTCCCTTGGTTCAGTCCGTAAGAAGAAAGATAGTCAGGGAGGGCGAGTTTGCCGGGCGGTTTGATCAACTAAAAATGGCAACCCCAGTTTTTGTAAATATGGCAGTTTTTGTTTGTCTATTTATTGCTCTTCTCGTTCGATAGAAAATATGCTTCTGGTCTCGCATGAGGTCGAAAATCGGCCTAACAATTCCGTCGAGAGGGACCGCCCACAAGCTGCGCTTGTGGGTTCCCTTCGCGGCTTCGCCGCTACGGCGGCCCCTCACGTCAAACGTTAGAGCGATTCAGATGAGTGCAATGCGAACGCTTGTCAGATTAAGCAAATCATGCGGTTTCGGGCTGCTTGCATCGTCGCTTGTCACATACGTGTTCGGTGAGGTGTGGTGGCGTATCTATGTCTGGAAAACAGGCGTCGGTAGTGCATCCGAGCTAGCGGAAGATTACGGCGGAGCGTTCTTTCAGCTTATCGCGATGCTTTTTGTTTTCGTTGTTGTTTTTGCGCTGTCGTCCATTTTTATGTGGCACAAATCCAAACCCCACCTTAATTTTGCCGAAGGTGATGCTAAAACATCGCCCTAACCATTCCGTCGAGAGGGACCGCCCACAAGCTGCGCTTGTGGGTTCCCTTCGCGGCTTCGCCGCTACGGCGGCCCCTCACGTCAAACGTTAGCGCAACACTTATCCTCATTGGGTTTCGGTTATTTGGCGTCTCAAGCAGGGTTCGAGATTGAGGGTTTTTAGTTCTTAGTGTTGTTGGGACTTCGTAGGTTTTTTGTGTTCGCTTCGCTCATGTAACCGCACGCAACACAGTCAACGATTGAACGGCTTGGGCGACACAAGACGCTAAAAGTTGAGGGCTACAATAAGGAAAAGGTGTTGCTGGGGTTGGGCTTATTGTTTGTGTAGGTGAGCACAAAACCAAAAACACTGTTGCTTTTGTAGTCTTAAGTTTTATTTCATTGGCTTTAAAACGACACACCGGTTTATGCTTAGGGTGTTTTAAAAGCGGCCCTTTCACGTTTTGTTGGGGCTTGTTTGTTTCGGGGTTTTGGTTCGGCTGGTCAGTGCTCGACGTTACAGGCCGCTAACATGGCAGTCGAGAGGGACGGCCACAAGCTGCGCTTGTGGTTCCCTACGCTGCGCTCCGGCCGCCCCTCACTTCTACGTTAGAGCTCATGCAAATTAGGGGCGTATTAGCTAAGGCTTTCCTGCTGATCGCGGGCATATTCGCAGTAACGTGGGGGAGGATGACGTACGAAACAGCAAGCAACCATTGGGCGGTTAGGGGCGTCTGCGAAAGCATAGCTGCTAGCAGCAGTGTTGATGAAGCGATATCGGCGTTCAACTCACTTGGTGAGAAATCAGTACGTCACGAGGTGGGAGGTACCGTTGTAAGCGTGATAGGCCCAGCAGCTTGCCGTTGCAAAATTGCCGCCGAAAGCGGAAGAGTTAAAAATACATATGCACTTTGTGAGCACTGATCACCGCCGCTCTAACAATTCCGTCGAGAGGGACCGCCCACAAGCTGCGCTCGTGGGTTCCCTTCGCGGCTTCGCCGCTGCGGCGGCCCCTCACGTCAAACGTTAGGCGTCATGAAACTTTGGCCGCTCAATGCGATTCCGCGAGTGCTTTATTGGCTCATCGTTATTTCATTCATATTGCTATCGGTCTATTGTTTACTTTGGTCAATACAAACGGCGTGGATTGGTTCGTTTCCAGATCGAGATTCGCATGCTTACGCTCTCGCAGCATATGTTCAATTGGCGATTAGCGTGCTGGCAATGTCGTTAGCCATGTTTGTCGGATTTAAAGGCAGGAGGTAAGTTTGTGATTGATGACCTAATCGAATTTGTTGCTATTCAAGCTGTTGGTGGCGCTATAGAAACCGGAGCGAAAAAAAGTGTTATTTTTAGAGTGCTACTCTGGCTACTACTTGCACTCATCTTGGGCTCCTTGATTTTCATCACGGTCAAATACTCTTAAAGCCCATGCCGCTTAAAAATACGCCTAGGTTCTACATACAAATGCCACAACATCAATCCGTGCCGCCTAACACTACAGTCGAGAGGGACAGCCACAAGCTGCGCTTGTGGTTCCCTACGCTGCTGCGCAGCTCCGGCTGCCCCTCACTTCCACGTTAGCCTGCAGAAATTCTGTCGCACAACCTAGAGAGTTACTAATGAAAGATAATTACTTCACAGGCGGTCGCCGAGCATCCGCTATATTCATCGATACCGTAATAATTTCTTTGTTAATAGCAATGTTACAAAGCAGTGGGTTCATACAAAGCACCCATACTATTTTTGGCCTTGCTATACAATACTTTCTGTTGTTGTGTTATTTCGCGTTGTCGTTTGCCACGATTCGGGGTTCAGCTGGGAAGCTCTTTATGAAACTTAGGGTGCTCGATCATCCAAGTATGGCTCGGCCAAGCAACTTAAAATTCATTCTGCGCACCGCATTGGCATCCATTGCATATCTTTCGTTCATGCAATACCCGCTTAGTGTCGTCTCTAAGATGTTCGGCATTCAAGACATTGATCCCAGTTTTTCTGCCGCGCTCGTAAGAGATTTTGCATTTTATTGGCTAATTGCAAACTTGCTTTTCATCACCTTCAGTAAGAAAAGCCGTGCTGTGTATGATTGGTTTAGCAAAACCACTGTCGTTGAGATTCTGCGTGCAGGCTAACCAATCCGTCGAGAGGGACCGCCTGCAAGCTGCGCTTGCAGGTTCCCTTCGCGGCTTCGCCGCTGCGGCGGCCCCTCACGTCAAACGTTAGCCGGTCCGAGTTACTGGGGAGAAACGCATGCGCCACTCCATTACGTTAGGTTTTTTCCTCCTACTGATATCCCCACAAGTGCATGCTTGCCGAGGGGCCAGCGTTGAAGACACGCTTTTCTTCAAAAGTATTCCCGATCCGCAGCCTGATGCAGATTTAATTGCGAACGTTTCGTTGTCAACTGTAAACCACGGAAAGGCTGTTGCGAGGATTAAGCAAGTTCTGAAGACCTCTGACGCCAGAGTTCATAGAGGAAATAAAATCTCTATGAAATACGGCTTCTCAAGCTGTGGCCCTCACCACAAAAGCGGTGACGAAGGGATGATCATTGCAAAGATCGGCACCGATAGTGAGGGGAGGATAATTTTGTATCCGTATTTGCGTAGATACGATGATGGTCGAATTACGCAGCCGACCATAAACAATAGAAATGCACCGACATGACTCAATTTTTCGATGCTTTGGCTAACACTCCGGTCAAGCGGGACGCTTCGCCGGCAAGCCGGCTCCGCGCCCCTTACCTCCAACGTTAGCCACACAATGAACCGTCGCAATTTTGTAGCGCTGGCCGCTCTATCCGCGTTCATGCCATTTGCAAAGGCAGGTGCATGGGATTCCGGAAGTTTTGACAATGACGACGCTCTTGATTGGGCGGGTCAGTGCATCAAGTCAAAAGGTTCCTCATTACTATCGGCCACCCTCAATGCAGCGCTGGTCGATGGCTATCTTGAAGCGCCTGAATGCTCGGCCGCAGTTGCAGCAGCGGAAGTGGTCGCGGCTTCGAAGGGCAAAGCAAGTAAGTCACTCCCCAAGGAGCTATCTTCTTGGTTGGAAAAGCAGCACAAAGAAGAAATAGCAAGGCTTTCCCCCGTAGCTACCAAAGCGGTTTCGCGCATCCTGAATGGCCACAAGTCGGAGCTTCAAGAGCTATGGCAGGAAAACAAGAAAGATTTCCCTGTGTGGAAGATCCAAATGCAAAGCCTCATTGCGAGGTTGAAGTAGTGGCTAACCATTCCGTCGAGAGGGACCGCCCACAAGCTGCGCTTGTGGGTTCCCTTCGCGGCTTCGCCGCTGCGGCGGCCCCTCACGTCAAACGTTAGGCAAAGAAAGCCATGAGCGACTGGGATTTTCTTTACGAAATGAACGAGCGTGGCTACAGCGCTGAGGAGATAGCCGATGCTGCGGGCTCCGGCGCCGCACCTTGGGAATGGGAATACATTGACAGAGAGTGGGTCGATTCTCAGCTTGGCGATGTACCAGAAGATAAGCCCCTCCCGGTCGAGCCCGACACTCTCTTTAAAAGCAGAGATGGATTTCCCTTTTGTACCCTAAAGCAAGCAGATATTTTCTACGATTTGATAGATTGCGCTAAACGCCATTTCGAGAACACCGGCAGGTACTTACAGGTTTGGGGAGAGCTCGGAGAGATTTACGCTGAGATAAAATTCGACCTTCGCCGCCACAGGACACACGAGGCCGGTTCTGACGGCACAATTAGCGGAGTGCTTGTTGAGGTGAAGACCATCTCACCAGAGAAAACCAGCGACCGTGTTCTCGTCAAGAGCCAAGGAAATTTCGAGCAGTTGCTCATCGTTCGCATTGATCAGAATTTTCAGTTCAAAGGTAAGCTAATTGACAGGAGCGAGCTAAAGGGTGTTTCGGGTAAATTTCTTAGAGGACGGCTCAAGGATGACGCGAGCGATGCCTAACCCGGCAGTCGAGAGGGACGGCCACAAGCTGCGCTTGTGGTTCCCTCCGCTTCGCTCCGGCCGCCCCTCACTTCTACGTTGGGCGTCAAAGGAGTCTTTCGTTGCTTAGTCTCGATAGTCCGCGTTGGTCAGAGCTTGAGCATGCTTACGGGCCTGCCTCTGATATCCCATCATTGCTCAAGCAACTGGCTGACTTACCGGAGGACGATGGAAATGGAGAGCCTTGGTTTTCAATCTGGAGTGCGTTAGCTCACCAAGGGGATGTCTATTCAGCTTCGTTTGCGGCTGTGCCGCACGTAGTGAATTATCTTTCCTCCAGCCCGTTGAAAGCAGATTCAAGTTTCTTTCAGTTTCCTGCCTGGGTAGAGATCTGCCGCCAAAAAGGAAATATCAAAGTTCCAGATGATTTATCGTCTGCATACTTTTCATCATTGAGGCGCCTTCCATCGCTAGTCGCTGCCGCGGCCGAGCGTGACTGGGATGCCGATTTCTTGTTGTGTGCGCTTTCAGCAATCGCTGCGGCCAAAGGCCCTCCGGAAATTGCAGAGGCTATCCAAGAGCTGTCTCCGGCAGTCGCGACCGAGTTGATGGAGTGGTTCTATGAGCGCTAAGACGCCCAACAATTCCGTCGAGAGGGACCGCCCACAAGCTGCGCTTGTGGGTTCCCTTCGCGGCTTCGCCGCTGCGGCGGCCCCTCACGTCAAACGTTAGAAGTCACGCCATGTCAGACCGCGTTCCATGTTCAGCGTGTGGTGCATCCATTCTTCTTTCCACTGCAGAGAGGAATGAAGGGCTTTGCATGCCATGCAAGGGCGGCTATCGAAAGAGCATCGAGGCATCAAAAGTTCGCCACGAAGAAGAGAAGAAGTATCGAGAAACAGCAGAGCACAAACATTGGCTGTGGCTCGTCAATCAGGTTCACAACACAGACAAAGGCTTCGCGAGGCTCACCCGTGAGAATCAATTGTTCTTCGCCACAAACGTCGTGATTGGCGAGGTCTATAACGGTGGCTTTGATCAGTACTTCCACAACAGTTCCGCCGACTACTTCCACTTTGCGGTGGAAGCTCTAACCAAACTGAAGGCCTCAAAGAGCCTGGCTCTTCTAATGTCTGCGAAGGCCCTCATCTTTGGTGATCTGGAAGTGCCATCCAACACAAGCGAACGACGCAAAGTATTGTTGGCCCAAGGCGAAGCGCATCAGGAAGAACTGAATAAATTGGACAAAGAGTTCTGGGCAGATCCTGACCAACTTAGTGAGCGTATGACTCGGTACGCAGAAGAACATGGCTTGCACAAAAACTTCTAACCCTGCAGTCGAGAGGGACAGCCAACAAGCTGCGCTTGTTGGTTCCCTCCGTGCTTCGCACTCCGGCTGCCCCTCACTTCCACGTTAGGCATTGAATGAAACGTCGCATCTTCATAGCACTCATCGCTTGCTTGTCGATTTCAATCGCACAAGCCGATTCATGGAGCTATGCCAAGAAAATCGATGTCGAAAATTTTACTTATGGCAAAACAAGGATCGTGCTCACCACTGATTCTCGAAAGAGCCCGAAGTATCCCGATTTTCTGCTCGAGATATTCACAAACGGCAAGCCGGTTGCACGGATTCCTGGTGTCCACTTCGAGAAGCTATTCGCATCTAAAGACAATCGTCTATTTGTTGGTCTCTCAAATCGCGGCATCCCTAGCTCCGCCGCAATCGTGTTTTCAGATACCGGTAAAATTACGCTGCTGGTCCAACATGGTTTAGCAGAATTCGACTACTGTTCAAAGAGCGTCACCCTCGAGCGATTATGGTTCGACGAAAATAATCCTAGCGTCCGGTTTCAAATTGGTGAAATGGAGCCAAAACCTGGCATCTATCTTCGTAGTTGTGATGGCAAAGAGATTGAGCTCGCGAAGACAGTGCAAAATGCATACGCCAAAGCAGCAAAAGACAGCAGATGAAACATCCTAGCGCCGCACTGCCTAACAATTCCGTCGAGAGGGACCGCCCACAAGCTGCGCTTGTGGGTTCCCTTCGCGGCTTCGCCGCTACGGCGGCCCCTCACGTCAAACGTTAGATCTTCTCTCATCAACATGACCAAAGTTCTGTTTCAAGTGGATTGTCGGAGGCGAACTGAATTGCTTGGAAAGCTAGAAAGCCAAGCAGAGCGCCGGGCCGCATTTGGAGAAATCGGATTTAGTTTTCATGTTGATGACAATACCCGTCATATATCTTATGTTCTTTTGAATTGGGTCTCTGTTGCATCGGCGCAGGATTTTCTTGGCTCTGAAGATTCTCATGCATTGGTTGCTGAGTGGCCCATCGAAGAAGTAATAGGCGCTACAGTGCTTCGAGACATTCAAGAAGAAGCCAGTCAATTTTCTCAAGCATGAGGAGCACGTACTTGAGGCATCGGGTGATGAGCATGCAAAAAGGCGCCAATTCGTTTGTGAGCTACACACGATCTAACACTACAGTCGAGGGGACGGCCAGCAAGCTGGCTTCCCTCGCTACGCTCGGCGCCCCCTCACTTCCACGTTAGAGCTTTTACAAAAATGAAAAAGTTGATCCTTGTCGCGCTTGTTGTTTTTTGTGGCATGAAAGCCTACGAGCACTTTCAGCCAAATTTTGCGCACGCCCAAAACGATTCTTCACTTAGCACTCTCGTTGGCGGCAACAACACACAGCCGAAAATGATTTCCGCTAGTTTTACTTGTGATGGGCGTACGCACTGTTCGCAAATGACCTCTTGTGAAGAAGCAACATTCTTTTTGAAAAACTGCCCTAATACAAAAATGGATGGCAATCACGATGGTGTTCCTTGCGAGCAGCAGTGGTGTCGATAGTGAAATCAAAACCGTCACTTACCATCCAGCGCTCTAACCCGGCAGTCGAGAGGGACCGCCCAAAGCTGCGCTTTGGGTTCCCTTCGCTTCGCTACGGCGGCCCCTCACTTCTACGTTAGGCGGTGAAAAAGTGAGCGCCATTTCTGCGGTTCTGTTTGATATGGGTGGGGTACTGCTCACGAAGCGGAGGAGCTATCAAACAAACGCAACGCTGGATGCCATCGAAAACATCATTTGCTCCGACTTTGACTCAGATCGAGCGAAGAATAAAGCAATCACTGAACTTAAAATTGACGAAGTAACGTTCTTTTCAGGCGTTAGCGAAATTCCTAGGAAATACGAAAAAGACGAAAGGCTCTGGGGTCTTTTAGCTGTCTTGAAAGGTAAGAAACGAACCGCGATACTTAATAATGGAGCGTCGATCACGCTTGATTCATTTGATGAAAATTTTGGAATATACGGCGCCGTCGATGTGTTCATGAATTCCGCCTTGAAGGGAGTTGCGAAACCAGAGCCTGCATTCTTTCTTCGCGCTTGTGAGCGGTTACAGGTCTTCCCCCATCAGTGCTTGTTCATTGACGATACGAAAGAACACGTAGTTGCGGCCGAACAACTTGGCATGCGTGGATTTCATTGGAGCGGAGCCGAGGGTGAATATCAGATGCTTGTTGAAATTCTTGAGTGAGTTAGAGTTTATGCAGTCACCGCCTAACCATTCCGTCGAGAGGGACCGCCCACAAGCTGCGCTTGTGGGTTCCCTTCGCGGCTTCGCCGCTGCGGCGGCCCCTCACGTCAAACGTTAGAGCTCAGCCATGAATTCGAACGCAAACCACGGGTCTGCCGTAATCCGAAAATTCAGAGGGGTTGGCTGGCTAATAGGGCTGTGTGGCGGCTTGATGGTTTCAATTCTGGTCGCGGGTCCGAATTTTAAAGAGTGGTCGGCACTCACCAGCATAGGGGTAGTTTTCGGCGGCTCAGTCATCGGAATACTAATTGGCCTTGCCTTCCCCGAGGCGGCGATTGCATCTCCCGCATCAGTCCACGATGGTTCAATATTCGAGCACTCTCACAGCGAAACCTCACACCATCACGAGCCTGGGTACAACTCCATTGATGATGCCCACAGCTAAAACCATGAAAACAAGGCCCGCTCCCCACTCACGCTCTAACAATTCCGTCGAGAGGGACCGCCCACAAGCTGCGCTTGTGGGTTCCCTTCGCGGCTTCGCCGCTACGGCGGCCCCTCACGTCAAACGTTAGAGGTCTTATGCACTCTGTTCGCATAGTCAACAAAATTGAGGGTCAACAAGCAAGCGTGAACGGCCACGACGTTACCTTGCAAAGACAAGGAGTTACAGCGATCGAAGTGGCAGATTGGCTGGAACTCAAGAAAACATTGCATGTTCAGATTGCAAATGGCTTTATTTATCCTGAGAGCGAAGAAAACGAGAGATCCGCAGTAAGAAAATTTCGGGAAACTCTACATTCTCGCTTTTCCTCGTTAGGGGTGCCCGCCGTCAAGATAGCCGTAGAGTCAGGAGAGTTTGCGTCCGGCATAATGAAGTTAGAAGCAACAGAATGGCTACTTCGCCAAGACCATGAGTACAACGCAGAGGTGCTTGCGATAGCGCGCGAAGCCAATGCAATCGCTAACGAAGCGAAATTGGCCTCCGCAGCAAGTGCAGAAGCCGCAGTTGCACAAGCCAAGTGGGCTAAGTGGGCCGCCGTTATAGCGATGGTTGCCGCAATAGTTTCCGCAAAAGATTCAATCAATGAGTTTCTTGGCCGAGTCCTCTAACACTGCAGTCGAGCGGGACAGCCACAAGCTGCGCTTGTGGTTCCCTACGCTGCTGCGCAGCTCCGGCTGCCCCTCACTT
>NZ_JAUOOA010000017.1:0-15444 GCF_030548425.1 Uliginosibacterium sp. 31-12 | reverse complement strand
AGCGTGGTCTTGCCGTGGTCAACGTGACCAATCGTGCCGACGTTCACGTGCGGCTTCGTACGTTCAAACTTTTCCTTTGCCATTTCTAGCTCCTTCGATCTTGAATTGGATGGGATTACTTCTTGTTGATGATGGCGTCAGCGACGTTCTTCGGCGCTTCGGTGTAGTGCTTGAACTCCATGGAGTACGTAGCACGACCCTGCGACAGCGAACGCATCGTGGTCGAGTAGCCAAACATTTCAGCCAGCGGCACTTCGGCCTTGATCGCCTTGATCTGGCCAGGCAGGTCTTCCATGCCCAGCACGATGCCGCGACGACCCGAAAGATCGCCCATGATGTTGCCCATGAAGTCTTCCGGTGTTTCCACCTCAACAGCCATCATCGGCTCGAGAATCACCGGACTGGCGCGACGACAACCTTCCTTGAAGGCCATCGAGGCGGCCATCTTGAAGGCGTTTTCGTTCGAGTCCACATCGTGGTAGGAACCAAAGTGCAGCGTGCACTTCACATCCACCACCGGGAAACCGGCCAGCACACCATTCGGAATGCTGTCGATCAAGCCCTTTTCAACCGCAGGAATGAACTCGCGCGGCACAACACCACCCTTGATGGCATCCACGAAAGTAAAGCCCTTGCCCGGCTCGTTCGGCTCGATCTTGATCACGACGTGACCATACTGACCACGGCCACCAGACTGCTTGACGAACTTGCCTTCAGCATCTTCGACAACCTTGCGGATGGTTTCGCGATAAGCCACCTGCGGTGCGCCCACATTGGCTTCAACACCGAACTCGCGCTTCATGCGGTCCACCAGAATTTCCAGGTGCAACTCGCCCATACCGGAGATGATGGTCTGACCAGACTCCTCATCGGTACGCACGCGGAAGGACGGATCTTCCTGGGCCAAACGCCCCAGAGCGATACCCATCTTTTCCTGGTCGCCCTTGGTCTTCGGCTCAACAGCAACGTGAATCACCGGATCCGGGAACACCATGCGCTCGAGGGTCACAATGCTATCGGGCGGACACAGGGTTTCACCCGTGGTCACGGAAGACAGGCCGATGGCGGCAGCAATGTCGCCTGCGCGCACTTCGTCAATTTCCTTGCGGTCATTGGCGTGCATCTGCACCAGACGGCCAATACGCTCCTTCTTGCCCTTGATCGGGTTATACACGGAGTCGCCCGACTTCAGCACACCGGAGTACACACGAATGAAGGTCAGCTGACCCACATACTTATCGGTCATCAGCTTGAAGGCCAAGGCCGAGAACTTTTCGTCATCAGCGGCCCGACGCTCGGTTTCCTTGTCATCTTCATCCAAACCCTTGACCGGAGGGATATCCACCGGCGAAGGCATAAATTCAATGACAGCATCCAGCATACGCTGCACGCCCTTGTTCTTGAACGCAGTACCACACAGCATCGGCTGGATCTCACAGGCGATGGTGCGATCACGCAAGCCCTTGATGATTTCTTCCTCAGACAGATCGCCCGCCTCAAGATACTTATCCATCATGGATTCAGACGATTCGGCAGCAGCCTCAACCATCTTCTCGCGCCACTCGGCAGCCGTATCAGCCATATCAGCCGGAATCTCTTCGTAGCTGAACTTGGTGCCCTGGCTGGCCTCATCCCAGATGATCGCTTTCATCTTGATCAGGTCGATAACGCCGGTGAAGTTCTCTTCAGCACCGATCGGCAACACAACCGGAACCGGATTGGCGCTCAGGCGGGTACGCAGCTGGTCGTACACTTTGAAAAAATTGGCGCCAGTGCGGTCCATCTTGTTAACGAACGACAGACGCGGAACCTTGTACTTATTGGCCTGGCGCCACACGGTTTCAGACTGGGGCTGAACACCACCCACAGCACAATAAACCATGCAAGCGCCATCCAGCACACGCATGGAGCGTTCGACTTCAATCGTGAAGTCAACGTGCCCCGGGGTGTCGATAATGTTGATGCGGTGATCGGCGAAATTGCCGGCCATACCCTTCCAGAAACAGGTGGTGGCAGCAGAGGTGATGGTGATACCACGCTCCTGCTCCTGCTCCATCCAGTCCATGGTGGCAGCGCCATCATGCACTTCGCCGATCTTGTGATTAACACCGGTGTAGAAAAGGATACGCTCGGTGGTGGTGGTCTTGCCGGCGTCGATGTGTGCCGAGATACCGATATTGCGATATCTCTCGATGGGGGTAGTGCGTGCCACGGTTTCAGCCTCTAGTCAAATGAAGCAGGTTGAATAACAAAATCTTGCAGATGCAAACAGGCTTTCGTTAAAAGAAATCGAGCCCTTTGCAGGGCCCGACTCTTGCCCGTCACGCGATCATCAGAAGCGGAAGTGCGAGAACGCCTTGTTGGCATCAGCCATACGGTGCACTTCGTCACGCTTCTTCATGGCGGCGCCACGGCCTTCAGAAGCCTCAAGCAGCTCGCCGGCCAGGCGCTGAGCCATGGTCTTCTCGGAGCGCTTGCGGGCAGCTTCACGCAGCCAGCGCATCGACAGAGCCATACGACGGCTCGGACGAACTTCAACCGGCACCTGGTAGTTTGCACCACCCACGCGACGGCTCTTCACCTCAACCACCGGCTTGACGTTGGCGATTGCAGTGGAAAAGATCTCCAGAGGGTCCTTGCTGGACTTGCTGGAGATCACAGCAAAGGCGCCATACACGATACCTTCGGCAACCGACTTCTTGCCGCTATCCATGATGACGTTGATGAACTTGGAAACATCCTGGGAGCCAAACTTCGGATCCGGCAGAATTTCACGCTTCGGTACTTCGCGACGACGGGGCATGTCTATCTCCTTTCGTCAATGATCAGGATTTTTTCGGGCGCTTAGCGCCGTACTTGGAGCGGGATTGCTTGCGATCCTTGACACCTTGCAGGTCAAGCGAACCGCGCACGATGTGATAACGCACACCCGGCAAATCCTTCACACGACCACCGCGAATCAGCACAACCGAGTGTTCCTGCAGGTTGTGGCCTTCACCGCCGATGTAGGAAATAACCTCAAAACCGTTGGTCAGACGCACCTTGGCAACCTTACGCAGAGCCGAGTTCGGCTTCTTCGGGGTCGTGGTGTAAACACGGGTACATACGCCACGCTTCTGGGGACAAGCTTCCAGAGCAGGCACCTTGCTTTTCGTCACTTGAGCCTCGCGGCCCTTGCGAACGAGTTGATTGATAGTTGGCATTACTTTTCCTCGGATCTCACCACCAGCCGAAAAATTCCGACACGGGCCGCGATCAAACAATACAGGGCCGGCTGCGATTGGCCGGCCCATCCCAAGACGCGGGAGTCTATACGACTCCCGCAAACTCCGTCAAGCAACGTCGGGCGATTCGCCTTCAGCCACTGCGGCAATTTCCTCCGGCGAAGCAAACAAGGCATTCGCAGCATCCAGACCCGGGGTCTGATTGCGGCGGTTGCGGTGGTAAGCCAGACCGGTACCAGCCGGGATCAAACGACCGACAATGACGTTTTCCTTCAGGCCGCGCAGATCATCCTTCTTGCCCATGATCGCCGCTTCGGTCAGCACACGGGTGGTTTCCTGGAAGGAAGCCGCCGAGATGAACGAATCGGTGGAAAGCGAAGCCTTGGTGATACCCAGCAGCATATATTCGTAGCTGGCAGGCAGCTTGCCTTCGGCAATGAGCTTGTCGTTTTCGTCCAGCACTTCGGAACGCTCGACTTGCTCTTCGCGAATGAAACGGCTTTCTGCCGGTTCGCTCACGATCACGCGGCGCAGCATCTGGCGGACGATCACCTCAATGTGCTTGTCGTTGATCTTCACACCTTGCAGTCGATACACATCCTGCACTTCGTCGATGATGTAGCGGGCCAGCGCCTCCACGCCCTGCAGACGCAGGATGTCGTGCGGATCAGCCGGGCCATCGACGATCAACTCGCCGCGCTGCACCACCTGACCATCGTGCACCAGCACATGCTTGTCCTTCGGAATCAGCGACTCATGCACCGTGCCATCAGGCTCGGTGATCACCAGGCGCTGCTTGCCCTTGGTGTCCTTACCGAAGGACAGGGTGCCCGTCACTTCGGCCAGCACACCAGCATCCTTCGGCGCACGGGCTTCAAACAGCTCAGCAACGCGCGGCAGACCACCGGTAATGTCACGGGTCTTGGCAGACTCTTGCGGAATCTTGGCCAGCACGTCACCCACCGACACCTGCTGCCCATCCTTCACAGTGATCAGCGAGCCGACCTGGAAGGTGATGGTCACCGCATGATCAGTACCGGCGATCTTCACTTCTTCGCCAGAATCGTTGATCAGCTTGACCTGCGGGCGCACGCCCTTGGTGCTGGCACTGCGGCGCTTGGCATCAATGACGACCAGGGTCGACAGACCGGTCACTTCATCGATCTGCTTGGCAACCGTGGCGCCTTCTTCGACATTCTCGAACTTGATCGTGCCCGAGTACTCGGTGATGATCGGACGGGTGTGCGGATCCCACACGGCCAGCTGGACGCCGGCCTTGACGGTCTGACCGTCATCAACCAGCAGCGTGCCACCGTAGGTGAGCTTGTGACGCTCACGCTCGCGCCCTGCATCATCGGCCACCACGACTTCAGCCGAACGCGAGATAACAATCTTCTCGCCCTTGGCATTGGTGACGTAGCGCATGTTGCCAGCGAAACGCACGATACCCGCCGACTTGGCTTCAACCGAACTTGCAACCGCAGCTCGCGATGCGGCACCACCCACGTGGAAGGTACGCATGGTCAGCTGGGTGCCCGGCTCGCCGATCGACTGAGCCGCGATCACACCCACCGCTTCACCGACGTTCACCAGATTGCCACGACCGAGGTCGCGGCCGTAACACTTGGCGCACAAACCGTAGCGGGTTTCGCAGGTCAGCGGAGCGCGCACGCGCACTTCGTCAATCCCCAGCGCATCAATCAGGTCACACGCATCTTCGTCCAGCAGCGAGCCGGCGTAGATGACGGTTTCCTGGCTTTCCGGGCTGACCACATCATCGGCAGCCACGCGGCCAAGAATGCGCTCACGCAACGGCTCAACCACTTCACCGCCTTCGATCATGGCCTTCATCACGAAACCGTTAGTGGTTTCGCAATCGTCCTCGGTCACGACCAGATCCTGGGTCACATCGACCAAGCGACGTGTCAGATAGCCTGAGTTAGCCGTCTTCAGCGCGGTATCCGCGAGGCCCTTACGTGCGCCGTGGGTCGAGATGAAGTACTGCAGAACGTTCAGACCTTCACGGAAGTTCGTGGTGATCGGCGTCTCGATGATGGAGCCATCTGGCTTGGCCATCAGGCCACGCATGCCGGCGAGCTGACGAATCTGCGCGGCAGAACCGCGCGCGCCGGAGTCGGCCATCATGTAAATCGAGTTGAAGGACTCCTGCTTGGTGTTGTTGCCCTCGCGGTCAACCACCGGCTCCTTGCCCAGGTGATCCATCATGGCCTTGGCCACCTGGTCACCCGTGCGGCCCCAGATATCCACAACCTTGTTATAGCGTTCGCCGTCAGTCACCAGACCAGACGAATACTGCTGGGCAATTTCCTTCACTTCAGCTTCAGCAGCGCCAATGATGGTTTCCTTCTCGGCTGGGACGAGCATGTCCTTCACCGCAATGGAAATACCAGCACGCGTGGCCAGACGGAAACCGAACTGCATCAGCTTGTCGGCGAAGATCACTGTTTCGCGCAGGCCACAGCGGCGGAAGGAGGTGTTGATCAGGCGAGAAATCTCTTTCTTCTTCAGCGCCTTGTCGATCACCGAGAACGGCAGGCCTGCCGGCAGGATTTCGGACAACAGGGAGCGGCCAGCCGTGGTGTGATAGCGCTTGACCGTTTCGGTCTTGTTGCCATCTGCATCCACTTCCACTTCGCGAATACGCACGGTGATCTTGGCGTGCAGCGAGATCTGACCGGATTCGTAGGCGCGCTTGACTTCCGACACGTCTGTAAACAGCATGCCTTCGCCAGCGCTATTCACGCCGGCACGAGTAGCGTAATACAGGCCCAGCACCACGTCTTGCGACGGAACGATGATCGGCTCGCCGTTGGCGGGCGACAGCACGTTGTTGGAAGCCAGCATCAGGGTGCGACATTCCATTTGTGCTTCGAGCGACAGCGGCACGTGAACGGCCATCTGGTCACCGTCGAAGTCGGCGTTAAAGGCAGCACAAACCAGCGGATGCAACTGGATTGCCTTGCCTTCGATCAGGGTCGGTTCGAAAGCCTGGATACCCAGACGGTGCAGGGTCGGTGCGCGGTTGAGCATCACCGGATGCTCGCGAATCACCTCTTCAAGGATGTCCCACACCACCGGCTCTTGCGATTCGACCAGCTTCTTGGCCTGCTTGATGGTCGTGGCCAGCCCCATCAGTTCCAGCTTGTTGAAGATGAAGGGCTTGAACAATTCAAGGGCCATCAGCTTCGGCAGGCCGCACTGATGCAGCTTGAGCTGCGGGCCCACGGTAATCACGGAACGACCGGAGTAGTCCACGCGCTTACCGAGCAGGTTCTGACGGAAACGACCGCCCTTACCCTTGATCATGTCGGCCAGCGACTTCAGCGGACGCTTGTTGGCGCCAGTCATGGCCTTGCCGCGGCGGCCGTTGTCGAGCAGCGAGTCGACGGCTTCCTGAAGCATGCGCTTTTCATTGCGCACGATGATTTCAGGGGCCTTCAGCTCCAGCAGGCGCTTCAGACGGTTGTTACGGTTGATGACGCGACGATACAGATCGTTCAGGTCGGAGGTGGCGAAGCGGCCACCGTCCAGCGGCACCAGCGGACGCAGGTCCGGCGGCAGCACCGGCAGCACTTCCATGATCATCCAGTCCGGCTTGATGCCGGACTGAGTGAAGGCTTCCAGCACCTTCAGGCGCTTGACGATCTTCTTGATCTTGGCTTCCGAACCGGTGGTTTCCAGCTCCGAACGCAGACGCTCGATTTCCTTGTGGATATCGATGTTGCGCAGCAGACCACGGATGCCTTCGGCACCCATCACGGCTACGAATTCATCACCGTACTCTTCGGTCTTGGCAATGAAGTCGTCTTCGGTCAACAACTGACCGCGGGTCAGCGGGGTCATGCCCGGCTCGACCACCACAAAGGCTTCGAAGTACAGCACGCGTTCGATATCGCGCAGGGTCATGTCGAGCACCATGCCGAGACGGCTCGGCAGGCTCTTCAGGAACCAGATGTGCGCCACCACCGAGGCCAGCTCGATGTGGCCCATACGCTCACGGCGAACCTTAGAGAGGGTGACTTCAACGCCACACTTCTCGCAGATCACGCCACGGTGCTTAAGGCGCTTGTACTTACCGCACAGGCACTCATAGTCCTTCACCGGGCCGAAGATCTTGGCGCAGAACAGACCATCACGCTCTGGCTTGAAGGTACGGTAGTTGATGGTCTCGGGCTTCTTGACTTCACCGTAGGACCAGGAGCGGATCTTGTCCGGCGAAGCGAGTCCGATGGTAATCGCATCGAACTCTTCTTCGTTCGGCAGGCTTTGCTTGAACAGGTCAGCGAGCAGGCTTTTCATCTATCTTTACTCCATTCCAGTCGCGGTTCAGTAACGCTCGAGGTCGATGTCGATCGCCAGCGAACGAATTTCCTTCACCAGCACGTTGAAGGACTCCGGCATGCCGGCATCAATCTTGTGCTCGCCCTTGACGATGTTTTCGTAGACCTTGGTACGGCCGGTCACGTCATCGGACTTCACCGTCAGCATTTCCTGCAGGGTGTAAGCCGCGCCGTAGGCTTCCAGTGCCCACACTTCCATTTCACCGAAGCGCTGACCACCGAACTGCGCCTTACCACCCAGCGGCTGCTGAGTCACGAGCGAGTACGGACCGGTCGAACGGGCGTGCATCTTGTCATCCACCAAGTGATGCAGCTTCAGCACATGCTTGTAGCCGACAGTGACCTTGCGCTCGAAGGATTCGCCCGTGCGGCCATCGAACAGCGACACTTGGCCGCCAGCATCCATGCCAGCCAGCTTGAGCATGCCCACGATGTCTTCTTCGGTCGCACCATCGAACACCGGCGTTGCGAAGGGCACGCCCTTGCGCAGATTACCGGCCAGATCGAAGACTTCTGCGTCCTTGAGGCCCTTGATGTCTTCAGCCTTGCCACTGCTGTTGTAGATCTCTTCGAGCAGGGCGCGCACTTCCTTGGCTGTCGCTTCAGCACGCAGCATGGCGCTGATCTTGTCGCCCAAGCCCTTGGCAGCCCAGCCCAAGTGGGTTTCAAGAATCTGACCGATGTTCATCCGTGACGGCACACCCAGCGGGTTCAGCACGATATCAACCGGCAGACCGTTTTCCATGTAGGGCATGTCTTCAACCGGCAGGATCTTGGAAACCACACCCTTGTTACCGTGACGACCCGCCATCTTGTCGCCCGGCTGCAGGCGGCGCTTTACAGCAAGATAGACCTTGACCATCTTCTGCACGCCCGGGGGCAGTTCATCGCCCTGGGTGAGCTTCTTGCGCTTGGCTTCGAACGCGAGATCGAAATCCTTGCGGGTCTTTTCCAGACCTTCGCGCAGTTGTTCCAGCTGGACGGCCACGGCGTCGTCGGCCATGCGGATGTCAAACCAGTTGTACTGCTCGAGGGTTTCCAGATAGGCCTTGTCGATCTTGGTACCCTTGGCAAGCTTCTTCGGGCCGCCATTGGCGGCCTGGCCAATGATCAGGCGCTCGATACGCTCAAAGGTATCGCGTTCCACGATACGCATCTGGTCCGCCAGATCCAGACGGAAGCTCTTGAGCATGTCGTCGATGATGGACTGGGCACGCTTGTCGCGCTCGATGCCTTCGCGAGTGAAGACCTGCACGTCAATGACGGTGCCATTCATGCCCGAAGGCACGCGCAGCGAGGTGTCCTTCACATCGGAAGCCTTCTCGCCGAAAATCGCGCGCAGCAGCTTCTCTTCCGGCGTCAGCTGGGTCTCGCCCTTAGGCGTAACCTTGCCGACCAGCACGTCACCGGCTTCCACTTCCGCGCCGATGTACACGATGCCGGACTCATCCAGACGGCCCAGTTGCGCCTCACCCAGCGAAGCGATATCGCGGGTGATGTCTTCCGGCCCAAGCTTGGTGTCACGCGCAACGACAGTCAGCTCTTCGATATGGATCGAAGTGAAGCGGTCATCGGCCACCACGCGTTCGGAGATCAGGATCGAATCTTCGAAGTTGTAACCGTTCCAGGTCATGAAGGCGACCAGCATGTTCTGACCCAGAGCGAGTTCGCCGAGGTCAGTCGATGCACCGTCAGCAATCACGTCACCCTTGGCCAGACGATCGCCAATCTTCACGATCGGGCGCTGGTTGATGTTGGTGTTCTGGTTCGAGCGGGTGTACTTGATCAGGTTGTAGATATCGACACCGACTTCGCCCGGCACGGTTTCGTCGTCGTTGACGCGAATCACCACGCGATTGGCATCGATGTAATCCACTACGCCGCCACGCAAGGCCTGCACGGTCGTGCCCGAGTCGACCGCCACGGTACGCTCGATGCCGGTACCGACCAGCGGCTTTTCCGGACGCAGGCAAGGCACCGCCTGACGTTGCATGTTCGCACCCATCAAGGCGCGGTTCGCATCGTCATGCTCAAGGAACGGGATCAGCGAAGCCGCAACAGACACGATCTGCGACGGCGACACGTCCATGTACTGAACCTGACCCGGCTCGACCAGCATGGCTTCACCCTTGTAGCGGGCGGAAACCAGATCGCCTTGCAAGCTGCCATCGTCACCCATCTGGGCGTTGGCCTGGGCAATGATGTACTGGCCTTCTTCGATGGCCGACAGGTAATCGATCTGGTCGGTCACCTTGTTGTCGATCACGCGGCGATACGGCGTCTCGAGGAAGCCGTGACGGTTGGTCGTGCCATACACGGCCAGCGAGTTGATCAGGCCGATGTTCGGACCTTCAGGCGTTTCGATCGGGCACACACGACCATAGTGGGTCGGGTGCACGTCGCGCACTTCAAAGCCGGCACGCTCACGCGTCAGACCGCCCGGGCCAAGAGCCGACACGCGGCGCTTGTGGGTGATTTCCGACAGCGGATTGGTCTGGTCCATGAACTGCGACAGCTGGGACGAACCGAAGAACTCCTTGATCGCGGCCGAAATCGGCTTGGCATTGATCAGGTCGTGCGGCATCAGGTTGTCGCTCTCGGCTTGGCCGAGGCGTTCCTTGACGGCGCGCTCTACGCGCACCAAACCGGCACGGAACTGGTTCTCGGCCAGTTCGCCCACGCAACGCACACGGCGGTTACCGAGGTGATCGATATCGTCGATTTCGCCACGGCCGTTACGCAACTCGAGCAGCACGCCGATCACGGCCATGATGTCGTCGTTGGCCAGAACGCCAGAGCCCTCTTCGCCTTGCGGGCCGACGCGCTCATAGAAGCGCTTGAGCCATTCCGGCGACTTGTCGTCCATCTTTTCCGGGTAGGCGCGGCGATTGAACTTCATGCGGCCCACGGCCGACAGGTCGTAACGGTCTTCGGAATAGAACAGGCTATTGAAAAGCGACTCGACGGCATCTTCGGTGGGCGGCTCGCCCGGGCGCATCATGCGATAGATGGCCACGCGTGCTTGCCACTGGTCGAGGGTTTCATCCGAGCGCAGGGTCTGCGAGATGTAACCACCACGGTCCAGGTCGTTGATGTAGAGGGTCTTGAAGCCCTTCACACCGGCAGTGGACAGCTTCGCCAGCAGGTCTTCAGTCAGCTCATCATTGGCACGCGCTAGCACTTCACCGGTTTCCGGATCAGCAACATCATGCGCCAAGGCACGGCCCAGCAGAAAGTCTTCCGGCACCGCAACCGAGGTCACGCCCGCCGTGGCAATGTCACGCACATGCTTGGCATTGATGCGCTTGTCCTTGCCGACAATCAGATTGCCCTTGGGGTCGAAAATGTCAAAGCGGGCCACTTCGCCACGCAGGCGCTCGGGCAGCACTTCGAAACGGATCTCTTCTCCCGCCAGTTCGAAAGACTCGAAATCGTGGAAAGTGGAGAGGATTTCCTCGTTGTTCATCCCGATCGCCTTGAGCAGGATGGTGACCGGCATCTTGCGACGACGGTCAACGCGGAAGAACAGGAAGTCCTTGGGGTCGAACTCGAAGTCCAGCCAGGAGCCGCGGTACGGAATGATACGCGCCGAGAACAGCAGCTTGCCCGAGCTATGGGTCTTGCCACGGTCGTGCTCGAAGAACACGCCAGGAGAGCGGTGCAACTGCGACACGATGACACGCTCGGTGCCATTGATGACGAAAGAACCGGTCGTGGTCATGAGCGGAATTTCGCCCATATACACTTCCTGCTCCTTCACTTCCTTGATGGTTTCCTTGGACGCTTCGCGATCAAGAATCACCAGACGCACGCGAGCACGCAAAGGCGAAGCGAAGGTCAGGCCGCGCTGCTGGCACTCCTTCACATCGAATGCGGGCTCACCGAGAATGTAGTGAACGAATTCGAGGCGCGCATTACCTGAATGCGAGCTGATCGGAAAAATGGAAGTGAAGGCGGCTTGAAGGCCTTCGTTGCGCCGTTCCTCTACAAGCAGATCGGTCTGCAGGAACGAAGTATAGGATTCCAATTGGGTGGCCAAAAGGAAGGGCACATCCAGAACAGCTGCGCGCTTGGCAAAGCTCTTGCGAATGCGTTTTTTCTCGGTGTAGGAGTACGCCATGGAAGCTCCGGGTCAAGAGTCCAACAACAGAGGACACAAGAAAACGGATTAAATCACCCGCTGTCTTCTGGCCTCTGCAGGCCGGCACCGTACCGTTTTCACGGCGATGCCACAAAACGACAAAAGGGTTGGCGGCCGTGGCCACCAACCCTGCTTGCGAAAAGCGAGATTACTTGATCTCGACCTTTGCGCCAGCTTCTTCCAGCTGCTTCTTCAGAGCTTCTGCATCAGCCTTGGCAATGCCTTCCTTGACGGGCTTCGGAGCACCATCAACGAGGTCCTTGGCTTCCTTCAGGCCCAGGCCGGTCACGGCGCGGACAACCTTAATGACTTCAACCTTCTTATCGCCGGCACCAGCCAGGATGACGGTGAACTCGGTCTGCTCTTCAACAGCAGCAGCAGCAGCGCCACCAGCAGCCGGAGCGGCCATAGCAGCGGCGGACACGCCGAACTTCTCTTCAACAGCCTTCACCAGGTCGTTGAGTTCCATCACGGACATGGTGTCGAGGGCCGCCAGGAATGCGTCTTTATCGAATGCCATTTTGATTTCCTAAATTTGAAAGTGATTGATTTGATTCAGCTTGCAGTTAAGCAGCGGCTTCGGCTTCGGCTTCAGCGGCAACAGCAGGGCCACCCTTTTGCTCGGCAACAGCGGCGAGAACGCGCGCGAAGCCAGAGATCGGGGCCTGCATGACGCCCAGCAGTTGTGCCAGCAGCACTTCGCGGCTCGGGATCGAGGCCAGCGCTTGCACGCCTGCCTTATCCAGCACCTTGCCACCGTACGAACCTGCACGCAGAACCAACTTGTCGTTGGTCTTAGCGAAGTCGCTCAGCACACGCGCCGGGGCAACCGCGTCCACACCGATCGAATAGATCAGCGGGCCGGTCATCTGATCGGCGAGGCCAGCAAACGCAGTGTCAGCCACCGCGCGCTTTGCCAGGGTGTTCTTCAGCACACGCAGGTAAACGCCCTGTTCGCGGGCCTTGGCACGCAGCACGGTGAGGTGTCCCACCTCAATGCCACGGTACTCGGCAACCACGATCGTTTGAGCGTTCGCAACCTGTGCAGACACCTCGGCTACTACAGCCTTCTTGTCATCAAGATTGAGACTCAAGGTCAGCTCCTTACTCAAAAGAATGTCGCGGATCTCTCCGCACATCCAACCACGGCGACCTCAAATTCAGGGACTGCTTCTTGCGAAACAGCCAGGATCCTGTTTTCGGGCAACGCCATCTGCGCTGGGTGGAATGAATCCTGATTAAGCTTTCACCGGATGGCGAAAACCCCAACGGTCTTTGACAACCCCGCTACCATTACTCCGGCCGCGGGCCCAAAGTTCAAAAGGGGAAGCCCTTGCGGACCTCCCCATACATCTGTCTTATTGCGCGTTGAGCGTCGTCGGCTCAATGCGGACACCCGCACCTTGGGTCGAAGACAGCGCAACCTTCTTCAGGTACACACCCTTCGACGAAGCGGGCTTGGCCTTGACCAGAGCGCCAACCAGTGCATTCAGGTTTTGCTGCAGAGCCTCGACGGAGAAGGAAGCACGGCCGATGGTGGCGTGAATAATGCCGGCCTTGTCGGTACGGTACTGCACCTGACCAGCCTTGGCGTTCTTCACAGCAGTGGTCACGTCCATGGTCACGGTCCCCACCTTCGGGTTCGGCATCAAACCACGCGGGCCAAGAATCTGACCCAGAGCGCCCACAACACGCATGGCGTCGGGAGTGGCGATACACAGATCGAAATCGATGTTGCCGGCCTTGACCTGCTCAGCCAGATCGTCGAAGCCGACGATATCTGCGCCTGCGGCCTTGGCTTCTTCAGCCTTGGGGCCTTGGCAGAACACAGCCACGCGAACGCTCTTGCCGGTACCAGCAGGCAGCACAACCGAACCACGCACAACTTGGTCAGACTTCTTGGCGTCAACGCCAAGGTTTACAGACACATCAACCGATTCGTCGAACTTGGCGGTCGCATTCTGCTTCACCAGGTTCAGAGCTTCATCAGCCGCGTAGAGCTTGTTGCGATCAACAGAAGAACGCAGCGCATTCAGTCGCTTGGAAATCTTTGCCATGTCACACACCCTCCGTGGTGATGCCCATGCTGCGGGCGGAGCCGGCGATGGTGCGAACGGCTGCGTCGAGGTCGGCAGCAGTCAGATCCTTCATCTTGGTCTTGGCGATTTCTTCCAACTGGGCACGGGTCACCTTGCCAACCTTGTCGGTATGCGGCTTGGCGGAACCCTTTTGGACGCCGGCGGCCTTCTTGATCAGCACGGTTGCCGGCGGGGTCTTCATGATGAACGTGAAAGACTTGTCCGCGAAGGCGGTAATCACGACCGGAATCGGCAGACCCGGCTCCATACCTTGAGTCTGCGCATTGAAAGCCTTGCAGAACTCCATGATGTTCAGGCCGCGCTGACCGAGAGCGGGACCGATGGGGGGCGAGGGATTAGCCTTGCCCGCCGGCACTTGCAGCTTGATATAGCCGACGATTTTCTTTGCCATGATGGCTCCTTGAAATGAGTGTTAGCGCATGCGCTTGCGCGCCCTGCTCCTCGAACCGGAGATTTGAAAGGGCGCTCCGGCTACGCCCACAACCTGATCAGGTCTTCTCGACCTGACTGAATTCAAGCTCCACCGGCGTAGCGCGGCCAAAAATGGTCACCGACACATGCAGACGACTCTTTTCGTAGTTCACGCTTTCCACCGAACCATTGAAGTCGGTGAAAGGGCCTTCCTTGACGCGCACAAACTCGCCCACCTCGAAGAGAATTTTGGGTTTCGGCTTCTCGACCCCTTCTTGCATCTGATGCAAGATTTTGTCGACTTCCTTCTCGGAGATCGGCGTGGGCTTGTTGGCAGTACCGCCAACAAAACCAGTCACTTTCGGGGTGCTCTTGACCAAATGCCAAGAGTCATCATCCATATCCATCTCAACAAGAACATAGCCAGGGAAGAACTTGCGCTCAGTCACGCTCTTCTGGCCGCCCTTCATTTCAACCACTTCCTCAACTGGAACCAGAATCTGGCCGAACTTGTCCTGCATGCCGGAACGCGCAACGCGCTCAACCAGAGCGCGCTGAACCGACTTTTCGAAACCAGAATAGGCGTGGACGACGTACCAGCGTTTGTTCATCAATTCCACCCCAGGAGTGCGCCAATCAATTTGCCAACCACGAGGTCAACCACCCACAGCACAACCGCCATCACAACCACAAACGCGAACACAGCGCCGGTGGTCTGCACGGTCTCCTTGCGAGTAGGCCAGACAACCTTCTTGGCTTCCACGATGGCTTCACCACCAAAGGCCGCCAAACGCTGCCCTGGCTCAGTAAACCAACCCACCGCCACACCAGCAGCCAAGCCACCCAGCACGCACAGCACGCGGAAGAACACCGGCTGACCGGCGAGCAGGTAATAACCAGTCAGGCCCGCAACCAACAAGAGCAGCGCGAGCACAAACTTCAGTTTATCCGCCATGGGAAAATTGCCTTTGCATTGAAATGGCAGGGGCAGAGGGTCTCGAACCCCCAACCTTCGGTTTTGGAGACCGACGCTCTGCCAATTGAGCTATGCCCCTGCAGCAGAGACTACAAAAGCGCCCCGAAACGCGGTTTCGAGGCGCCTTTCAAACCCGGCGAACCGGGCTCGGATCGATTACTCGATGATCTTGGCGACGACGCCGGCGCCAACGGTACGGCCACCTTCGCGGATTGCGAAGCGCAGACCTTCT
>NZ_JAUOOA010000016.1:0-29949 GCF_030548425.1 Uliginosibacterium sp. 31-12 | reverse complement strand
TGGCTCTGGCCGCCGCGTTGCCAGTGAAACTGCAGCCGGATGCGGCCGTCGCGGTCGGTGTGCACCGGCTGGCCCGCTTCGCCCACCACGATCGCGCTCTGCGTGCCCTGCACGCTGGGGCGCGGGCGCAGCAAGCGCCCTTGCTCGGTGCTCAGGGGCGCGCGCCAGGGCAGTGCGGTAGGCAGAAGGGTGAAACTGTTGTGATAGAGCGGCGCCTCAGGCTGTTGAGGAGGCGCGCCGAAGGTGCTCGCGAGTTTCTCGGTGAGACTCGCCCCAAGATTGTTGCGGGCCTGGTGGCGGACGCGAATCACCGCGTAACGATTGCGATCCGCCTCGTTCTGCGCCTCGGGCGCATCTGCATCGAAGTGATCGAGCAAAGTGAAACGGCTGCCGGGGGTGAGGCTGCGCACGGCGCTTTCACCGATCAGTGTCTGGCGCTGAGCCTCGATGGACTCCTGCAGGCAGCGGGCGAAGCGCTCGCCCGTTTCGCGATCGGGCCAGGCATAGGCGCCCGGCGTATCGAAGCGGGTCAGCGGCATGCTGGCGACCTGCTCGTCGGGCAGCCCCGGGGCACTGGAGAGACGCGCGTCCAGGCTGCGGTAATCCCAGCTCGCGAGCGACACTGCATGGCTTGCCAGCGCGCGTTGCGACACCAGATGCTGGATCGTATCGGCCGCCTCGGTGGCGTCGGAGCGGTGAAAGCGGATCGAAGCCTGAGGGTTGTCCGCCAAGGCATCCATATGGTCTGCAATCACCAGCGTGTGGCTGGCCTCGGCGGCGCTCGCCCCGCTTGCGTGCTCGAACCAGGCATACAGCCCCTCTTCGGCCAGCAGGCGCTGCACGAAGGCCAGATCGCTCTCGCGATACTGGGTACACACCGAGCGCTTGCGATACACCGAGGCATCGGCGAGCGCCCAGCGCCAGGCCGGGTTGAGGCTAGCCTGACCGAGATAGTCGGCAAACACGGATTCGACGATCTCGATGACCGACATGTCATGGAAGACATAGCTATCGCGCCGATGGGCAAGAAAGGCCAGCCAAGGCTCCACCGTGAGGCGGTAATAGCCGAAGGCACCATCGGCAGCGAGGGCTTCGAAGTGGGTGATGTGGCCGGAGAGGGGGCGCAGGGCCGTGCGTGACTGGGCCGTGAGCAGCTCGATCAGCAGTGGCTGGCCGAGCCAGTCGGCCGCTTGCAGACGGGTGTTGGGGCTCAGGGCGAGCAGCTCGAAGCGGAAGCCTGGGCCATCCTCCCGGGCGGGGATGATTTCTTCGACGCCCTCCAGGCGTTCGGCGAGCAGGGAGACAGTCTTGTCTGCCGTATGCAGGCGAAGCAGGCGGGAGCTGTCGGAGTGGCCGGCTTGCAGCAGTTGGCGGACGTCGTCGGCGAGGCTGGAGAGGTCGGTGTTCATGGTTGTTGTGTGGCTGTAGGTAAGGTGGCGCGGTTTCAGGCCAGCTCCCAGAACCAGACTTCCTTGCAGTTGAAGTAGCAGTTCGAATTGCAGAGCACGCCGAGGTTGCTTGGCTCGAGCAGGTCAATATGGCCGCCGCCATAACCGGTGATGCGGTGGAAGAAAACGATCCCGCGGCGCCTGGCAAGCTCATCAGGTGCTTTGCCTGGATCACTGAAAACCTGGGGCTTGCCGAGCAGACTGCGCAGGGCCAGTTGATCCGCCAGAAGCTTGGCGCCGGACTCGATCCGTTTGCCCTTGTGCTTACCCGCCTTGATCGGCAAGCGGCCTGTGAAGGCCACGCCTGAATCGAGCAAGGCCAGGCTCATGCGTACAGCGCAAGTGTTGATGTAGGCCGGATTCTGTTTGAGCAGCTCGCTTTGCTCGTAACCCACCGAGGCGTAAAGCGCTTCCCCGGAGCGGTAAGACGGGCTGGCATAGTTCGATGAAAAGTGAGCGGCCTTCAGCGTTGAGTAGGCGGGTTTCATTTCTTTTCCTTACAGGGGAGCGCAGCCTGCAGCCCCTCTTCGATCAGGCTTGAGGCACGGCGGCTCAGCTTCGCGGCGGGCTGCTTGCGCAGGTGCTCAAACACGATCTCGCGCAAGGTGACGGACTTGGCGATGCGGTAACTGCACCAACTCCGCCCTTCGCTGGCTTCCATCACACCGAGCAGATAAAGCTGGGCGCGTTCGCGGATGGCCGGGTCGCTATGGGTATAGGCCGCGAAAAAGTCCGTGCCGGAGAGATTCACGCTGTCGATGCCAGGATTCGGCGCTGCATCGGGCGCTGCCGATGCTGCAAGACTGGCTGCACAAAGCGCGACGCACAGAGCCGGTTTCAGCCGGCCACTCCACGCGCCTGGCGTTCCCGAAGCACGGCGCTGGCGTGCGGCTGAAGCCGCACCTACGGGGAGAACGTGGCGAACGTCAGCTGATCGCATACTTGAACTCACCCTTGTCGTTGGAACTGAGTTTGATCTTCTTGATCTCGCGCCCTTCGGCCATGCGCGAGAGCACGCTGCCCGCAATCTCGGGCAGCATCGTGCCGTTCAGGATGTTGTCGACGTTGCGGGCGCCGGAATCAACTTCGGTGCAGCGTGCGAGCACCGCTTCGACGAGGTCGTCGGTGTAGCTCATGGCGGCACTGTGGTTGGCTTCGACTCGGGCGGCGATGCGGTCGAGCTTGAGGCGGATGATTTGCTCAAGCACTTCATCTGCAATCGGGTAGTAAGGCACGACCTTCAGGCGGCCGAGGAAGGCGGGCTTGAAGGCTTTGTTGAGCTGGCCGCGGATCAGCGCATCCAGTTCTTCCGGCGTCGGGATCTCGTCGGCGCCCTTGTTGAGACAGGCCTGCATCAGGGCGCTGGAGCCGACGTTGCTGGTGAGGATGATGAGGGTGTTGCGGAAGTCGATCTCGCGGCCTTCGGCGTCGTCCATTACGCCTTTGTCGAAGACCTGGAAGAAGAGCTCCAGCACATCCGGGTGAGCCTTCTCGACTTCGTCGAGCAGCACGACGGAATAGGGCTTGCGGCGCACCGCTTCAGTGAGCACGCCGCCCTCGCCATAGCCGACGTAGCCCGGGGGCGAGCCCTTGAGGCCGGAGACGGTATGCGCCTCCTGGTACTCACTCATGTTGATGGTGATGAGGTTGCGCTCGCCGCCGTAGAGTGATTCGGCGAGCGCCAAGGCGGTCTCGGTCTTGCCGACGCCAGAGGGGCCGACGAAGAGGAACACGCCCTTGGGCTTGTTGGGGTCTTCGAGGTTGGCACGTGCAGTGCGTACGCGCTGGCAAATGGATTCAAGCGCAAAAGGCTGGCCGATCACCCGGGCTTCGAGCGATTCCTTGAGCTTGAGCACGGCCTGGATTTCGTCCTTGACCATCTTGCCGAGCGGAATGCCCGTCCAGCCCGAGATGATCTCGGCCACCACGTTGCCATCGACCTGCAGCGGCACCAGCGGGCTCTCGCCCTGCAGGCTGCGCAGCTCGGCGGCGAGTGCATCCAGTGCGAGCTGGGCGTCACTGCGTACGCTCTTGCCTTTGGCCTTGCCCTTTGGCGCTTCATCCGCCTCGGGGTGAGCCGCTTTCTGTTCGAGTGCCAGACGTTCGCCGGCGATTTTTTCGACGAGCTGCTTTTCCAGTTCCCAGCGAGCCTTGTCTGCGGTCAGCACTTCGCTGAGGCTGACATGCTCGGCATTCAGTGTCTTGATGCGTTCGGCATGATCCTGGCCGATGGCGCGCTCACGCGAGAGGGTGGCGAGTTCGGTATCGATGCGCGTGAGGCGCTTGCTGGTGTCTTCGATGCGGGCCGGCGTGGCGCTCTGGCCGAGGGCTACGCGGGCGCACGCGGTGTCAAGCACGCTGATGGCTTTGTCCGGCAGCTGGCGGCCGGTGATGTAACGGGCCGAGAGGCGCACGGCTTCGGTAATGGCTTCGTCGAGGATGCGCACGTTGAAGTGGCGTTCCATGAGCGCGGCCATGGCACGCAGCATGGCGCTGGCGATGTCCTCAGAGGGCTCTTCGACCTTGACGACCTGGAAGCGGCGGGCCAGGGCGGCATCCTTCTCGAAGTATTTCTTGTACTCGCTCCAGGTGGTGGCCGCGATGGTGCGCAGCTCGCCGCGCGCCAGCGCCGGCTTGAGCAGATTGGCGGCATCGTTCTGGCCGGCCTGGCCACCTGCACCGATCATGGTGTGGGCTTCATCGATGAAGAGGATGATCGGTGTAGAGCTTTTCTTCACCTCGTCGATCACATTCTTGAGGCGGTTTTCGAACTCGCCCTTCACGCTGGCGCCGGCCTGCAGCAGACCCATGTCCAGCACATGCAGGGCGACGCCTTGCAGCGGTGGCGGTACGTCACCTGCCGCGATGCGCAGCGCGAGGCCTTCGACCACGGCGGTTTTGCCGACGCCGGCTTCACCGGTGAGGATGGGGTTGTTCTGGCGGCGGCGCATGAGGATGTCGATCACCTGACGGATCTCGGTGTCGCGGCCGATTACCGGATCGATCTTGCCTTCTGCCGCGCGGGCAGTGAGGTTGGTGGTGAACTGGTCCAGTGCCGGGCTGCGGGCATGCCCCTGGCTGGCGGCTGCCATGTCTTCGGCATCCACTTCACTGGCGTCAGTATCATCGGCGCTTACGTTCTGCACGGCTTCATCGGAGCCGACAGTGAGTTCGACGAGCTTGTGCTTGATCTCGTCGAGCGGGAATTTCACGAACAGCTTGGAGCCACGATAGGCCAGCTGGGAGAGATCGGGCGCAGTGAGCAGGGCCAGCAAGAGGTGGCCCGAGCGGATCTGGTGATTGCCGGCTTCGAGCGAGGCGATCAGCCAGGCGTGCTCGAAGAGCGCCGGCAGGTGCTGGGAGAACACCGGGGTGCGGGTGTTGCCGTTTTTGAAGCGCTGGATCTCATTGGCCAGATCACGTTCGAGCGCGGTGATGCTGACGTCGAACTTGCGGGCAAGGCGCGAGAAATCGGAGTTGTCGGTTTCGCACAAGGCCAGGAACAGGTGCTCCAGATCGACCTCGAAATGCCCGGAGGACATGCACAGCGCAGCTGCACGCTCGGCGGCCTTGCGGCACGTGGGGTTGAGTTTGCTGATGAGAACCTTGAGATTGTTCGACATGATGTTTGGGTGCGCGGAATGAGTTGAAAAGAGGGGTCAGGCTGCGGCGTCGTGGCGGACTTCCCAGGCGAGGTCACTACGGTCTTCCTGGGTCATGCGGGTCAGCATCCAGGTGTTGTGGCCAAGGCGGGCCGGGATGCTGCCGCCGAGCTGAGTGGGGCGCACATCCTGGCGCCGCAGGATGGGGCGCACCGTGCAATCCAGTGTGATGCCGGTGAGCATGGCGAGCAGGCTGGTGATGGCGCGGGCGGCTTCACCGCCGGGCAGGAAACGGTCGAAATCTGCCCGCGCCAGCGGGCCGATCTCCAGTGCGATACCGGTTTGGCATTGCCACATGCGGGTGCCGCAGACGGTATCCACGCCCAGGCTCATGTTGGCAGCGCCGAGCATGCTTTGCTGGGCTGCCGGCAGATCGTGCCAGCGGCCGACGAACTGGCGCAGGCGCACCGGCACGCGGAAATAGTCCGCTACGATGCGTTCGATCAGATGGGCCGGGCGCGCACTTTGGCGGAGCGCTCCGGCGTAATAGGCCAGTGTTTCTGCCATCAGCTGGCGTGATGGATCGCAGACCTTTTCCTGGGTGCCAGCATTGCCGACGCCGATCAGCGAGAGCAGCATCGGCAGGAAGCGCTCACGCCGGTTGCGCTCGTACTGAAAGTGCAGGCGGTGCTTCTCCCAGGCGCGATAGAAGAGGGCGACGGCGCGGTTCGAGAAGATGTCGAGGAAAGCGCGTGCGCCCTTGTCGCGCTTGCGGAGCTCGCGCTCTATTAGATCTTCGGTATAGCCGCGCGGCAGCGTGCCGTTGTTGCCGGTGAGGCCAATGAAACTGGGGGTGAGGCGAGCCGCGATGATGCCTTCGCTGGCTGGGAGCGTGGCCTCGGCTGGCCAGGCCGGCGCTTCCGGTTGGGCTTCCTGGTAATCGAAATCCAGAGCCTCGATTTCGCTGGGGGCGAAACCGATATTCAGCGAATTGCCGAAACGGATGCGCTCGCCAATGATGCGCGAGGGTGCCTCATTGTGTTCCTGGCGGAAATGGGTGGCCAGCAGGCGCACGGCCTGAAAGAACTCAAATTTGTACGGCGCCTCACGCAGGCGCTCGATTACACCAGCGTTTGGTCGCCGTTGCGGGGTAGGCATCGGGTGATCTCCTCGCCATTTTCGTGATTGCACACGACGAGCTGGGTGAAGCTGTTGGTGTGGACATAAAGTCCGAAGAAGTGGTCTAGCAGGCGCGCGAACTGCTCCACGCTGGTGCCGACGAAGTGCTGGGTATTCACGCCGAGGCGGATCTCCACGCCCTTCACGAAGCTTGGGAAGGGATTGCCGGCGATGCGCGCGGTGACGACTTGATGCGAGATGCTCTGCAGCCCGTCGATGAGCTTGCGGGTGACCGGGGAGCGGGTGAGATCGTAGAGCGCGAGGGTTTCCTTGAGGGTTTCAAGGCCTGCTTCGGTGAGCGAGAGCTGGCCCAGAGAGAGATGGGAGATCAGGCGCCAGTGAGACTTGCTGCGATCGATGCGCACCGTCTGGCTGGGTTTTCTCAGCAGGCTGATGCTGCGGGCGACTGAGCCGCCTTCCATGAACAAGTCTCCACCCGCCATGCCGAAAGGCAGTTGCGCGGGCAGGTCACGGTTGGTGCAGGTGAGCTCTATGGAGAGGGTTTCAGTTTTCTCGGCGCGGGTATCGAAATCGATATCGACCACCGAGATTTCATACTCGAAACCGGGGCTTAGTTCTGCAACCTGCTCGTCGCGGCGAAGATGCCAGAAGCGTCCGCTGTTCTCGAGATTTTCGCCGTGGCGCAGGGCGTAATAAGGGCGGTAGTCCAGCACCGCTTCGCCGCGCGAAGTCTTCTCGACCTTGCAGACTGACTTGACGGCGTAGAGCTCGAAAGCATGGGCGCGCCGAGCGTCCGGCACCACGGGATAGCTGGATTTGGTATGGGTGACGCGGATCGGATCTGCATTTTGGTCGAACAAATTCACTACGGGTGTGCAGTGGGTGAGGATGTTCGAGGTGCTGACGCGCTCGAGCAGGCGGGCATCGCGGCTGTCGTCGTGTTGCGAACCGAGGATGAAATGCAGGCTGCAACGGCGGATGCCCGCAGGCAGCAGGGCACGCAGGGCCGCGTAGTCGAAATCTACGAAGTTGAACTTCTCCGGGAAGGCAAAGAACTCGGAGAGCAGGCGGTAGGCCAGATGAGAGCGGGCGTCGTAGTCGAAGAGTTCCTCACTGAGGCCGAAACCGACTGCCTGGGTGAAGCCGGCTCCCAGCCGATGCCAGCGGTATTCGCCCGGGATTTCGAGCACGATGGCCAGTGAGCGCGAGAGCAGGGCTTCGCGGATCTGCTCGACCTGCGAGCTCTCACCATCAATGAAGCAGCGCAGCTTCTGCAACTCGATGCTGCCCAGTGGCAACTGCTCGGAGGCAGAGCTTAGTCCGATGCTCAGCAGGGCCGCACTGCCCGTGGGCAGGGTAAAGCCGCGTGGCGGCGTGAAGCTCTCGGAATAGCCGACGGATTCGATACGTAGTGGGGACAGCGCCACATCAAACGCGGTGCGGAACTTGCAGCTGATGCCCTTCACTGGGCGGGTGGTGAGCTGGCTGCCACGCTCGATCCGGCTGATGCCGGAGAGCTGGGCATCGGCGCCGCCCAGGTCGAAGCGTGCGATCGAACAGGCGGGAAGGGGGCGCAGGTAGTGGGGGTAGAGCACATCGATGAACGAGGAGGTGAACTCCGGGAAGTCGTCATCGAGTTTTTTTTGCACGCGGGCCGAGAGCAGCGCGAAGGATTCGATCATGCGCTCGACGTGCGGGTCTTCGCAGGAGTCGCCGGATATCAGCAGGCGCGAAGCGACCTTCGGATAACGCTGGGCAAACTCGCGGGCGTGGCGGCGCAGGAAGGTCAGTTCCTGCTCGTAGTAGGGCAGCAGATCGCGCATGAGCTTCAGCGGACTCCGGACAGACCGCGGCTCTTGGCCACGGAGTACTGCAGGGTGTTCGGTTGTAGCAGCGCATCGAAGGTCACCGGCTCGCTGGCCGGATTGACGTAGAGCACGGCATTGATGCCGAACTGCAGGCAGCCGATGGAGCTTCGATCCGCTTCCAGGCGTACATCCACCTGGCGCAGACGCGGCTCGTGGTGTGCGATGGTGCGCTCCAGGGTGCGACAGATCAGGTCCCGATCAGCGGGATTGGCAAGGCTCAGACCCACGAAATCCCCCATGCCGTAACTGGCAACTGAGCGGTGGCTTTCGGGGAAGCGCTCGAAGCTGTCGGAAAACAAGGCGGCACGGCTGTTGAGCAGGGATTCCAGATCGCGGGCGACGGACTCCTTCAGCTCATCCACGGACCAGCGGCGCATCGGATCTGTTTCGGCACTGCGGTGAGGCGCGTCATCACGCAGACGCTCGAAGAGGGTTGGCAGAAATCCAGCCATGAACTGCTTTCAAACTAGAACTCGGAGGGGCAACAACCGGCGCGGGAGCGCCGGTTGCTGGAGGCTGCCTTACACGTCGTAAGTCGGCGTGTTCTTGGCCAGGCTCCACTTGGCAATCTTGTTGCCCTTGGTGCCGCCCTTGATGTCTTGCGCGGTGTAGGTCCACTGCACAGCGGCGTACTTCAGCGAGAAATTCTCGGTGGGGATGCCTTCACCACCCACGGCCGGAGTCACTGCGGCAATCAGCACGTTCTTGAGCTTGATCTCGAGGTACTTCACGCGCTTGTCGCCGTCGGCACGCATGAAATCAACGGTCACTTCGTCAAAGGTGTGGCCAGCCGAGCAGCCTTCCCACAGGCGGGGCGAGGTCAGATCGATATCCTTCACAAAAATCATCTCGCCGTGCTCGCAACGCTCGGCGGTGTGACCGCCCGCGGTGGAGGCGGTGGCCGACTTCGGTTGCAGGATCTGGTGCTGCCAGGAACCGACTTCAATCCATTCCTTGTGATCGTTGTCGCGGGATTCGCCCTTGACGTCGAACTTGCCTTTGAACTGAACGTAAATATCCTTCACTTGCTGCTCCTTCTAGGGGGTTAGTGATCAAGCGCCTTTTGCGGACTGCGGCAATTCGGCCACCAGGCGCAGCGAGACCGAAAGTTCATCGAGCTGGAAGTGCGGGCGCAGGAAAGACACCGCGCGGTACACGCCAGGGCGGCCCGGCACTTCGGAAACCTGAATCGAGGCTTCGCGCAGCGGGAACTGGGCCTTGGCTTCCTGCGATGCGCCGTCATCGAGCAGCACATACTGGGCAATCCAGTTGTTCAGATAGGTTTCGACGTTGCCGGCCGAAGCAAAGCTGCCGATCTTGTCGCGCATCATGGCTTTGAGATAGTGCGCGATTCGCGAGACGGCAAAGATGTACTGTAACTGCGACGACAGCACCGAATTGGCATTGGCCGAGTCGGTGTTGTACTTCTTCGCTTTCTGGGCTGACTGGGCGCCGAAGAAAGCGGCGTAGTCAGTGCCCTTGCAATGCACCAGCGGAATGAAGCCCAGATCAGAGAGCTCCTTCTCGCGGCGATCGGTGATGGCGATCTCGGTCGGGCATTTCAGCGCGACTTCGCCGTCGTCGGTCTTGAAGGTGTGGGTTGGCAGATCCTCGACCAGGCCACCACCTTCCACGCCGCGAATGGCTGCGCACCAGCCGAACATGTCAAAGGCATCTGTCAGGCGGGCAGCGAAAGCATAGGCGGCATTTACCCACAGGTACTTGCTGTGATCGGTGCCGTCTACATCTTCCACGTAGTTGAAGCCTTCTACCGGGGTGCCGTCTTTGGGGTGATAGGGCAGGCGGCCCAGGAAGTGCGGCAGGGTGAGGCCCACATAGCGGGAGTCATCGCTCTCGCGGAAGGATTTCCACTTGGCGTATTCGACGGTATCGAAAACCTTGCCCAGGTCACGTGGTTTGCCCAGATCGGTGAAGGTCTCCAGTCCGAAGAGCTCAGCTGAGGCGCTGGAAATGAAGGGGGCGTGAGCTGCAGCGGCGACATGCGACATCTGGTCGATGAAGTACATGTCTTCCGGCTGGCGGCCGATCTCGTAGTCGCCGATCAGGGCGCCGAAGGGGGCGCCACCGAAGGTGCCGAACTCTTCCTCGTACACTTTCTTGAAGAGCACGCTCTGATCGAAGTCGATGGCCGACTTGAAGTCCTTCACCAGATCCTTCTTATTGGTATTGAAGACCTTGATCTTCAAGGTGGTGCTGGTGGAAGACTGCTTGCACAGGTACTCAAGGCCACGCCAGGATGATTCCAGCTTCTGGAATTCTGGTGCGTGCATGATGGCTGAGAGCTGGCCGGAGATCAGTTCATCCAGCTCGGCAATGCGGGCATCCAGCGTTGCGGAGAGATTGTCCGAAACCACCACGGCACCCTCCATGACCTGGGAAACCAGCTCACTGATCAGGTCGCGTGCGCGCGAGTGTTCGGCCTGTGACTTGGCAACCTTGCTGTCGGCCACGATGCGGTCGAGCAGGGAGGCTGACTCAGCCGCCGGAGCGGCAGCCTGGAGAGCGGAAAGATTGGCGTTCATGGCTTACTCCTTGACACCGGTTTCCTGACTGATGACAGCCAGTTGCTCGGTGCTGGTCAGTACCTGTTGCAGGATGTCGTCGAGCTTTTCGTTACCGGCCAGCTTGCCGCGCAGGTCGGCTAGCTTGTTCCTGGCTTCGAGCAGCTTCTGCAGGGGCGCGACCTGTTGCACCACGGATTCCGGACGGAAGTCTTCCATCGACTCGAACTTGAGTTCGATGCCGAGCTCGCCGCCGGCCTCTGAAAGGGTGTTCTTGGCGCGGAATACGGTGCGCGGTGCCATGCCCTTCATTACGTCGTCGAAATTGTCCCCATCGATGCTGACGAACTTGCGATCCCGCAGGCGGGGCAAAGGGGCTTCCGGATTGCCGGAAAAATCGCCGAGCACGCCGACGACAAAGGGCAGTTCTTTTTGCTCGACGGCGTCGCCGATTTCCACGTCATATGAGAGCTGAACGCGGGGCGGGCGCACGCGCTGAAGTTTCTTCTGGATGCTTTCTGATTTGGCCACGATGGTCTCCGGATCAGTGTTTGGGGCAGCGCGGCTGCGCCTTACTTGAGGGTGCTGAAGGGGCTGCCGCCCGCAGCAGGGGCTGCGGCAGGCTTGGGCTGAGAGGCCGGGGTGCCGGCGCTGGCGGGCTGGGCAGCGGGCGCCGACTCCGTCTTGCCCGTGGAGCGGGGCTTGGCCTTGGTTTTGGACTTCGCTTGGAGGTCTTCGAGCGGCACCAGCTGATCCTGAGCCAGGGTTTCGCGCAAGGCGCGAGCCAGACGCTCAGCCTCCGAGCGGTTGGAGCCGCGCAGCATGCTGTCCTGGCTCATGTCGCTGATCGCGCGGATGGCAACACGCAGGCTGGCCACGACAGCGATGGCCTTGGCCTGTTTGTTGGCCGGCTCACGTTTCATGGCTTCATCCGCTGCCTGGATGGCGGCAGGGTAGTTGTCCGCGTCGAAATGCAACTGGGCTTGCTTGAGCCACGGAGTTGCATCAGCAGGGTTGTTCTTCGATGCGCTCTCGAGCAGGGCGACAGCTGTTTCGCGGTTGCCCGAGTTCAACGCGGTCTGCGACTCTTCGATCAACTGAGCGGTTGTTTTCGGGGCAGGCGTTTGCGGTGATAGGGCACATCCGGTAACCAGCAGGACGAGAGAAAGTGAAATAACGGGCAAAACGATAGATTTCATTGTAATTAACCTTCTTGAGTCGCGAATTCATCAAATCCGGCCGAAAATTTTAAATAAATTCTTGTCTTTATTTTCTGCTGGCGGCGCATCCTAGCACCCAAAATTTTGATTACAAAATGTTCGAATGGGCAGGTTTTAAAAATTTCGTGTCGTTGTATATTCGCCCCTCTGTTTTTTGTTTAAGATTGTGGTGGTTCTTAAAAAATCCATAAAAAACAATAACTTGGTTGTTTGTTTGATGGATTTGAGATATTTTTTATTTTTTTGTTTGCAGTGTTGTATTTGGTGATTTTTGAAAGAAGCCTGTAATGAGTGATGATTTTAAGAAATTAAGAATTTGCGCGCTTCTTTTGGTGTTTTTGTTGTTTCAGGGGTGTGCCAGCTCGAGTGCGACAAAAATAAAAGACGGTGCGCTGGCATTGGTTGGGCTTGTGCCGGCGGAGAGCCTTTCCAAAGCCGCTGCAGCGCCTGCCAAGCCCACCCGTGTAGAGGTGTTTGCCGGCCGCAACCTGAATGCCGATGAGCGTCAGCGACCGATGGCGGTGGTGATCAAGTTCTATCGTCTGCGTGATCCGGCGGCCTTCATGCAGGCGCCCTATGAGCTGTTGGCTGATGGTCAGGCGGAAAAAGGGGCACTGGCCAGTGATGTGATCGAGGTGAAGGAGTTGGTGGTCACGCCTGGTCAAGAGGTCGTGCGTCAGGAAATGCTGGCAGGGGATGCCACCTATCTCGGCGTGGTGGCGCTGTTTCGCAAGCCGCATCCGGACAGGTGGCGACTGGTGTTTTCGGGAGCGGAGCCAGCCAATGCCAATGGCGTGGTTATGGGGGCGCATGCCTGTGCGATGACGGTGTCGCGCGGCGTGCCTTTCAATGCGCAGCTGGTCAATGCCGGCTCGTTGGGTGGCGTGTCGTGCAAGTGAGCGTAGCGGGTGAGGTAGCTAAGACGTGAAGAAAGTTCAGAAGTTGATGTGGGGCGAGGGCTTGTTTCTGAAGCCCCAGCATTTTCAGCGCCAGGATCTGTATCACGAGCAACGTTTGGCGACTGGTTTGCACGCGGTGCACCCCTGTTTGTGGGGAGTGGGCTCCTTGAGTGTGGACCGCGATGCGCTGGATAGTGGCTCCTTGCGGCTTGTGGAAATCAAGGCGCTGGCTCAGGACGGGGAGCAGATCGATGCGCCCTATGTAGACCCATTGCCGGATCCGCGCTCCCTGGCGGACTTCGACCTGCCAGCGGAAGGCCTGGTCTTTCATCTGGCACTGCCCTTACTGCGTCCGGAGGGAGGGAACTACGCTCAGGCGGGGGTACGGGCGGCGCAGGCGGCTCGTTATCTGCTGGCGAATGAAGAGGCCGGTGACCTGTATACGAATGCGGTGAGCGGAGATCTGACGGTGCTGCGCAAGCAAGTGCGTCTGCTGGCCGATACGGAGCCGCGTGATCAGTGCGTGTCGTTTCCGTTGCTGAAAGTGCGCCGTACAGCCACAGGGGGTTTCGAGCTGGATCCTGGCTTCGTGCCACCTTCACTCAGCGTACTCGCCTCACCGTTCCTGAATGGCATGTTGCGCCGTCTGCTGGATATGTTGCAGGCCAAGTGTGAGGCGCTTTATGGCCATCATCGTGAGCCGTCCAAGCATGTGATCGAGTTTCGCTCGGGCGACGTGGCGTCTTTCTGGCTGCTGCATACCGCAAGCTCCGGTTTTGCCGAGCTTTCGCATTATCTGCATCTTCCTCAATTGCATCCGGAGCGGTTGTTCCAGAGCATGCTGCGTCTGGCGGGACAGTTGCTGACCTTTTCGAAGGCCTATTCGCTGGCTGATCTGCCTGCCTACAAGCACCAGGATCCTGCGCCGGGCTTTCAATTGCTCGATCGCATTATTCGCGATCTGATTGATACGGTGATCTCGGCACGCTATGTGACCATCACCATCACCGAGAGCAAGCCTGGTCAGTACTCTGGTCGTCTGGAGTCCGACAAGCTGGGGGCGAACGCTTCGCTGTATCTGGCGGTTGGGGCTGACATGCCGCCGGCAGAGTTGGTCGAAGCCGTGCCGCTGCGGGTCAAAGTGGGAGCCCCGGACGATGTGGACAAGCTGGTCCTCTCGGCCATGCCCGGTATCAAACTAATGGCTGCGCCACAGGTGCCTGCGGCCATTCCGGTACGCCCCGGCAGTTACTACTTTTCTATCGAGCCACATGGCGCCATTTACGAACGCATGCTGCAGGCACAGAGCATCGCGATTTATGTGCCCTCAGGCTTCAAGGATCTCAAACTCGAACTCATGGCGGTGATTGAATGAGCCTCTCTGCTCCGACCCTCTTCGGCAATGCGCCGGCCCAGCCCAAGGCAGAAGCACCGCGTATCGCGCGCAGCCTCGCAGACCTCATGCACGACGGCTTCTATCTGCTTTTCATGTTGCGAAACCGCGCTGCCCCGGCGGATGCCAACGTGTTTCGCGAGCGCATCCGGCGTTTCCTCGACGAGTTCGAGCGTAATGCGAAGCGCCAGAATGCTTCGGCGGATGACATCTATGACGTGAAGTACGCCTTCTGCGCCGCAGTGGATGAGGCCATTCTCGGCTCACGTTTTTCGGTGCGTGACGAGTGGGAGCGTCAGCCGCTGCAGCTTGCGCTCTTCGGTGAGCAACTGGCCGGTGAGGGCTTCTTTGAGAAGCTGGAGCAACTGCGCGCCCAAGGGGCTCGGCGTGTGCAGGCGTTGGAGGTGTTTCACCACTGTCTGCTGCATGGCTTTCGCGGCAAGTACCTGCTTGAGGGGCCGGAGAAGATCAATTACCTGATCGCCCGGGTGGGAGATGAAGTGGTGCACCACAAGGGCAAGCGGGCGGCTTTTGCGCCGCATTGGGCGATCCCGGATCGCATCCGGCATGCTCTGCGCAGCGAAGTGCCGGTGTGGGTGATTGCCAGCGTCATGGGTCTGATGGGAGTGCTGGGCTTCATTGGTCTGCGTGCCTATCTGGATCATCAGACCGGCAAGACGCTCGCTTCCTATCAGGAGCTGTTCAAGCTCGCGCCGCGTCAGGCGCGGATCACGATCACCCTGCCTTGATTCGGCTTCGTCGTATTTTCCCGAGCTTCTGATGGACATCTCTTCTGCCAGTACGAGTCTCTTTGCCGGTCTGGGTGGCATGCTGCCCAGCCGCGAGGATTTTCTCAAATCCCTCTCCCAGCATGCACGTCTGCTGACGCTGGTTTGCCCGCTGCCGGAGGCCTCCCTGCTGGTTGAACAGATGCGCGGGCGCGAGGCGGTGTCGGAGGATTTTCAGTTCGAGATCCAGTGCCTGGCGAGCTCGGCGCATCTGGAGCTTAAAGCCCTGATCGGCGAAGAGCTCACCTTGCGTGTCCTGCTGGCAGACGGGCGTAGCAGCCGAAGCTGGCATGGTCTCGTGACGGCCGCTACCCAGCTGGGGAGCGATGGTGCACTGGCGCGCTATGCCCTGAAGCTGCAGCCGTGGACGGCCTGCATGGCTCTGCGCCGTAACAGCCGGATCTTCCAGGATAAAAGTGTTGAAGACATTGCGCGCGAAGTGTTTGCTGACTACCCGGCCGGCGCCTTCGAATTCCGTCTCAGCGAAACCTTGCCGCTGCGCAGCCTGTGCGCCCAATACCGCGAAACGGATCAGGCCTTCCTGGCGCGCCTGTTTGCCAGTGAAGGTTTGTCCTTCTACTTCGAGCATCTGCAGGATGAAGCCGCCTCGGGCGAGCTGGCGCATACCCGCCACAAACTCATCATCGTCGATGGCAGCAGCGAGGCTCCCGAGAGTCGTCAGCCGCTTGTGCGCTTTCATCGCAACAACGCGACCGAAGCCAGCGACAGCATTCAGACCTGGCAGAGCGCGCGCAGCCTCGGCAGCAATGCCGCGACACTGGCCAGCTGGGATTACCGGCAATTGCTTGCTCCCGCAGCGAGCAGCGACGCTGACTTTTCTGCACAGGGCGGGGCAGGGGATTTGCCTCGTCTGGAAGACTATGACGCCTCGGGCGCCTATCGCTTCAGCGATCAGGCGGCGGCCGAGCGCAGCGTGCGTCTGCATACGGCTTTCATGGCACTCAGTGGCGGCGCGAATCGCAGCACCGGCAGCGTTCGCCAACTGGAGGCAGGCAGCAGCTTCACGCTCACGCAGAATCCATCCATCCAGGGCGAGGCAGCGCGGCAGCGCGTGCTGATCGTCGAGCACGAGGCCAGCAACAACCTTGACAGCGAAGCCCGTGCTGCGGGCGCGCAAGCGCGCATCGAACGCGGCATTTATCGCAATCGGGCAGTCAGCGTTCCTCTCTCGCTTCCCCTTGTGCCGCGCCCCCTTCCCAAGCCTGCCGTGCCGGGCCTGCAGACCGCACTCGTTGTCGGCACGCAGAACGCGCAAGCCTTGGGGACCTGTAGCGAGCGGGATGGGCGGGTTCGCATCCAGTTTCACTGGCAGCGTGGTCAGCAGCCCAACCTGGGGGGCCTCGCGCACGACACCGAGCGCGCTACGGGGGAGCTGGGTAATGGCACCTGGGTACGCGTGGCCGAAGCGCTTGCCGGCGCCAACTGGGGCAGCCACTTCACGCCGCGAATCGGCAGTGAAGTGCTGGTGGATTTCCATGAGGGCGATATTGATCGTCCGGTCATCGTTGCTGCCTTGCATAACGGGCAGGACGAAGTGCCCTGGCCTGCCGGTGAGGCGGCTAACCACTCTGGCGTGGTGGCGGGCATTCACGCTCCGACGCTGGATGGCAATGGCTGGAGCCAGTGGCAGATTGATGACGCCACCGGGCAACTACGCACCCGTCTTGCCAGCAGCGCCTTTGCCAGCCAGCTCAATCTGGGGCACCTGATCCATCACAGCCCGAGCGGCAGTCAGCGTGGTGCCGGGCGCGGGCAAGGCTTCGAGCTGCGCACCGATGGCTGGCAGATCCAGCGTGCCGCCAAAGGCATGCTGATCTCCGCTACGGCGCGTCAGAACGCAGGATCAATCCAGCTGGACACCACAGAAGCCGCCGGCCAGCTCAAGGCCGCGAATGACACCGCCCAGCGTCTCTCGGATGCCGCGACCCAGTCCGAAGCCGATGCGCTCGCCCAGGCCCAGAAAATCGAAGCCTTCCGCCAGCGCATTCATCCTGAGGCCCCGCCGCCTGACGGCAACGCACGCCCGGATCGCGAGCTCAAGCCCTTTGAGGGGCCGGCCTTGCTGATGGAAGCGCCGGCCAGCATCGCTTTGGCCACGCCGGCCAGCACCACCCTGTTTGCAGGAGAGCATCTCTCGGCGACGATACAGGGCGATACCCAGCTGACGGCGCAACACACCGCCAGTTTCGTTTCGGGTGACGCCACCAGCCTCTACACCCACGCCGGCGGCATCAAGGCGATCGCCGCCAACAGCCCGCTCAGCCTCCAGTCCCACAACGGCCCGCTTGAAGTGCTGGCTGATCAGAACGTCACGGTGACCAGCAGCAACGACGAGATCCACGTGCTGGCCAACAGCAAGATCGTGCTGCAGGCGGGGCAGAGCTCGATCACGCTGGAAGGCGCGAACATTACCTTTGCGTGTCCGGGGAAGTTCATGGTGAAGGGGGCGCAGCATGTGATGGCGAGTGGGGCAGCAAGTGCAGCAAGTTTGGGGGCTCTGCCGAGTGGCGCGATGGGGGCAGTCGCTAGCAATGAGTCACAAGATTTGGCGATGCCATCCTTGGCGGCAACCACTTATGACACTCACTACTTGGTTAAGAGTGAATCAAGTGGAGAGCCAATGGCGAACGTCAGGTATTGCATCACCCTGTCGGATGGGCGTCGTTTCGTCGGCACTACCGATGAGAACGGATTGACCGAGAAGGTCACAGCCGATCGCCCCTTGTTATCAACAATTCAGGTGCCATTCAATGACGCAAACGCAACAAGCCCTCGGCTCTCAAGCGCAAAGCAGCAGTGCTCCTGCTAGTCCACATACTGTTCAACTGACGCCGGTTACAGATACAGCTCCTGCTGTTGTGGTTGCAAACAACGAGAGGAGCGGCGCGCAATGGGTTGAGCGATTTCCAACCAGTGCGGCTACGAGCGATCTTGCAGACGGGTTTCGTGAGGATCTTGAAAGCTTCGTGGCGGCTTTGCGTTCCGCTGGGGCGACGGTAACGATCTCTGCGACCTTACGTCCGCCAGAGCGAGCCTACCTGATGCACTGGTCTTGGAAAATATCAAAACAGGATCAAGACCCCAGAACAGTTCCTGCAAGAGCGGGTGTAAACATTGACTGGGTTCACAATGATGCTGCTGGGGTCTATTCAGCATCGGTCTCGAAAGCCGCCGCGACAGCCATGGTGAATGCCTATGGAATGCAGAGTCTCGGGGTGGCCCCGTCGCTGACATCTCGTCACATAGAGGGTAATGCTATTGATATGAGCATTAGTTGGACGGGGACGCTGTCGATAATAAATGCCTCAAAGAAAACGGTGGCCATTGCAACGACACCTAGGACAGGCATGAACACGAAGCTTCACGAGGTTGGCGCGACATACAGTGTTACCAAGTATAACGGTTCGGGCTCGGACGCCCCTCATTGGTCAACGGACGGAAGGTGAGTTGTGAACAAAAATCTCGGTGCAGTTGCGACGCTGCTACTCTTATTTTTTTGCACGGTCGCTGAGGCAGCAGTGCCTTCGGATGTTGCGAAATTTGTTGCTCGCCGCGAACGGTGTGATCACTTTCGGGGAGAAGAGGTTTACGACGAAAGGCGAGGTCAGTACTTGGCTAAGAAAGTCTTTAAATACTGCACAGGAACTGACCGTCAGCTACTTGCACTGAAGAATCGCTACAAATCGGATAGCGATGTCCTCAAAAGCCTGAGCGAGTTTGAGGAGCGAATCGAGATATCGCCGAAGTAGTGCCAGCCAGTGTGAACAGCGGGTCATGAACAGCGGGGGCAGGTCTTGCCTTTTGGGTCAAGGCTGGGGTCAGGTCTTGAATTGGGTCAAGGCTGGGGTCAGGTCTTGAATTGCGGCATTTCAAGAAAGGTTTTGAGCAGTCTTTCTTTTAGTTTGTGGCGAAATTTAAGATATTGCCATTTATTGGAAATTATTTATTTCAAGACCTGGTCCGCGTAGCCTCCGTATCCAGATTAATTACTCGCGAATAGAAGGCCCGATTGAAACTGGTTGGGATTTCAAGGACTTTGAAGGCCAGCACGACATTATTGGCCTGCCAAATCCGTTGAAGGAATGAAACGCATGCAACGCAATCTGAACCGCGAGGCGCACCTCTGGTACACGATCACTTCACCCGAATATATGGATCGGGCATTTGATCATTTACAAGAGGCATTCGATGTATTCATGCCGTGTGTAGAGCGGCATCCGTTTATTGTTGACTATGCGCCGGTTCCCCGCGGTGGTGAGCGCATGGAGCATTTGCTGGAGACCTATGACAATGCAAGAGCCTTGCTTGTTCAGGGCGAATACGACGAGATGTTGCGTTGGGGGGGGTACCTTGAGAATACGCCCCGGGTCTTTGAAGAAGGCAACATGAGCTGGATGGACGGCAAAGCAGAGTCCTTTATGCGCAAGCTTGAAAAAGCCTACAGCATATGTAGTGAGTTCGGCATTGCTGTAACTAATAGCCAGATGTACACCAGCGACGGCTATAAAACGCATACGAAGGACTGGCGTATTTGTGTGCCTGAAGACATGGGCATTGCCGGTGATCGCATCGCACGCAATCACGAGAAAGACATCTATCTCGACATCTATCCCGAACGCCCCGCCGAAATCCCGGAGTACGCCGTCGATAAATCCATTTCCTGCAAGACCGGCGAAATCGTGCCGTGGACGGGAGTATGGGTGCCGGCAACAGGGATGGGCACGGCTGCCTTGGCCTTTGCCCGCCAAGGCATCCAGATCATGCAACCCGCCTATGAAGTGACGTTTGAAGATCCTGAGGATGGAAGTCAGGCGTTCGAACTCGTTGAAACCACCTGGCATCCGGTTCGTCCCACGGGTCACATGGTTCCACTTCCTCCGCCAGAGCCTGACGAGGGTGAGGATGAGGATAGAGATCGCTTGCGCTGCCCGGCCGGCCAATCATGCCCTCAGACCGGCTACTGGATGACGCCTGCCAAGGAGGATTCTCGCCGCATGTTCAAGCAGGGAGATGTGATGCCGGATCTGGACTCCAATTACGGTGCGACGATATGGCAGTGGGATGTTGCGCAGGAGTGATTACTTGTTAATGGTTCGGCGTGCCACGCTGAGTATTTCTAGGACAGGGAGTTTGAAGTGAAGATTAGATTCGTTCTGTATTTGTTTGCCCTCGGCTTGAATGCCTGCGCATTGTCTTCAGGCAATAAGCCCGAGGAGCAACAAGTCCAGCTGCCCGAACGCTTCATGGGCGTGAATATTTTTGTGGCCACCGATCCGGTGAAAATTCCCGAGAAGGGGGTGGCTATGCAGGTGATGCCGGATCCGCGCAAACCGATTCCGTACGACGAAAGTGCGGCTTCTGAAACCCAGCAGATGGTTTATGGCTTTGCGGTGGATTTGCGCGAGAACATTGAGCCGGTTTTTCGCCAGCAGAACGTGCAGGCCTTCAGTTACATCGCGGGAGCGAATTACCGTTGGGACGAGTTGCGCAAGGATCAGCGTAATTATTCCCTGGTGATCTGGCCGACCCGCAGCAGTCTGCAGGGGCAGGAGGTGGATGTGCGGGCTGTGCTGGTGCATGAGGGGAGTGGACGCCAAGTGTGGCAATACACCTTCAAGGATCCTTATCGCAGCAGAAATGCTGTGCTGGGTGGTTATACGCGCAGTGAGCGGTTGAGCATCGTGCGCGCCATGTCGGAAAAGTTGCTCACCGAGATGAAGTTGCAGGGCATCCTCGTGACGGGTGGCGTTTGAATCGAGCGGCTGGGTGTTGAGCGCCCCGAACTGGCCCTTCACGTGAGCCGGTGCTGGCGGGCATGGCTTCTAACCCCGTACGCGGGGCTTCTGCAGGATCTGTATTCATGTCTGGTTTGACTTTGCGTCTGGTGATGCTCTTGTGTTGTCTGGTGTCTGCCCGGGCAGGGGCGGTTGATGCGCTTCCTTCTGCGGAATCGATGCCACTCTGGCAGGAGCAGCCCTGGGCTTTGCGTTACATCCTGAAACTGGATGCGCCGTATTTCTTTGATATCCGCGCAACGCGTGGCAAGAAAAAGCTCTCTGAAGCGAGGCCCGGGCAGGAGCAGGAGATTGAGGCTGTTGCGCAAGGGGTGCGGACCTACGTAGTAGAGAACGCGTTTCTTGAGCGGGAGGAAGTTTTTGCTTCCCTGCTGCTCGAATTCAACCGTTCCGGCGAACTCGTGTCTCGTCACTCCAGCAGGGCTCCCTTGTTCGGGCATCTGGCTCAGGATGATGAGCTGGTACTGGCTACCGGAAATGGCACGCAGGACTTTGTGTTCGGCTTGGGGCAGTGGCAGACAGCTTCCCTGGGGGAGGGGAGTGGCACGCTGCCCGCGTTGTGCTCGAAGGAGGATGAGCAACGTTATCGCCCGAATTTTCGGCCCAGCTCTGTGCTGGGAGGCTTTGGTTGTCGAGAATGGCGCGCCTACCTGGAGAATCGCAAGCTGCCCTATATCGATGTCACTTCCTACGAGCTCGAAGATGATCGCAGTGCCAAGCCGGATCGCAAGGGGCGCTATCCGCAACGAATCCTGGCGACGATCCGGCCGGTGATCGGTTGGGGGCGTTTTGATTTGCCCGCCAAACCGGTCATCGGGCGTCATGGCAAGAGCTGGTTCTGTCTGCACGACTGCCCCGGCGGTGACTTTCCCGGTTTTATCCCGAACATCGCGTCCTGGGCCGCGCGCAGTGGTTGGCCGGTGCCGAAGCCACCCAAGCGTATGCCGCTGTTCCCAGACCCTGCAAGCTGAGCATTCAGCAAGCCGCGTAGAGGTGCAGTCGGCCGCGCCTTTGCTACGTGCGCGAAGCTGGCGGCACCGATTGCCTAGAGTTTACCTGCCCCGGCATTCTTGAGCACATAGGCCGGCACGGCTTCTGGTGGGAGCAGATCGTCTGGCGTGGGTGGTGTCCAGCCCAGGTCCGAAAGGATCACTGCACGGCCTTGGGCCGCGTTAAAGCGCTCTACGATGCTGACGGCCTGGCCGTTGAGTAGAGTCCCTTTGTCCTGCAGGGCGGCCCCGACGATGAACAGGCTGACCAGCCGCGCCGGGTCACTCAGTCCCTCTATCTCGAAAACATTGTTCTGCGAGTAGATGCGTGCCGAGGTGCCGAGGCCGAAGGCGTAAGCGAAGGGGTACTGGGGATCGGTGCGACTGCTCTTGAACAGATTGTTGTAGCTGTGCAGCTTGCCGTAGCGTACAAGTTGCTGGCGTTGGCGCAGGTTCTCGAACAGGTTGTGGTGGTAGGTGACGTTGAGGCTGCCTTCGTCTGCAGGCTGGTTGTCGCTGCCTCCGACCAGCATGGATTTGTCATGGTTGAAGAAGTGGCTATTGGAGACCGTAACAAAGTCAGAGGCGTTGGTTATGTCCAGCAGACCATCGTGTGGTGTGATCTTCTGTTCAGGCTGATCGTAGGGAATCGCGAAAATATTCGGGATGGTCTTGGCCAGACTCTCGCCATCACTGAATGAGCAGTGATCGATCCAGACCCGCTTGGCGCCCTTGATTGAAATTAGGTCGAACTCTGAGTTCCAGCGTCCACCGTTGCAGCGATGCGGGCCGTGTTCGTCATCCACGAACTCGGTCTGGCATCCTGGTACAGAGTGATTCTTGCCGAAGTCGTCCACAACCGGCGCGGTACGCGTCGTGCTGTAGGAGTCTCCGGGATTCCATTGAGGGAAGTGATCGTAGGCATCTTCAAAGTGGATGTTGCGGATGATCACGTTCTCTACGCCCTTGTCGAGGTAGAGATTGCCACGGGTGATCTTTGCATCACTGCCGATGCCGATCAGGGTGGTATTAGAGGGAATCAGTACCTGTACTTGTTGCTTCTGCTTGTTCCAGGAACGCTTGCGAGCTTCTTCGAGCGGGCCGGCAATCCGGGGGGGCCTGCCATTGACGAGTGGCTGGCGATTCCAGGTGTGTGGATTGACCAGCTTCTTGTATGCCTCAAAGTCGTAACCGGGATCTGCAAAGTCCTTGAAACCGAGTTCCCGGCCGCGATCGTCCGTCATCAGGTTGATCGTGCCCTGGATGCGGATGATCTTGGGTTCGTTGCCTGCCTGTTTGAGCGCATCCAGCAACTGTTGCCGGGTGCCGACGGTATAGGTGTAGCGCTCCTTGGCTGCCATGCCCCCGGTGACGCCCCCGCCTATTGCGGCCCAGCCATCGCCAGGAGGCAGGGGCTGTCGCTCAGGAGGAACCGGCTGGGCAAAGGCGCATGCACAGGCCATTGAGACGAGAAGTGCGCAGAACCTCCGTGCTGCAGGCGTCATGACAAACTACTCCCTTGAGTGAAGCATTCAGGATCTCTTTCGTAAGGAAAAAAGCCGACGGCGAAGCGTCGGCTTTTTCACTCAGAACCGCCTTGCTCAGAGCTTGCCAGCTCCCGCGTTGGCTTTCACGTAAGCCGGAACTTCAGCGGCTGGCTTGAGCTGGCTGCCATACAGTGTCGGCTTCCAGCCCACGTTGGGACTCAGCGCCTTGCCACTGGCCGCATTCGATTCGGCCAGCAGATCAACCGGTTGGCCGTTGAAACTGGAGCCTTGATCGAAGAACACTGTGCCTCCGGTGTATGGCATGACTGCTATATCAGCCTTGCCACCGGTGATCTCGAACACATTGGCTTCAGAGTAGATTGCCGAATCTTTGCCAACGCCGATCAGGCCGCGAGCGATATTGTGTTTGGCATGGGCAGCAAGTTCCTGCTGGTGTTTTTCGTAGTCAGTCTTGGCGTTGCCCAGACCGGTTGAATTGGCTACGTAGTAATTGTTGTAAACGTGGACCTTGCCGAAACGCACACGCGGAGCGCGCTGACCGACGTTTTCAAAGTAGTTGTTGTGGATCGTGACGTTTAGTTTGCCTGTATCGAGCTTGGAGCTATCGCTGCCGCCAATCAGGAAGGACTTATCATGATCCTTGAATACGCTGTAGGAAATGGTCACGTAGTTCCCGCCATTGGTCACGTCGACCAGACCATCGTGATGCTGGACCTTTTGCGTCACTTCGTTGTGCGGGAAGGGGAAGATCGGCGGGAAGAGCTTGTCGGAGCGATCACCATCACTGAACGTGCAGTGATCAATCCAGACGCGCTTGCCACCATTGACCGAAATGTTGTCGTATTCCGAATTCCAGCGCCCGCCCGGGCACAGTTGCGGACCCGTCTTGGCATCCACATAGGCTTCCTGGCAGCCGGGATAGCTCTTGTCGATCTTGAAGCTGTCGCCCGGATCCCAGCCCGGGAAATAGTCGAAGGCATCTTCAAAAGAGATGTTACGGATGATGACGTTTTCGGACTCCGGCCCGATCCACAAGTTGCCCTTGACGATCTTGGCATCCGCACCCAGCCCCACAAGAGTGGTGTTGGAGGGGAGCTTGATCGTGATCTGGTCGCGCTGACGTTTCACCGAGGCTTCACGTGCGGCTTCCTGCGGACCATCAAGCTTGCGGTTGGGGCGGCCTTTTTCCAGCTTCTGGTTCCAAACAGCCGGCGCATAGGCCTTCATGTAGGCATCAAAATTGTAGGGCGCAACGGCGTAATCCTTCTCTGTCAATTCGCGTCCCGAATCATCACTGGAGAGATTGATCGTGCCCTGGATGCGGATGATCTTGGGGGAAGTTCCGGCTTTGGCCAGCGCAGCAACCAGTTCTTTACGGCTGCTGACGGTGAAGTCGTTTTCCGCTGTGGCGGCCGAGCCACCGGTGACGGCGCCTTCCGCGGCAGCCCAGCCATTGTTGGCAGGCATGACAGCACGGCCCAGATCCGACCCGGCAATACCTGAAGCATCGCCCTCTGCCTCCAGTTCAAAGCCGGCACAGCCGCTCAGGACGCCGATCATGGCGACCGACAGGGCCAGTATGTTTTTTTTCATGCTCTCCTCCAGATTGAATATGACAAGCAGGGCAGTGCAGGTGCCTTACCGCGCGTGAGCCGTCTGACTCCAAGTCGCGGCTCCGGTTCCGGTAAGACCGGAAACATACGCCCAAAAGCAGGCTTTCGCCAGTTCAAAAAAGTGCGTTTTTTTCAGCTTTTTGCTTCAAGCGCTTCCCAGCGTTCAAGTAACTCCAGGAGCGCTTCATCGATCTCTGCAAGGCGCGCGTTCATGGCTGGAACATCGGCGCCACGCGTGCGATAGATATCCGGGTTGGCGAGTTGTTGTTGCAACTCAGCCTGCTCCGCCTCAAGACTCGAAATCCTGCCGGGCAGGGCTTCGAGTTCGCGTTTTTCGTTGAAGCTGAGTTTGGCACTACGGTTGGCAGTGGCTTTGCGCTCTGATTCGATGGGCTTGGCGGTGCTGGTCTTGCCCGCATCGTTCTTTTCCGCGGTTTCGCGCTCTGCCGTTTTGACTCTCAGCCAGTCGTAGTAGCCGCCGGCATATTCACGCCATTTGCCATTGCCTTCAGCCGCAAGGGTCTGGGTGACGACATTGTCGAGAAAGGTCCGGTCGTGGCTGACCAGAAACACCGTTCCGTCATACGACTGCAAGAGGTCTTCGAGTAGTTCGAGCGTCTCCACGTCCAGATCATTGGTCGGCTCGTCGAGTACCAGTATGTTTGCTGGCCGCGCAAACAGGCGCGCCAGTAGCAGGCGGTTGCGTTCGCCGCCGGAGAGCGACTTCACCGGACTGCGCGCGCGCTGCGGGGAGAACAGGAAGTCTTCCAGATAGCCGATCACATGTTTGCGCGTCTTGCCGATTTCCACGTAGTCGGAGCCGGGGCTGATCACCTCGGTCAGCGGCGCTTCCGGATCCAACGCTTCGCGGAACTGGTCGAAATAGGCGATCTGCTGTTTCGTTCCCCGCCGGATGCTCCCCGTGTCCGCCTCAAGATCGCCGAGGATCAGCTTGAGCAGGGTGGTCTTGCCAGCACCGTTGGGCCCCAGCAGGCCGATGCGATCACCACGCATGATGCGTGCCGAAAAACCCTGAATGACGGCCTTGGTCCCAAAGGCTTTGCTTACGTCCGTCAGCTCGGCGATCAGCTGCCCACTCTTCTCACCACGATCCAGTTGCAGGTTGACGTTGCCAATCCGGTCACGGCGCTCGGCACGCTCGCTACGCAGCCCCTCAAGGCGTCGGACCCGACCCTCATTACGGGTACGGCGAGCTTCCACACCTTTGCGGATCCAGACCTCCTCCTGAGCGAGGAATTTGTCGAACTCGGCAGCACTCTTGGCCTCCATCTCCAGCATTTCGGCCTTGCGGCGCTGGTACTCGGAGAACGAGCCCGGGAAGCTGCCCAGCCGGCCACGATCGAGTTCGATGATGCGGGTCGCGACGTTGTCCATGAAAGCGCGGTCATGGGTGATGACCACCACGCCACCCCGAAAAGCACGGATCAACTCCTCCAGCCAGCCGATGGCCTCAACGTCCAGGTGGTTGGTGGGTTCGTCAAGTAGCAGAAGATCGGGCTCACCAGCCAGCGCGCGGGCCAGTGCCACGCGTTTGATCCCGCCGCCAGAAAGACTCGCCACCTGTACATCGCCATCAAGGCGCAGGCGGTCAATGACTTGCTCAACCTTGTGGTGCAGGCTCCAGCCGCCGCCGGCTTCGAGCTGATGCTGTAGCTCGGCCATGCGCCCCAGAGCGGCCTCTTCGCCTTGTGCCAGTGCATGGGCTGCAGCGTGATAATCAGCAATTAGGCGCGCCGCCTCACCCACGCCGTCTGCAATCGTGGCGAATACGGTCCGATCCAGAGCGAAGTCTGGTTCCTGCGCTACATAAGCCACTTTCAGTCCGGGCTGGCGCCATACCGTGCCATCGTCCAGCTTTGCCTGCCCGGCCAGAGCGCGTAGCAGACTGGATTTGCCGGCGCCGTTACGTCCAATTAGCGCGACTTTTTCTCCCGGTTCCAGTACCAGCTCGGAATGATCCAGCAGAGCCACGTCGCCAAAGGCGAGGCAGGCATTTTCAAGAGTCATCAAAGGCATGTTGCGATCGGCAGGCAAAGCAGAGGGGGCTGATTGTACCCGCCCGTCTAGTCTTTGCCGTGTATCACTCCTTCGCGAAACGGCCGCAGGGCGCTACAATGCGCGCCTTCTTGCCGCCATAGTTCAATGGATAGAACGGCCGCCTCCTAAGCGGCAGATACAGGTTCGATTCCTGTTGGTGGTACCAGCCCATGCAAGCTGGCGAGCGAGCGCGAGACGAAAAAAATGGAGCCCCGAAGGGCTCCATTTTTATTTCTGGCGGAGGCGGTGAGATTCGAACTCACGGATGTCTTTCAACATCGCCGGTTTTCAAGACCGGTGCATTCAACCGCTCTGCCACACCTCCAGAATCGGTCAGGCTTATCAGAAAGCCAAGGGAACGGCATTCTGCCGCTGCTTCGAGCCGCTGTCCAGCCTTAACGACGAGCATCCGCCCAGCAGTTGGGCGTTTCGTAGATCCGTACGTTTTCCAGCGTCAAAGCCTTGTCGCAGAGATCATTAATGTGAGGAGCGAGCAGTTCGAAGGCCTTGGCTGCGAGGTTTTCGGCGGTCGGCACCACGTTCAGTACGACCGTGCGATGCTCTGGCAGGCTGTCGAGAAAGTCGCGGATCTGTTTATCTCCTTCGTAGACCAGAAAAGCGTGATCCCAGACGTCAACTACGTACTGCCGCATCAAGGATTTGACCTCCGAGAAGTCCAGCACCATGCCATTGCGAGGATCACCATCCATCCGCGTGACATCTCCCGACACAGTGACCTCCAGCGCATAGCGATGGCCGTGCAGGTGTCGGCAAAGGCTGCGGTGATCCGGAATTCTGTGTCCGGAGTCGAATTCGAGGCGGCGGGTGATGATCACTATGAAAGTCCAGAATGTGCGGTCAGCCCACAATAGGGCAAGAGTGCTGGATTGTAGCTGAAGCAGAAACAACAAGCCCCGCCGGACGTATGCCTGGCGGGGCTTCGCTGATGCAATGCAAGCAGGGAATTACTTTTCCTTCTTCCAGGCCTTGGCTTCTTTCTTCAGGCTCTTGAACAGATCCGACTTCTGCGAGCGCAGGAACTCGACCACTTCGTAGTCGTCCTTGCGGATCTTGTTGATATCGATCTGCTCAATGTGCACTAGGCGCAGCAGGGCTTGAACCGGGCGAGGGATGCTGCGGCCACTCTCGTAGCGTGAGCCACCAGACTGTGTGACACCGATTTCAGACCAGAAATCCGACTGGTTCAGGCCCAGTTTGCGGCGGATTTCACGCACATCTACGTTTTCAACGATCTTCATATGACCTTATCCTTTTCAACGGGGTTGGGGCGAGAACCGTCATGATCGATGGTCAGTCAGAGCGGAAGTATATTAAACAACAAAAACAAACACTTCCCAAAGCATCGATCTATGACTTTGGTTATAGACGCATTCAGTATAGATCAATATTTCGGGAGCATTCAAGTGGCATTTGCTGTGTTTCCAGGGCGCTTTTCACGCTTTTACTTATAGATGCGGGCGCTTCAAGTCTGAGCACACTTGTCTAGCGCCCCCTGTATGGATCAAGCTGCTTGTTATAGAATTCGCGCCTTTACCGTTCCGGCAGCACCAAGCAAGATGGCCCTGATAGTTCAGAAATATGGCGGCACCTCGGTCGGCACCCCCGAGCGCATCAAGAATGTGGCCAAGCGCGTAGCGCGGGCGCATGCGCAAGGGCATCAACTGGTGATCGTGGTATCTGCAATGAGTGGCGAGACCAATCGCCTGGTTGCACTGGCCAAGGAAGTCCAGAGCAATCCCGATCCCCGTGAGCTCGATGTGGTCATCTCGACCGGCGAGCAGGTCACCATCGGTCTTTTGAGCATGGCGCTGCAAGCCGAAGGGATCAAGGCGCGCAGCTACACTGGCGCTCAGGTACGTATCCTGACCGACAGTTCTTTTACGAAGGCCCGGATCCAGAAAATCGATGAAGACCGCATGCGTCACGACCTTGAAGAAGGTTGTGTTGTGGTCGTTGCCGGCTTTCAGGGGGTTGATGATGCGGGCAATATCACCACGCTGGGGCGCGGTGGGTCCGACACAACCGGCGTTGCCTTGGCTGCGGCGCTGCGTGCAGATGAATGCCAGATCTACACCGATGTGGATGGCGTGTACACCACTGACCCGCGCATCGTGCCCGAAGCACGCAAGCTCGACCGCATCACTTTCGAGGAAATGCTCGAAATGGCGAGCCTTGGCTCCAAGGTACTGCAGATCCGTTCGGTCGAGTTCGCTGGCAAGTACAAGGTCAGATTGCGAGTTCTCTCCAGCTTCCAGGAAGGCGGCGAGGGGACTCTGATTACATTCGAGGAAGATATCAAGATGGAACAGCCGATCATCTCCGGCATCGCCTTCAACCGCGACGAAGCCAAACTCACCGTGCTTGGCGTGCCTGACCGCCCCGGCATTGCCTACCAGATCCTCGGGCCGATTGCTGAAGCCAATATTGATGTCGACATGATCATTCAGAACGTCGGCCAGGATGGCTCCACCGATTTCTCCTTCACCGTGCCGCGTGGCGAGCTGGATCGCGCACTGGGGATTCTCGATGGCGTCAAGGCGCATGTTGGAGCCCGTGAAGTTCGTGGCGACCGCGCTATGGCTAAGGTGTCTGTGGTTGGCGTAGGTATGCGCTCACATGTCGGTATTGCCAGCCGCATGTTCCGCACGCTGGCTGAAGAAGGCATCAATATCCAGATGATTTCCACCTCGGAAATCAAGATTTCCGTGGCGATCGACGAAAAGTATCTCGAACTTGCTGTACGCGTACTGCACAAGGCTTTCGAGCTTGATCAGGTTGCTGGTTGATCTTGACCAGCTAAGGGGAAGTGGCTAAAATGCTGCTTCTTCGCGGAGAGTTGGCCGAGTGGTCGAAGGCACTCCCCTGCTAAGGGAGCAGACGGGCAAAACCTGTCTCGAGGGTTCGAATCCCTTGCTCTCCGCCAAAGAACACAGCATCGAAAGATGTTGCTAAGGCAAGAAAAGTGGCAGATAATACTGCCTCTTGATTTTGCACCCATAGCTCAGCTGGATAGAGTACCTGGCTACGAACCAGGGGGTCGGGCGTTCGAATCGCTCTGGGTGTA
>NZ_JAUOOA010000015.1:0-36454 GCF_030548425.1 Uliginosibacterium sp. 31-12 | reverse complement strand
GCCGGCGCGCAGACCGTCACCGAAGACACTGCCAAAGCCATCACCGGCGTGTCGGTGGCCGATGTGGATTCGTCCTCTCTGACCACCACGGTTTCGGTGCTCCACGGCACGCTGTCGGTCACCACTGGCGGCGGTGCGACTATCACCAACAACGGGACCGGTACGGTCACGCTGGTGGGAACGGCTGCCCAGATCAACGCTGCACTTGCCGGCCTGAGCTACACCAACACCGCGGATTACAACGGCACGGATACAGTCACCGTCGTCACTTCGGACGGCACGCTCTCCGATACCGACAGCATTGCCATCACCGTCAATCCGGTGGCGGATATTGCCAATGACACGGTGACGACCAACGAAGACACGCTGGTCAATATCAACGTCAATAGCAACGACAGCTTCGAGAACAGCGGCCACACCATCACCGCCATCAATGGCAGCGCCATTGCGGTGGGTGGCTCGGTCGCCGTCACCAATGGTTCGGTGACCCTCAAGGCCGATGGCACGCTGGACTTCACGCCGACAGCCAACTACAACGGCGCGGCTTCCTTCACCTACACCGTCACCTCCGGCGGTGTGAGCGAGACGGCTACCGTCAATGTCACGGTTGCTGCAGTCAATGACACGCCGGTCAATACCGTGGCCGGCGCGCAGACCGTCACCGAAGACACTGCCAAAGCCATCACCGGCGTGTCGGTGGCCGATGTGGATTCGTCCTCGCTGACCACCACGGTTTCGGTGCTCCACGGCACGCTGTCGGTCACCACCGGCGGCGGTGCGACTATCACCAACAACGGGACCGGTACGGTCACCCTGGTGGGCACAGCGGCTCAGATCAACGCTGCTCTGGCCGGCCTGAGCTACACCAACACCGCCGACTACAACGGCACGGATACAGTCACCGTCGTCACTTCGGACGGCACGCTCTCCGATACCGACAGCATTGCCATCACCGTCAATCCGGTGACGGATATTGCCAATGACACGGTGACGACCAACGAAGACACGCTGGTCAATATCAACGTCAATAGCAACGACAGCTTCGAGAACAGTGGCCACACCATCACCGCCATCAATGGCAGCGCCATTGCGGTGGGTGGCTCGGTCGCCGTCACCAATGGTTCGGTGACCCTCAAGGCCGATGGCACGCTGGACTTCACGCCGACAGCCAACTACAACGGCGCGGCTTCCTTCACCTACACCGTCACCTCCGGCGGCGTGAGCGAGACGGCTACCGTCAATGTCACGGTTGCTGCTGTCAATGATGCGCCGGTGAACACGATGCCGGCCTCCTTCACTACGCTGGAAGACACAAGCAAAGCCCTGACCGGCCTCTCGATCAGCGATGTGGATGCCGGCACCGGCACGCTAACAGTCACGCTAGTCGTGAACAACGGCGTCCTGAATGTCAGCGGCGGCGGCGCAAGCATTGCCGGCAGCGGCAGCAGCATCGTGACCCTCACCGGCACGGTGGCGCAGATCAATGCGACCTTGGCCGCCAGCGTGAATTACGTGCCCAACAGCAATTTCAATGGCACAGACACGCTCGCCATGAGCACGAGTGACGGCGGAAATACTGGCAGCGGCGGCACACTCACGGACAACGATTCGGTCAGCATTACCGTTACGCCCGTCAATGACGCGCCGGTGAACAGCCTTGCCACGTCCTACAGCACCGTCGAAGACACGGCCCTCAAGCTGAGTGGTCTATCTGTCGCGGACGTTGATGCCGCCTCAGGCAGCATGAGTGTGACCCTGAACGTCTCCAGCGGCAGCCTCGCTGCCACCTCCGGCTCCGGCGTCACCATCAGCGGCAGCGGCACTTCAGCACTCACGCTCACGGGCACTCTGAGCAGTCTGAACGCCTATCTGGCCAGCAGCAGCTCCATGCCGGTCTTCACCCCAGCCAGCAACGCCACGGCAGCGGTCACGCTGACCATGACCACCAATGACAATGGCAACACCGGTGGCGCAGCACTGACCGACGTCGACACACGGACCATCACGATCACACCGGTCAACGATGCTGCAGTGCTGACGGCGGACAGCGCGACCACCAATGAAGACACGGCGGTCAGTGGCAATGTGCTGAGCAACGACACTGATGTAGACAGCGCGCTCACCGTCGGCAGCTTTACCTGGAACGGCACGACCTATTCAGCCGGCGCCACAGCCACGATCACTGGCGTAGGCAGCCTCAGGATCGGCAGCAACGGTGCTTACACCTTCACACCGGCAAGCAACTACAACGGCTCCGTTCCGACAGCTACCTATTCGGTACTGGAAGATGGCTCTACGTCGGCCTCCTCCACGCTTTCGCTCGGCATCACGCCGGTGAACGACGCGCCGGTGAACACGGTCAAGACTTTCTCGACCTCGGCACCGACCACGGGCACGACCTACATCTCACTGGGGGGAATGTCTGTCACCGACGTGGATGCGGGCACCTCGACGATCACGGTGACCTTCAAGGTCAGCACGGCCTATGGGACACTGGCCGCCACCGGCTCGACCGCCTCCGGCGTCACTTCCAGCACCTCCACAACGGGCGGTGTCCAGACCCTGACGCTGACAGGAACCCTCACTGCCATCAACACCTACCTGGCGCTGACAACCGGCACGAACGCGGCCGGAAACGGCTTGAAGTTCAGCACCACGTCTGCCAGCACGACCGGCACTGCAGATCTGACCATGACCAGCAGCGACGGCTCGCTGACCGACACCGATGTCACGACAATCACGATCGCCGAGACCTCGACCACCGGCAATGCCGACCCTGACGCCGGCACACTCACCGAGGATGCGACGACCTCATTGACCGGAAATGTGCTGACCAATGACCAGGGCAACACGAAGTCGGTCTCACTGGTGAGCTTCGAAGGGGTGACGCAAACCGTCGGTACGGCTTTCAGCACCAACTACGGCACGCTCACGATCACCTCGACCGGCGCCTACACCTACACCGTGAACAATTCGGCAGTGCAATACCTCGCCGCGGGCCAGAGCATTACCGAAACCATTGTCTACCGAGAGACCTACTCCACCGGCACGGACACCTCCACGCTCACCATCACCATCACGGGCGCCAACGATGCGCCGGTAATCAGTGCGACCAGCGTCGCGGTGACCGGCACCGAAGACACGTCCTATGTTTTCTCCTGGTCGCAGTTCGGCATCTCGGATGTGGATACGTCGAATACCCTGTATGTGCAGGTCAGCACCCTGCCTAGCGACGGCACGCTGCAGTACTACAACGGAAGCGCCTGGGTCTCGGTCACCGCCGGGCAGAACATCTCGAAGAGTGACATCGACTCCGGCTACTTCCGCTTCGTGCCGGACAGCAACGAATCGGGTGCGGATATCTACGGCGCCTCAGGCACCGGCAACATGAAGAACGATTATGCGTCCTTCACCTTCAAGGGGTACGACGGCACGACGACCAGCAGTGCGACCGGCACCGTCACCATCGACATCACCCCGGTTGCCGACGACGCCAAGCTCACGGTGGGCGGTGTATCCGTCATCGATGGCTCCACGCTGATCGTTACACCGCCGGCTAGCGATGGTCTGACCGTGCGCCAGTACACGAGCATCGGCAACATCTCCACCGCCACGGTGGACACGCTTGCCGAAGTGCAAAGCCTGCTGACCCTGCTCGACGCAAACACGGCGAGCTCGACCACGATCTCCACTACGCCTCAGAACTACACCGCCAACACCAACAGCGATCCGAGCGGCATCCCCACCGACGGCGCGACACGGATCACCGGTCTCATCTACCTGGAGGCGGGTCACACCTACACCTTCAGCTCCTACATGGATGACACCGCGCTGCTGGTGGTGGGGGGCACGGTGCTGATGGCCAAGCAATACAACAGCTGGGGCAACATCACCGCGACCAGTTACACCGTCACCGTTAGCGGTTACTACACCATCGACTGGGCGGTCTATAACGGCAACAGCATTGGCGCCTTCAAGCCCTACCTCTCGGTTGATGGCGGCACCGCACTGGAGCTCACCAGCAGCAACTTCCTCATCTACAGCTCACTGGCAGCGGTCGAGGCCGCGGGAGGCGTTCACGATGCGGTCGTCGGCAGCTCGACCGCCGGCTACTATCCGGTCAGCAACAGCGGCGTTGAAGACACGGCCATCTCCATCTCGCCGATCACGATCTCGCTTTCCGACAGCGATGGTTCGGAATCGATGGTCAGCCTGGTCGCCACCGACCTGCTTGTTGGCACCGTGCTGACCGATGGCACCAATACTTTCACCGCTACCAGCGGTAATACCTCGGTCAACATCACCAGCTGGAACCTCAGCACGCTCAAGATCACGCCGCCACTCAATTTCTCTGGCAACTACAGTCTTGAGCTAACGCTGACCAGCAAGGAAAACGCCACCGGCGAACTGGCGACCAACTCCACCACCCTGACCATTCCGGTAGCCCCCGTTCAGGATGCGCCGGTCTCGGCTAACGACACCGCCAGCGTGGTCGAGGATTCGGGCAGCTATGTGGTGAGCGGCAATGTCATGAGCAATGACAGCGATCCGGACGGCGACGCCATCACCGTCACAGCTGTTAACCGGCAGTCAGCCCTGCTAGGCGCGGATGTCGCCAGCCTGTATGGCTACTTCCACATTAACGCGGATGGCAGCTACACCTACACGCTGAACAACGACGACGCACGCGTAAACGCCCTCAACACTAGCCAGACACTGACCGACTCCATCACTTACACCATCGCCGATACGGAAGGTCTCACCAGTACCAGCACGCTGACGATCACGATCAATGGAGCAAGCGACAGTTACTCGACGTCCTCAACGATCAGCGGCACCACAGGCGCAGACTCGCTGAGCGGTACCAGTGCGGCAGACCTGATTCAGAGTCTGGCAGGCAATGACTACATCGAGGCCGGCGCGGGTCACGATGTGGTCCGCACAGGAGACGCCAGCGGCACAGCGACTCAGACTGAGCTCGCTGCCTCTGCTTTCATGACGACGGCAGATGCCAGCATGACCGACAGCAACGGTCTGCTCACCGTCGCAGACGCCACCCACAAGGCCTATGGTGATCTTGCCAATGGTGGCACAGGCAACGACGCATTGATCGGCACAGGTAGTGGTACCCATCTTCTCTATGGCGGAGTGGGGGACGATTATCTGGTCGGAGGCAGCGGCAGCGACGCACTGCGTGGCGGAGAAGGTAACGACCGTCTCGAAGGTGGCGCGGGCAACGACGTGATGCGCGGTGACTTGGGTGCCGACGTGTTCGCCTGGTCACTGAATGATCAGGCTAGTGCTTCCGGCACCACGGCTGCGCTTGACGGCAATGTGTATGGCGTGGCGGCCGGCATCGGCCTCTCCAGCACCACGGATCTGGTCACCGACTTCAGCAAGGCAGATGGTGATGTGCTCGATCTGCGCGATCTGCTCAGCGGCGAAAGCCACCTCGGCGTTGACCCAGGCAACCTGAGCAACTACCTGCACTTTGAGGTTTCGAATGGCAACACCGTGGTTCATATCAGCAGCACTGGCGGCTTTACGAGCGGCACTTACGATGCGACCAAGGAGGACCAGACCATCGTGCTTCAAGGCGTGAATCTGCTCAACGACGGCACTGCCAGCTTGCTCAGTGACAATGCCGTGATTCAGGACATGCTCAAGAACAACCGCCTGATCGTCGACTGACGCGGCTGAACCCGCCCACCAACGGGCGGATCACACAACTCTTTTAAAAGCGCCACCCGGCAAGGGAAGGCGCTTTTTTTTTGCGCAGCAGGTGCACATCTATGTCGATTCGTAAGCGTCACTTGCATGTATTTCTCTGGTCAGAGCTATCTGCTTACACCACATCACCAACGCATCAGCAAAACACGCTGAGAGACTATTTTTGCGCTTCCTGTTGCAGCAGATTCCAGATCCGCTCGGCCATCTGGCTACCATTGTCATTGGCGCGATAGAGGCGCACTTCCAGCGGACAACTCCATTGCTGCGAACCGGCGACAGCCAGTTGTTTCTCGGCAAGCTCATGGGTCACACAGCTCTCCGGCAACCAGCCCAGGCCATGTCCTTCAACGATCATGGCCTTGAGCGCCTCGGCCATGTGGGTATCGAAGTTGCGCTCCAGCGGGATACGCTCCGGCGCGCCGAGCAGGATCATTTCGACCGCGTGAGCGAGATAGCTTCCTGGTGCATAAGCCAGGAAGGGAATAGCGCTGAATGTGGCCTTGTTCAGCGAAAACAGGGGGCCACCATCTTCGCGTGGGGCGGAGAAAGGCAGGAGGCGATCAGTTCCCAAGGGGAGATAGGAGAATCGCTTTGGATCCAGCAGGATCGGCAACTGAGGGTGATGGTAGATGATCAACAGATCACTGGCGCCTTCGATCAACGCAGCAACGCCCTCAGGGATATTGACCGCGCCAACACGCGTGATCACATTACTGTCGAGCCTCTCCTTGACACTCCGCAGCCAGCGCGGGAAGTAGGTCAGAGAGAGTGTGTGAGCCACCGAAAAACGCACGGTATCGCCCTTGCTCGGCACCTGCCCACGCAGCACGGTACGCATTTCGTAGGTGCGCTTGAGCATGTCCGCCGCAAAGCCACGGAAGATCCGTCCGGCCGTCGTGAGCTGCACGCCGTGCTCGCGGCGGTCGATGAGTTGGACGCCGAGCCAGTCTTCCAGCGCCTGCACATGACGGCTCAGGGTCGGCTGCGAAACATTGCGATTTTCGGCCGCCTTGGAGAAAGCCCGCGCATCCGCCAGCGTCAGGAAGTCTTCAATCCATCGTATCTGCATTGCAGTTGCGGCGACACGTCACGCATACCGCACTGCCGACGATCTGAGCAGACGGCAAGGCACGCTCGAAGCCTGCCGAAAAGTTGAACACGATACGGATTGTGCGCGCTTTCATGCGAGTTTTGCATTAAGTCACGCTAAGCGCCAACTTCCTGCCTAGGATTCCAATACCCCAATAGCAGGCAGAACAAGATGAATCCGATTCAAACCCGCAGTGAGCACGATCTGCTCGGCAATCGCGACGTTCCCGCTGACGCCTACTACGGCGTGCATACCCTGCGGGCGATCGAGAATTTTCCCATCACCGGCACACCGATCTCGGTCTATCCCGAACTCATTCACGCCCTGGCCGCCATCAAGCAGGCTGCAGCCCTTACCAACCACGACCTAGGCCTGCTCGACAAGCCTCGCGCCGACGCCATCATCAGCGCCTGCGAAGAGATCCGCTCGGGAGCCCTGCACAAGCAGTTCGTGGTAGACGTCATCCAGGGCGGCGCCGGCACTTCAACCAACATGAATGCCAACGAAGTAATCGCCAATCGCGCACTGGAGATCCACGGTTTCAACAAGGGCGAGTACAGCCAGCTACACCCCAACGAACACGTCAATATGGGTCAAAGCACCAATGACGTGTATCCCACAGCGCTCAAGCTGGCCGGCTACATGGGCGTACAAAGCCTCATCGCAGCCATGCAGGTTCTACGCGATGCCTTCGGTGACAAGGCCCGCGAGTTCGCCGACGTGCTCAAGATGGGCCGCACCCAGTTGCAGGACGCGGTGCCGATGACTGTCGGCCAGGAGTTCTCCACGTATGAAGAGATGCTCGGCGAAGACATTGCCCGTCTTCGCGAAGCATCACTGCTGATCTGCGAAATCAATCTGGGCGCCACAGCGATCGGCACAGGCATCAATGCCCACCCCGACTACGCCGCGCTTGTCCGCCAACGTCTGGCCGAAATCACCGGCATCCCGGTACTGACTGCACCGAACCTTGTCGAAGCCACACAGGACTGCGGTGCCTTCGTACAGCTCTCGGGCGTGCTCAAGCGCGTCGCAGTAAAGCTCTCCAAAGTCTGCAACGATCTGCGCCTGCTCTCCTCCGGTCCGCGTGCCGGTCTCGGCGAAATCAACCTGCCACCGATGCAGGCGGGCTCCTCGATCATGCCGGGCAAGGTCAATCCGGTGATTCCGGAAGTGGTGAACCAGATCGCCTTCGAGGTGATCGGCAACGATCTCACCATCAGCTTCGCAGCCGAAGCCGGCCAATTGCAGCTCAACGCCTTCGAACCGATCATCGCTCACAGCCTCTTCAAGAGCGTGACGCACCTGCGCGCCGGCTGCCTGACCCTTGCCGAGCGCTGCGTGCGCGGCATCACCGTCAACCGCGAGGCACTACGCCGCAGCGTTGAAAACTCGATTGGGCTGGTAACCGCACTGAACCCCTATATCGGCTACGAAAATGCGACCCGGATTGCTCAGGAAGCCCTGCTCACAGGTGGCAGTGTCTACGAGCTTGTGTTGCAGCACGGCCTGCTCAGCAAGAGCCAGCTCGACGAAATTCTCCAGCCCGATGTGCTGACCCGCCCGCGTCAGCCCATCAGCCTCAGCCGATGATCGCGGCCTGTCCTGCGGTGTTTTCCACTTTCTTCCTTCACGACAAAACGACACTAGGCCCCCATTCATCATGAGCGAAAACTTCAAGCAGGACGCACTCGACTATCACCGCTTCCCCCAGCCCGGCAAGATCTCGGTCACGCCGACCAAGCCCATGCTGACCCAGCGTGACCTGGCACTGGCCTACTCGCCGGGCGTCGCCGAAGCCTGTAACGCCATCGTTGCCGACGCAACGGCCGCCGACACGCTGACCTCGCGCAGCAATCTGGTAGCGGTAATCACCAACGGCACGGCAGTGCTGGGCCTGGGCAACATTGGCCCACTGGCCGGCAAGCCGGTGATGGAAGGCAAGGCCTGCCTGTTCAAGAAATTCGCGGGCATCGATGTATTTGATATCGAGCTGGCCGAAAACGACCCGGATGCACTGATCGACACCATCGCCCGCATGGAGCCGACTTTTGGAGGCATCAATCTGGAAGACATCAAGGCGCCAGAGTGCTTCTACATCGAGCAGAAGCTGCGCGAGCGCATGAGCATCCCAGTGTTTCACGATGACCAGCATGGCACCGCCATCGTCGCAGCGGCCGCCATCCTCAACGGCCTGCGACTAGTGGGCAAGGATATTGGCCAGATCAAGATGGTCACCTGTGGCGCCGGTGCTGCGGCTCTGGCCTGCCTGGATCTGGCGGTAAGCCTGGGCATACGCCGCGAGAACGTTTGGATCACTGATCTGTATGGCGTTGTCTATGCGGGCCGCACACAGTGCATGGACGACAACAAGGCGCGCTACGCGCAAGAGACCTCGGCACGCACACTGTCCGAAATCATTGATGGCGCGGACATCTTTCTCGGCCTCTCGGCAGCCAACGTACTGACCCAGGACATGGTCAAACGCATGGCGGCCAATCCGCTGATCTTTGCCATGGCCAACCCTTCACCTGAGATTTTGCCCGAACTAGCGCTTGAAGCACGGCCGGATGCCATCGTCGGTACAGGGCGTTCGGACTACCCGAACCAGATCAACAACGTGCTGTGTTTCCCCTTCATTTTCCGGGGCGCGCTGGATGTAGGTGCCACAACCATCAACGAAGCCATGAAGCTCGCAGCAGTGCGCGCCCTCGCCGCACTGGCGCATGCCGAGATTCCTGATGTGGTGGCCAAGGCTTATGGCGCTCGAGGACTGCGTTTTGGCCGGGAATATCTGATCCCCAAACCTTTCGATCCGCGCCTCATCGTGGCGGTGGCACCCGCCGTCGCACAAGCCGCCATGGATAGTGGCGTGGCGCGCCGTCCGCTCGCCGATATGGATGCCTATCGTGCCAGCCTGTCGCGCTTTGTCTATCACAGCAGCTCAGTCATGCAACCAGTATTCGATGCCGCACAGAAGCGTCCACAACGCGTGGTCTACGCGGAAGGTGAGGACGAGCGCGTGCTGCGTGCACTGCAGATCGTGGTCGACGAAGGTCTGGCCCGCCCGATACTGATTGGCCGCTCCAGCGTGATCGCGGAGCGCATCCAGAGCTTCGGTCTGCGTCTGGCAGCAGGCCGTGATTTCGAACTGGTCGACCCCGAGAATGACGCCCGTCTGCCCGCAATCGCCGACGCGTACTACGCGCTGGGCTGGCGCGAAGGCGTCAGCCGTGAGGCAGCTCAGCTGGCTGTGCGCCAGAATGCCAGCGTACTGGCAGCCATGCTGGTCAAGCGTGGCGAAGCGGATGCCTTGCTATGCGGAACCACCGGCAGCTACCGCCGCCACCTCGACGTGGTGACTCGCGTGATCGGTCGCTGCCAGGGCGTGAACACACTGGCAGCACTCAATCTCTTGATGTTGCCCGAGCGCAACCTGTTCATATGCGACACCTACGTCAACCACGACCCCAGCGCCGAACAACTGGCCGAGATGACCCTGTTGGCCGCCCGCGAGATCCGCCGCTTCGGCCTCGCGCCGCACGCCGCGCTGCTATCACACTCCAACTTCGGCAGTGATGACTCACCCAGCGCGCACAAGATGCGCGAAGCCCTGACCTTGTTGCGCGCCAGGGATCCTGACTTCGAAATCGATGGCGAAATGCATGGCGACGCCGCGCTCTCGTACGAAATCCTCACCAGCAATCATCCCCAGGCGACGCTGACGCGCGAAGCCAACCTTCTGGTAATGCCCAACCTGGATGCCGCCAACATCACCTTCAATGTGCTGAAAGCCACCTCCGGCCACGGCCTCACCGTTGGCCCAATCTTGCTGGGCACCGCACTGCCGGCGCACGTACTGACCCCGGTCGCCACGGTGCGCCGCATCGTCAACATGAGCGCGCTGGCCTCACTGGAGGCCGCCAGCCGCCAGGACGCCCGGCAAGCCTGATCACGCCATGAACGTCAGACGGACTGTATTCCACCACGGGATACAGTCCGTTTTCATTTGTCGCATCCGGCACAAATGCGGTGTCCCCCGCATGCGCTGCCGCACCGAAGAGCTACGAGCCAATCTGGCGCGCTACGACTTCACCAACGCGACTCGCCAAACTCCGCTACCCGAATCGTCGGCCAGAGCGACCGCTTCGTGCGCTCAGCCAACTATCTTCAGATGCAGCCTGAACCCCAGTTCCGAAGGAAGACCATTTCTGCCGTTCTGGCTTGGCTTTGCAGAGGCCTTTGCGTTGCGAACCTCGCTGCGTTGAGCAGCAGCATCGGCTGACAAGGACGTCCGATGCTAGGGACAAAAGGATAGAGCGTGTGTTGTCCATAGGAATGACCGGTGTTGGACCCTACTCTGCAACAGCGGCTTCACGCGTGCCAAGTTTTTTCTATTTGCCATGCTGCAGCCAAAACCAGCGCATCGGCATACCGTGGTCCTACTATTTGCAGGCCAACCGGCAAGCCCTGGCGACCTTTACCACACGGAATCGACACCGCCGGTACGTTGCAATAGTTGAACAGCGGTGTATAGGCGGCATGCCCGCGCGGGCCGGCCGGACGGCCGCCAATCACGGGCGGGCCGAAAAGCTCGACCGGCCAGGCTTCGACCGGTGAGGTCGGACACAACAAAAGATCATACTTCTCGAAAAAGCCCGCCAACGCCTGAGCGAGCTTGTCGCGCAGCATCAACACAACCGCCAGTTGCGAGCCGGTCACCTGCTGGCCTAGACGGATCTGGTCTGCAATGTTGGGATAAATATCTTCCGGCGCAGTTACCAGCGCCTCACTGAACATCGCCGCCAGCTCTGCCTGCTGCAAGACCAGCAAAGGGTACTCGCGTGCCGAAGCCGGCCATTCCGGGCTTGCTTCGTCGATCTGCCAGCCGGCTGCGCGCAAGCGTTCGACTGAAGCGCGCATGGCTGCCGCAACGTCGTCGTCAATCGCAAAGTCACAGCCCAGGTCCAGCGAGAACGCGATGCGCAGCCTTGGCAGCGGCGCCTTCAGCGTGGGCATCGCGCGCAATTTCGCAAAGTCAGGCTGCGAGAGCGGATCACGTGCGTCAAAATCGGCCAGCGCGTCAAACATCAATGCCACGTCTTCCACATCGCGCCCGACCTGACCGATCACCGACAGCATGTGACTAGGGTCGTCAAAGCCCCAGGGGTTGGGCACCGCGCCAAGAGTAGGCTTGAAGCCGACCAGTCCGGTGTGGGCAGCGGGGCGCCGCGTCGAACCACCCGCATCGGTGGCCAGCGCCAGCGGCCCCATGCCTGCCGCCACCGCTGCCACGGCGCCGCCTGATGAACCTCCGGGCGTGCGGTTCAAATCCAGCGGATTGCGTGTCACGCCATGCAGCATATTATTGGTGATACCCATGCAGGCGAACTCGGCACAGTTGGTAATGCCCAGCATCACGCCGCCCAGTGCGCGCAGGCGCGCCACGCACCAGGAATCGCGCGGCGCCACGAAATCCTTGAACAAGCGTGAGCCGAACGTGGCCGGCAGGTCGCCCACCCACAGATTGTCCTTCGTCGTGAAGGGCACACCCGCCAGTGGCAGGTCTTCGCCCGCCGCCAGCCTCGCATCCACCTCCGCCGCTTCGGCCAGAACGGCTGCACGGTCAAAGTAAATCAGCGCATTGAGCGCCGGATTCTCGCGCTCGACCTGATCACACACCGCCGCAGCGATCGCTTGCGCGCTCATTTCGCCCCCTCGAACCAAGCGGGCGATATCGCGCGCCTTCATCCATTCGATCTGCATTTGCTCACTCCCGAACTCTTACAAGCACGCACCAAAGACGTCCAGAACACCGGTTTCAGGCCCGAATTTAGTGCAATATTTAGTTAAATAAATTGTGTACAACATTGTGAAATTACGACTCTAAAGACATCAAGAAAAACCTATAAGTGATTGTTTTTATGAAAAAATTTTCAACAAAAAACTGTTCATCAAAAGCAAAAAATAAACTGGCATTGCACTTGCTAATAAACACATATCACTCAATTTTCGTACCCGAGCATGAGCACTCCTGGCCACGGTTTCAGCATCACGCTGGACGACATCCTTCACCAATACGGCAGCTCGGTCGCCGTCGATCATGTGACGCTTGAAATTGCCGCCGGCGAGCTGGTCTCGCTGCTCGGCCCTTCAGGCTGCGGCAAGACGACCTTGCTGCGCATCATCGGGGGCTTCATCCAGCAGACCTCGGGCCGCGTCATTGTGGGCGGCCGGCCGATTGATGATTTGCCACCAAACAAGCGCGCGGTCGGCATCGTGTTCCAGAACTACGCATTGTTCCCGCACATGAGCGTGGCGGAAAACATCGCCTACGGTCTGGCCGCGCGCGGCGAAGACCGTGCCGCTCAGAAAAAGCGCTGCGGCGAAATGCTGGAGCTGGTGCAGATGGCTCATCTTGCAGACCGCCTGCCGCGCGCACTGTCGGGCGGCCAGCAACAACGCGTGGCGCTGGCACGTGCGCTGGCGGTGGAGCCGCGCATCCTGCTGCTGGACGAGCCCTTTGCCGCGCTCGACAAGAGCCTGCGTCTCGATATGCAGATCGAGATCAAGCGCATCCAGCGTCAGTCTGGCACCACCTGCATCATGGTCACGCATGATCAGGAAGAAGCCCTGTCGATGTCTGACCGCGTGGCCGTGCTCAATCGCGGCAAGCTGGAGCAGTTCGGCACGCCATCCGAAATCTACGACAGCCCGCAAAGCCTCTTCGTCAATCAATTCGTCGGCAGCGCCAACCAGCTACATGGCTCTTTGGCTTCAGTGTCAGCAAGCGAATGCGAAGTGCAGCTCGCCAACGGTCAGCGCCTGCGTTGTGCCGCACCCCGCGAAACCTTGAGTGAAGGCAGTGCGGTGATTGCCTGCATCCGCCCGGAGAGTCTGCGCTTAGGAAATGATGGCATTGGCATGCCTGCCACAGTCGAACTGGGTATGCCGCTCGGTCCCACCATCGTGCACGAGGTCGTCACCGACGACGGCCTGCGCATCAAGACCTCGGAGCCACGCCTGCCTGGCCTCGAACCCCGCGCCACTGGCACACGCATCAGCGTGAGTCCGCTCGCGGCCACATCCATCCAGGTTTTCCCAGCCCACACCTGAACACCAAGCCTGACCCGAAAGGAGCTTTACATGAACCTCAATCGTCGCCGCGTCCTGCAATCGGCGCTTACCCTCGCCGCCGCGCAGCTATTCCCCGGCATCTCTCATGCGCAGGCGCGTCGCCTCGTCTTCGCCACCTTCACCGGCAGCTGGGAAGAAGCCCACAAGGCGGTGCTCGTGCCCGCCTTCCGCAAGGCCAACAACAACGCCGACATCTCGCTCGACCCGATGCTGTCGGTCGACCAGATCGCCAAAGTCACGGCCGCCCGCAACAACCCGCCCATCGATGTGATGCTGCACGATCCGGGTCCTGCGCTCACCGCTGTTGCGCAAGATCTGGTCGAGCCCTATCCGGTCGCCAAGAGCAAGTATTTCAAGGACTTGCTCCCCGAGGCACAGGAGGTGAATGGCCCGGCGATTTTCTTCCAGGTCGTCGGCCTCACCTACAACCCCGAGACGGTCAAGAAAGCGCCCACCTCCTGGCTCGATCTGTGGAAGCCCGAGTTCAAGGGTCGTGTCGGCATCACCAACATGAACTCCACGCTGGGCACCGGCTTCATGGTCGAGCTGGCGAAGATGAAGGGGGGCTCCGAATCGAACATCGAGCCCGCATTCAAGGCCATTCAGGAACTCAAGCCCAACCTCGCCGCCGTGGCTGCCAACCCCGGCCAGCTCGCCTCGCTGTTCCAGCAAGGGCAGATCGACATCAGCCCGGGTAACTTCAATGCCATCCAGATTCTCAAGGCGCAAGGCGTGCCGGTGGAATGGGTCGCTCCGAAGGAAGGCGCGATTGCCTTCAAGACCACCATCCACGTCGTCAAGAACTCGCCCAACCGCGAGCTGGCCATCGCACTGATCGAAGCGGCCATGTCGCCCGAAGTGCAGAGCAAGCTCATGCAGGCGCCCTACCTCGTCGTGCCGACCAACACCAAGGTCAAGATGGAAGGCGAAATCGCCAAGGCACTGGCCAAGGACCACGCCGAGATGAAGAAGAAGTTCCTGTTCCAGGACTGGAAGAAGATCAACGAGCAGCGTGCTGGCTGGATTGAGCGCTTCAATAAGGAAATCAAGCTCTAGGAATCCGCAACAAACGGGCTGCGCGCGCCGCTGGCGGCATTTGGGTAAAAGAGGGCTCGCTCGCCGTGCGAAAGCACTGCTCTGCGCGAGCCCTTAGTTGGCAAGTTCGGCCAGCGGCGCGCTCGCTCCATTTGTTACGGATTCCACGCGGCTGATTCGCTTGAATTCCAACAAACCCATCGGACAAACTTTTCAGGACACCGCCCGTGCGCACTTTCAATCCGGTCACCGTTTACGGCCTGCGCTTCGCCATGCCTCTGGCGGCGTTCTTCGTTGTTTTCTTCCTCACGCCGCTGATGCTGCTGCTCTTCATCAGCCTGCACAACGACACCTCGCTCACCGAATTCGGCATCGCCCAATACACCAAGTTCTTCACCGAAGGTTTTGCGCTGCCGATCCTTGCGGACACGTTGTGGCTGGGCCTGCAGGTCACTCTGCTATGTCTGGTGCTGGGTTACGCGCTCGCCTGGGCCTTTGTGCGCAGCAATTCCACGATGCAGTCCGTGCTGATGATGATCATCGTGCTGCCGCTGCTGACCAGCGTGGTGGTGCGCACCTTTGCGTGGATCGTGATCCTCGGCCGCCAGGGCATCATCAACTCGGTGCTGCTGCAGTGGGAATGGATCGAGACGCCTCTCAAGCTTATCTACACGCGGCCCGGTCTCGTCGTCGCGCTCGCCAATGTGCAGCTGCCGCTGATGGTGCTGCCGCTGATCACCACGCTGCAGCGCCTCGAACCCAACCTTGAAGACGCGTCATCTATCCTCGGCGCGAGCGCCTGGCGCACCTTCATAAAAGTCACGCTGCCACTAACCCTGCCCGGCATCATCGCCGGCTGCCTGCTGACCTTCGCGGCGTCGATCACGGCCTTCATCTCGCAATCGCTGATCGGCGGCGGGCAGATGCTGTTCATGCCGATGTACATCTACCAGCAGGCCTCGACGCTGCAAAACTGGCCCTATGCCGCCACCATTTCGCTGATCTTCCTGATCGCCGTGATGGGCTGCGTGAGCATCTTCAACTACCTCGGCCGACTCTCGAAAGGCTACGCGACAACATGACACTCGGCCATCGCAACAGCATCTCCGACCTCAGCCTGCGCTTCACCCTGTGGAGCCTCGCGCTGCTCTCCGTCATCCTGCTGATGGCGCCGACGCTGGTCGTGCTGATCGTCTCCTTCACCAGCGGCTTCTCGCTCAAGTTCCCGCCCCCGGGCTACTCGCTGCGCTGGTACGAAGCCCTGTTCGAAGCCTGGCAACTGCACTTCGCCGCCTGGAACAGCATCAAGATTGCCAGCCTCACAACATTTCTCTCCGTCGTGCTGGGGGTCTCTGCCTCACTGGGCATCGCTCGTTCAGAAAAGCTGATGGCCCGCGTGCTGGATTCATTTTTCATGTCGCCCCTGATCCTGCCGGCGCTGGCCTTCGGTCTGGCGGCGCTGATCTTCTTCAGTCAGCTCGGCATGAGCGCCTCGGTCACCACGCTGGTGATCGGCCACACCGTTGTGTGCATCCCCTACGTCATGCGCACCACGGTCGCGGCGCTGGCACAACTTCCGGCCACCCTGCTGGAGAGTTCAGCCAGTCTGGGCGCTGATCGCTGGTACTCGTTCCGCCGAGTGACCCTGCCGCTGATTGCGCCGGGCATCGCGGCAGGCGCCTTCATCGCCTTCATGTCCAGCTTTGACAACGTGCCGGTCTCGCTCTTCCTGCGCGACGCCCGCACCGACATGCTGCCGATCCGCATGTGGCAAGACCTGGAAGGCAAACTCGACGTGACCATCGCCGCACTCTCGGGCGTGATGATCTTCTCCACCCTGATCCTGATGATCGTGATGGAGAAACTGACCGGCATCACGAAGCGCATGCGCTGAGGCGCGCACTCTCTCCCTTAGCCCCTCTCCCGCAAGCGAAAGAAGGGGCACAGCCCTCAGGCCCCGCGAAACAAGGAATAGCCCCAGGGCGTCATTTTCAAAGGCAGATGATAGTGCTGCGACGGATCACGAATCACGAAGCGGAAGGGTACGACGTCGAGAATGCCCGGCACGCTGCCGCTCGCTTCGAAATAGGCACCGGCATTAAAGCGCGCCTCGTAGGTGCCCGCCACAATGGCGTCGGTGCGCGTCACCGGGTCTTCCCACACGCCGATATCACTCAGCGTGCCGCTGCCGAGCAGGCGATTCTCCGGCGCCAGCATCCACAATTCCACCTGCATGCCACGCGCAGGAATGCCGCGCGCCACATCCACACCATGCATCGAGATTCCACCAGCCATATCCAGTCCCCTCATCAGATTGATTGTCGAGTGCAGTCGCATGCCTGAGACGCGCCCCGGAAACTCCACTCGCAAGGAGCGTGCCCTGCTGTGGCCTGCCCTCGCCAGCATGACGGCTGTACAAGCCGTGATCGCGGCCGGCATCTTCGGTCTGGGCATTGCCGCTCCCTTGATCGGCCTGCCGGTCACACAACTCGGCTGGCTCAACGTACTTATCTTCGGCCTCGGCGCCTGTGGCGCCTCGCAAGCCGGCAGACTATGTCAGCGCTGGGGTGGCGTACAGGTCACGATCGTCTGCGTAGGCTGCGTACTGCTGGCCAGCCTGCTGCTGAGTTTGCCGCTGAGCATCACGGTATGGCCTGCTGCGATCCTGCTGGGGCTGGCCTTCGGCCCTGAAACCGCGGCCAGTTCGGCCAGTCTGGTACGCGTCACCACGCCCGCACAGCGCAACGGGGTGATCGCATTGCGCCAGACCGGCAACCAGTGGGGGGCCATCGCCGCCTCGCTGTGCCTGCCAATGCTGATGGAATACAACCGGGCGGCCGCTTTCGGGCTGCTGGCGTTGCTCTGCCTCGTGCTTATGGCCGCCCTGATATCGCAACTCAAAATTGATCAGATCCCCTTGTCCGACGCCAACAGCGCGGGCAATTTCAGCCACGCCTTACTGCCGACACTGGCCGCGCAATGCCGCAGCCCCGGCATGCCCGCCTTGCTTGCCCTCTCGGCCAGTTATGCAGCCATTCAGATCGCCATCAATGGTTTTGCCTTCTCTTATCTGGTGCGCGTTCTGGAACTCACCCCCGCCATCGCCGGCACCCTGCTTGCCACTGCCCAGGGAGCCGGGCTGCTCGCGCGGATCCTGCTCGGTACCTGGGCGCGCCGCGCCACCAGTACCGCGCGTGCGCTGGGCTGGATCGGCCCCGGCATCGCGCTCAGCGTCATCACCCTTGCGCTGATGCCGGCCGGGCAGGCCAGTGCGCTCTTGTATCTGCTGATGTTCGTCGTCGGCTTTCTCGCCTCGGGCTGGAATGGCTTGCTGCTGGCCGAGCTGTCGCGCCGGGCGGGCCCGAGCCGCACCGCTGCGTGGACAGGCGCCACGATGACCGTCAGCTATGCCGGTCTGGTGGCTGCCCCGCTGCTATTCACTCTGGGCAGCATCGGCATGCGCAGCACCTATCTTGTACTAGCGGTCGCCTGCGGCCTCAGCGGCCTCGCGGTACTGCTGGGCAGGCCGGCACAGAGTGGTGCAAAAACACCATAATCGCACCAGCACGGCGCACGATTGTGAACAATCATTCCATGACTTTATGTGCCCCACGTACGCGACGCGTACAATCCGCGCAAATCTTCAATCTCAAGCCTGCTCCCGCCTGCCCATGAACACCATCGCCAAGTCTGAAAAATCGGACATCGCCGTGATCGCCGAGCGCATCACCAACGCCGTGATGGAGCATCGCCTGCCCCCCGGCGTGAAGCTCGCCGAAGAGCGTCTGGCTGAAGCCTTCAAGGTCAGCCGCACCAAGGTTCGCCACGCCCTCACCGTGCTCGCCAAGGAAGGCCTGGTCACGCTCTACCCGAATCGCGGGGCCTTCGTTGCCAGCCCCTCGGTGCAAGATGCGCGAGAGCTTTTCGCCACCCGCCGCCTGCTCGAGCCGGAAGTGGTGCGCAAGATCATCGACCGCGCCGGCAAAGCCGAACTGCGCCGACTGCGCGCCCATATCGCCAAGGAATCAGAGGCGCGTCTGGCCAACGACCGGCGTGCGCTCATCAAGCTTTCTGGCGAATTTCACATGCTGCTCGCCAAGCTCAGTGGCAACCCTTACATCAGCAAACTGATGGACGAGTTATGCCCGCTAACCTGCCTCATCATCGCGCTCTACGACTCGCCGCAAACCCCTGCCTGCCCCGAGGATGAGCATATCCGTATCGTCGAGGCCATCGAGCTCAAGGACGAAGCCACCGCCGTCTCGCTCATGCTGCACCACCTGCAACATGTGGAAAACGAACTCAAGCTCTCGGTCGACGAGAAAGTCGATATCGACTGGGAAAAGATGTTCGCCTGAGCGGTTTCGCCCAGCCAGCGCTGCCGTGGCCAGAATGAAGCGGATCACGCACTTTTTCTGGCCCGTCTCTTGCTAGAATTGTTCACAATTTTTTGAACATTCAAGAGCCCGCACTTGTGGCTCGGAAAGAGACCCGTCCATGAGCACGCCACGCACCCTGCTGGGCATTCTGACCCCATCCTCAAACACCTCGCTGGAACCGCTGACCAGCGCGCTCTGCGCCGCTGCGCCCGGCGTGTCCGCGCACTTCGCGCGCTTCCCGGTCACCGAGATCTCGCTGAAACCGCTGGCGCTGGGCCAGTTCGACGACGAAAAAATCCTCGCCGCCGCACGCCTGCTCGCCGATGCCAAGGTGCAGTGCATCGGCTGGAGCGGCACCTCATCGGGCTGGCTGGGGCTTGAAGCAGATCGCATCCTGTGTCGCCGTATCGAAGATGCCACAGGCATCCCCGCCACCACCTCCACGCTGGCGCTCAAGGAAATCATGGAGAAGACCGGCCGCACGACGCTGGGCCTGGTCACTCCATACCTCGACGATGTGCAGGCCAAGATCCTCAGCAACTTCGCCAGCGAAGGCATGCAGTGCATCGCCGAACGCCACCTGGGCATCTGCGTAAACTTCGACTTTTCCGAAGTCAGCGAGGCCCAGCTGAGCGAGATGGTGGCCGCGGTGGCCGCCGCCAAGCCAGAGGCCATCACCACCTTCTGCACCAACCTCAAAGCGGCCCATCTGGCTCAGGCCTGGGAGGCCGCGCACGGCATCGCCATCTACGACACAGTCAGCACCGTGGTATGGAAAATGCTGCGCATGCAGGGCTATGACACCACGCAGATCAAGGGCTGGGGCCGTCTGTTCACCGAGGTTCAGTGATGGCTGATTTCGATCTGGTGATCCGCAACGCACGCTGCGTCACGGCTGCGGATGTATTCGATGCTGACATCGGCATCAAGGACGGTCGCATCGCCGCACTAGGCCAGCACCTGGCCCCCGGCCACGAAGAGATCGACGCGGCCGGACGCTATGTGCTGCCCGGTGGCGTGGACGGGCACTGCCACCTCGATCAGCCAATGAACGATGGCTCGGTCATGGCCGACGACTTCCTCTCCGGTACACGCTCGGCGGCCTGCGGCGGCACCACCACGGTGATCCCCTTCGCCTGCCAGATGAAGGGCCAGAGCCTGCGTGCCGCAGTGGAGGACTATCACCAGCGCGCCGGCGACAAAGCCTGCATCGACTACAGCTTCCACCTGATCGTCTCCGACCCCACGCCGCAGATCCTGACGGAAGAGTTGCCCGCTCTAATCCGCGAAGGCTATACCTCGTTCAAGATCTACATGACCTACGACGACCTCAAGCTCAACGACCGCCAGATCCTCGAGGTACTCTCGGTCGCCCGCGACGAAGGCGCCATGGTCATGCTGCATGCCGAAAACAGCGACTGCATCGCTTGGCTCACCGAGCGCCTGCTGGCCGCCGGCAAGACTGCGCCGACCTACCATGCGGCCTCACGCCCGATGCTCGTCGAGCGCGAGGCCACACACCGCGCCATCGCGCTGGCCGAGCTGGTCGACGTGCCGATCCTGATCGTGCATGTCTCAGGCCGCGAAGCGGTCGAGCAAATCCAGTGGGCACAGGCGCAAGGCCTCAAGGTGTATGCCGAAACCTGTCCGCAATACCTCTTCCTTACGGCGGACGACCTGGGGCTCGGCGAGCACGATCACCACGGCGCAAAGTGCATCTGCAGCCCGCCGCCACGCGACGCGGCCAACCAGCAAGTAATCTGGGATGGCTTGCAATCAGGCGTATTTGCCGTGTTCTCGTCTGACCACGCGCCCTTCCGCTTCGATGATCAGCAAGGCAAGTTCGTCGCCGGTCAGGATGCCGCCTTCAACCAGATTCCGAATGGCATACCGGGGCTGGAGACACGCCTGGCACTGCTGTTCTCGGCCGGCGTGCTGAGCGGGCGTCTGGATATCTGCGAGTTCGTCGCGCTGACTTCCACCAATGTCGCCAAGATGTACGGCCTTTACCCGCGCAAAGGCTCGATTGCCATTGGCGCTGACGCCGACCTCGTGATCTGGGATACCGGGCTGGAGCGCATCATCCGCAATGCCGACCTGCACCACGCCGTCGATTACACGCCCTACGAGGGCCAGTGCATGCAGGCCTGGCCGCGCACCACGCTGTCCCGCGGTAAAGTAGTCGCCGATGCCGGCAGCTTTCTCGGGGCACAGGGGCACGGTCAGTTCCTGCCCTGTGATCTGCCTGCACCGGCCAAGCCCAGAGTACGCAGCAACGCCTGAAAACATGACTCAGATCCAGACCCTTGCCGAACGCCTGATCGCCGCACGCCAGCGCAAACAGCCGCTTGCCCCGGGCGATTTTGCCACGCTACAAGTGCTCACTCGCAGCGAAGCCTATGCAGTGCAAGCTGCGGTATGGCAGGCGCAGAAGGCTAGCGTCAGGCCGCAGGCATGGAAGATTGGCGGCAGTTCAGATCAGCCCACCCCTGTGCGCGCCGCAATGCCGGAAATCCTTTTCACTGGCGCCAGTACGCCGCAAGCGCGCTTTCGCTGCTTCGGCATCGAGACCGAGATTGCCGTGCGCTTTGGCAAAGCGCTCCCCCCCCGCGCCACACCCTATGCGTATGACGAGGTGCTGGACGCCATCGACACGGCTCATGTCGCCATCGAGATCGTGGACACCGCTCTGGCTGACTATGCTGCCGCCGGGCCGATTGCCTGCCTTGGTGACAGCATGCTGCACGGCAGCTTCGTGCTGGGTGATTCCATCCAAAACTGGCGAAGGCTCGACTGGAGCACGCTGAGCGCGCACAGCTTTATTGATGGGCAACTCGTCGCCGAGCGCACGGGTGGCCATCCACACATCGACCCTTTCACCCTGCTGCCCTGGTGGGCCAGCTCCGGTGCGCTGGACTGGGGCGGCGTTCAAGCGGGTGACATCGTGACCACCGGCACCTGGAACGGCATGCACTTTGCACCCGCACCGCACAGTTTCGACTCACACTTCACCGATGCCAAGGGGGAGACACTGGGTCGCGCCAGCATCGCCTTCAGCCTGTGAGCCCACACCAGATAATCCGCCCATGAAAATCCGCATCACAGCCGGCGGCTTCAACTTCATCGCCGAAGCCAACCCTGCCGCGCCGCTCACCGTCGCCGCCTTTGAAAAGCTGCTGCCCTATACGCAGAAACTCATCCATGTACGCTGGAGTGGCGAAGGCTGCTGGATTCCCATGGGTGACTTTGATCTGGGCGTCGGCTTCGAAAACGCCAGCAGCCATCCTGCACCGGGCGACATCCTGTTCTACCCCGGCGGCTACAGCGAGACCGAAATCATCCTCGCCTATGGCGCCTGTTGCTTCTCCAGCAAACTCGGCCAGCTCGCCGGCAACCATTTCCTGAGCATCACCGAAGGCCGCGAAAACCTTCGCGCACTGGGCGAAAAATGCCTGTGGCAAGGCGCGCAAGACCTGGTGTTTGAATCAGCCGACTGAGCTCACCACACGCCCGGCTTGCGCCTGTACGGACAGGGCTATTCAACCCCCCTGCTGAGTCGCGAAGTGACTGGCGATATCTTTTGCTCGCGCCAGCCAGCAACGCTCCCGCTGCGCCGCGATATGCGCCAGCGCACGGCGCAGATGGCGCATTCGGAAAGGCTGGCCGATGATCATCGAGTGCAGCGCCACGCTCATGACAAGCGGCTGCTCGGCGGACTGCAGCAACATCTCGTCGAACTGGTCGACGATCATGTCGGCGAATTCTTCGGCGCCGATCTGGCGGCCGATGATGGCGGCGCTGTCGTTGATCTCCTGCGGGTAAGGCATCGACAGGATGCGGCCGCCGCGCGTGTTGAGCCACACAGGTTGGTCATCCATGCACCAGTCCATGAGGTACTGGTAGCCCGCTTCGTGCAGCAAGTCGGGGGTCACTGCCGTCTCGGCAATCCAGGGGCTGAGCCAGCCAGCAGGCGGTGTGCCTTCGTGGGCGGCGATGCTGTCGCGCACGTCGCAGATGAGAGAGCGCTCGGTGGCCTCGTCAAAGCCGGCCTGATGTTCGGAGTTGGTGCGGCCATGCGCGGCAACTTCGGCACCGGCCTCGCGGAAGGCTGCGATGAGCTGCGGGCAGGCATCGTAGAGCGCGGAGTTGATGAGCAGCGTCACCGGCAGGTCGAGCTCGCGGAACAGATCGAGCAGGCGCCAGGCGCCTACCCGATTGCCATAGTCGCGCCAGGAGTTGTTGAGCACATCTGGTGCGGGGATGCCGGGCACAAGGTCTTCGGCAATGCCTTCGTTGAAGGCGTAGTGCTCCAGGTTGAGCGCGAGGAATACGGCGAGACGCTTGCCGCCGGGCCAGCTGAAGTCGGGCCGCTCGGTGATCGGACTGTAGTCGTAGCGGCCGTGCTGACGCAGCGGCAGGGGCATGGGTGCTTGGGTGAATTTCATGGGGCGTCCTTGAAACGGGCAGCGAGTGCATCGCTGAGGCCAAGCTGCGCGCGCGCGGGCAGCGCGGCGAGGCTGCCGACGCGGGGCTTGATGGGATTCAGGCGAACCAGCGATTCGGCCTGCAGCATGGCGCAGCTGACGCCTTCAATCACGGGCACGGGAACTTGCGATTGCAGGCGCTTCGGCACACCAGCCATCACGGCACCGGCGAGCACGACAACCTCGCAGCCCTCTTGCTCGACGAGTGAATTGGCGGCGGCGATGGCGAGGCGATCCGCTTCATCCTGATTGCCGGCGGCATACGGCGCACTGGTATCGACACCACGCCAGCCGGCGATGCGCGAGGCGAAGCCGTAGGACGCGGCGAGTTCCTGATACACCGGCAGCACGCGCGGGCCGAACATCACGACGCCGATGCGCGTGCCGAGCTGGCAGGCGGTGAGCAGTGCGGCTTCGGTGATGCCGATGACGGGAATGTCCAGCATCTCGCGCGCGGCCCACAGGGCCACGTCATAGGAGACGGCGATGACGGCGGCGTCGCAGCCTTCGGCATGCTTGGCGAGAAGATCAAGGCAGGCGTGATTGGCGATGGCCAGCTCGGTGCGCGTGGCGATGACATTGGCGCCGAACTCACCCGTAACGGCGACGACTTCGGTTCCGGGCGAGACCACTTCGCGCGCAGCGCTGGCGACTTTCTGGGTGACGAAGTCGGAGGTGTTGGCGTTGATCAGGAGGATGCGCATGGGAAGGCTTTCGGTCCTCTGTCGCTTAGCTCATCCGCACAGACGCCGGATGCAGGAGCGGGCCATGCCCGCGAAACGATTCGTCCAATAACCAGCGTGACACCTTGTTGGCAACCGGTCGCGGGCATGGCTCGCTCCCGCAGGGCGCGGTGAGCGGATGTGAGTAATGGCTCATCACGCAAACACTCGCTCGAGATCCACCTCACCACTCTCGGGCGGTTCAAGCTTGAGCGAGTGCTCAACGTGTTCGAGGTGGTGCTGCATCAGTTCGGCAGCAAGATCGGCGTTGCGGGCTTCGATGGCGTCCACCAGTTTTGGGTGGTCATCGTAGGGGCAGTGATGTTCGTCAGGCGCGTCGTACAGGATGATGATCAGTGCGGTAAGTGATTCAAGCTCGCGCAGGGTGCGCACCAGAAAGCTGTTGCCCGATATCTCGGCGAGCAGGATATGGAATTCGCCCGAGAGCGGAATGATGGCCAGTGGGTCACTCCCCATCCGCGCAGCCGTCTCGCGCTCAAGATGTTTGCGTAATTGCTGGATCTGTTTTGCCGTGGCCGTCAGAGCGACCGAGCGCACCAGCGTTGTCTCGATCAAGCGGCGCGCAAAGAACACGTCGCGCGCCTCCTGCGCTGTGGGGCTGCTGACGAAGGCGCCACGATTGGGAATGTTGGTGGCGATCTGGTCGTGCACCAGCCGCCCGATGGCCTCACGCACCTTGGTACGGCTCACATTGAAGATGCGCGCAAGGCGCTCTTCGACGAGCTGGGTACCCGGCGGCAGCTTGTGCTCCATGATCGCCGCAAGAATCCGCTGATGAATTTCATCGGAACTCAGGGGACGTTCAATTTTTTTGGCCCGGGGTTTCCGGGGCGATGCACCGTCTTGTGCCACGTTTTCTTCTCCTCATTCGGCGAACGCTCTCTGCGCCTCGCTCGGCATGCGCCACTTTATTGCATCCCCGTCTCTCAACGTCAGCGCGGTTTTACGAGCAGCCTGCACCAAAGCCGGCCATGCACTCTGTAACAACGCACCAAAATTGCGTACATAAACAACACCATCACGACAAGCATTCCGCACCACAATCGGGCGTAACGCACTAATTAAATGCACGGTTTCTGCGCATAACATGTTGATTATCATAGCATTTATTGCTTGACACGTTGAATACAGCGAACTTAGTGTATTGCATACAATCTGCAAAAACAGAATTGAAACAACCTTCCGAAGGAGTATCGCCATGCAACCCAAGCTCATCCGACGCGCTCTCGTGATTACCCTCGCCCTATCCTGTTTCAGCGGGCTCGCGAGCGCACAGACCAAGCTGCGCATTGCCGGCAATTTCGCGCCGGACCACTCATCGTCAATGGCCATGCAAATGTTCAAGAAAGAGGTGGACGCAACCAGCAAGGGCACACTGATCGTCGATGTATTCGACAACCAGCAACTGGGCGGCGCGCAAGAGAATGTGACGCAAACGCGCTCGGGCACCATCGATATGTGCTGGGTGGGCATGGCCTTCCTGTCGCGCACTGTGCCGGAACTCGAAGCGGTGAGCCTGCCCTTCATGTTCCCCAGCCGCGAAGTGGCCTACAAGGTGATGGATGGCCCTGCGGTCGACCTCATTGAAGCCAAGATGGCCGACAAAGGCTTCACCTCATTGGGCTTCATGGAACTGGGTTTGCGCCAGGTCACCAACAGCCAGAAGCCGATCAAGACCATGGCCGACCTCAAGGGCCTGAAGATCCGCATGCAGCCGATCGAGACCCACCTTGCCACCTTCCGGGCACTGGGTGCCAACCCGCTGCCGATGGACATCAAGGAGGTCTACTCGGCACTGGAGCAGAAGGTCATCGATGGACAGGACAACCCCTTCGCGCTGATTCTCGCCAGCCGCTTCTACGAAGTGCAGAAGTACGTTTCCAACACCGGCCACTTCTTTGACTTTATCTCGGTCATCGCCAACAAGAAGAAGATGGAATCGCTCTCGCCCGAGCACCAGAAGATCCTGCGCACGGCCATGAGCAACGCCATCAAGTGGCAGCGCAGTGTGGCAGTAAAGGCTGACTCCGATGCGCTGGTCGAACTGCAGAAGAAGGGGATGATCTACTCCGAAATGCCCGCCAGCGAACGCGCTGCGATGGTGAAGGCCACAGCTGGCGTCGTGGATGACGTGAAGAAGCGCCTCGGTGCAGCCTTTGTCGACCAGGTGCTGGCCGAAGTAAAGAATGCCAGCAACTGATCTGCTGACGCATCGCACGAGGACATCATCATGAACGGCACTATCCGTTTCACACCCATGCGCGCCAGCGGGCCGCTGCGCCCACTAGCCCTGCTCATCGCGACACTGGATGTGGCGGTGGGCTGGGCACTGGTGGCACAGATTGTCGTCATGGTGACCATCGTGTCGATCCAGGTGGTGCTGCGCTACCTCTTCAACAGCTCGCTGGACTGGGCTGACGAGCTGGCGCGGCTGTGCTTCGTGTGGTCCATCTTCACGGCGATCCCGCTGGGCATCAAGGGCGGCGCGCACATCGGCATCGAGATGCTGGTGGCGCGCTTCCCAACCCATCTGCGCAGCGCGACCGCGCGGCTTGTGGCGCTGCTCGGTGCGGCCATGCTGCTGCTGGTGGCCAAAGAGTCGGCCGTGATGGCCTGGGACCAGTGGGATGAGCTGATGGCGTCGATGCCCGCCAGCGCCGCCTGGTTCATCGTGCCGCTGGGCGTGTGCGGTGTGCATGGCGCACTGCACCTAATCTGGCAAGCCCTCACCGGTGCGCACCATGTGGATCCCGAACTGCAAGCGGAGCTTTCCTGATGAGCCTACTCGTCATCCTCGTCTTCCTTGGCATCGCGCTGTTCGGCATGCCGCTGGCCCTCTCGCTGGGTCTTGCCGCAATCGGCGGCCTGATCGCCAGCGATGTGGAATTCAACCTCTTGCCCTCACGCATGATGAGTGCGGTCAACGCCTTCCCGCTGATGACCATCCCCTTCTTCATCCTCGCTGGCGAGCTGATGCTCAAGGCCGGCATGATGGAGCGCCTGATCGATCTGGCGAACACCATCGTCGGACGCCTGCGCGGCGGCCTGGGCCACGTCACCGTGCTGGCCGGCATGGGGCTATCCACCGTGTCGGGTGCCGCCGTGGCCGATGCCAGCGCGCTGGGTTCCACGATGTTGCCCTCGCTGAAAAAACACTACGGCACGGGCTTCTCGGCCGCCATCTGCGCGGCAGCAGCCAACCTCGGGCCCATCATTCCGCCCTCGGGCGCGATGATCGTCTATGCCTTCATGGCCGGGCCTTCGGTATCAGTCGGCGGCCTGTTCATGGCCGGCATCGTGCCGGGGCTGATCCTCGTTGTCGGCATGCTGGCGATCTGTTCGATCATCGCCCACAAGCGCCAGTTTCCGCTCACCGGCGAGCCGTTCGCGCTCGCGGCGGTGCTGCGCGAGCTCAAGCGCTCGATCATCATCTTCATGATGCCCGTGGTGGTCATCGGCGGCATTGTCGGCGGCGCGTTCACCGCCACCGAGGGCTCGGCCATTGCAGTGGTGTATGCACTGGTGATCGGCTTCTTCATCACGAAGAAACTGAAGATCGCCGATCTGCCCGAAGCCCTGATCCGCACCGCCATCACCTCGTCTGTGGTGGGCGCGATGATCGCCTTCGCCTCGGTGGTGACCTACATGCTCACCATCGACATGCTGCCGCACAAGCTGCTGGCGCTGATCCAGTCGCTGACGGCCGACCCGACGATGTACCTGATCCTGGTCGCCGTCGTGCTGCTGGTGGTGGGCATGTTCCTCGAATCCAACGCGGCTTACATCATGCTCGTGCCGCTGCTGCACCCCATCGCCATCAAGTTCGGCATCGACCCGCTGCACTTCGGCTTCCTGTTCGTCTTCAACCTCGTCATCGGCATGCTCACACCGCCGGTGGGCGTGGTGCTGTTCGTCATCTGCGGCGTGAGCGGGCTCAAGCTCGGCGAACTGGCGAAGCACGTGTGGCCCTTCATCGCCTTCATGTACGCCCTGCTGCTGGTGTGCATGTTCTTCCCCCAACTCGTGCTCACGCTGCCGCGTGCGCTGGGGTACTGAGATGACAATGGCACATTCCGCATCTGAGGCCTACACCGCGCAGCAGCGCTTCATCGGCGTCATCACGCCTTCGGGCAACACCGTGGTCGAGCGCATCACGCTGGGCATCCTGCGTGATGTGCCTGAGGTGTCGCCGCACTTCTCGCGCACGCCGGTATTCGGCAGCACCGACCCGTCGCCCACCGCTTACGCACAAGAGGGATTCCTCGCCGCCGCCGCCCTGCTGGCTCACGCCAAACCCGAAGTGCTGGTGTGGAACGGCAGCAAGGGCGCGGGCATCGGCTTTGCGCATGATGCTGCGCTGGCAGCGGCCATCGAGCAGCAAACCGGCATCCCGGCGACGACCTCCATTCTCGGTCTCAAAACGGCACTTGCGCTGCGTGGCATCACACGCATCGCGGTGGTGACGCCCTATTCCGACGCCGGTCAGCAGGGCGCGCTCGATTGCCTGCACACCGAGGGCTACGACTGCATCGCCGAAGCGCACGCTGGCTACTCCGACAATCTCAGCTACGCCAGCGTGCCCCTGCCGCAGATTGCCGACATGATGCGCAGCGTCGTCGCTGCCAAGCCGCAGGCGATCGTCACACTGTGCACCAACTTCCCGGCCGCCGTGCTGGCTGCGCCGATGGAGGTCGAACTGGGCATCCCTGTATTTGACACCACTGCACTGGGCGTCTGGGCAGCCCTGCACGCCATTGGCGCCGACATGCGCGCAGCAGCGCCGCGCTGGGGATCGCTCTTCGCATGAGCACCAGCCTTGTCATCCGCAACGCGCGCGTGCTATGCCTCGATGCGGCCGACCGCGAATGGCCGCGCGCCGACATAGTCATCACCGGCCATCGCATCGCCGCCATCGGGCCCGACGCCGGCTTGCCGCACCTGTGCGGTGCCACACGCGTGATCGAAGCCGAGGGGCTGCTGGCCATGCCGGGCCTCATCAACGCGCACTTCCACTCGCCCGGCAACCTCATGAAAGGCAGTCTGGACGGGCTGCCGCTCGAACTCTTCATGCTGCACGAGGTGCCCCCTCTGGCAGATGGAGGAGACAGCGAGAGACTCGTCTATGTGCGTACCGCACTGGGCGCACTGGAAATGCTCCAGCGCGGCATCACGGCGGTGCATGACGATGCTTACCACGTGCCGGTGGCGAGCAAAGCCAGTATCGACGCCATCATGCAGGCCTATGCTGATGTGGGCATTCGCGCCACCGTCGCGATTGATCAGCCCAACATCGTCGAATATGAAAAGTACCCCTTCCTCGCCGAACTGCTGACGCCCGCGCAACGCGCCGCGATGGACGCCGCGCCGCGCCAGTCTTCGCTGGCGCTGCTGTCGCTGTACGCGCACCTGATCGAGAAATGGCATAGCAAAGCGGATGGCAGATTGCGCGCAGCGGTCTCCTGCTCGGCCCCGCAACGCATCACCGTCGACTACTTCGAAGGCCTCTCGGCCCTCTCGCGCCAGCACGACCTTCCCTTCAACATTCACATCCTCGAAACCAAGCTGCAACGCGTACTGGGCGAAGACAAATACGCAAAATCACTCGTGCGATATGTGCACGACCTTGGCCTGCTGGACGCGCGGATGATGATCATCCACGCCATCTGGATCGATTCTGAGGACATCAGATTGATCGCCGGAGCAGGCGCCTCGGTCGCCCACAACCCGGTATGCAACTTGCGACTCGGTAGTGGTGTGATGCCTTGGCGACAACTGCGCAATGCAGGCGTGCCACTGTGCATCGGCACCGACGAGATGAACACCGACGACACCACCAATCTGTGGCTGGCTGGCAAGACCGCCGCCCTGCTGCAGAACATTGCTGAGCCCGACTACCTCGACTGGCCACGCGCGCCCGAGATCCTGCACGCCATGACCGCCGGTGGCGCACGCGCCATGCGCTATGGCGACGAACTCGGGCAACTGCGCGAAGGCGCGCTGGCCGACATCACCCTGCTCGACCTCGACACGCACGCCTTCACCCCGCTCAACGACCTGCGCCGCCAACTGGTGTTCTGCGAAGACGGCAGCTCGGTGCGCGCCACCATCGTGAATGGCGAAGTGGTCTGCGAAGGCGGCATCACCAGCAAAGTGAACGCCAAGGCCCTGCGCGCCGAGGCGCGCGCACTGATGGCCGACTACAGCGCCAACCTGCAACACGCCAGCAGCGAAGCCGAGCAACTGGCCCCTGCTTACCGCGAGATGTTCCTGCGCGCCTCACAGCGCGACGTGGGCTTCTCTCGCCATGTCTCACCTCACCCTCACCCGACTGGAGTCCGTCAATGAAAACACGCCTCACCACTGCGCTCAGCGCCCCGCTCTGTGCGCTCCTGCTGCTCAGCAGCCCCGTCATGGCGCAAGAGAAAATCAAGGTCAAGGTCATGGGTCAGCCCATCTCCGGCGGCATGATCCAGAAGAACAAGGAACAGCCTTTCTTCGAAGCGCTCGCCGCCAAGACTGGCCTGCCCTTCGAAGTCGAGTACAAACCGCTCGACACCACCGGCATCAAGGACACCGAACAACTGCGCATTCTCGACTCCGGCCTGTTCGACATCGTGTCGCTGCGCATGGCGCAGATCTCACGCGATGAGCCGCTCACCATGGGCTTCGACCTTGTGGGCCTCAACCCCGACTTCAAGACCGCACGTGCCACCACCAAGGCCTACTTCGACACGCTCGACAAGCGCCTGCAGGCGCGTTACGGCACCAAGCTGCTGAGTGTGTGGCCGGCCGGCCCGCAGATGCTGTTCTGCAAGAAGCCCATCACCAAGCTCGCTGACGTCAAGGGCCTCAAGGTGCGCGTGTTCGACCAGAACTCCGCCAAGTTCTTCCAGAAGCTCGGCGCCACGCCGATTCCCCTGAGCTTCAACGAAACACACCAGAGCCTGTCGCTGGGCGTGGTCGACTGTGCCATCACCGGCCCGAGCGCCTCGAACTCGGCCGGCTGGCCTGAAGTGACGACGCATGTGCTGCCGCTGGGCATCCAGTTCGCCATGAACGGCTATGGCGTCGGCATGGGTCTGTGGAAGAAGCTCACCCCGGCTCAGCAAGCCAAGCTGCAAGCCGCCGTGACCGAACTCGAAAACGACATCTGGAAGTACTCGGAAGAACTCGCCACCGACGCGATGAACTGCAACATCGGCAAGGACCCCTGCCAGTTCGGCAAGAAATTCAAGCTGACCAATGTGCCGGTGACCGAAGCTGACATCGACGTAGTGCGCGACGCCGTGCGTGAAGTCTCGCTGCCGACCTGGACCGAAACCTGCGAGAAGACAGCCCCCGGCTGCACTGCCGACTGGAAGAAGACCGTCGGCCCCGTCGTTGGCATCAAGTAACAGCAGCAACACGGTGCGGCGCCAACACGCGCCGCACCGCGCGGAGAACACGATATGCAGCGCACGCTTGAACGCATCATGGCGAACCTTTTCGGCTTCGTCTTTCTCGGGCTGTCGGTCCTGGTTTCCATCGAAACCGTGGTCCGAAAGCTCTTCAACCTGTCGATCCAGGGCTCGGCCGAACTCGGTGGCTATGCCCTTGCCGTCGGCTCGGTGATCGGCTTCAGCCTCGCCATCGTCGGGCGCAACCACATCCGTGTGGACGTTTTCCATGGACGCTTTCCGCGTGCCATGCAGGCCTTCATGAACTGGCTCTCGGCCGTGTTGATCGCCGCACTGGCGCTGCTGCTGATCGGCGTCTGCTACCGCGTGATCGTCAAGACCGTGGAGTACGGCAGCACTTCGCAAACCCCTTGGGCCACGCCCCTCATCTACCCGCAAGGCCTGTGGTATGCCGGCCTCATCGTGTTCGCGCTGTTTGCACTGATCTACGCCGCACGCGCCAGCCAACTGCTTTTCACGGGCCGCATCGACGCCCTGCTCGACGAATTCCAGCCCAAGAGCACCAAAGACGAACTCAAGGAAGAACTCGATGATCTCGCCCACCGCACTGCCGCCAGCCCGGAGCTGAAGTCATGAGCACCCTTTCCTTCTCACTCTGCTTCCTGCTGATGATCGGCCTCATGCTGCTGGGCATCCCCATCGCCGTCACCATGGTGCTGGTCGGCGCCGGTGCTGGCGTCGTGGTCTTTGGCACACCCTTCCTCACTTCCTGCGGTTCGATGCTGTGGGGCGTGCTCAACGACAACCTGCTCACCGCCGCGCCGCTGTTCATCCTGCTCGGCGAACTGTTGTTGCGTAGCGGCGTGGCCGACCGCATGTACCAGGTCATGTCGGCCTGGCTCTCGCGCATGCCCGGCGGCCTCTTGCACACCAACATCGGCTGTTGTGCGCTCTTCGCTGCCACCTCGGGCTCGTCGGTCGCCACCGCCGCCACCGTCGGCACGGTGGCCCTGCCATCCCTGCGGGCACGCAACTACCGCATGTCCGACGCACTGGGCAGCCTTGCTGCAGGCGGCACCCTGGGCATCCTCATCCCGCCCAGCGTGAACATGATTGTCTATGGCTCGCTGACCGAGAACTCCATCGGCCGCCTGTTCATGGCCGGCATCATCCCCGGCCTGCTGCTGACCGGCAGCTTCATGCTCTTCATCTACATCAACGCCATCCTGCGCGGCAACACGACGCGTGAAGAGCTGCCACCGCTGCGAGAACGCATCGCCCTGCTGGTACACCTGGTGCCGCCCTTCGTGATCTTCGGCATCGTCATGGGCAGCCTGTACACCGGCATCGCCACCGCGACCGAATCTGCCGCACTGGGCGTCATGGCCGCCCTGTTCTTCACCTGGCGCAGCGGCCGGCTCAACATGGAGCTGCTGGAAAACTGCTTCCTGCAAACCGCGCGCATCACCGGCATGATCATGCTGATCCTCGCCGCCGCCTTCGTGCTGAACCTGCTGATCAGCCTATCAGGCGTCGCCGACAAGATGACGCAGTCGGTCATGTCGCTGGGCCTCTCGGCCACCGCCATGCTGCTCGTACTGATCGTGTTCTACCTCGTGCTGGGCATGTTCATGGACGTGATGTCGATGCTGGTCGCCACCGTACCGATCACCTACCCCATCGTCACCGCGCTGGGCGTAGACCCGATCTGGTTCGGCATCTTCATCATCCTGATGTGCGAGTTGGCCCTCATCACGCCGCCCGTGGGCATGAACCTCTTCGTCGTACAGGGCATCCGCCCCGACGGCGGCGGCATCGGCGACGTGATACGCGGCACCCTGCCCTACGTCGCCATCCTGATCCTCTTCACCCTGCTGCTGATCGCCTTCCCGGCGCTGGTGACCTGGCTGCCGAACCTGGGCGTGAACGGTTGAACATCATGACGATGAGATAGGCCTCCCTTTCGGCCCTGTCTTCCGGAGTCAGTCCCCCGCAGGGGGACTGACCTCATCGAATTTTCCGGCGAAAGACTAAGAATGAATACCGTACGCAAAAACCTGCTATCGGTAACCCTCTTTCCGGCTGGTTCTGATCCCGAAACATTGCTCCGGTGAATTTTGTCATGCGCGCCCTGGTCATCAACCCCAATACCTCGACACAGGTCACACAGATGCTGCACGCCCATTTGCGTGAGCACTTGCCTCAGACGTTTGCGCTGGATAGCGTCACGGCAAGGTTTGGTGGTGCTTACATAGCCTCCGAGGCAGGCTATGCCATTGCGGCACATGCAGTACTCGACGCCTGGGCCACCAGTACAAATGAGTATGACCGGATCGTCATCGGGTGTTTTGGTGATCCTGGCCTTGAAGCTTTGCGTGAAATATCCGGCATCCCTGTCATCGGCCTGGCCGAAGCCGCCATGCTCGAAGCGGCGACTTTAGGACGCTTTGCGATTATCACCGGAGGTGAGCGCTGGCGCCCTATCCTGAAGCGCCGCGCAGCGGCGGCAGGGGTGGCCGAAAAATTGGCCGCCATCCATATACTGCGTGAGACAGGTGCCGAGCTGCTGGCAGATCGCGCGCGCGCCCTCGATCTGCTCGCCGCAGCCGCACAGGATTGCGTGCGGACGCAGCAAGCCGAGATCGTATTGATCGGAGGCGCAGCGTTGGCGGGCATGGGCGAGGCGCTCGCAGAGCGCTTGCCTTTTCCGGTGATAGACAATGTCTCGGCGGCGGCCCGAGCATTGCTGACACCCGTTTCCGCCCCTGCTGCAGACCTAGATCAAATTGATTACACCGGACTTTCGTCTGAGCTTTCGGTGCGGATCAGATGATCCAGCAGCACGGCTTTGTTGCACAAATCAGCCCGAGGGTGCAACTCCCCTGACCCCAGACGGATTTATTCCACGCGCACGGTTTGAGGCGTTCCGAGCTGGGTGAAACGATTGGGCAGTGCAGCGCGAATTTGTAGCTCCGCGACCTGCCGATCAAAGTCGCGGGCCATCAAGCGCTCGCCGAGCAACTTGAAGCACCGCATCTTGGTTTCGACTAGGCTGCGCCTGTGGTAACCGCTCCACTTCTTCCAGATTGTCCGTCCCAGACGTTGGGTGGTTCGCAGAATTTCATTTCTGGCCCGGGCGCCCGCACTCCCTTCTTTCCAAGGTTGCGCATTCTTGCGCACCGGAATCAGCGCGCTGGCCCCTCGGCTGGCAATGGCTGCGTGGCACGCCTTCGTGTCATAAGCACCGTCAGCGCCGACACTGGCCAACGATTCTTCTGGCGGAATCTGCTCTAGCAGGGCCGGCAGCATCGGAGCATCACCCACGCTATTGGCGGTGATCTCGATGGCCCGCACCTCCAAGGTTTGTGCGTCGATGCCCAGATGCACCTTGCGCCATTGCCGACGGTAGTCCGCGCCTTGCTTCTTCCGCCTCCACTCGCCTTCGCCCAGCATTTTGATGCCCGTGCTGTCGACCAGCAGGTGTTGCGCCTCGCCTCGTCGCTGATGCGTCAGCGTCACTTGCAGGTGTTTCTGGCGCCGGCTCAAGGTGCTGAAGTCCGGCACATCCCAGTCCAGCCCGGCTAGCTTCAGCAGGCTTTTGACCATGCCGGTGGTCTGGCGAAGTGCCAGACCGTACAGGTTCTTGATCATCAGGCAGAACTGGATGGCAGCATCCGAGAACGATGGGGAACGACCGCGCTGGCCGCTGGGGGCGCCAGCCCACTCCATGTCCTTGTTGATCCACAGCAGCAACGCGCCACGCTGACACAAGGAATCGTTGTAGGTCGACCAGTAGTTGCTCGTCCGGTACTTCGGCATCAAAGGCTTGCTCATCCTGCAAGTCTATCGGCCACACGACGGCGGGCAGGAAATTGTGCAACAAATCCTATTTTTTCAATAACTTAAGCACACAGAAAGAACTCCACTGGACGTCCTTAAACCTGCATGTTCATGATGTCCTGTTACAACCAAAACAAATATATAAAATTGATTTACAAACAGTAATTAAAAACACAACCCCATTCATACCCTCATTCATACCCTCTCAAAACACGTGGTGGCGAGGCTGTTATCAGAGCCTTAGCCGGCACTGACCGAGACGGAGTTGCTCTTGGTGCTCTGGACGTTGCTGAGGTCTTCATAGGTGAGGCTGGCCGTCTTGAGGCGGCTCTCGCTGGGGGTCCCCGTGGTGGCCAGCGCCCCGCCCTTGAGCAGGGTGTTGCCCGAGACGATCAGGTTGAAACCACTATCGCCCGCGAAGATGCCGCTCTGCCCGACCGCGCTCTGGTAGTTGTGGTTGATGCTGTCCCGTGCGCACTGGACGCTGCCACTGACGACCTGACCGTTAGCAGATCGGCGGAATGCACAGGCTGATGCTGAAGCCGCCGCTGGTTTGCTTGCTGTCGTATTTCGAGCTGTCTTGCAGGGTGACGACCTTGAGGTCGCCACCGATGTTGCC
>NZ_JAUOOA010000014.1:0-64705 GCF_030548425.1 Uliginosibacterium sp. 31-12 | reverse complement strand
CACCCATAGCTCAGCTGGATAGAGTACCTGGCTACGAACCAGGGGGTCGGGCGTTCGAATCGCTCTGGGTGTACCAAATAAGTAGTGAAGCCAATCTTCAGTAAGATTGGTTTTCCGGGGTTTGCACCCATAGCTCAGCTGGATAGAGTACCTGGCTACGAACCAGGGGGTCGGGCGTTCGAATCGCTCTGGGTGTACCAAGTTTAAGTAAAAAAGCCAGTCGAGAGACTGGCTTTTTTATTTTTACGCTTAGCTGGGGCCTGGCATGAATATCAGGTGCGCGCTTGCTACTGATGTCTGCTTGAAATTACGCGACTTACTCTACTTATGGTTTTGCCTTCTGGCAGCAGTTTTGGTCAAGGTAGATAGAAGTTTGCGGCCCGGGTGGATTGAGGGCCGGGTTTCGCAGGAAGATGTAAGGCGTTAGGGTTGTTATCCAGACAGCTGTTGTGTTCGCCAGATCGAGCATCTTCTGGCAAGGAAGTCCTTCAAAAAACCATGTTATGGAAGTTTCTTCAAATTAGTTCTTGACTCATTAAGAACTAACGTACATAATGATTCTTCTCTGACGCGGGGTGGAGCAGTCTGGCAGCTCGTCGGGCTCATAACCCGAAGGTCACAGGTTCAAATCCTGTCCCCGCAACCCAATACCTTCAGTAAAAAGCCCGGTCGAAAGACTGGGCTTTTTGCTTTGTAGGTCAGTGCTTGGATAAATCTAAGCACTTAGCGACTCAAGTGCGAATTCGCAGGGGGGCCAGCGCCGTGCTGGACGCAATGGGGCTTCAGGCTCGATCCAGGGCTTACCAGTGGTGGTTAATGCAAAAAGGACATGGTATGCATGTCCTTTTTGTTTGTCTGGGGAGCGCTGCGACTCAGGTCACAACGATCTGTACGTGATCGTTCTCGATGCGCACAGAATGGGCACGCACCGAGTAGGCCGGGTTTTCCAGGCACTCGCCGCTGCGCAGATCGATGTGGTTTTTGTAAAGCGGCGAGGCCACCGCAATACGCTCGCCGAAGCTCCCCACCAGACCGCGCGCGAGTACGCTAGCGCCGGATTGGGGGTCGATATTGTCGATGGCGTAGAACTGCGCCTGACCAACCCGGAAGATCGCGATATGCTGGTCGTTGATCAGGGCGCAGACTCCAGTGTCGGGCAGGACGTCGCTGACTGCGCAAACGGTGGTCCATTGCTGGGTGCTGTTTGTCATGGGGCTTACTCCTGGTGTCAGGCTGGGCTGCCGTCAGTTGAGGTCTGGACGCGTTCTTCAGGACGGGCCGGGCGGATCTGGCCACGTTCCTGCACGAAAACGATCCTTTGGTCCGCTTGTTCGCTATTGACGAAGGAGCGGAAGCGCTTGCGGGTTTCGGGGTCGGAAATGGCCGTCTTCCATTCGCACTGGTAGGTATCCACCACATGCTGCATCTGGGCTTCAAGCTCGGCAGCAATGCCGAGGGAGTCCTTGATCAGTACTTCCTTCAAATACGCCAGGCCGCCTTCGAGGTTTTCGCGCCAGGTGCTGGTGCGTTGCAGGCGGTCTGCCGTGCGCACGTAGAACATCAGGAAGCGATCGATCAGGCGGAGCAGCTCGGCCTTTGTCAGGTCGGAAGCGATCAATTCGGCGTGACGCGGCTTCATGCCGCCGTTGCCGCATACATAGAGGTTCCAGCCCTTGTCCGTGGCGATGATGCCTACGTCCTTGCCTTGGGCTTCGGCGCATTCACGTGTACAGCCAGAGACGCCAAATTTGATCTTGTGCGGCGCGCGCAGGCCCTTGTAGCGGTTCTCCAGTTCCACTGCGAGCCCGACACTGTCATCGACACCGTAGCGGCACCAGGTCGAGCCGACGCAGCTTTTCACCGTGCGCAGGGACTTGCCGTAGGCATGACCGGATTCAAAGCCGGCTTCGATCAGCTCTTCCCAGATCAGGGGTAGTTGCTCGACACGGGCCCCGAAGAGGTCGACGCGCTGTCCCCCGGTGATTTTGGTATAGAGGCCGTATTTCTTGGCGACCTGTCCCACGGCGATCAGGCCGTCAGGCGTTACCTCGCCGCCAGGCATGCGCGGTACAACGGAATAGCTGCCATCTTTCTGGATGTTGCCCAGATAGTAGTCATTGCTGTCCTGCAGGCTGGCCAGCTCGGGCTGGAGCACGAAATCGTTCCAGCACGAAGCCAGGATATTCGCGGCAGCAGGCTTGCAGATGTCGCAGCCCAGCCCCTTGCCGTGGCGGGCCAGAAGTTCGCCAAAAGATTTGATCTGGCCGACCCGGACCAGGTGGTAGAGCTCCTGACGGGAGTGCGGGAAGTGCTCGCAAAGGTGGTTGTTGACGGCCATGCCGAGGCGAGCCATTTCGGCTTTCATTATCTGGGTGACCAGCGGCACGCAGCCGCCACAGGTGGCGCCGGCCTTGGTGCAGACCTTGAGTTCACCGATGCTGCAGGCTCCCTCAGCTACGGCTGCACAGATCTGCCCTTTGCTGACGTTGTTGCAGGAGCAGATCTGGGCGGTTTCCGGCAGGGCCTCCACACCGAGGCCGGGCTTGGCCTTGCCATCACTCGAGGGGAGGATCAGGAATTCCGGATCGGCGGGCAGCGTGATGCCATTGAGCGCCATCTGCAGCAGCGTGCCGTATTCGTCGGCATTGCCCACCAGCACGGCACCGAGCAACTGCTTGCCATCTTCGCTGACCACGATCTTCTTGTAGACCTGACGGCGTTCATCCACGTACTGGTAGCTGCGACAGTCCGGCGTCTTGCCATGGGCATCCCCGATGCTGGCAACATCGACGCCCATCAGTTTGAGTTTGGTGCTCATGTCGGCACCCACGAAGGCGACCTGTTCCTGGCCGGCGATATAGCGGGCCGCCACGCGGGCCATGTCGTAGCCGGGTGCCACCAGGCCAAAGACCTGTTCATTCCAGGCCGCACACTCGCCGATCGCAAAGATGGCCGGATCACTGGTGCGGCACACGCTATCGATCGCCACGCCACCGCGCGGGCCGATCTCCAGCTGACACTGCCGGGCGAGCTCGTCGCGGGGGCGGATGCCGGCTGAAAACACGATCATGTCCGTCTCCAGCGAGCTGCCATCCGAGAAGTTCATGCGGTGCCGGGCATGCTCGCCCTCAACGATCTCCAGCGTGTTGCGGCTGGTATGCACATGTACGCCCAGCGCCTCGATCTTGGCGCGCAAGACGCGTCCGCCGCCTTCGTCGACCTGTACCGCCATCAAGCGCGGCGCAAACTCCACGACATGCGTTTCCAGACCCAGATCGCGCAGAGCCTTGGCGCATTCAAGCCCCAGCAGACCACCACCGATCACCACTCCGACGCGCGATTGCGCACCGCTGGCCTGCATGGCCTGCAGATCTTCAATGGTGCGATAGACGAAACAATGCGCCCGCTCGCGCCCTGGCACCGGTGGTACGAAAGGCGTGGAGCCCGAAGCGAGGATCAGCCTGTCGTAGGACAGCAGCTCACCGTCGAGCGTGGTGACGGTGCGATTGTGACGGTCGATGGCGGTGGCCCGGGCTGCGAGGCGTAGCGAGAAACCGCTGCGTTCGAAGAAGCCTTCCTCAACCAGCGACAAGTCTTCAGCGCTCTTGCCGGCGAAGAATTCAGAAAGATGAACCCGGTCGTAGGCAGGCCTGGGCTCTTCGCACAGGACGGTGACTTCGATATCCGGTACCTGGAGCTGATGCAGTTCTTCCAGGAATTTATGGCCCACCATGCCGTGGCCGATAATGACTATCTTCATGTTGAATCTCGCACGACCGGCTTCGGAGGCTTGTGCAAATCATCGCGTGCCAGGCTTTGAAGCGGCACGTACATGAAGGCCCCCGCAGAACGCGGCGCTTTGTCGGGTTGGAATAACCGGGCTTCTGACTCTCGATAAAGAGAGAGGCCCGGATTTCGCCGTCGTTGGCGGAGGCAATATGTCCGCTACTACGTTGCAGGCGGACGCATGATCGCTAGCAGCATTTGTGCCAGATGCACAGGGCTTTATCTTTCAATGGTTTGAGATAGGGCAGGAGGTGCGTTTGAAACTGCGCAGCACTGAAGTAGTGCGATAGGGGGCTCTGCTGCATTGGTTTGGGAGTGGTGCGCGCGCTCAGCTGCACAAGAAAGTTGATTGCTGTGGGCGGGCTGGTGAGCTCTGGTGTCGCGAGATGCTGTGCCTGACGCAAGCAGGCGGTAGCGGAATGTGCTTCCCCCAAAAGCAAAACCCCCGGAGACCGGGGGTTTTGCTTTTGGGCACTGCCCGGCCGCAGCCGGGTTTAGCGGGGATCGATCAGGGGGCAACCGTGATCGTGATCTTGCCCTTGGTGCTGCCGCCGAGGAAGTCCGTCACCTGGTACTGGACCACGGCGGTGCCGGCGAAGTCGGCGGCCGGGGTGAAGGTGACAATACCGTTCTCGTCGAAATCCACCGTGCCCTGGCCTTCCAGCACCTTGGTTTCTTCGATCATGAGCGGATTGTTCTCCTTGTCGGAGTCGTTCTTCAGCACCTCGATCTTCACCGGCTGACCCTTGGCGGTCTTGCCAGCATCGTCCACCACCGTCGGGGCTGCGTTCAGCTCACCTACCGCGGTAGGCAGCCACAGCGAAAGCTGGGGCAGATAGGTCACCATCATCAACACGGCGAACAGGGCAACGAAGAAGGGGGCCATGGCCTTGGTGACCTGCTCCATCTTGCGACCCGATACAGCGCTCGCTACGAAGAGCACGGAGCCCACCGGCGGGGTGATCAGGCCGATCCCCAGGTTCACCATCATGATCATGCCGAAGTGCACCGGGTGAATGCCGAGCGGGGCAACAACCGGGTACAGGATCGGGGTCATGATCATGATCAGCGGGGCCATGTCCATCAGCGTGCCGAGGATCAGCAGCAGGACGTTGATGGCCAGCATGATGATGATCGGGTTATCCGAGAGGCTTGTGAAGAAAGCCGAGATGGTTGCCGGGATCGACAGGATGGTGAGAATCTGGCCGAAGGCAGCAGCAAAGCCGATCAGGATCATCACAATGGTGACGGTCTTCACGGTGCGGTGCACAAGCACCGGCAGCTGGCGCCATTTGTAGTCGCGGTACACGAACATGGTGACCAGGAAGGCCCACACGCAGGCGATGGCGGCCGATTCCGTGGCCGTGTAGAGGCCGGAGAGGATGCCGCCGAGGATGATCACCACGGTGAACAGGCCGGGGATAGCGTCGAAGGCCTGCTTGGCGGCCTGCTTCAGCGTGAGCACTTCGCCCTTCGGGTAGCCGCGCTTGGCTGCGAAGAAGATGCACAGGGCCATCAGGGTCAGGCACAGAGTAATGCCCGGCACCACACCGGCCAGGAACAACGCCGGAATCGAGGCACCGCTCACATACAGCGAATAGATCACGGCGTTGTGACTGGGCGGGATCAGGATTGCCTGCACCGAACCGGATGCCGTGACGGCTGCTGCATATTCGCGCGGATAGCCGTGCTTTTCCATCTGCGGAACCATCACAGAGCCGATCGAGGCGGTATCCGCCACGGAAGAGCCGGAGATGGCGCCGAAGAAGGTGGAGGCGAGGATGTTCACCAGCGACAGGCCGCCGCGGATGAAGCCCACGAAGATCGAGGCGAAGTTGATCAGGCGGGTGGCGATGCCGCCCTCGGCCATGATGGCGCCAGCCAGCACGAAGAAGGGAATGGCGAGCAGGCTGAACTTGTTCACCCCGTCACCCATCTTGAGCATGATGGTGGTCATGTAGCTCATGTCGCCGGCGAAATAGATCGCGCCGAACATGGCGGTGAGCCCCAGGGTGTAGGCGACGGGCAGTCCTACTGCGAGCAGCAGGAAGAAGATGCCCATGATGATTACAGAATCCATGACGGGCTCCTTAGTTGGTCGAGTCTTCAGCGCTGCCACCATGGCTGCCGATCATGACGATCGGGCGCTGGTGCTGGGAGCCGAAGAAGAAGGATTCGATGATGAAGAGCAGGGTGGCGGCCGAGCCAATGGGCAGGGGCAGGTAAGTCCAGCTCACTTGAATCTGGGTGAAATCGGCAAGCGTTTGGCCGGTTTCCATGAAGAAGAGCACGCGATCAGTACCGTAGACGATCACGAAGAGGGCCACGAGGGCCATCAGCAGGTCGACGATGCGGGCAAAGATGTATTTGCCTTGCGGGGGCAGGCGATCGGTGAGCATGGTCACAGCGATGTGCGAACCTGCGCGATAGGCCGCAGCCGAGCCGACGAATGTAAAGATGATCATGCACATGAGGGCCATCGGCTCAGGCCAGGAGAGGCCGGAATCGAACCACTTGCGGGCAACCACCTGAACCGGGATGACGAGGGTCATGACCACCATGGCCAGACCGGCAATCCAGATGCAGAGCCAATACACCGCATCCATTGCCTTGCAGTACGTATCTTTCATTGCTACTTGCTCCAAAAGGCCGCAAAAAAACTGGCGGGCCGGGCAGACCCGCCAGTTCCTTGGTGCAGCGGTATTACTTGACGTCGTTGATGCGCTTGATCAGGTCGGCGAACTGGGCACCGTACTTGTCACGCACCGGTTGGGTGGCCTTGTAGAAGGCTTGCTTGTCGACGTCGGCAACAATGGTCACGCCAGCAGCCTTGAGGCGGGCGGAATCCATGGTGACGCGCTTGTCCCACAGGGCGCGCTGCTCGAACTGGGCTTCCTTGGCCAGCTTCTTGATCAGAGCCTGGTCTTCCGGGGTCAGTTTTTCCCACTTGGCCTTCGAGAACACGAAGATTTCGGGAATGATCAGGTGGCCGGTCAGGTCGTAGTACTTGGCGACGGTGAAGTGGTTCTGCGTCACATAGGTCGGCACGTTGTTTTCGGCACCGTCAACCACACCGGTCTGCATGGCGCTGAAGAGTTCGCCGAAGCCCATCGAGATGCCCGAGCCGCCCATGGCGTTCATGGTGTCGATGAAGAGCGGGTTGCCCATCATGCGCAGCTTCTGGCCAGCCAGGTCAGCCGGTTTGCGCACCGGCTTCTTGGTGTACAGGTTGCGCGTGCCGCCGTCCATCCAGCCCAGTGCCACGAGTTTGGCGGAGCTGGCGGTGATCTTGGCAAGGATTTCGTCGCCGATCGGGCCGTCGATCACCTTGCGCATGTGGGCTTCGTCACGGAACACGAAGGGCATGTTGAACACGTTCACTTCTGGCACCACCGGGCCCAGCGGGCCAAGCGAGGTACGCAGAATGTCGATGCCGCCTGCCTGAGTCTGCTCGATCATGGACTTTTCATCGCCCAGAACGGCACCCGGGAACATCTTCAGGGTGTATTTGCCTTTGCTTTGGGTTTCAAGCTTCTTACCCAGATTCTGCATGGCCACCACGTTCGGGTAGCCCTCCGGGTGGACGTCAGCGGCCTTGATTTCCACGGCTGCTACGGGGGCGGCGGCGAAAATCGCCGTGGCCAGTACTGCTGCCAGCTTTGATGTACGCATTATCGTGTGTCTCCTGATAGTGACCAACAAAACAAAAAACGTCCGGCCGGGGCCGTCCATCTCCTGAAACCAGCCCTCACAGGTGATGCGGATCGGAATCCATACCGCCTGAGCGGGGTGCTACGACGATATCACCGGGGGATATCGTGTTTTCGATGCCATACCCTTCGGGTGCGATGTCAGTGTTGCCCTTGAGCAACACCTGACCCGCGCTTATCCGGAGGTCTTCTGAGCGGGGCCTTCAAACAGTCTGCGGCGAGCGTTGCCGAGGTGAAAACGCATCGCCTCGGCTGCATCGACCGAGGAGCCCTTTTCGATTGCGGTGAGGATCTCGCGGTGCTCAATCTGCACCAACTCACGCCACACGCGTTCGCGTTCGAGCGAGAGATTCAGCGCCAACTGCATGCCCACCCGCATCTGTTCGATGATCAGTTCCAGTGCCGTGACGAAGAAAACGTTTTGCGAACCACGCGCGACGGCAAGGTGGAACTGCAGATCGTGTTCGACGAAGGCGATGTTGTCGTCCTGATTGCGCGCAGCTTCCATCGCATCGAAACAGCGCCGGATGTCGTCCAGATCACGCGGAGTACGCATTTCGGCCGAGAGGCTGGCTCCGGACGCTTCCAGCGCGATGCGGAAGGCGAAGCAGCGCTGCACGTCGGCAATGCTTTCGATCGGGGCAAAGCGCTTGATATTGCGATCCGGGCGGCGCAGTACATAGCTGCCGGAGCCGCGCTTGGAGGCAATCAGGCCATCCAGACGCAGACGGGAAAGTGCTTCACGCACGGTCGGGCGGGAGACGCCGTACTGTAGTGCCAGCTCGGCTTCGGTCGGCAGACGTGCGTTTTCCGGGAAGTCTCCGTTGGACATGGCTTCCACGATGCCGGTGTAAACGGTGTCCACCCGATTCGTGCCGCTTGCCCTGGTTTTTTTATCCGGCTGGATGTCAGCCATGTGCCCCTCCTGTAAGAGTCGGCGCATTTTGCCTTACACCTTGTGGGTGATGTAAACCTTTTTCGGACAAGTCATCGAAAAGCCCGTTTTTTTTGATCTGGCAAGGGTTTGCTAGGTGTTAACCCGCATGCTTTTGGGCTATTTTGGGGCGTCTGGTAAGACAACTTCTTACGTATAAACCTTGATTGTGCATGCCCTGGAGTGCTTGTCAGGCAACTGCTGAACAAGCTGGGTCGCTTCGCAAGCGTTTATCGGCGTTTTAGCCAAGCTGACTGAAGTCGCTTTCCTCGAGGCGTCGCCACTGTCCGCCCACGCGACCTTCGAGGGGGCGGAACTTTTGCTTGTAACTCATCTTGCGACTGTCGCGAATCCAGTAACCCAAATACAGATAGGGGCGGCCGATACTGTGGCAGCTGGCGATCTGCCACAGGATGCCGAAGCTGCCGTAAGAGGCGCCCGGCACTTCGGTGTCGTAGAAGGTGTAAACGCTGGAGAGGCCGTCACTGAGGCAGTCAATCAGGCTCACCATGCGCAATACCCCGTTTTCGCGGAACTCGATCAGGCGCGTGTCGACCTGGCTTTCGAGCATGAAATGGGCGTATTGCTCGCGATCATCCTGATCCATGCCGCCGCCTTCATGGCGGGCATGCTGGTAGCGGCGGTAGAGGTCGAAGTGCTCTTCCGAGAAACGCAGCTCAGCCTCACGCGCCTCAAGATTCTGATGCTGTGCCCAGGCGCGACGCTGGCTGCGGTTGGGCGTGAACTCGGCAACGGGCAGGCGCACCGGCACGCAGGCGCGGCAGGCATCGCACCAGGGGCGGTAGGTGTAGATCCCACTGCGGCGGAAGCCATCGCGTACGAGCTGGCTGTAGAGCTGGGTGTCGACCATGTGGGCCGGCGTGGCGACCTGCGAGCGCGCCTGACGCTCTGGCAGATAGGAGCATTCATAGGGCGCCGTGGCGTAGAACTGCAGCAGGGCGTAAGGCAGATCCTGCAACTGGGACATCAGCTCCTCCAGTCGGCCCGTGCAAAATCAGCGGGCCATGTGCCGGGAACGGCATCGCGGGTCCATTCCTTGAGGCCGGCCACATAAGCGTGGCGTGGAATCTCGGCGGCTCCCAGCGAGGCTAGATGAGTGGTGTTCATCTGGCAATCCAGGATTGCAAATCCTTCGCGTGCAAGCAGGCGGGCAAGATGGGCGAAGGCGATCTTGGAGGCATCCGTGGCGCGGTGAAACATCGATTCGCCGCAGAATACCCGCCCGATGGCTACACCATAGAGCCCGCCGACGAGTTCGCCATCAATCCAAGTTTCCACGCTGTGCGCCCAGCCCAGTTTATGCAGGTGGCAATAGGCTTCCTGCATGTCCGCCACGATCCAGGTGCCGTCGGCATAGCTGCGTGGCGCCGCGCAAGCGGCCATCACAGCCGGAAAGGCGGTGTCGCAGCGCACTTCATAGTGACCGCGGCGCAGGGTCTTCTTCAGTGAAGCGCTGATGCGCTCCTCGCCGGGGCGCAGCACCATGCGCGGATCTGGGCTCCACCACAACAGCGGGTCGCCCTCGGAGAACCATGGAAAGATGCCTTGACGGTAGGCCATGAGAATCCACTCCGGGGCAAGGCTGCCGCCGGCCGCAAGCAGGCCCGCCGGGTCGCGCAGAGCGCGGCTGACCGGCGGGAAGGCAGGCGGATGCTCGGGGTTGAGGCAGGGGATCATGCGGCTTGGACTGGCGGGCTTGCGTTCATTCTAGGGCATGAATGAACAGGGGCGGCCTTCTGCAGAAAAACCGCCCCTGAACGGCGTGCGTCAATGCGATCAGTTGGCGCTGATCGTGAAGGTCTTGCTGCCGAGCAACACTCCGTTGGCGTGGAACTCGGCGCGCCACTGGCCTTCGCCCAGTCCGACAGTGGTTTGTGTGGCCCAGAAAGTACCGGGCGAACGCTTGTACTCAACCTTGGTGTTGCGCTGGGTGCGAATCAGCTGGTTGCCCTTGAACCATTTGACTTCGATGTGCTGCAGGCCAGGTGCCCAGTCTGCAGGTTCCCACGAGATGTTGGCAAAGAGCACGACCTTGCCTTCCAGCGTGAACTGGTCGGCGATGCCCTGCAGGCCTGCATCCTTGCTGTAATCGCGGGCCAGGCTCAGCGTGACGTGCTCGGGCTTGAGGGTGGGGGTGAAATAGCCGGGTGCACTGCTGCTGGCAGTCGCATTGGGGGCTGAGGCGCTGGGCGGCTTGGCGCTCGTTTCCGCTGCGGCAATGGCCGGGGCGGGCAGATCAAACGGGACGAAGACCACTTTGTCATCTACTGCGTAGAAGCGGCATTCGCCGATCTTTGCGTTGCGGCAGGCGTTGATAGTGGCTTCGTAAGGGCGCGGAACCTGGGCATTGGCCCACCAGCAAGCCTGGTTGGCGCCAATCACGAAGGCGCGCGGAGAGTCCTGCTGGAGGAAAAGTTTGTAGCGCTCCGCGCATTCATCGGTGAGCGGGGCAATGGGCTTGCTCTCAAGGGCTGCGAGCTGGGTGGCCGGTGGGGGTGAGAGGTCCTCTTTTTCGACCAAGGAGGCGTGCGTGAAGCGCTCTTCGCTTGTGATGATCTTCTTCTGCAGTGCCGTGCCGGGGGTGGGCATGCAGTCGTTCAGATACTGGAAGCGCCCCAGTTTCTTGGCCCGCTCGCCGGAGCAGTGCAGGACCGCGCCCAGCGAGTGCCGAGCGCCCGGAGCGAAGAAAACCTTGCGGTCATAAATGCCGTCCATGTTGCTGGCAAAGATCGAGTCGCGATGGATCAGCAGGTCCTTGCCGGAGAGGGTCGTGTGGTCTTCCCACCAATCGACGACTCTGAGCATCGGTGTCTGATCCTCGGTCTGACGATAGGTGGTGTCGGCGAACATCAATGAAACGTAGTGAATCTCTGGGCGGCCTGCGCCACTGAACATGCGCCGCTGTCCGGCCAGAAACATCATGGCGCAACTGAAACTCTCGCAACTACCGTGTGCGACGGTGGTGAGTTTGGCTTTCTCTACTTTTTCAGCCAACTCCGCAGCTACTTGCCAGTTATTGCCCGCCGGTGCGCGCAGCACCAGCGTGGTGATGCTAGGGGTCAGCGCGGCTTGCAGGCGCTCTGCGTCGCCCGCTTCGGCCTTGCCCTGCACCAGCAGTACTTCATTTTTCGGGATGAAGCTCAGTGCAGCTTGTGTCGTGCTCAGCATGAGCATGGCAGCTGCAGCAAGCATTGCGTGCAGCAGTTGTGTTCCTTTCATGTTTTCCCCTTTTTGTTCGCTCTTGTTTTTATGACGCTGCGTATTTTAGTTGATGCGTTGAGCGCATGGCGTATGGCTCCGGGCCGTCTCCTCAAGGCCGCCAGCTGCCGAGCAGTTTGTTCCGGGTGAAGTCGGCCAGCTGTGCATCGGTCAGCTGGCGGCGCCTGGCGTTGATGGCGGCCCCCGGCCCGCTGCTGCGGTATTCGAAGAAGCGGGATTGCTCCGGGGTGTAGGTGACGCGTTCGCCTGTCTTAGTGGTGGAGCTCATCGAGTCCCAGCCCTCGGCGGTGATGTGGGCATCCATCCAGCATTCGAGGAAGACGGACTGGCCGATGGCGTCTGCCGCGCCATTCGGATGCCAGGGGCGGCCCAGCGCGACGGTGGCGTCCGGCACGCCGGCTTCGCGGCTCAAGCGGCAGCGATTGAAGATGAAGCCGTATTTCTGGCTGACGTGCGTGCTCGGTGCGGTGAGATAGCCGACCTTGGTGGTGGCGTAGCCGGCGGGGCGGGCGCGCAGTTCGCATTCCTCGAACCAGGCTTGGCCGCCACCGAAGATGAAGTCGACATTGCCGGCGATCAGGCAACGCTCGAAATAGCTGCGGCCCACGTGGGGGCAGAGGGTGTCCTGATAGCCCAGCAGATTCACGTTGCGGAAGCTGCAGCGGTCGGCCTGGCCGCCGATGTACACGGCCAGCGCCTGGCTGCCGCGGATGAAATCGGGGCTGCTGCGGTCGCGCGCCATGTTGCCGAGGTAGTCGAAGCTGTTTTCGATGGTGAGGTTTTCGGCGCTGAAGTCTGTGCCACGGATCGTCAGTGTGGCGCTGCCATCTGTGCCCCAGAAACCGCCAGTGGGTTTGACCTGGCCGGCGTAGGCATCGAAGCTCAGGATGCAGCGCTCGCGGTCTTCACCGGTGAGGCGCAGGCCGTTCTTCATGACGGTGATCTTTTCGACGTAGCGCCCGGGCTTGAGCTGGACCCACCAGTCACCGAAGACCGGAGCGGCGTCGAGCGCCTGCTGCACGGTCTGGTAGGTGGGGCGGCCATTGATGAGGCTGCCGGCCTTGCCAGTGAAGCTGGCGTCGACCACGCTGTCCGGCCCGTCCTTGGGCTGAGCGGGGGTGCTGGCACAGGCGCCGAGGCCGAGGGCGGCGAAGGCGACGCTACTGCGGGTGAGAAATTGGCGGCGATCAGGATTCATGGCGGGCTCCAGCGAAAACGGGTTCGCGGGCAGGATAGCAGCGCCGTGTTTCCGGTGCCAATGCAGGCGGGCCAAGCAGGTTTCAGCGCTCTGCGGCTGGCATGTGCCGCAGGAACCATGCGCAGGCAGCACGGCTGGCGTTCTCCAGGCTCCCCGGCTCGATCAGGCTGGCACTGGCGCCGGGAACGGTATGCCAGAGTTTTTCGCCGCCGAGCAGCTTCCAGGCTTGCTGGCTGGGGGCTGTGAGTTCGCTGGCGGCTTCGGGCACGATCATCATCAGTGGTACTTGCAGGCTGCGCAGCGGGGCGGCGCCGGCAAGTTCCGGGCGCCCTGCGCGGCTGACCAGTGCGCTCACATGGCCGGGCTCGCGTGCGAACTGGCGGATGCAGGCGCTGAGTACGCTGTCGCTCGCCAGTACGCCCAGCGGCAGGCCTTGCAGACTTGGCTGTTGAGCGATCCATTCGAGTAGGGCGGCGATGCGTTGGTCGAGCAGGGCAATGTCGTAATGCGCGTCGGAATCGTGCTGGGCCTCGTAGGGGGTGAGCAGGCTGACTAGCAGGGTGGTGAAACCGGCTTCATGCAGGAAGCCGGCGGCGTGGCTGTCGCGTGAATCGCGCAGCTGCGCAATGTGTGGCAGGGCACAGAGAATCAGGCCGCGCGGCTGTGCGGGGCTGGCGTGGAGGGCATCGAGCCAGACCTTGCCAGTCTGGATACGTAATTCATGGGTGCTTGTCATTTCATCCTTCGCGGGCCAGCTGGATCGGAATGCGCCGGTTGCCGAAATTGCCGGCCTGGGCGGCGAAATGCCCGGCGAGTGGCTGGCCGCAGTCGGGGCATTTGCCTTGGGGATTGAGCCGGTAGCGACGAATGGCATAGCCCTCACGCTCGATCAGGCTGGCACCGCAGTGTGCGCAGTGGGTGGTGGCACCGGCCGGGTCATGCACGTTGCCGGCGTAGACGTGGCGCAGCCCGGCATCCAGCGCGATGCGGCGCGCCCGCTGCACGCTGGCGAGCGGCGTGGGCGGCCGGTCTGTGAGCTTGTAGTCGGGGTGGAAGGCGGTGAAATGCAGCGGCACTTCAGGGCCCAGCTCGCGGCAGATCCAGTCGCTCAGCGCCTTGATCTCGGCATCGCCATCGTTGGCGCCGGGTATCAGCAGGGTGGTGATTTCCAGCCAGCAGGTGCTTGCGTGCCGGATCCACTGCAGGGTGTCGAGCACCGGGGCGAGGTGGGCGCCGCAGAGCTTCACATAGAAATCGTCCGTGAAGCCTTTGAGGTCGACGTTGGCGGCGTCCATCACGGCGAAGAATTCGCGCCGCGGTTCGGGATGAATGTAGCCGGCGGTGACGGCCACTGTGCGCACATTTTCGACATGGCATTCGGTGGCGATGTCGATGGCGTATTCGGCGAAGATCACCGGGTCGTTGTAGGTGAAGGCCAGGCTGGCCGCGCCGATCTTGCGCGCGCCACGGGCGATGGTGAGCGGGCTGGCCTGATCCATCAGGCGGTCCATGTCGCGGGATTTCGAGATGTCCCAGTTCTGGCAGAACTTGCAGGCGAGGTTACAGCCGGCGGTGCCGAAGGAAAGGATTGAGCTGCCCGGCAGAAAGTGGTTGAGCGGTTTCTTCTCGATCGGGTCGAGGCAGAAGCCGGAGCTGCGGCCGTAGGTGCTGAGTACCATCTCGTCGCCGACCCGCTCGCGCACGAAGCAGGCGCCGCGCTGGCCGGCATGCAGGCGGCAGTCGCGCGGGCAGAGGTCGCACTGGAGGCGGCCGTCATCAAGCAGATGCCACCAGCGCGCCGGGTGATTCATCCGGCTTCCTTGTATTTCGTGACGCGGTAGCGGCCGAGCTGCATATCGGCTGGCCAAAGAGCGACTGGCAGGCCGGCCTTCTGTAGCAGCTGGCGGATGAAATCCTGTGGCTCCGGCAATTGCTCCCAGACCTGTGGCAGGAAGGTGGCGCGGCGCGCGCCGCTGGCGAGGATCACGCCGTCTTCGAAAGGCGTGAGCTGGCGCAGGCAATCTTCTTCGGTGGGGCAGTGCACGAAGCTTACTGGCCCCAGCACCGAAACCTCAATCTGCAGATCGGGCCATTCTTCGGCTGTGAGCGGGGCAAAGCGAGGGTCGCGAAAAGCCGCTGCGCGGGCGTTGTCGGCTACGTCCGGTCCGAGCGCCTTGACCGGCTGTAGCTGACCGATGCAGCCGCGTAACAGCCCTTCGCGGGTGAGGGTGACGAAGCTGGCACCGAGCTCATGCAGGGCCGGGTGATCGCCGGGTTCGGCCGCCTTCAGCCCCAGCGTGCCGGCAATTGCCGCACGGGCTTGGGCAAGGAGAAGAGGGCCGAGTGCGGCGTCGGTGGTCATGGCGACTCAGTGAGTGCGGCGCTGGCCGGGCGAAAAACTCAGGGCCGCGTAGCCGACCACGCGTGAGCGGTCGCCTGCCGTGTCGCCCGAATTGCGCAGATCGAGCAGGCGCGGCAGCAGGCCGTGGCGCCGGGCGGTGATGCACAAGGCATTGATGGCGGTCGCACCGCAAGCCTGCTCATGATTGAGCGGGCCTTCGCCTTCGAGAATCAGGCCAATGGCGTCCATGTCGTCGGCCTGGGCCTGGGCATAGGGGTGGTAGTGAGAGAGATCGGAGCTCACCACGATAAGGGTTTCCGGCCCGCCCCACACCGCTTCGAGCAGTTCGGCGACCTGCTGGGCTTCGATCATGCCGAGGGTGAGCGGCAGGATGCGAAAGTGCTCCAGCACGGTTTGCAGGAAGGGCAGCTGGACTTCGAGCGCGTGCTCCTGAGCGTGGGCACTGTCATCGAAAACCACGCCAGGGCGTTGAGCAAGCGTGAACACGGCGTCGCTATCGATTTCCACATTGCCGAGCGGGGTGGCGAAGGCAGCACAGCCGGGCAGGGCGGCACCGGCAAAGGCCATGCGGTGGCTGGGGCCCACCAGTACTACGCGGCGAATGATGTCGCGCAAGGCTTCCAGCATGCAGTAGGCGCTGGCGGCAATCGGGCCGGAGTACATGTAGCCGGCATGCGGCACGATCAGCGCCTTGGGCGGCTGCAGGGCGGACGGCCGCTCGGTTTGTGCGAGCAGGCTGTGCAACTGCGCGCTGAGCGTGTGCGGGTCGGCCGGGTAGAACAGACCGGCAACGGCGGCGGGGCGAACGGGCTGGGTGGCCATGGCGGGGAAAAGTGAGAGGCTATCCTGATTATAGGTAGCGGGAACCCCACCTGGCCGGGCTGAATTGCCCGGCTGTCCGTTACAATCGTATGAATTATTCAATATGAACAACAGGATAGCGGCGTGATCAGACAGAGAACCCTGAAAGCAGTGGTCAAGGCAACCGGCGTGGGCCTGCATGGCGGCAAGCGCGTGGAAATGACGTTGCGACCCGCAGCCCCCGATACCGGTATCGTGTTTCGTCGCGTAGATCTGACGCCACCGGTGGATCTGTTCTGCGATCCCTATGCGGTCGTCGATACGCGCATGTGCTCCGGTCTGCAGAAGGACGGTGCCAAGATCGGTACGGTGGAGCATCTGATGTCGGCGCTGGCTGGGCTGGGCGTGGATAACTGCTATGTGGACGTCGACGCGCCCGAGATCCCGATTCTCGATGGCAGCGCCGCGCCTTTCGTGTTCCTGTTGCAGTCGGTGGGCTTCGAGCTGCAGGATGCTCCCAAGCGTTTCCTGCGCGTGAAGAAGGCGGTGGAGTATGTGGAAGGCGACAAATCCGTGCGCCTGCTGCCGCATGATGGTTTCAAGCTCTCTTTCGCGATCCACTTCAATCATCCGGCCATCGATGGCACGGCCACCGAAGTGACCGTGGATTTTGCCAATCAGAGCTATTCGCGCGACGTAGCGCGGGCCCGCACCTTCGGTTTCGTGCAGGATCTGGAGGTGCTGATCGGTATGGGCCTGGCCCAGGGCGGCAGCCTCGATAACGCCATCGTGCTGGACGAATACAAGATCCTCAATCCGGATGGCCTGCGCTATGCGGATGAGTTCGTGAAGCACAAGGTGCTCGACGCCATTGGCGATCTCTACTTGTGCGGTCATCCGCTGCTCGCGCATTACGTGGCCAACAAGTCTGGCCATGCGCTCAACAACCAGATCCTGCGCGTGCTGCTGGAGGATAAGGAAGCCTGGGAAATCGTCACTTTCGAGGATGACGCAAAGCTGCCCGAAACCCTGCGCGGCCAGCTCGAAACCCAGCTGACCTTTGCCTGAGGCGGTCATGCTGATCTTGCGCCTGGTTGCCCTCGCACTGGCTCTGGCCATCGGCGTGTGTGCCGCGCTGGGCCTGCTCACGCGGCAGCCATACTTCTTCCGCTGGGCCTGGAATCTGTTCCGCTACGGACTCGTTGTGGGGCTGGTCACCCTAGTCTTGTTGGTGTTCGAGCGCCTGATCGCACCGCTGGTCTGAGGGCCGCTCCTACTGGAAACGCGCGGGCCGCTGGCTTCTGCTCAAGCGCTCAGGCATCAGCCCTTTGCGCTGCGTTCGATCATCCGCTTCAGGGCCCGTGCCAGCGGATCGTCCGGCTTGAGGCCTTCAGCCAGCCCCAGTAGCGCAGCCCGCCCGTCGGCGCCAATCGGCCGCACGATGACTTCTTCTTCACGCCCGTTGCCTGTGAAGGGGCTGGCTCGTACTTTCACCTTGATGCTCTGAATTGGTTCGCCGGCCACCTGCAGTGAATGCTTGAGGGTTTCCAGCCCCAGCTTGAGGCGGGTGGCCATCACGGGCGAGGCCACGTGCAGGATCAGCTCGCCATCCTGGAAATTGGCGACCTGCGCAGCCCCGCGCGACACGGCCGGCAAGGCAGCGTCGAGCTTGCGCTGCAGGCGCTGCAGGAGGGCGGCGTGATCCTGCAGGCGGGCGAGGACGTCCGAGCGTCCGATGAAACGGTTGAGCGGGCTTGTAGCCATCGAAATCGGCCCCATGTGGGCGCACAAGGGGGAGTGAGTCAGCAGGGCTCAAGCATGCCGTGTTTGCGTTGTAGCAAGCAAGCAAGGAAGAGCTGATCGGCCTCCGAAACGCCCGGCGGGCCATGCCGGGGCCGCATGCTAGAATCCGCGTCTTTGCCGCGCCTTACTCGTCCATCCAAAATGATCGCTGGCCTTCTCAAGAAAGTCTTCGGCAGCCGCAATGACCGGCTGGTCCGTCAATACATGCACAAGGTGCGTGCCATCAACGCCCTTGAGCCGCAGATCCAGGCGCTCAGCGATGAAGCGCTGCGCGGCAAGACCGAGGAATTCAAGGCGCGCATCGCCAAGGGCGAAAGCCTTGATGCACTGCTGCCGGAGGCCTTTGCGGTAGTCCGCGAAGCCGGCTTGCGGGTCCACGGCATGCGCCACTTCGACATGCAGATGGTCGGTGGCATGGTGCTGCACGACGGCAAGATCGCCGAAATGCGCACCGGTGAAGGCAAGACCCTGACTGCCACGCTTCCGGTGTACCTGAATGCGCTCTCCGGCAAGGGCGTGCATGTGGTGACGGTGAACGATTACCTTGCCAGCCGCGATGCGGACTGGATGGGGCGCATCTACAGCTTCCTGGGCCTGTCCACCGGCGTGATCTATTCGCAGCAACCGCAAGCCGAGAAGCTTGCCGCCTACGCTGCGGACATCACCTACGGGACCAACAACGAGTTCGGTTTCGACTACCTTCGCGACAACATGGTCTACGAGCTCGGTCAGCGCGCCCAGCGCGGCCTGAACTTTGCCATCGTCGATGAGGTGGATTCGATCCTGATCGACGAAGCCCGTACGCCGCTGATCATCTCCGGCCAGGCCGAAGATCACACCGACCTCTATGTGCGCATGAATGCTGTGGCGCCCCTGCTGACCAAGCAGGAAGGTGAGGACGACAACGTTACCGTGCCGGGCGACTACACCGTCGACCTCAAGCAGCAGCAAGTGCTGCTGACCGAGCAAGGCTATGACCATGCTGAAGAGATTCTGGTGCGTCTGGGCCTGCTGCCCGAAGGCCGCAGCCTCTACGAGCCGGGCAACATTCTGCTGATCCATCACCTGTACGCCGCCCTGCGCGCGCACTCGCTGTTCCACAAGGATCAGCAGTACGTGGTGCAGAACGGCGAAGTGATCATTGTTGATGAATTCACCGGCCGCCTGATGGTGGGTCGCCGCTGGTCCGACGGTTTGCATCAGGCCGTGGAAGCCAAGGAAAGCGTGAAGATCAACTCCGAGAACCAGACCCTGGCCTCGATCACCTTCCAGAACTTCTTCCGCATGTACGGCAAGCTTGCCGGCATGACGGGTACGGCCGATACCGAGGCCTACGAATTCCACTCCATCTATGGGCTGGAAACGGTGGTGATCCCGACTAATCGCCCCATGATCCGCCTGGACATGAACGATCTGGTCTATCGCACCGAGAAGGAAAAGCACGCCGCCATCATTGCGGACATCAAGGACTGCCACGAGCGCGGTCAGCCGGTGCTGGTCGGTACTACATCGATCGAGTCTTCCGAACTCCTGTCCGAACTGCTCAAGGTCGAGAAGCTGCCGCACAACGTGCTCAATGCCAAGCAGCACGCCCGTGAAGCCGAGATCGTGGCGGATGCCGGGCGTCCCGGCGTGATCACCATTGCCACCAACATGGCCGGCCGTGGTACGGACATCGTGCTGGGCGGCAACGTCGAGAAGCAGATCTCGCTGGTCAAGGAAAACGCCGAGTTTTCTGATGAGCAGAAAGCCGACAAGATCGCCACCCTGCGCAATGAGTGGCAGGGCCTGCACGAGCAGGTGCTGGCCGCTGGTGGCCTCAAGATCATCGGTACCGAGCGCCATGAATCGCGCCGGATCGACAACCAGCTGCGCGGCCGCTCCGGTCGTCAGGGGGATGCCGGCGCCAGCCGCTTCTACCTGTCGCTGGAAGACCCGCTGATGAAGATCTTCGGCGGCGAGCGTCTCTCCGCCATCATGCAGCGCCTGAAGATGCCTGAAGGCGAGCCGATCGAAGCGGGCATGGTCAACCGTTCGCTGGAGTCCGCCCAGCGCAAGGTCGAGCAGCGCAACTTCGATATCCGCAAGCAACTGCTTGAGTACGATGACGTAGCCAACGATCAGCGCAAGGTCATCTACCACCAGCGCAACGAACTGCTTGAAGCCAGCGATATTGGCGAGACCATCACTGCCATGCGCCAGGGTGTGATCGCCGAACTGTTCCGCACCTATGTGCCGGCCGAGTCGGTCGAAGAACAGTGGGATCTGGCCGGTTTCGAGAAGGCGCTCAAGGCCGAGTATGGTGTAGAGGTACCGGTGGGCCAGTGGGCCAAGGACAACACCCGTCTCTCTGACGAAGACCTGCTCGTCAAGGTGGTTGAAGCGACCGATCAGGCCTATGCCGACAAGGTCAAGGATGTGCAGCACGACGCTTGGGCTGGTTTCGAGCGCAGCGTGATGCTCAATACCCTTGATCAGCACTGGCGCGAACACCTTTCTGCGCTGGATCATCTGCGTCAGGGCATCCATCTGCGCAGCTATGCGCAGAAGAACCCGAAACAGGAATACAAGCGCGAAGCTTTCGAACTCTTCGAATCCTTGCTGGACACCGTGCGGACCGAAGTGGTGCGTTTGCTGATGACCGTGCAGGTGCGTTCAGAGGAGCAGATCGAAGAGGTCGCCGAACAGCATCCGGGTGTGGAAAACGTGCAATACCACCACGCTGACTACGACGAAGCGCTGGCGGAGGCGGCCGTCACCGAGAAGAAGCAGCTGCCGGTTGAAAACAACGGCTTGCGCGTGGGGCGCAATGATCCTTGCCCATGCGGTTCAGGCAAGAAGTACAAGCAGTGCCACGGGGCATTGGCTTAAAGCGTGCTGCGCGAACCGGGCTTGAGGCTGTGATGCTCGCCGTATAGAAAGCATACGGCTGCGTGTCTCGCCTCAATCGCGGCCCGCTCGCTACGCTTTCCGCTAACGCCTGGTTCGGGCGGTGATGAATGCAAAAAAGCCAGACTTCGAGTCTGGCTTTTTTGTGTCTGTCGAAATCTTGGTACTGACACCCAGTTCTCGGATAACAGGCCCGGCACGGGGTCGAATTCGCGCAGATTAATGCTGATCAGCGTCAGTCCCTGCGCGCGAGCGTGGGCTGCCTTATGCAGATCGTTTACGCCGATGGGCTGGCCCGTTTTCTCCAGCGCGGCTCAGAGGCTGCCGTAATGATATGCCTCGCGTTCGCCATGGGGCGGCACGGCCAGGCGGCTGCAGAAGTCTTCCACCACGGTGAGGTTGCGTGAAATCTGGCTGCTGTTTCCAGCGCCATGCACCTGCTCGGCGAGCGTGATGCTTGAGATAGCCATGCGCCCAAGCTGTCTGATGGCGCGTCAAAGCGGGAGGCTGAAAGCAAGAAAGCCGATTTTAAGGACCGGCTTTCTGATGAATGTTTGCTGAAGGGGTCAGGATATGGATTTGCCGATGTAAGCCAGTAGCGCTTCAGTCGATGTGTCATAGCGAGGGCCACTCGCTGCACTGAGGCGCTGCTCAATCCCGCTGGCAAGCTGTTTGCCGAGCTCCACACCCCACTGGTCGAAGGAGTTCAGGCCCCAGATCTTGCCTTGCACGAAGACCTTGTGTTCGTAGAGCGCCAGCAGTGCGCCCAGCGTGCGTGGCGAGAGATCGTCCAGCAGCAAGGTGTTGCTCGGTCGGTTGCCGGGGAAGACGCGGTGCGGCAGCAAGGCTTCGATTTCTGCCGTGGCGACGCCCTTGGCCTCCATCTCGGCGCGTACTTCGTCCGCTGTCTTGCCTTGCATCAGGGCGGCTGACTGGGCAAGGCAGTTGGCGATCTGGCTCACGCGGTGGTTAGCGAGCTGACCCGGTTGCGAGAGGGCGAGGATGAAATCAACCGGGATCACCGCCGTGCCCTGATGGATCAGCTGGAAGAAGGCGTGCTGGCCGTTGGTGCCGGGCTCACCCCAGATCACCGGGCCCGTGGCGTAGTCGACCGGGCTGCCGTCTGCGCGCACCTGTTTGCCGTTGGATTCCATGTCCAGTTGCTGCAGGAAGGCCGGCAGGCGGTGCAGGGTCTGGTTGTAGGGGGCGACGACCTGTGAGCGGCAGTCCAGGAAGTTCACATACCACACGCCCAGAAGGCCCAGCAGCACCGGCAGGTTGTCCTTGAACGGGGCTGTGCGGAAGTGCTGATCCATGTCGGCAGCACCTTCGAGCAGGGCATCGAAGCCGGCCGCACCGATGGCGAGGGTGATAGGCAGGCCGATGGCACTCCACAGCGAGTAGCGGCCGCCGACCCAGTCCCAGAAGCCGAACATGTTGGTGGTGTCGATGCCGAACTCAGCAACCTTGGTTGCGTTGGTCGATACCGCCACGAAGTGCTTGGCGACAGCCGACTCCGAGCCGGCGGCCTTGACCAGCCAGGCACGGGCGCTGCGGGCATTGGTCAGGGTCTCGACCGTGGTGAAGGTTTTGGACGCAATGATGAACAGGGTACGCGCCGGGTTCAGGCCAGCCAGCGTCTGGGTGAGGTGCAGGCTATCTACGTTGGAGACAAAATGCAGGCGGGGGCCGTCGGCATAGGGTTTCAGTGCTTCACAGACCATCAGCGGGCCGAGGTCGGAACCACCGATACCGATGTTCACGATGTCGGTAATGGTCTCGCCGCTGTAGCCACGCCATTCGCCGCTGCGTACGCGTTCGCTGAAGGCTGCACAGCGGGCGCGGACTTCGCGGATCGCCGGGATCACGTCTTCGCCCTGCACACGGACCTGAACGTCGCCCTGGGCGCGCAGCGCGGTGTGCAGCACGGCGCGGTGTTCGGTGTTGTTGATCTCGCCTCCCTCGAACATGGCGCGGATCTCGCTATCCAGCGCACATTCTTCGGCGAGAGCCAGCAGTTCGCGCAGGGTGTCGGCCGTGATCCGGTTTTTCGAGTAATCGAGCAGGATGCCGCAGGCCTTGCTGCTGAAGTGGCCGGCGCGGTCGGGATCGGCCGCGAAGAGCTCGCGCAGGTGGGTGGCTTCGAGCGCACGGGCGTGCATTGCGAGTTGTTGCCAGGCAAGGGTCTGGGTCGGGTTCATCGGCGTGGATTCCGGTCGGTCAATGGCATTCAGTTCAGTTCTGTGATGATAAGCCGGCCGGGGCGCTGCGGGCGAGTGCGGAATACGGCGGGCCGCGCTGCCTCTAGGAGTATGAGCCCGCGCAGGCATAGGCTGGGGCCAGTATCATGCAGGGTCATCCACCCTTTTCGCGGCCCTGCATGAACCCGGAAGCCAGCAGCCTCAGCACGCTTGTCACGCCCCACGCCGCGCTGGCTACACCCGAGCGCCAGCTGGCCGTGCTGGTGCAGGATGCCGCTGGCTTCGTCAATCGCGGGCTGGCCATCCTGTGGCGCGATCGCGTGGCAGGTGATCTGGCTGTGCAGTACGCCGAGGCTTGTGCCCTCATCGAACGCAACGAGCTGGCCCCTCTGGCGCGCCTGCTGCGCGACGAGCCGGAGTTGCTGGAATACCGTTCGGACGACGACGAGGGCCATCAACTGCTGCACTTTGCAGCCCGGCGTGCTTCGCTGGCGGCACTCGGTTTGCTGGTCGAGCAGGGCGCGCCGCTTGATTCTCCCAGCGGCCATCTGCGCGAAGGCGTGTTTTTTCCGGGCGCTACGCCCTTGCTGGTGGCTTGCGAGGCGGGTTGTGAGGACGCTGCGCTGAGCTTGTTGACGGCCGGGGCTGACCCCAATGCGAGCTTGCCGGGGCGGCGCGAAAGCGCACTGCATCTGGCGGCCGGGCAAGGCATGACGGCGCTGGTCGAAGCCTTGATTGCTGCCGGAGCGGATGTGGATGCGATGTCTGGCTGGCATTCCTTTGATGATCAGCTCGGTGCATTCGGTGGCGGCTCGCCCCTGCATGCTGCCGCCCTGAGCAACTGCGCCGCCACCGCCTTTCTGCTGCTGAAGGCCGGCGCCACGCGTGACGCAGCGGGCGCCGACTTGCGCACGCCGCTCCACTACGCGGCCGCACGTGGTGCGGTGGGGGTGCTGGAGGTGCTGCTGGCCGCTGGCGCTGAGCCGGATGCTCAGGAGGTCTGTGCGTTTGAAGGTGGCACGACCGGGCTCAGCGCTTTGCATTACGCGGTAGTGAATGGTCATCTGGAAGCGGCCGCGATGCTCCTGTGCTACGGCGCCAACCCAGCATTGATCGAGCCAGCCAGCGGCGAAAGCGCGCTGGAAATGGCGCTACGCAGCGGCAATCCGCTGCTGCCCGGTGTGCTGCAGCGGGCCTTGCAGGGGCAGCCTGACGCGGTTTATGGTCCGCTCGACGAACAACTGGTGCGCTGCAGTCCGGATGACTATGCCGAACAGCGCGATTTTCTCGAAAACCTGCTGGTCGAATCCCCGTTTTCTAATCGCAGCCTGCTGGTGCTCAGCGACTGGCTCGCAGAAACCCTGGGCCCCGAAAACCGTCCGCATCTCGCCCGCGCCTATCGTGAGTGGGCCGGCAGGAGTCAGACCTGATGTTCAAGTGGCTCAGCAGTGATCGCCCTGCACCCGAGGAGCTTGAGCTCGAAGCCAAGCTGCAGCAGCTCGAAGTGCTCGAAGAGCGCTACGCCGAGGTGCAGACCGAATACGCCACCCTGCAGAATGGCCTGGCTGCCTTCAAGTTGCGCTACTGGCGCCGGGTAGGCGATCTGTATGCGCGGCTCGATCGCGTGCGCGCAGAGATTGCCCAGTTGCGCGTGCGCCTCGCACCACGCGATGCGCTGCGCCAGGCTGCCGCCCGCGCTGCCAGTACTCAGGCTCAGGCCAGCGCTGAAGCTGCCCGCGCCATCGATATCGATCCGGGTGCTGAGGAGTTCATGCCCAGTGATGATCTGCGCAAGTACTACCGGATGGCGGCCAAGATCGTACACCCGGACCGCGCCGGCGATGACGACGACCGCAGCCTGCGTGACGAGATCATGTCGCGCATCAATGTGGCCTATCGCGATGGCCATGTGCACACCATCCAGGCCCTGATCGACGAATACCAGATGCGCGCCCAGCCGGGCGAGGACGATGCGGCTACGCGCCTGATTCGCACCATTCGCCTGATGTCACGGGTGCGGGAGCAGATCAGCAATATCGGCCAGACCACCGCGACCCTGCGCGAGTCCGGCCTCTACCGGCTCTACAAGGCGGTGGAGGAGGCAGAGGCACGCGGAGAGGACAAGCTGCGCATCATCGAGATCGGTATCGAGCGCGATATTGCCCGCGCCGAGAACGAGCTCGCCCGGCTGCGTCAGCAGGCCCTGATGCCGGTGGCCGCTGAAGTGGCTGCGGCGTGCGAGCCCAGCCCGGAAGGCGCCCCGGGCGATGCACCGGACGAACCGGCAGAGGATGAGGCCGAGACGCGCCAGCCACAGTGCAGCCCGGCCGAGCTGGCGATCGCCGCGCTGCTCGACGAACTAGGGCTGGAGTACGCCTACCGTCAGCCCCTGGCCGGCAGCGCCCGCCCGGGTGAGCGTGAGCCGGCCTTCACGATCCGGGATGCCAAGGGGCAGAGCCTGCTATGGGAGCATCTGGGCGTGCTTGAGAGCGAAGCTTTGCGTACCGCCTGGCAGGAGCGCCAAGGCTGGTTCGCCGCCAATGGCTTTGATGCCGGCATCAATCTCTTCGTGACTCGTGATGAGGCCGACGGCACCTTTGATGCGGCGCGGCTGCGCAAGATGGCGGAGTTCATCCGCAGTCAGTGCGAGTAGCTTGCCAGCGCACCGCTAAGCGCCTTCAAGTCACAAGTAAGTTGCGATTGTAGCCCGCAAACCAAGAGTTTTGGCCGCGCATCCGGCCGGGTTTTACTTGAAGCTTGTTGCGCCGAAGGCGCGCCCTTGCTGCTTGCAACTCAGTAGGTGTGTTCCGGTGCCGGGAAGCTGCCGTCCTTCACCGCGGCGGCATAGGCGGCTACGGCCGCATCGATGCTCGCCGAGCCGTCCATGAAGTTCTTCACGAAGCGCGCCTTCTTGCCGGGATACACGCCCAGCATGTCGTGCAGCACCAGCACCTGGCCATCACAGTCCTTGCCGGCACCGATGCCGATGGTGGCCATGCTGCTGAGTTGAGTGGTCAGTTCGGCGGCCAGGGTGGCGGGTACCATTTCCAGTACGACCATGGCTGCACCCGCCGCTTCGAGTGCCAGCACATCGGTTTTCATCTGTGCCGCGCCCGCTTCAGTTCTGCCCTGCACGCGGTAGCCGCCGAGCTGATGCACCGATTGCGGCGTGAGGCCGATGTGGGCACATACCGGTACGCCGCGCTCGACCAGAAAACGCACCGTCTCGGCCATCACGGCACCGCCTTCGAGCTTCACCATCTGGGCGCCGGCGGCCATCAGGCGCGCCGAGTTGCGCAGGGCCTGCTGCGGGCTTTCCTGGTAGCTGGCAAAGGGCAGGTCGGCGATCACCCAGGCACGCTGGGCGGCGCGTGTCACGCACTCGGTGTGATAGACCATCTGTTCCATCGTCACCGGCAGGGTAGTTTTCTGGCCCTGGATCACGTTGCCGAGTGAATCTCCGATCAGCAGCACATCCACGCCGTTGCGCTCGCACAGGGCGGCGAAGCTCGCATCGTAGGCGGTCAGCATGGCGATCTTCTCGCCGTTCTGGCGCATCGCGGCCAGGCTGGTGAGGGTGACGGGCTTGGCGTTTTCGAGGTAACTCATGTCGACTCCTGTACGGTGTGGCGACGGGCCGGGCGAATGCGTCGCCGGCGAACGGGAGCGCATTGTCCGTCAATCTCCTGCTGACGGGCATCCAGCCTTTTTATAGATGCATGAACGCTGCGCAGCGAGACGGGGTCAGGCGTAGCTGAAGTATTCGCGGTAGCCACGCATGGCTTGCAGGCGCTGCAGGATCAGTTCGAAGTCGTCATCTTCGTCGACCGGGTTCAGGACTTCGGCGTTGATCACGAACAGCGGGGCGGTGTTGTAATCGTGGAAGAAGCGCGCATAGCGCTCCGACACGGTGCCGAGGTATTGCTCGGTGATGCGGCGCTCGGCATCCAGCCCGCGTTTCCTGACTCGTTCGATCAGGGTCTCAGGCTGGGCCTGGAGGTAGATCACCAGATCCGGCCTGAGCGGCGCCGGGCGCAGCTGGGTGAAGACCTTTTCGTACAGGCGCGCTTCGTCCTCGGTGAGGTTGAGACTGGCGAAGAGCGGATCTTTCTCGAGCACGAAATCACTGATGACGCGCTGGCCACCCTGCAAGAGGCGAGTGGCTTCGGCGAGCAGGCCGGCGCGCTGGAACAGGAATTCGATCTGGGTGGCCAGGGCCCAGCGCTCGCGCTCTGCGTAGAAGCGGGCGAGGAAAGGGTTCATCTCCGGTTGTTCGAGCACCAGACTGGCCGACAGGCGCTCCGAGAGGCGCCGGGCGAGGCTGGTCTTACCGGCCCCGATCGGACCTTCGACGACAATGTAGCGGGCTTTTTCGAGCATTCCTGGCTTTCAGGTGCGGAAGATGAAGTACACCGCACCCAGCATGCATAGCGCGGCCCACAGGTAATCGAGCTTGAGGGGTTCGTCCATGTAATACACGGCGAAGGGCACGAACACGGCGAGCGTGATCACTTCCTGCATGATCTTGAGCTGACCCAGCGAGTAGGCCTGGGCACCGATGCGGTTGGCTGGTACCTGCAACAGGTACTCGAAGAGGGCGATGCTCCAGGCGATCAGCGCGGCGATGAACCAGGGGCGATTGCCGAGATGCTTGAGGTGGCCATACCAGGCAAAGGTCATGAACACGTTGGAGGCGACGAGCAGGCCGGCGGTTTGCATCCAGATCGGCATCGGCTTTCCTTCAGTCGGCGATACGTGCGATGCGCTGGTCTGGCAGCGCGTTGAGCAGTTCGAGCACCGGGCCGCGGCCGGGAATGCGGGTTTCCGGCGCCAGTTCGGCGAGCGGGATGAGCACGAAGGCACGTTCGTGCATGCGCGGGTGGGGCAGGTGCAGGCCGGGCGCATCGAGAATCTCGCAGCCGTAGAGCAGCAGGTCGAGATCCAGGGTGCGGGCAGCGTTGCGGGTGCTGCGCTGGCGGCCGAAGTTCTTTTCGAGTTCGAGCAGGGCTTCGAGCAGTTCGGGGGCGGCGAGGGTGGTATCCAGTGCGGCTACGGCATTGACATAGTCCGGTTGGCCTTCGGTGCCCGGTCCCTGTGGGGCGGTGCGGTAGAGGCTGGAGGACGTCAGTACGCGGCAACCGGGCAGCTGGCCCAATGCGGTGAAGGCTTCCCTGAGGGTGTTGACCGGGTCGCCGAGATTGGCACCCAGTCCGATCCAGGCGAGTACAGCCATCGCTTATTCGCCTGCCGGCTCGGCGCCGCCGGTTTCACTGCGTGGCTTGCGGCGGCGGGGGCGACGCTTGCGGGCTGCGCCGTCGCCTTTCTTGTCTGCTACCAGCATGGTTTCGCGATCATCGGTGTTGGCATTGGCGAAATCATCCCACCAGTCCGGCAGCGCCATCTCGATCTCGCCGGATTCTGCGCGCAGGCGCAGGAAGTCATACGCTGCGCGAAAGCGTGGCTGTTCAATGAGGCGGAAAGGAGCTTTGCCGGCACGCTTCTCGAAGCGTGGCTGGAGTGCCCAGATTTCGGTGATATCACCTGCGATACGGCGCGTGATGGCGAGCTTCTCGGCCTGTGAGGCGAGCACTTCGTCCATGGCTTCGAACAGCGCCGGCTGCGGATATTCGCCCCGCTCCTTGCGGGCGCTCCAGTTGCTCAGCACTTCGTTCCACAGCAGGGTGGCGAACAGGAAACCGGGGGAGATCGGTTTGCCGGCGCGCACGCGCTCATCGGTATTTTCGAGGGCCAGCCAGACGAATTTCTCGCCCTGCGGCTGCTCCAGTATGACGTCGAGCAGGGGCAGCAGGCCGTGGTGCAGGCCCTCGTCGCGCAGGCGCTTGAGGCTCACCACGGCGTAGCCGGAGGAGAGCAGCTTGAGCATTTCGTCGAAGAGGCGTGCTGCGGGCACATTGGCCAGCAGCTCGCTCATTTCGCGGATTGGCTTGCGGGCGTCCGGATCGAGGGCCAGATCGAGTTTGGCGGCCAGACGCACGGCGCGCAGCATGCGCACCGGATCTTCGCGGTAGCGGGTGGCCGGGTCACCGATCACGCGCATGGTTTTCTGCTTGAGGTCGGCCACACCGTGGTGGAAGTCCAGCACGGTTTCGGTGGTCGGATCGTAGTAGAGCGCATTCACCGTGAAGTCGCGGCGGGTGGCGTCGGCTTCGATCGTGCCCCAGGTGTTGTCGTGCAACACGCGGCCGTGCTCGTCGGTGACGGTGTCTTCGTCGTGTAGCGCACGGAAGGTGGAGACTTCGATGGTCTCCGGCCCGCTCATCACGTGCACGATGCGGAAGCGCCGGCCGATGATGCGCGAGCGGCGAAACAGGTGGCGCACCTCTTCCGGCGTGGCATTGGTGGCCACGTCGAAATCCTTCGGGTCGATGCGGGCGATCAGGTCGCGCACCGCACCGCCGACCACGTAGGCCTTGAAGCCGGCTTCCTGCAGCACATGGCAGACCTTGCGCGAGGCGGGCGAGACCATTTCGCGGCGGATGCCGTGAAGTTCCAGCGGTATGGCAGCCGCCTCGGCCACGGGAAGGGAGGCGGGGGCTTTCTTGAAGACGCGACGCAGCAGTTTGCGGATCATGCCGATGTGGGCTGGGGGCCGAGGGCCCTGAAGAGGTTCTTGAAGCCCGGAAGTATATCGCCTGGCATGCCTGCTTCGGAATTTAGTGCCGGGGCGCACGAACAAACAGCGTCGGGTACTGTCGCATGCGTGCCGCGCTGGCGGATGATCAGCGCACGCGGGGGCGTTTTTGAAGCTGACGGAAGATCCAGCTACGAGCGGGCTCCACGCCGCTGCGGACGAATTCGAGCGGGCTGGGGTCGAGGTGGAAGCGGTGCTGCAGACGTTCTTCGCCCTCGCGGCCGGCAAACAGGATCCGGTCGCCGGACTGCAGCTCCATGTCCAGTGCCGGCAGCATGAACTCTTCCTCGCCACGTAGCAGCAGCAGGGGCACGGCGCACAGTCGCAAGCTCGGGTCGAGCGGGTGGATCTGCAGTTCCTTCAGGCGCAAGGGGGCTCCTGCCTGGCCGCTGAGCGCTGCGCGCAGGCCCGGGTAGGAGGCGTAGGCGTTGAAAACCCAGATGTGTGGCACGCGCTCTTCGAGCCCGGTGAGCAAGCGTACCGCGATCTGTTCGGCGAGCTCCGCGCCGTGCTTGCGCACCTGCAGCAGGAAGCGGTTGAGCAGCGGGGCAACCAGCAGCTGCAGGCATTCGCGCACCATGATTTCGGATTTCACGAAGCATTGCTGGGCGCGAGCGGCTTCGATCAGGCTGCGCTCGGCGACATGGTTCTGGCGGATGATCACGTGCAGCTTCGGATTGAGCTTGCGGGCCCGCGTGACGAGGGCCAGGTTCATGGCGTCGCGGTCGGTGCCGGCGATGATGCCGACCGCCCGGTCGATGCCGGCTGCGCCGAGGCTCTCTACCGAATTGTCGCTGTGTTGCAGATGGGGTTCATCAGTCAGGTGCAGGTTGGAGTCGATGGCGGTCCAGGTCGAACCGGTGCGCTCCAGGGCCCGTGCCACGGCGTGGCCGAAGCGGCCGAAACCCAGCACCAGCCAGTGACCTTGCGGGATGATCGGTGGCTGTGGGCAGGCGCTGCCGGGCACGCTGGAGAGCCAGTCCTCCACCCAAAGCACGGCAGGTGCGGCCAGTGCCATTTCCAGATTGGTGGCGAAGGTGTCGAAGGGGTCGATGGCCGTGATGTTTGGGAAGCTGTCGAGGTTGGCGCGTGCCAGTGCGCTATGCACTCGGGTGATGATCGGCAGGCCGGGGTTCAGGGCCGCCGCACCGATGGCGATGGCCTGAGCGGCTTCGTCGTCGCTCACCAGCACGATCAGGGCCTTGCAGCGCGGATGGGTCGCGCCAGCATCCTGCAGCACGTCGGGCCAGCGCGCGTCCGCCGCAAGACAGCAGGGCGGCTCCTGGTAGATTTCCACGTCTGGCCGGGCGGCGCGCTCGGGGCGGGTTTCGATGATCACGCTGCGGGTGCCCAGTGCATCGAAGGCGTGCGCCAGGGCGGTGCCGCTCTGGCCGTAGCCGCAGAGGATGTAGAAGGGTTCGTCAAGGCGCCGGACCCGCGCCGTGAAGCGGCTGCGCGCCACGGCCGTGCGGAAGACCGGTTCCTGCACCAGCGCGAAGATGCTGCCCAGCGCATAGGCCCAGCAGGTGACCGAGAGATAGATCGTGAAGGTGATCCAGGCGCGCTGGGCGTCGGTGAAGACCCAGGGCAGTTCGCCGAAACCGATGGTGGTGGCGGTATAGCTCACCACGTAAAAAGCGTGGAAGAAGCCCAGCTTCATGGGCTGGCCACTGCCGTCCAGCCCGGGCATGGCGACCAGCCCGGCCACCGAGATGGCATAGGCGAGGATGAGGGTGATCAGCGGCGTGCGCAGGCGGCGCAGCGCGATGAAGAGAACGTCACCCATGCCGAGCTCAGCGGCTCTGGCGCAGGGTCTCGCCGATCAGCAGGATCACCGAGATGAGGTTGGCCAGCAGCGCACCGCCGGACAGCGACACCACTACCGAAATGGTCTGGCCGTCGATCGGGTGCTGGGCGATATACAGGTGCCAGGCCCAGACCAGGCTGGCGGCGACCAGTTGCAGCACGGCGACGAGGCTGGTGGCGAGGTGGGTGGCGCCGATGTGGGTGCGGTCACCGAATTTGAGCACCGTGGCGATCAGGTTCACCACGATGGCGGCGAAGAGCTCGGAGGCGTGGTGCAGTTCGGGGCGATCGATGTCGCCGATGAAGAAGCCGAAGTTCAGCGTGCAGGCGAGGATGATGAAGAAGCCGAAGATGACTTTTTCGAGGTTCATGGCGGAGTCTCCAATGTGCTGCCCGCATCCTGCCAGTGCATCGTGCGGGCAGACAAGGGATTGCCCGATCAGGCTTGCAGGATGATGCCGCTGCCGGCGCCGTCCTGATTCTTTTCGCGCAGGCTGATGATCGGCCATCCGAGGGTTTCGGCGCGCAGGCGCAGGGCGATGCAGGGATCAACAGCCACAGGATCGCTGACCTGCTCGAGCAGCGGAATGTCATTGGCCGAATCGCTGTAGAACCAGCTCTTCTCAAAGCAGGTGAGATCCAGCGCCATCGACTCCAGCCAGGCATTCACGCGGGTAATCTTGCCTTCGCGGAAGGCCGGCGTGCCGCGCGCTTTGCCAGTGAAGCGGCCGTTTTCGAGGGCCGGTACGGTGGCGATCAGGTGCGGCACATGGAAGTAGTAGCGCACGATGCGTTCGGTGACGAAGGCATTGGTGGCGGTCACGACAGCGCACAGGTCTCCTTGCGCCAGGTGCCAGTTCACCAGTTGCTTGCCCATCTCGTTGATCATGCCGAAGGCTACGTCGTTCATGAACTCGTCATGCAGCTTCATCAGCTCTTCGCGCGAATGGCGGGCCAGCGGGGCCAGCACGAAATCGAGGAATTCGTCGATGTTCAGGGTGCCGGCTTTGTACTGCTCGTAGAAAGCGTCGTTGCGAGCCTTGAATTCCACCGGGTCGACAACGCCCTTGTCGCACAGGAACTGGCCCCAGGCGTGGTCGGAGTCGCCATCGAGCAGCGTATTGTCGAGATCAAAGAGAGCGAGGTTCATGGTGTTTCAGCTTTATCAGAAGGGGAGTTCAGGTTCGCAGTCCTCGCGCAGCACTTCGCGCAAGAGCGGCAGGGTGACTGGGCGGGACTGGGTCAGGGAGGCCTCGTCGAGCGCATCGAGCACGCCCATCAGCCAGCGAGCGTCGCGTCGGCCGTGACGCAGCAGGTATTCGACGATATCGGCGTCGAGCGTGATGCCGCGCGCCAGGGCGTTCTGGATCAGTAGCACCCCCTTGCCATCGTCATCCAGTGGCTGGATCTCGAAGATCAGGGCTTGGCCAATGCGGGTGCGTACATCTTCACGCAGCGCCAGATGCTGGGGGGGCAGCTTGCCGGCGAGGATCAGCGAGCCTTGTGCTTCGCGGGCCTGGATCAGGGCGCGGAAGAGGGCGGCCTGGCCTTCGGCATCGAGCTGGTCGATGTCGTCGAGCGCCACCAGCAGGTCGTCTTCCATCTGCAGCGTGGCGCCTTGCGCCGCACTCAGGTAGGCGCCGGGCCGGCCGGCAGCGCAGCTTTCGGCTGCTGCGGCGCGCAGCAGGTGGCTGCGTCCGGAGCCGGCGGTACCCCACAGGTAAAGCCAGCTGCCATCGCGCGCGCCGAGCTGGCGGCGCAGGGCCAGCAGCAGGGCCTCGTTGTTCCCCGCCACGAAATTATCCAGCGTGACCGGCACGCGCGGGCGCACGTCGAGCGTGAGCTGATGCGTCGGATAGGGGCTGGGGAGGGCGGGCATGGAGATGGCGGCGATGAGTGAGGGCGCGATTTTACCTGTCGGCGCGCCCTCACAGCACATCCGCCTGCAGATCCGACGGGCGCCAAGCCGCCCGAGCAGGTAAAATGCCGGCCTTTCCCGCTTGACCGAGTTCCCCATCATGGCCCAGACCCCTCTCGACTACGCCGCTGCTGGCGTCGATTACACCAAGATCGACCCGCTCAAGATCCTTGCCCAGAAATCCGCCAGCGCCACGGCCGTGAATCTGGCTGGCCACGGCGTGACCGAGATTCCCGCGTCGCGCGGCGAGTCGGCCTATGTGATGGATATCGGCGGCACCCTGATCGCCTCGATCACCGAGTGCCTTGGCACCAAGGCGCTGGTGGCCGACGCGGTGCGCCCGATAACCGGCAAGACGCACTACGACGCCATCGCGCAAGACACCATCGCCATGGCGGTGAATGACCTGATCACCGTCGGCGCCACGCCGCTGTCGGTGCACGCCTACTGGTCGGCCGGCGGCAGCGAATGGTTTGCCGACGAAGCCCGCATGGTCGATCTGGTGACTGGCTGGCAGAAGGCCTGCGACGTGTGCAAGGTGAGCTGGGGCGGCGGTGAAACCCCGGCCCTGGCGGGCGTGGTGGAAGCTGGCCGGATCGATCTGGCGGCCTCCTCGGTCGGCATCATCCCTTCGCGCGAGCGCCTGACGCTGGGCGACAAGATGCAGGATGGCGACGCCATCGTGTTGCTGGCGTCTTCCGGCATTCACGCCAATGGCGTAAGCCTTGCGCGCAAGCTGGTCGAGCGCCTGCCCGAAGGCTATGCCTCCAAGCTGTCGGACGGTCGCCTCTACGGCGAAGCCCTGCTGGACCCGACCACGCTCTATGTACCGGTCACCGAAGCCCTCTTCGCGGCCGGCATCGTGCCGCATTACTCGGCCAACATCACCGGCCACGGCTGGCGCAAGATCATGCGTCACCCGGGCAACTTCACCTACCGCATCCACACCCTGCCGGACGTGCCACCGGTGCTCGCCTTCATGCAGCAGCACGCCGGCATTGATGATCGCGAAGCCTATGGCAGCCTCAACATGGGCGCTGGCTTCGCCTTCTATGTCGCCGCCGAGCAGGCTGAGGAAGTGGCGCGTATCGCTAATGGGTTGGGCATCAAGGCCTGGGTCGCCGGCCGCGTTGAAGCCGGCCCGAAGCAGGTCGTGATCGAGCCGCTGGATCTGACCTACGCGGCGGATGAGTTGCATCTGCGGGCCTGAGTCATGACACGAGGCTCATGGATGAAAAGTCTGTTGGGCCTGTGTCTGAGCATGATGCTGGGAGCGGCTACGGCCGCTCCTTTGCGTTCACAGACGCCACAGGCCCCGTTTCCGTACAGCGAAGTCGAACTGGAATTCGACAGCCCTTACGAGGCGGGCGTGCATCTGGCCGGTAGCCTGATGTTGCCGCCCGGAAAAGGGCCGCATCCGGCTGTGCTGCTGATTACGGGGTCCGGTGCGCAGGATCGTGATGAGACGATCTCTGGCCACAAACCCTTTCTGGTGATTGCGGACTATCTGGCGCGCCGCGGCATAGCCAGCCTGCGCGTCGATGATCGGGGAGTGGGCTTGTCGCGTGGGTCCTGGCAGAACGCCACGACAGCCAGCTTCGCCGGAGATGCCCGCACCGCACTTGAGGTGCTGCGCGCGCGCCCCGAGATTGACGCCGCGCGTGTCGGCCTGATCGGGCACAGTGAAGGTGGCGTGATTGCGCCGATGCTGGCGGCAGAGCCTGCGAACCGGGTGGCGTTCATCATCATGCTGGCCGGCCCGGGCGTGACGGGCGACCTCCTTCTGCAGCGTCAGGTTGAGGACCTGAATCTGGCCTCCGACATCAGCCCTGATGTGGCCAAAGGGAATGCCCGTATCCAGGCTGCGCTCAACTCGGTTGTGCTCAAACATCCGGATGCCAGCCCAGAGGCGCTGATTGATTTGCTCGTAGCGGCCATGTTGCAGATTTCTCCGCAGACCCGAGCGGATGTTGCGCGACGGCTAGTGTCGAGTCTGGCATGGCCCTGGCAGCGCTATTTCCTGGCGCTGGATCCAGCTCCGTTCCTGCAGCGCGTGCAATGCCCTGTACTCGCCCTGAATGGCGAAAAGGATACTCAGGTGAGCGCCATCGACAATCTGCCTGCCATCGAGCGAGCCCTCAAGGCAGGTGGCAATCGGGATGTCACGCTCAAGGCCCTGCCGGGTCTGAACCATTTGTTCCAGACCGCGCAGACGGGCGCGCTTGCCGAGTACGGAAGCATTGATGAGACTTTTTCACAGGCAGCCCTGAAAATCATGGCGGACTGGCTGGAGCAGCGGATCAATAAAGCGAAACCATGAGCAAGAAACACGACTTCATCCTCTTCGACCTCGACGGCACCCTTAGCGATCCGCTGCAGGGTATCGGCCGTTCGATCAATTACGCGCTGGCGCATTTCGGCTATCCCGAGCGGGCGCTCGACGATCTGCGCTTCTGCGTGGGGCCGCCCTTGAAATACAGCTTCCGCGAGCTGACCGGCACGGATTCCGACGCGCATGTGCGTGAGCTGATCGACAAATACCGCGAGCGCTACGGTGATGTGGGTTACGCCGAGAACACGCTCTATCCTGGCATTCCGGAGGCGCTGGCGGCCATCGACGCGGCGGGCATTCCGATGGGCTTATGCACCTCGAAGCGGGCCGATTTCGCCGAGCGCATCCTCGATCTCTTCGGTCTGCGCCAGCACTTCTACTTCGTCAGTGGTGGCGACGTGGACATCCACAAGTGGGAGCAGATCGCCGCACTCGTGGCCGACGGCATCGTGAGCCGGGCCAGCCTGATGGTGGGCGACCGCGAGGTGGATATCGACGCCGCTCACCGCAACGGCCTGGCCGCTGGGGGCGTGCTGTGGGGCTTTGGCTCGCATGCCGAGCTGGCTGCCGGGGCGCCGCGTTATCTATTCAGTCAGCCCGCTGAAATTTATCCCGCACTGGCAGGCTAGCCCGCAGACGGGTATTCGCCCGTTGAAGTGCTACGAGCGTTTTTTCGGAGAGAAACCATGATGCGCAAGTTGGTGAGCGGGATCTGTGTGCTGCTGGTGCTGGCTGCCTGCGGCCGGAAGGAAGAGATGGCGGCTGCGCCGATGCTGGCGGCTGCGCCGGCCGTCGAGATGGCACGCAAGCTGGAGGCGCCTCAGACCGATGCCGGCCAGCCCGCCAGCGTACCGCGCCATATCGAGTTGCGCCACAACGTGGTGATCGAAGTGGCGGAGGATCGGCTCGAAGCCGTCTGGCGCACACAGCTGGAGGCCTGCCAGTTGCCGGCCTGTGAGGTGGTGGCGGCGGGAGTCGCGAACCAGAGCGGTGACATGGCCAGCGCAAATCTTGCACTGCGCATTGTGCCGGGGCGGGCGGGGGAATTGCTGGCGACCCTGCGTGGCTTGGGCAAGTTGGCGCAGCATGAGATGAGTCAGAACGATCGCACCAATGAGGTGGTGGATCTGCAGGCACGCCTGGCCAACCAGAAAGCCTTGCGGGATCGCTTGCGCGGGTTGCTGGCCGGGCGGGTCGACAAGGTGCGTGATCTGCTCGAAGTCGAGCGCGAGCTGGCCCGGGTGCAGGGCGAGATCGATTCGCTGGAAGGCCAGATGCGCGCCACCCTGGCGGTCACCGAGAAAGTCAGCTTCGATATCCAGTTCCGCGCACCGGCCTCGCTGAGCCAGCCCGGTAGCTGGGAGCCGCTGCGCGAGGCCTGGCGCCGGCTGGGCAGCACTTTTGCCGAGAGTCTTGCGATGCTGATGTATTTTCTGGTGGGGGGGTTGCCCTGGTTCGCAGTCGGCGCTGCCGTGTTGTGGGGCGGGCGGCGCTTGTGGCGGGCGCGCAAGTCGGGCCCGAAATCCTAGCCCGGCTTGGCGCTGAGGTGCCGCGCAGGGCCGTCTGTCCATCCATCCGATGCTACATTTGTTGTTGTTTTGGCGGAAAAGATCTGTGAGAGGATTCAGATCGTTCGACGTTAAAACTTACGGAGCAGGTGATGGCACAGTACGGCCTGAAGTGGCAGAAAACATTCTCTTGGGCGGTGGTGTTGGCCGTGGCCTGTGGTCTGCAGAGTGGGGCACAAGCCCAGACGCTGGAGAAGATCAGCAAGAGCAAGGTGCTCAACATCGGCGTCCGCGAAGACAACCTGCCTTTCGCGGGCTATAGCCAGGGCGTGGCGTCGGGCTACTCGATCGATCTGTGCCAGAAAGTTGCCGAGCAGATCAGAAAGGAACTGAAGCTCTCCGAGCTGCGTGTGCAATATGTCGTGGTGACGGCGGCTGACCGCCTGGCCAAGGTGCGCGATGGCGTAGCAGACATCGAGTGCGGCACGACCGTGAACACCCAGACGCGCGCCAAGGATGTGGAGTTTTCCTATGCCCACTTCATCGCGGGTACGCGCTTCATGAGCAAGCAGTCCGCAGGCTTGAGCGATTACACCCAGCTTAACAATCAGGCGGTTGGCATCGTCAAGGGCACCACGGCTGAGAAGCTCTTCAACCAGTTGCGCGATGACACACTCAAGTCCATGAAGCTGGTGGTTTTCAGCAAGAATCAGGATGCAATGAAGGCTCTGGAAGCCGGCTCCGTGGCGGCCGTCGCCCAGCTGGACATCCTGCTAGAAGGCATGCGCCAGAGCAGCGCTCAGCCGGCTCAGTACGCGATCAGTACGAAGTCCCTCTCCATCGAGCCGATGACTCTGATGGTCCGGAAAGAAGATCCGGCTTTCAAGGCTGTGGTCGACAAGACCCTCGCGAACCTCTATGCCTCGGGTGAAATCAGTTCGATTTACGAGCGCTGGTTCAAGACGTCCAAGCTGAACACGCCGGTCTCGCTGATGTTGGCGGATTGCTTCAGAAGGCCTTGCAACAGCCGGGCGACCGCACTGGGCCTGGGTTATATGCTCTGAGAAGCGGCTCACGGTCTCGCAGTGAGATCGTAAGCTTCTGGGCGGAGAGCGGCTGTTACAGCCGGTTGGCCGCCTTGACCGCCAGATAGCGGTTCACCGTTTCGATCGCCAGATCTTCGGGCTTTACGTCCAGACACAGTACGCCTTCCGCACGTAGCCGCCGCAGCGTGGCTTCGCGGCGCCGCGCGTAGTCCACCGCAGCGGTGACGCGGGCAGCATCGAAGGCGTCCTGGATGCCTTCGTCCTGCGCCGCATCGAGGGCTGCTTCACGCAGGCTGGCGACCAGCACCAGATGGCGGCTGCTGAGCAGGCGCGCAGCAGCCAGCAGGCCCTGATCATCTTCATCGCGCAGATTGGTCATCAATACCACCAGCGCACGTTTGCGCTCACGCAGCAACAGTTGTTGGGCCGCGCGTTCGAAATCGCTGACCTGCAGCGTGGGTTGCAGATCGTAGGTCTCGCGCAGGATGCGGCTGACGGTGGCGGCCGAGTGCTGCACCGGCAGGTAGCGTTCGGGGCCGCCGAGGGTCATCAGGCCAACGCGGTCGCCGTGCGAGAGCGCCACATAGGCAAGCATCAGCACCGTGTCCAGCGCGTGATCGAAGTGCGAGAGATCGCTTCCCGAGGTTTGCCCGGATTCGTTTTCCCTGGCGCCCATGCGCCGACCGCAATCGACCAGGAGGAGGATGCGCTGGTCGCGCTCATCCTGATACTCGCGCGAGATCATCTTGCCCATGCGCGTGGTGGCTTTCCAGTCGATCTGGCGCATCGAGTCGCCTTCGCGATATTCGCGCAGCTGCGAGAAATCCATCCCCTGCCCACGTCGCTGCCTTTGCTGCAGGCCGAAGCGTGCATTGCGGTAATCCACCGCGCGCAGCGCGTGGCGGGCCAACGGTGCAAAGTTGGGATAGACGCGCACCTCTTGCGTTTCGGCGACCTGTACTTGCCTCAACCAGGCCGCCCAGGGCGAGCGGATGCGCAGTTCGATGCGGCCGAAGGCGTGATCGCCGCGGGCCTGCGGGCGTACCCGGTAGCGCAGGGCTTGAGCGTTATTGCCGGCGGTGCGAACGGCTGCGGGCAGCCCTTCCTGCTGAAAGCTGGAGGGATGGTGATCGAACACGCTGAGCTCTGCTGGCACGCGGTGTGCCCAATGAAAGCGCAGTTCCACCTGTGCCCATTCTCCGACGGCGAGTGTGGCATTCACCACGCGCTGGGCGGCAGGCTGGGCTTCGCTGCGCGCGCGCAACCAGTCCACCGCCGCCCACAGCAATAGCGCTCCCCCCGCGGCGTTATCGAGCGGCTGCAGGGCGGGTTCGATGGCACTGGCAATGGCCAGTACGAGCCAGGCGGCGAGGGCCGCAAGCAGGGCCTTGGCGGGCAGCATCATGCGCGTGGAGCGTCGGTGCGGGCGAGCAGGCTGGTGAGCACGCTGTCGATCGACAGGCCTTCGATCTCGGCTTCCGGTACGAGGCTGATGCGGTGACGCAGGGCCGGCAGGGCAACACGCTTCACATCATCCGGGGTGACGAATTCGCGCCCGGCGAGCAGGGCTGAGGCACGGGCTGCACGCACCAGCGCAATCGCACCGCGCGGGCCGGCGCCGATGGCGATTCCGCTCCATTCGCGGGTGTTGCGCACGATGCGTACTGCATAGTCCAGCACAGCCTCGTCGATGCGCAGGCCGGCGGCAATTTGCTGCATGGCGATGAGTTGCTCCGGTGTAGCAACCTGCTGCACGGCTTCGACTTCCAGCTTGTCGCCGGTGCGGCCGGTGCAGGAAGCGGCAACCAGCGCACGCTCTTCATCCAGGCTCGGATAGTCGATCAGCACCTTGAGCAGGAAGCGGTCGAGCTGGGCTTCGGGCAGCGCGTAGGTGCCTTCTTGCTCGATCGGGTTCTGGGTGGCGAGCACCAGGAAGGGCGGCGGTAGCGGAAGCGTCTTGCCTTCGATGGTGACCTGGGCTTCCTGCATCACTTCGAGCAGGGCGGCCTGGGTCTTGGCCGGCGCGCGGTTGATTTCATCGGCCAGCACCAGATTGGCGAAGACCGGGCCGCGGCGGATCACGAACTGGCTGCTGCGCGTATCGAACAGGGTGTGGCCGGTGACGTCGGCGGGCATCAGATCGGGCGTGAACTGGATGCGCGAGAACTGGCCGCCGAAGGTCTTGGCGAGTGCCTTGACCAGCAGGGTCTTGCCGAGACCGGGCACGCCCTCGAGCAGGATGTGGCCGCCGGCGACCAGCGCGCAGAGGGTGTGTTCGACGACGGCGCTCTGGCCGACGAAGACGCGGCCGAGTTCCTGGCGCAGGGCGCGGGCGAGTTCGGTGGCTTCAAGCGGCGTGGTGGGCAGGCTCATGGTTCGGCTCCGGGAAGGGATGGGCGTTGCAGCAGGCGGCATTGCTGGCGCAGCGTGGCAAGGATGCGGGCGCGGCGCAGGAATTCATGCGCGTTGGCAGGATCTGGGCTCAGGGCGCGCTGGATGTCGGCGGCCTTGATGCCGGAAAGGTGTTCGCCGAGTTGCTCGCGGCCCTCGATTTCGGGGTGGCGATGCTGCAGCCCGTCGAGCTGGCGCAGTACGGCTTCGCGCAGCGGGGCGAGCAGGGCTTCGTAGCAGTGCTGGCGGAGCAGGAAATGACCACTGGCGGCGAGGTGCTCGCGCAGGCCCGGGCGCTGCGGCGGCGCATCCGGCAGCAAGGGGCCGAAGCGCGGCATCACCCGGCGCAAGGCGGCCAGCAGCAACAGGGTGGCAACCAGCAAGGCCTCGGGCGCGTGATCAATGAGCCAGCTGAAGAGGCCCGGGTAAGGTGGCAGCACCAGCATCAGTACCGGGCGCGGCCCGGTCGGCAGGGTCAGCAGACGCACGAAGAAGGCGGCGTGATCAAACTTCTCGATGCGCTCGTTGGTGAAGGGCGCGAAGCTGCCGACGGTGACCATGCCTTCACCAAGGCGGAAGCGAGAATACAGGGCGAGGGTTTCAACGTGGGCGGGCTCGTCTTCCTCGGCGGCATCTGGCGTGTCCTCCTCGCTTGCCGGAGCGGCTGCTTCTGGCGGCGCAGGCGGGCTGTCGGCCAGCGGAATCAGCTCGCTGCGAGACTCCCCTGGCACCGCTTCGCTATCGGCTTCAGCGGGCGCGGCCGGCTGTGGATTGGGGCTGCTTTCGCTGTGGGCAGGCGGAGGCTCCTGCTCGTCCTCGCTGAGCGGTTCGAACACGTCCGGCTGGTTTTCGTCTCCGGACAGCCTTCCACGCAGGCTGGCCTGCCATTCGCCGGGGCGCTTTGCGAAGAGGCCGGCACGGAAAACCGGCGCATCGTGGAGCACAAGCTGCGCGGCGTGACCCTCGGCGCTGAGTTTGCGCCGGCCAATCAGATCGATATCCACGCCGAATTTCTCACTCATCGCGCCGATCAGTTCGCCGCCGGTCTGCAGGCCGCCGCGAATGTCGATCTGCAATTCGCGCAGGAGCTCGCGATCCTTGTCTTCGGTGCTGAGCGGCAGTACGAGGTGGCCGCCCCGTTTCACCCAGTCAAGCAGCCTGGTGCGCAGTTCCGGGTCGGCGAAACGATCCATGCCGGAGAGCATCAGGGTGCCTTGCGGAGCGAGCTGGTCGAGCGCCCGTTCGGTGCTGGCGAAGTCCGCCGCATAGCCCAGGCGGCCCAGCAGGAGCTGGCCGGCATGCCAGGTGTTGGTGCGTGCTTCTGGCGAGTAGCCGCTGCGCGATTTCTCTTCGCGCCATTCAAGATGCTCGGTCACGTACCAGCCGGCAAATGCCAGTGCACACAGTGCGAGCAGGGCGGTGAGGAGGCTGCGCTTATCCACGCGAAACCTCCTCGAAGTGCTTGCGCCAGTCCTGACACAGGGCTTCGATTTCGGCCGGCGGAATCACCTGATGGGCGTAGGCCAGGCGCTGCCAGCAGCCGAGCAGGCGGGCCAGATATGGCGCGCGGGCGGCGGCTTGCTGACGGGTGCGGTCGAGGCAGTCGCCCTCGGTGTCGCCGCGGGCGAAGGCGACCTGCTCGCGATGGGCGAGGCGCGACAGGCTGCCGCGGAAGAGCAGACTCAAGGCTCCTCGCGCATCGCCTGCGGTGAGCAGGGCGTGTGCGGCGCTGGCCAGATCATCCGGCAGGGACTGCGGGCGGATATCGAAACCGGCGAGTTCGGCGGGCGGCGCCTTGGCTTCCCCACTGTTTCTGAACCAACCGAAGCGACTGGCCAGATACAGCAGCAACCCCAGAGCCGCCAGGATCAGCAACCAGCCGCCGATGCGTCCGAGCATCGCCAGGGCTTTGCCGATCCACTCGAAAAAGCCCTCCAGCCCTTGGAAGAGTCCGCGCAGCCCGTCCGGCAGCTTGAAGGCATCCTTGTTTTTGGGTTCATCGCTGCTGCGCCAGTGCAGGCGGCGTTCCGTTTCTTCCTTGCCGAAGGCCGGGTCCTGCATTACCTGCTTGATGGTTTCGCCGGACTGGCTGATCTGCGTTTCACGCAGGCTTGCGCTGTCGGCCGCCTCGGCCGGGCTCGGCGTTGCTACGCCGAGCAACAGGCCGAGCAGGATCGCGACGCATACCGAGGCAAGGCCACTGCGCGCGGTGTGGCTCAGGGCCAGGCGGCGGAACTGCAGCTCGACATCCCAGGCTTCCAGATCGGTGCGGCGCTTGAGATAGAGCATGAAGCCGCCCGCCACGTAGAGCGGCTCCAGCAGCAGGCTGCAGGCCAGCAGTGGCAGGTAGAGCAGGCAGGAGAACCAAAGTGGCTGCGCCGTGAGGAGTTTCCAGAGCGTCACCCCGGCCGGCATCAGGTCTTCCGGGATCAGGAGCCAGACAAGGCCCAGCAGACCGGTCCACAGAATGGTTTCCAGATGCAGCCAGGCCAGCGTATGCCAGGTTGCGGCGCTGCCGATGCGCCGGCCGAGCAGGCTCTTGCGCTGGCGCCCGGCCTTGCCGCGCAGGCCTTCAAGCTGATCCACCGGCAGCCGGATGCTGCGCGTCAGGCTGAAACGCTCCCAGGTGAGGGCGGCCAGCAGGCGCGAGTTGCGCAGCAGGCCCGGCAAGGCATGCAGACTCTGGCGCAGGCTCGGAATTTCGCCGAACACGGCGTGGCTCACCACATGCAGGGCGAGCCGGTCAAAGACCGGCTTGAGCCACCACATGATCAGCAATACCCAGGAGATCTCGCCCAGCCACAAGGCAAAGATCAGCGTCAGCGCAGCCAGCACCGGCAGTGTCAGCGCGAACCAGGCGGCATACAGTGGGCGGGCGCGGCTCAGCGCGAAGCGCACGCCCAGATCGATGGCCTCCCAGTGATTGCGTGGCCGCAGGGTGACCGACAGGCGTTCAAGATCCATCACGCCTCCCGGCAAAAAGGAAGTACAACAAGGGGGTGAGGATCAGCAGGCTGCCCACACCGAGCTTGATCGGGAAGGCCAGGCGCAAAGGAGACCAGAAGGCTTCGATCAGGGCTGCGATCACCAGCATCACTGCCAGCCCGCAGACCATGCCGATGAGGCTGCGGGCGGTGTGGGCGAGGGCGGCGCTGCGGGTGCGCTGGCCCGGTGCCAGCACCGCGAAACCCAGGCGCAGGCCGGCCGCGCCGGAGAGCACGATCGCCCCCATCTCGAAGCCGCTGTGGCCGATCACGAAGGAATGGAAGTTCTCCGCCAGCCCGGCCTGAATCAGGCGCATCTCGATCACGCCGAAGAACAGACCGTTGTGCACCAGAGCAAAGATCGTCAGCAGTCCGGCGCTGATGCCACCGGCGAAGCAGCGGAAGGCGATACTCACGTTGTTGAAGATGTAGAAACCGAACATCTGGAAATCGGTTGAGGCCTCGCGCGCTACTTGGCCGAGGTTCTTCACCTCGTGGCTGTACATGTGCTCGATCTGGCTGAGTTGCTGCGGATCCAGGATCAGGTAAGCCAGATCCGGTTTCAGGTGCACCGCCAGCATCATCGTCAGCTGCGGGCCGAACAGCAGCAGGGCTGCCGCCAGCACCCACCAGCGCTCACGGCGCACATCACGCGCAAAACCTCCGGCCGCGTAGCGCCAGACGCGCTGCCCCAGATTGCCTTGCGCACCGTAGAGCAGGTCATGCCCTTGCTGGACCAGGGCGTGCAGGCGCTCGACCAGCGACAGGCTGTAGTCGCGGTCCCGTGCCAGGGCGAGTTGCTGGCACAGGTGGCGATAGCGCTGTGGCAGCTCGTGGGCCGGAAAGGGCGGTTGCTGTGCATTGCGTTGCCGCAGCGGTAGTGCGGCATACGTCAGCCAGGTTTCGAAGGCCGCCCAGTCCTGGCGATGATGCAGTTCGAAAGTGTCCTGCTTCATGTGCGCCGCCCAATCAGATGACTCGCCAGGCCAAGCAGGCGCGCCGCGCCCTGCGGGCCATAGCTGCCTTGCGAGAGCTGGGGCAACAGGCTAGCCAGTTCTTCCTGGCGCGCTGGGGTGAGGCTCGCGGCGCGCTCGGCAAAGGCCAGCAAGGCGCGTTGGGTCGCCCGGTCGAGCGGCTCTGCAGGCGCGATGGCGGCCGTTTTTTCGAGGGCGGGCAGGGCCACCGGTTTCTCGCGATAGACCACCAGGGTGCCGGCCACGATATCGCCAAGGCGGCGGAATTCGTGATGACACAGCATCGTGACAAGGCCGCAGCCGTAAGCCATGGGCAGCATGTCGGCCACGCGCAGCAGGTTACGCGAGAGCGACGCCCCCCAGCCCACGGGCGTGCCATTGTCATTCACCACCATGAGCCCCAGTGCTTTTTTGCCTGGGGTAGCTCCCTGGCGCCAGACTTCGAAGAAAACCGGGTAAAACCAGTCCAGCAGGAAGTAGGCGAGCAGCCATAGCCCGCCGCCGGCACGCCCGAGGCCGCTGGTCAGTGGAATCAGGCACAGCAGCAGGGCCATGCGGATCAGGAGGTCTATCGTCCAGGCAAGGCTGCGCGGCAGGAGGCCCGCCGGGCGCAATTGCAGTTCGATGAGTTCCGGGGTGGTGACGTGACGCAGGGTGTCGAGCATGGGAGTACGGTGGCACCTGTGAGTGCCACCGTGAAGGAGGGCGTTTTACTCTTCGATGTAAATGTCGCGGTAGCCGGCGTAGATCGACACCATGAGCATCGGCAGCACGACCAGCAGGCCCAGTCCGAGCGGGATGGCACCGAGAATCATCAGGATGGTGGCGGTGATGAAATACACCAGACCGGCGAGGAAGTTCTTCCAGCAGCCGGCAAAGCTGGCCTTGATCGCCTCTACGGGAGACAGGTTTTGCAGGGTAATCAGCGCCGGTGCAAACCACAGGGCCGAGTACATCAGCATCGAGATCACAACCATCAGCAGCATGGCGAGACCGAAAGAGCCCATCATGCCCATGATCATTGAGGGGTCGATCTGTTGGCCACCCATCAGGGCCGATGCAAAACCAAAGCCCATGATGGCGATGACCGGGATCATGCTGACCAGCATGACGCCGAAGGAAGTCAGCCCGAGGATGGCCAGCGGCCCAAACTTCTGCTGGAAGCCAGCGAACAGGTCACCGATAGCGAGGGAGCCATTCCGGCGCTGGTTTTCACAGGCGATCATCACGCCACCGTTGAGTACCGGGAAGAGCACGATGGCCAGCAGGTTCACCAGCGGGATCATCGACACCACCATCCACAGCACGCCGAAAACGATCAGCAGCACGATCCAGCCCAGCGGGCTTTGCTTGAAAAACTCCCAGCCCATGCCGAACCAGGACACACCGCGACCTGCGCTGACCGTGCGGCCACCGGGGATGTACTGACCGTCCTGCTGCCAGTTCTGTTCATCTTCAACGATTGCAGCCGGTGGTGCGTACGGGTTGTTGCCCTGTGTTTGCATGAAAGCGCTCCCTGATCTGTTGTGTGGGGTGTGTATCGCCCGGCAGCATGCCGCAGGGACATGCCGGCTGCAAGTTCGGTGGAGCCGGGTGTCATGTCTTTACGACATCCGGTTGGTACTGCTTCAGGCTTGGCGATAGGGTACCTTGGCGCTGGGCACCAGCGGTGCTGCGCTGGCCAGATGCACATCCTGATCGTCGAAGAAGATATGTGCACCAAATGCAGCGAGCACTTCATGCTTGGTGACGCCGCCGAGGAAGAAGGCTTCGTCCACCGTCACCCCCCAGGCACGCAGGGTGTGTACCACGCGGGCGTGGGCCGGGCTGGCACGCGCGGTGACAATCGCGATGCGCACCGGGCAGCGTTCGGCCGGAAACTGCTTTTGCAGCTTGGCGAGCAGGATCAGTAGCTTGGCGAAGGGGCCTTCGCGCATCGAGTCGAAACGGTGGGCTTGTTCATGGGCGTAAAAGGCGTCCAGCCCTTTTTCCTTGTAGATGAATTCGGATTCGGGCGAAAACAGGACGGCATCGCCGTCAAACGCGATGCGGATCTGTTCCTGCCGCGCGGCGTTGGCGGTGGGCGGGGCGTAGAGCGTGGCGGCGGCCAGGCCGGCATTCACGGCGCTCTGCACGTCATCCTGGGACTTGGAGAGAAAGAGATCGACCTTGAAGGGCTGCAGGTAGGAGGCGATCGGCTCGCCGCCGGAAAAGGCCGCGCGGGTGATCGGCAACTGGTAGTGCTCGATGCTGTTGAATACGCGCATGCCGGTGTCTGCGGTATTGCGTGACATCAGCACCACTTCGACAAACTGCTTGCCTGACACCAGTTCATTCAGGCCCAGCAGGGCTTTCACCAGCGGGAAGGCCGTGCCAGGGGAGAGCACCTGATCTTCGTGAGCACGCTGATAGTCGGAATAGGCTGTTACGCCTTGCTTCTCGTAGAGCGCGTTTTCGCTCTCAAGGTCGAACAGGGCCCGGGAGGAAAGGCCGATAACCAGCTTGTCGGAAAGATCGAATGGCATGTGCGGGCTCCTTGTCGTTCGTAGGGCCGACGTCAGTCGGCCGCACAGGGGGCTTGTGCGACTGAAGTCGCACCTACCCATCAATGTTCCAGATTGTGTTTGCGTGCCACCTCGTGTTCGTCGAGGATCTGCAGCAGGGTGGCATAGCGGCGCTCGTTGAACTGGCCGCCATCCCGCGCGGCGCGGATCGCGCAGTCCGGCTCCTTGATATGGCTGCAGTCGCGGAAGCGGCAGGTGCCGAGCAGGGCGCGGATTTCCAGGAAGCCGCACTCGATTTCATTCTTCGTCAGATGGGCGAGGCCGAAGCTTTGCAGGCCGGGGCTGTCGATCAGCTCACCGCCGCCGGGCAGAGGGTAGAGGCGGGCGTGAGTGGTGGTGTGTTTACCTGAATCGAGCACGGCCGAGATCTCGCGGGTGCGCGCATCGGCTTCCGGAATCAGCGCATTGGTGATCGTGGATTTGCCCATGCCGGACTGGCCGACCAGCAGGCTCACATGCCCGGCGAGCCTAGTGCGCAGCGCTTCCACATCGCCCTTGGCACTGAGCTCGAGCAGGTCGTGGCCCGCCTTGACGAAGGTTTCGAGCTGCCGGCGCGCACTCTCCAGCCCGGCGGTGATGTCGCACTTGTTGAGCACGATCAGGGCCGGGATGTCCTGCGCATCGGCGGCCACTAGGCAGCGTGTGATCAGCTCGTCCGAGAAGCCGGGTTCGGTGGCTACGACGACGACGACCTGGCTCACATTGGCAGCGATGAGCTTCTCTTTCCACTGGTCGGCGCGGTAGAAAAGGCTGGCGCGTTCGCTGATCTTTTCGATCACGCCCTGATCTGCACTGGCCATGGCCAGCTCCACGCGATCACCGCAGGCGACTTCGCTCTTTTTGGCGCGCGGCACGCACAGCAGCTGGCTGCCGTCTGCGAGGCGCACCGCGTACTGGCGCCCGAAGGCGGCGATGACCGTGCCGATCTGGCGCGCGCTCATGCCGCGGCTTTCAGGCGCCCGATGCGGATCGCGGCAGGCGGGTGCGAGTCGTAGAACAGCGAATGGAGCGGGTCCGGCGTGAGGGTGGCGGCGTTGTCTCGATACAACTTCACCAGTGCCGAGACCAGATCCCCTGCCTGGGCATTGGCCACGGCGTAGGCGTCCGCTTCGAACTCATGCTTGCGTGACCAGAAGCTCATCATGGGGGTGAGCGGGAAAGTGAAGGGGCCAAGGATCAGCGAGAACAGGATCAGGGTCAGCGCTTCGCTGTGTGCCTCGACGCCCAGTCCGGCAAAGAAGGCCGGTTGCTGCGCTAGCCAGCCCAGCAGCGCGAAAAAAGCCAGTGAAAGCACGGCGAACAGTGCTACACGCTGGGCAATGTGGCGGTGCTTGAAGTGACCCAGTTCGTGGGCCAGCACGGCTTCGACTTCTTCAGGCGTGAGTGTGGCGAGCAGGGTATCGAAGAACACGATGCGCTTGGCCGCTCCGAAGCCGGTGAAATAGGCATTGCCGTGAGCACTGCGCTTGGAGCCATCCATCACGAACAGGCCCTTGCTCTGGAAGCCGCAGCGGGCCAGCAGCAAGTTGATGCGGGCAGCCAGGGCTTCGTCCTTGAGCGGCTCGAACTTGTTGAACAACGGTGCAATGAAGAGCGGATAGATCACCATCGCCGCCAGATTGAAAGCGATCAGCACGCCCCAGGTCCACAGCCACCAGTTCGCCCCCATGCTGCGCATCAGCCACAGCACGCACCACAGCAAAGGTCCGCCGATCAACACAGTCAGCAGGCTGCTCTTGAGCGTATCGAGAATGAGGGTCTTGGCGGTGGTTTTATTGAAACCGAAACGTGCTTCGAGCACGAAGGTGTAATACAGCGAGCCCGGCAGCTCCCAGACGAAGCCGGCCACGGACAGCAAACCGAAGAGGGCGAGCCCGTGCCACAGCTTGCTTGGCTCAAACCATTGCGCAAGCAGGTCGTGCATGAGCTGCAAGCCACCGCCCAGGGTCAGGGCCAATACCCAGATCAGCCCCAGCGCCAGCTCGATGCGACCGAAGCGGCCCTTGGCAAGTGTGTAGTCCGCCGCCTTCTGATGTGCGGTCAGTTCGATACTGGCCGCGAACTCGGCGGGGACGGTTGAGCGGTGTGCTGCCACATGCCGGGCCTGGCGCAGCGATAGCCACAGGCGGATGCCGCTGGAGAGGAAAAGGGCCAGCAAGAACAGGGCGGTCAGCGTGGAAGCGGTCATGAGGGTCTGCGGCTAAGGTGAAAAGGCTCGTACATGCGAGAATCCGGGCTTTGCAAGCGCTGGAGGATTATATGGCACAGGATGTGAACAACCTTGTCTGGCTGGACATGGAGATGACCGGGCTGGAGCCGGATCGCGACCGCATCATCGAGATCGCCATGATCGTCACTGATGTGAACCTCAATGTGATCGCCGAAAGCCCGGTAGTGGTCGTGCATCAATCAGAGGCTGTGCTGGACGCCATGGACGACTGGAACAAGAATACCCACGGCAAGTCCGGCCTGATCGAGCGCGTGAAGGCTTCCACCACGGATGAGGTTGCAGCTGAAGCACTCTATCTTGAGTGGATGGCGCAATACGTGCCGAAACGCACAACGCCGATGTGTGGCAACACTATCGGCCAGGATCGCCGCTTCATGGCGCGCTACATGCCTACGCTGGAGGCTTACTTCCACTACCGCAATATCGATGTCAGCACCCTCAAGGAGCTGGCACGGCGCTGGCATCCGGCGCTGGCTGCAGGCGTGAAGAAGAGCGAAGCGCATACCGCGCTGGCCGATATCCGTGAGTCCATCGAGGAGCTGCGCTACTACCGCGCAAATTTCTTGCGGCTTCCCGTCTGAAGTCTTTGACAGCCGAAAAAAAATCTCTATAATGCGCAGCTCTTCAGGCGCGTAGCTCAGCTGGTTAGAGCACCACCTTGACATGGTGGGGGTCGTTGGTTCGAGTCCAATCGCGCCTACCAAAATTCCTGAAGCGGGGATTAAAAATGTTTCGAACTCGCACGGTGATGATTGCTTTCTGAGCGCTCACCGCCGCGCGTCCCCGATTTGGTAGAAAATTGAAAAAGTGCGGCTAAGCCCGCACTTTTTTTTTGCCCGCATTTTCGATTGCTTGAGGCCAGACAATGCCGAATATCACCCTCCCTGATGGTTCCGTCCGCAGTTTTGAGGCACCGGTTTCGGTTGCCCAGGTTGCGGCCTCGATTGGTGCTGGTCTGGCCAAGGCTGCGCTGGCTGGCAAGGTGGATGGCCAGTTGGTCGATACCTCGCATGTGATGGCTGCTGATGCAAGGCTGGCGATCGTGACCGAGAAGGATGCCGATGGTCTCGAAGTTATCCGCCACTCCACGGCCCACCTGTTGGCCTATGCAGTGAAAGAGCTGTTCCCGGAAGCCCAGGTCACTATCGGTCCGGTGGTCGAACATGGCTTTTATTACGACTTTGCCTACTCCCGTCCCTTTACCCCTGAAGATCTCGAAGCCATTGAAAAACGCATGGCCGAGCTGGCCAAGAAGGATATCGGCATCAGCCGGGAAGAGTGGGGTCGTGACGAAGCGGTCAAGTTCTTCCTCGGGTTGGGTGAAAAGTACAAGGCCGAGTTGATTGCTGCGATCCCGGCAGGTCAGACCATTTCCTTGTACCGAGAAGGCGATTTCATCGACTTATGCCGCGGCCCGCATGTGCCTTCTACCGGCAAGCTCAAGTTCTTCAAGCTCATGAAGGTGGCGGGCGCTTACTGGCGCGGTGACGCCAAGAATGAGCAGTTGCAGCGTATCTACGGTACGGCCTGGGCCAAGAAGGAAGAGCTGGAAGCCTATCTGCACATGCTGGAAGAAGCGGAAAAGCGTGATCATCGCCGTGTTGGCAAGCAGCTTGATCTCTTCCATCTGCAGGATGAGGCGCCCGGTATGGTGTTCTGGCATCCGAAGGGCTGGACCCTGTGGCAGGCAGTCGAGCAGTACATGCGCGGACGTCTGAATGCTGCGGGCTATCAGGAAGTGCGTACGCCGATGGTGATGGATCGCACTTTGTGGGAGAAGTCCGGTCACTGGGAAAACTACCGCGACAACATGTTCACCACTGAGTCGGAAAAGCGCGACTACGCGGTGAAGCCGATGAACTGTCCGGGTCATGTGCAGATTTTCAACCACGGCCTGCGCTCCTATCGCGACTTGCCGCTGCGCCTGGCTGAGTTTGGTTCCTGTCACCGCAACGAGCCGTCTGGCGCGCTGCATGGCCTGATGCGCGTGCGCGGTTTCGTGCAGGATGATGCACATATCTTCTGTACCGAAGACCAGATCGAGTCCGAGGCAACCGATTTCGACGCGCTGCTGATGAGTGTGTACAAGGATTTCGGCTTCAATAATGTGGCGGTGAAGCTGGCTTTGCGTCCTGAAAAACGTGCCGGTTCCGACGCTACTTGGGATAAGGCGGAAGACGGTCTGCGCGCGGCGCTCAAGGCTTCCGGCAAGGAGTGGGAAGAATTGCCCGGCGAAGGCGCTTTCTATGGCCCCAAGGTCGAGTATCACATCAAGGATGCGCTGGGGCGCTCCTGGCAGTGCGGCACGATTCAGCTGGATTTCGTGCTGCCCGAGCGCCTTGGCGCCGAATACGTTGCTGAAGACAATGCCCGCCACCGCCCTGTGATGCTGCACAGGGCGATCCTTGGCTCGCTTGAGCGTTTCCTTGGCATCCTGATCGAAAATCATGGCGGTGCCTTCCCTTTGTGGTTGGCGCCGACTCATGCGGTGGTGATGAACATCTCCGAAGGGCAGGCCGATTACGTGCAAGATGTTGTGGCAGAGTTGCGCGCCAAGGGCTTCCGTGTCGAATCGGATTTGCGGAACGAGAAAATTACCTATAAAATCCGCGAACATAGCTTGCAAAAGCTACCCTACCTGCTTGTCGTAGGCGACAAGGAAAAAGAAGCCGGCAAGGTCGCAGTGCGCGTCCGGGGCGGTCAGGATCTGGGGCAAATGTCCATCACGGAATTGGCTGAGCGTTGGCAACACGAGCTGGAAAGCCGTGGCGCCGAGGCTTGATTTTTTGTTTTTCTAGGAGGTTTCTGCCATAGCTCAGGAAAAGAACTCGCATCGCATCAACCGGGAAATCGGTGTTCCCGAGGTGCGGCTGGTAGGTGAAGAAGGCGAACAACTTGGTGTTGTTCCGACTCATCAGGCGCTGGCCATGGCTGAAGAAGCCGAGGTCGATCTGGTTGAAATCGCCCCCCAGGCAAAGCCCCCGGTCTGCCGTTTGATGGATTACGGCAAGTTCAAGTACCAGGAGCAGAAGCGGGCTCACGAAGCCAAGCAGAAGCAGAAGCAGATCCAGGTCAAGGAAGTCAAGCTGCGCCCGGCAACGGACGAGAATGACTACCAGATCAAGATGCGTAACATGGTCCGCTTCTTGGAAGAGGGCGACAAGGTCAAGGTAACCCTGCGTTACCGCGGCCGTGAAATGGCCCACCAGGAGTTCGGTATTCGCCAGCTTGAGCGGATCAAGGCGGATCTGGGCGACACCATCGTGGTTGAGCAGTTTCCGAAGCTTGAAGGTCGCCAGTTGATCATGGTGATTGCGCCGAAGAAGAAGGTTTAAGTTTGAAGGGGCGCAGCAGCCCTGGCCAGAGCATCGGCTGATTGCTGCAAAACAAGTGATGTTCCGGTAGTTGAAGCGCTCCAGGCGGAGCCACCGGGGGTCATATCTAAAATCGTTGGAGTATCAAATGCCCAAGATGAAAACCAAGAGCGGCGCTGCCAAGCGCTTCAAGGTTCGTGCGGGTGGCAGCGTCAAGCGCGGCCAGGCGTTCAAGCGCCACATCCTGACCAAGAAAACCACCAAGGCAAAGCGTCAGCTGCGCGGCATGACCGGTGTTCATGACACCGATACCGCCCGCATCCACGCCATGATGCCCTACGCTTGATTCAGGAAGGAGATAAAACATGCCTCGCGTTAAACGTGGTGTAACGGCTCGCGCCCGTCACAAGAAAGTCCTCGACAAAGCCAAGGGTTACCGCGGCCGTCGCAAGAACGTATACCGTATCGCCAAAGAAGCGGTAATGAAGGCCGGTCAGTACGCTTACCGTGACCGTCGTCAGCGCAAGCGTCAGTTCCGTGCCCTGTGGATTGCCCGTATCAACGCGGCCGCCCGCGAAGTCGGTCTGACCTATAGCCGCTTCATGAACGGCCTGAAGAAGGCTGCGATCGAAGTCGACCGCAAGGTGCTGGCTGATCTGGCTGTGTTTGACAAGCCCGCCTTTGCGGCGCTGGCCAATCAGGCCAAGGCACAGCTCGGCGCCTGAGCTGTCCGGGAGTAAAAAAAGGAGGCGTAAGCCTCCTTTTTTCTTTTCTGGCCTGCTCCGAGCAGGCCGCGAACCAGAATTGCGGGTATTGACGTGGAACACCTCGATCAACTGCTCAAGGACGCTGCCGCCGCCTTCGCCGCTGCAGCCGACATGAATGCACTGGAGCAGGCCAAGGCGATCTATCTTGGCAAGAGTGGCAGCCTGACCGAGCTGCTCAAGGGACTTGGCAAGCTGGATCCGGAGGCGCGCAAGAGCGCCGGGGCTGAGATCAACCGTTGCAAAAGTGCCATCGAGCAGGCGTTGGAGGCCCGTCGTGAGGCCCTGCGCATGGCTCAACTTGAAACCCAGCTCGCAGCCGAGGCGCTGGACGTGACCCTTCCTGGGCGTGGCATGGGGCGCGGTGGCCTGCACCCGGTCGTGCGCACTCAGGAGCGCTTCGAGACCCTGTTCCGCTCCATCGGTTTCGAAGTGGCTGACGGCCCCGAAATCGAGGAAGACTGGTTCAACTTCACCGCTTTGAACACGCCGGACAACCATCCTGCGCGTTCGATGCACGACACCTTCTACATCGACGGTGCCAAGGATGTGCTGTTGCGCACCCACACCAGCCCGGTGCAGATCCGCGCCATGCAGATGCATGCGGCGAAATTCAAGGATGCCGCGAGCATGCCCGAGCTGCGCATCATTGCGCCGGGCCGTGTCTATCGTGTGGACTCCGATGCCACGCACTCGCCGATGTTCCATCAGGTCGAAGGCCTGTGGGTGGGAGAGGAGGTTTCCTTTGCCGGCCTCAAGGGCGTGATCATTGATTTCCTGCAGCGTTTCTTCGAAACGGATGAGTTGCAGGTGCGTTTCCGCCCCTCCTTCTTCCCGTTCACCGAGCCTTCCGCCGAGATCGACTTTGCCTTCATGAGCGGCCCGAACAAGGGCCGCTGGCTGGAAATTGCCGGTTGCGGCATGACCCATCCGAAGGTGCTGGAGAACGGCGGTATTGATCCAACGCACTACACCGGCTTCGCTTTTGGCATGGGGCTGGATCGCCTCACCATGCTGCGCTACGGCGTGAATGACCTGCGCCTGTTCTTCGAGAACGATCTGCGCTTCCTCGCTCAATTCCAGGACTGATCGACATGCAGTTTTCTGAACAATGGCTGCGTAGCCTATGCAATCCGGCGCTCGATTCCGAGGCGCTGTGTCATCTGCTGACCATGGCCGGCCTCGAAGTGGAAGAGGTCGAGGCTGTTGCGCCGCCCTTCACCGGCGTGGTGGTGGGCCTGATTGTCAGCTTCGAAAAGCATCCGAATGCCGACAAGCTGCGCGTGTGCCGCGTGGATGTGGGGCAGGGCGAGCCGCTGCAGATCGTGTGTGGCGCACCGAATGTTGTCGAAGGCATGAAAGCGCCTTGCGCGCTGGTCGGTGCGAAGCTGCCTGGCTTCGAGATCAAGCCGGCCAAGCTGCGCGGCATGGAGTCCTTCGGCATGATGTGCTCGGCCGACGAGCTGGGCATGAGCCAGGATCACGATGGCTTGCTGGTGCTGCCGGACGACGCACCGGTGGGCATGAACATCCGCGAATACCTGTCGCTGGATGACAAAAAAATCACCATCAAGCTCACGCCGAACCGTGCTGATTGCCTGAGCCTCGCCGGTGTGGCGCGCGAACTGGCGGCCCTGACCGGTACGCCTGCGGAAATTACCGCGCCGCGCAGCGTCGAAGTGGGCCACGCGCAGCAGCGCGCCGTGGTGCTGGATGCGCCGGAAGGCTGCCCGCGCTATCTCGGGCGCGTGATTACCGGTGTGAACGCCAAGGCCGCAACGCCGGACTGGATGAAGGCACGCCTCGCGCGCTGCGGTGTGCGCTCGATCAGTGCTGCTGTGGATATCACCAACTATGTGATGCTGGAGCTCGGACAGCCGCTGCATGCCTTCGACAATGCCAGGCTGCAAGGCGCCATCCACGTGCGCTGGCCGCTGGCCGGTGAAAAGCTCACCCTGCTCAACGGCCAGGAAATCTTGCCGGCTGCCAATATGCTGCTGATCGCTGATGAAGCGCGTGCTCTCGCGCTGGCTGGCGTGATGGGCGGAGCAGACAGTGGTGTGTCTGATGAGACGACCGAGATCTTTCTGGAATCCGCCTTCTTCCAGCCGGACGCCATTGTCGGCCGTGCCCGCGCATTGAATTTCTCTTCGGATGCATCCCATCGCTTCGAGCGCGGGGTCGACTTCGAGCTCGCGCCGCAAGCCATGGCGCGCGCCACCCAGCTGATTCTCGATATCTGCGGCGGCTCGGCGGGCCCGATTACGGATGCAATGGTGGCGGATAAGCTGCCGCAGCGTCCTGCCGTGAGCTTCCGTCCCGCCCGTGGCCGCAAGGTTCTGGGCTTCGAGATCGCCGACGAGCAGATCGAGGCTTCGTTGCGCCTGCTCGGCATGCAGGTCGAGCAAAAGGGTGAGGCGCTTGAAGTCACTCCGCCGAGCTACCGTTTCGATATCGTCATCGAAGAGGATCTGATCGAAGAGGTTGCTCGCGTCTACGGTTACGACAATATTCAGCCGCTGCCGCCGAAAGGCCCGGCCAACATGCTGGCCAGTACCGAAACCGAGCGCCCGGTGCATCGCCTGCGCCGCTGGCTGGCGGCTCAGGATTATCAGGAAGTGATCTCCTACGCCTTCGTGGACGCAGCCTGGGAAAAGGATTTCGCCGGCAACAGCAATCCGGTGAAGCTTGCCAACCCGATCGCCAGCCAGATGAGTGTGATGCGCTCCAGCCTGCTGGGTGGTCTCGTCGGCGCCTTGTCAGCCAATCTGCGTCGTCGCGCTAGCCGCGTACGTCTGTTTGAAGTGGGTCGCTGCTTTGCCAGCAACGCTGCCGAAACGCCACTCGATCCGGCTGCGCAACCGCAGCGTGTGGCCGGCCTGGCCTGGGGGGCGGTAGCGCCCGAGCAATGGGGGCAGGCCGCACGCAAGGTGGATTTCTTCGATGTGAAGCGTGATGTCGAGCGTCTGCTCGGGGAGCAAGCGGAGTTCACTGCTGCCAAGCATCCCGCGCTGCATCCCGGGCGTTCGGCAGAAATCAAAGTGAACGGGACTGTGACAGGCTTCATGGGCGAGCTGCATCCGGCTCTGGTACAAAGCTACGAATTGGGCAATGCTCCGGTCGTATTTGAGCTGGATCTCGCCGCAGCCTTGGCCGTTGGCGTTCCTGCACACGCAGACCTGCTGCGTCACCCGGCTGTGCTGCGCGACTTGGCCATTGTGCTCAAACAGGAAGTGTCTGCTGCAGATCTGTTGCGCGTGTTGCGCGCGGCTGCGATTGAAATTGTCCGGACGGTTGACGTATTCGATGTCTATGCGGGCAAGGGTGTTGCCGCCGATCACAAGAGCATTGCACTGCGTGTGGTGCTTCAGCACACTGAACGCACGCTGGAAGAGACGGAAATCGACAACGCTATGCGTGCACTTGTGAGTGCCGCAGAGCGTGAGCTTGGGGGACAGCTTCGTGCCTGATGAAAGCAAGACAAACGGGATCACGCTGACCAAGGCTGAGTTGGCGGATCTTCTGTTCGATCGCGTGGGGCTGAACAAGCGTGAAGCCAAGGACATGGTTGAAGGTTTCTTCGAAGAAATCCGCAACGCACTTGAACGTGGTGAAGAAGTGAAACTTTCTGGCTTCGGCAATTTCCAACTACGTGACAAGCCCCAGCGGCCTGGACGCAATCCCAAGACGGGTGAGGAAATTCCCATTACAGCAAGAAGGGTTGTGACTTTCCATGCCAGCCAGAAACTTAAGACGGCAGTTGAACAACTGAGCGATGGACCATCAGCTTGAAGAACTAACAGAGCTTCCCCCTATCCCCGCCAAACGGTACTTCACCATTGGCGAGGTGAGTGAGCTGTGCGGAGTGAAGCCGCATGTGCTGCGCTATTGGGAGCAGGAGTTCACGCAGCTCAAGCCGGTCAAGCGGCGCGGCAACCGCCGCTACTATCAGCGCCACGAAGTTCTCCTCGTGCGTCGCATTCGCGAGTTGCTCTACAGCGAAGGTTTTACCATCAGTGGTGCGCGCAATCGCCTGGAGGAGTACCAGATCCTGCGCCGCGAGACGGACGAAATCGTCGAGCGTGGCCGTGCAACCAACGCGCAGGTGCGTAGCGAACTGCAATCAATCCTTGCCCTCCTGCGCGAATAAGAAAAGCCTCTTTGGAGGCTGGCAAGATTAGAATCTCCTGCTATAATCTCTCTTCTGTGTCGGGGCGTAGCGCAGCCTGGTAGCGCACTTGCATGGGGTGCAAGGGGTCGCGAGTTCGAATCCCGCCGCCCCGACCAACAGAAACAAGCACTTAGGCCACTCGGAAGAGTGGCCTTTTTGCTATCTAACGCCAAGTATCGTTTCTGGTTGCCGTTTGACGAACACTAGTGCGCTTAATCTGCTGGCGAACGGGCTGATCTGATCTCGCTAGAGGGCGCCACGGGTTTCTTACTGGCTGTCGGCCGGTACCTCTTCCAGTTTTCGCATCAAGCGCCGTAATGCATCGTTGACTCCGGGCGATACTTCCCTGACGAAGTTAGCGGCCGGCGCGGTGTTGGTCGAGGTAAGCCACATCCAACATGTAGAAGGTCGGGGATTCCTGACTTGTCCGCGCGGTGAAAATGGATCCGCGAGCAGGCGCGAGACGAAATCGAAATCGCTCTCGCGATGCTGCATGCAGTAGCTGCGTGTGCTTCTCACTGCAGAAGGCTTCGAACTCGATCGGCGCCTTGACGCGCGAGAGGCCTTCGATGGCGCATTCATAGAGCCGGGTATCGGAACGCAGGCCGGCCAGCGCCTCCAGTGCGCTCGCTGCGGCGGGCAGGCTGCGGGGGTCTAAGGCCTGGTTCATGGCTTCGGCAGGGCGGTGGGGGTCTGGGCCTTTGGGCCTTGCACTGCTGCCGGAGTACGCACGCTACCCACCAAGCTTTATTTGGCTGCTGCGAACAACACCCACTTCTCTACGCGATTCATGGGGGTGGCCGAATCAAACGTGAAGGCGATGTATTCGGCATCATCAGCAGCCAAGCTTCGCTCTTCCTTTGCGCTCCGACCCACTTCGCGGTTGTTGTTGTCGAAGCCGCGCAGATGCAGACTGCCTTTGAACGCTTGGGCAGACTTTACATAGGCCTTGAGTGTGTTCTGTCCCTCCTGCCATTGACCTCCAGCACCGCACGGTCGCTGCTGACGCCAAGTTTTGTGGCGCCATCATCGGTCGTGATCTTGGCTTCCTTGGCGCGGTCAATGCCCTGCGTGACCCCGCCGATCACCTTGCCAACACCCGTAGAAAGTTCAGCCGCTGCTTTCTGGCCGTCGCTTTGAAGTGCTTCGCCAATGCCTTTCACGCGGGCGGCCTTGTCTTCAACGAGAGCAGTGCCTTTGGCGTGCTCGGCAGCAATTTCTTCTTCGCGGCTTTTGCAGGCGGTGAGGCACAGGGCAAGTGCGAGCAGGGAGATGAGTTTCAGGTGTTTCATTTTGAATTTGGAGTCATTCGGCGAGATTTGTGGCAGACAAGGGGGCATTCTGCGGATGTTTAAAACGGGGGAAGTGTTTTTACTCGCAGAGGGATGGGTTTTTGAATACGTAAATAGTAGAGTATGGTTTGGAATAATTGTTCTTAAAAAAACAAAATCCCCTTTAATGTTGATCGAAAATCTAGTAGAGCTTTCGTCTAGTCCTGAAAATGATTTTGATCTATCGTCTTCAGTTACAAAGTATGGCCAAGGGTTTTTTGGCGGGCATTTTATATCGCGATCTTCGTCGTCCGGCATGCTGTGCCTGTATGTCGCGCTATCATAATCAGAGTAATCTCCGTCGTTATTAGCGTTTTTCCTGGTGCTGAGTTTGAATGCGGAAAGGTCATTAACGGTTCCGTGGTTTTCTCCAAAAATAACATACTCCCCTCCGTCCGAAATTCTGATCGAGTCGCCGTAAAGAGAGTTTGATTTTTGTTTTATAACCTGCCGGCCTGTCTTTACATCAAAAACATAGTTTGTTATATTTACTATATTGGATGTGGTTCCGTTTTTTTCGATATAAACAACCTTGGATTTATCCTCTGCCATTGCATAGTATTTTTCGTTTTTGTCGATGTCTAGGCAGTTGTGGTTTGTTAGGCGGTGGCATCCAGGGTGTTTGTCTATGGTTATTTTTTTTGCTTTACTGAGGTTTGTGTTGCAGATGTTGTCTAAATTATCGATTCTCACAAAGCTATTGTTGTAATAAATAAGATGTTTCTTTGAGCTGGAGAATACAGCGTCTTGGGGGAGGCGAATGGTGCACGATTGAGAGCCGTCTTTAATTGCGAATACAGTAAGCTGTTGCTGTGAGTTTGGCACAACATGAATAATGTTTATGTGTTTTTCTCCTATGGAGAAATCTTGAATTGGGCTGTCAATATTGATTATTGCAGAAGGGGAAGGCCGTTCGACAATATTCTCACCTTCTCCACTGGAGGCAATCAGGCTGGCTGGAGCAAGCAATAAAAATATAAAAATAAAATGCTTCATAGCAGTTCTTTAAAAACATTATCGGTATCTGTTTTTTTTCTTAAATGTTTCCGGTGCGTCGCTGTTGACTATAACGGAAACCTCGTTTGAGTTGTCGTCTGCGTGCATATATATCAGTTTTGGTTAGCCAAAAGAAGAGCCCCGCCTCAAAGATCTCCAACTAGTGGTGCGGTATTTCGGCTTCGGCGGCTTGCGCTTCCTGAAAGTTTATCGGCCACAAGATGGATGCTCGGCGATTTGTGCAACAAAACCATTGATCTGATTAAGGGACTGGCTAGTTCTGAATAGGTTTCAGCACAACACTTCTTTCTAGTAGTTCAAATTGACGTGATGCCTTTGAATACTCTTGTTCGGAAATGCAGTAGTCGATCGTGAACGTTACCGATTTGTTGGCCGACTCCCCTACTACTGCCCGACAGACATTCCCTTGGAAGTAGGTCCCAGAAAAGCCGGACCAAGTTGTCGTTTTTACCGCTAAGGCTTTGTTGTTTTGACCGTTTGCCGAGAGCATCCATTTTCCTTTGGATTGTTCAAATCCAGCTTCGCTTAATGCTTGATCTAGTTGAGCGGTACTGCATGTGAATCGCAGTTCAGTCTTTAGCGACAGCTGACCTGCTTTCCAAGTTAGTTCGATCCGTTGGTCGTCTAACTTTTTTGCAATAGCCGCTCCGATTGTTGATACACCGATACTGCACTCCTTTGCTGGATAAATCGTTACCGAATTAGCTGCCGATAGGCTTGGTGCAGCCGTACAAGCGGTGGCTAGGAAAACAAGCATGAAAGTGGTCAATGCCTTCGGTGCGTTCATCGCTGTGCCGTAAAGAAAAGAGGGGTTAGGCGGGTTAGGTTGCCGCTTTCATCTGGGTAGACTGTTTCAGTTAAGACTGTTTGAACATGAGTAAAGATGTCTCGCCGTTCGACAAGACCGTTTACTCTCACGGTCGTGTTAACTCCCCCTGTGTTGACTAAGCGGCCGACCACATCTAGTGTCGGATTTGACAGCCGAGTTTCCGTAGTCGAGCCACCTGCGCACAGGCGCCGCCGCCAATCAAAATTTTCGCAAACAGTTATTGTCCAGGCTTGATTCGCGGTTATGGAACTTGAATGCCGGTTGGCGGTATTTCTTGCCCACCAGAACCCTGCACTGTCACACCTCTCATAGAGATCCGTTTCGATCCGGTCACGCCACGCAGTGTTCTGCGCAGAGTTGGAGGTATTCCTTCCTCTGTATCGGAAGTACGCAAGATAGTTCTCTTCCCAGGTTATCTGGATGATCCCGCGTCCGTACCAGTCTCCATATCGAGTACCGGCACCACGACCACCTTCATAGAACTGAGCCATGTAGCTGGACTCGACAATTGCATTGGCTAAAAAGATGGACTGACGCTGGCGCGACTCAATCAAATACTTTCTCATCGTTTGGTTAAGCTCAAGCGCCATACCGCCGATACGGGCACGGGCTTGTGAGAGGGTGATTGAGGAGCGGTAGAGCGTACGCGTCCCATGGTGCTCACCAACGAAGCGCCGAGGTAGTACTTGAACAGCCTCCGATGCGCTCAACCACCCGCACTTCCTGAAAGCTTCAATAAAGGTTCGCGGATGAAACCTGTAAGTCGCCGCATGCAATGCCGGCACAGCGACACACAAGGCACGCACATGCGCACTGAACCCAGCAAAGTCCTCTTCACTAAGGGCTAGAGGGTTTTCTTCGGTGACGGTTTTCAACCAGCTCCAGCGGGCGTCGATATCTGCCGCATTCCACTCTGAAGGCATGGCGCAGATGGCGCACTTGGCTTTTGCCTGTACTACAGCATCTTGCATGCGGGTGCGGCGTTCGTCCGGCGTCACGGCGCCGTTGCGATCAATGTCCAGAAGCGTCTTGAAAGCTGTCGACTCGCAGCGACTGTCTCCCGCTGTGAGGTCATCATCAAACACGCGCCAACCGGCCCATTGAGGAAAGTCGGCGTCGCTGAACTTGCGGACGACTTGTTCCAGCGCCTGATTGTTCAGGTTCACCCAGCCGCGTTGCGTACCCGTGCCATCTGCGGTCGGGATTACGATCTCGCGCCAGTGCGGCACATCATTTGGTGTCAGCGTTTCGTTGGCTGTGTTGATGACGCGTCCAAAGCGCAGCAACTCCAGCACCGCGCTGGGTGCGGGCCTGCCGGTTGCGGGATAGGCGTCGCTGATCTCTTTCGCGCGCGTGTAGAGCTTGTACTCGTACTCTGCTTCCCGCAGCGCGGCGCCGCAGCGTGTGCCGTCCTCAAGGTAGGTGCTGACGGTGAGGTCGCCGCGATTCGCTGCTACGCCTTCGCCGCAGGCGTAGCGCATGCCAACAATGCAGGGCAGGGTGGTGGGTGTCAGGATCGTAAGGGGCTGCACCGGAGGCAATGGTGCGTTGGGGGTGGGGCGAGGTGGTTGATAGGAGACTGCTGTAGCCGTGTTGTCCAAGGGCTTCTGGGCATAGATCGGTGTGCCCGACGGCAGGTGGAAATACAACTCCCCAAACACCACGCTGCTGCACCCGTCTTGCGTGATGGGCAGGTCACCTGTGGTGCGCCCGATGAGGTGTTGCAGATTGGCAGCGTCGCAAGCGATCTCGAAGTGCATGCGGTTCGGTTCGCCACGGATGTAGCCCGCATCGCCTAGTGAATCCTTGCGATAGATAGGGCGACCCTGCTGAATCGTCGTGGGGATGTTCATCAGGTGCATATAGACCGAGTAGAAACGAACCGCCACGGGATTGTTCTGCGCATCCGCGCCGATTTCCGTGTTGTGCTCGATTACGATGCAACCGTCGCTGGTCCAGCCTCCGTCGTAGTTGAGCACGTGGGTCGGATCATCGCTTCTCGTTGCTTCGCCACGGCGTAGGAAAACCACGGTGCCGTCTGCAACAGCGCGCACGGGCAGGAACTGGTTCGCCACGGTAGCTGTTGGAGCGTTTAGATGGATGCCCCCGTGCCAGCACAAACTGCTACTAACTGGATACATGCCTTCGCCAGCGGCTACTTCAAAGGCTCGATTGAGCCAGGCCTCCTCTGCTTCGTTCTCCAGGCGTGTCGGTAGAAAGGGTGGGCTGATTAGCATGATTTATACCGAGAACATGAATCGACGTTTGAACTTGAATTCCAGCGGCCCTTGCGGGAATTTGGGCAACGCCGCCTCCACCTTCGCCCCACCCACAAAACTCCTCTGACTCGCATGCACGGTGAGCATCCCCGGGCACTGCACGGTGATGTTCCCGCCCTCGATGGTGATGGCTGATCCACCTGCCACCGCGAGGTGGATTTTCTTTGCGGAGGCGATATCCAGCTTGCCGGAGACGGAGACCATCTTCAGTTGCTCCTTGGCGGCGAGGGTCATCGCATCGGCCTGGGCCTGGACGAGCACTGGGCCGCTGTTGGCGATGAGCTTGAGGTGGCCGCTGCCTTGCGCGCTGCTGAGGAGGCCGAGCGCCTGGCCGGTGTGAATGCGCAGGTGGCTGGCGAGCGCGAAGTTGCTGTCCTGCCCGCTGGCCCAGTTGATCGTCTCGCCGCTGGCCCATTGCAGACTCTGACCGGCGACGATGCCGAGGCCGCCCCGGCCGGCGAGGGTCAGCAATGGGTCTTCGGAATGCGGCACCGCGCTGCCGCCTTTGGCGGAGTGCTGAGTGCTGAGTGCTGAGGACTGAGTATCCGTCATCCCCTTGGCAGACTTGAGCATTGCCGCCTGGGGTGCGAGATCGCGCTTGAGCGCACTCTTGCTCGCCCCGGCTGAACCCTCGCTGGCGGCGACCTTCACGGTCTGGTGTGTGGCGGCGATCTGGTTGGTGTTCTTGAAGAGCTCGCTGGCTTGCTTGAGCAGGGCGGTGGGGGCGGTGGCATCTCCGGCCGGCTCGCTCTGCGCCTGATTGATCGCAGCCTGGATCGGCCAGGTGGTGATGAGCAAGCCGCGGCCCCCACGTAGCGCCCCGTAAGCGTCGGTGCGCAACTCAAAGCCATCGCCACGGTGGCTGCCGCGATAGGTGTCCGCCTGATGGATGAGGTGCCCCAGATTCAGCTGCGTGGCCGCCTGGGTAGTGGCCAGCTGAATACGCTGCTGACCATCGGTATCGTCAAACACCAGCTGCGTATAGCCCGCATGTGGGGTATTGAACTCGCAGGACTTGAAGCCCGACAGTGCAGCGCGGTTGCGCATCGGTCCATAGGCCGAAGCCTCGCCATGCCAGGCCGGGCTATGGCCGGCGGCGACACGATTGCCCTGATGTGCGGGGCTGTGATCCTTCGCTTGGGGGAAGGAGGGCTGAGGACTGAGCGCTGAGGACTGAGAGGACGCCTGCCCGCCCGGCGTGGCGGTGACGCCCTCATCGCCCGCGCCGTCATACAAACTGCCGAGCACAATGGGGCGATCGATATCGTTCTCCAGAAACCCCACCAGCACCGCCTGACCAATGCGTGGCACAAACTGCACGCCCAAGCCCTTGCCGGCGTAGCGGCTCGCCACGCGCAGCCAGGCACTGCCGGGTGAGCACGCCTCATTGCGCTCAGGGTTGGCGCTCTGCCAGTGGAACTGCACGCGCACCCGGTGCAGTGCATCGGTATGGATCTCGCCCGCCTCGCCGGGCGTGGTCTCCCCATTCGGGCCGACCACGGTAGCGGTTTGCGGGCCCATTGCCGTAGGCCGTGGATTGATTCGTCCCCCAGTGCCATCAAGCAAAGCCGGGCGCCAGGGTACATGCACGCGCTGAGCCTCAAACTGATTGGCGTAGCCCCGGCTGCGGGCCGGGGTGAGCAAGGCGTCATCCTCTCCTTGCTCGACGCC
>NZ_JAUOOA010000013.1:0-71765 GCF_030548425.1 Uliginosibacterium sp. 31-12 | reverse complement strand
CCAGAGCCCCGATTGTGAAACGAGCGCCAGCCAGGGTAATTACGCCACCGGAAACTGTCGGGCTTCCACCTGTCTTTACATACATCGATACTTCTGTTCCGGCGTCATTGGTGAACTTGGCATAACCAGTCGTGAACAGAGTTGCCGTAGTAGCCAGTGAGAAGTCGTCCGACCACGGATAGGTGATCGTCGTAGCGCTACCCCCACTGGCCGAGCTGGAGGCTGTGGAGCTACTCGCTGCCGTGCTTGAGCTCGTTGCGGACGAAGCCGAACTGCTGGCTTCCGAGGAGGATGCAGCCGAGCTGCTTGTCGCGCTGCTGGAGTGGTTTTCACCTGAACCGGCTACCGGCGCGGTGTTACAGGCTCCTGCCGTGCTGGTGTTGTTCAGGCCAACCTTGCCGGCCCCCGCGCCGTTCTTGACGATGCAGGCCAGGTTCAGCGGCGCGGACTCAACCTGATAGGCGTATGGCGGTGTCCAGTTTTTAGTGCTTGCATAACCGCAGCCCGTCAGCATGTTTGATACGTCCGCGCCGGCCGGCAGATACTTGCTGCTCTTAATCCAGCTTCGGTTCTGGCGGAAGGCCAGGCTGCTGCCGTGGTCTGTTACCACTTTTTTGCAGGCTTCGGACTCCTTGGTTGGCTGAATTTCCCACAGCGTACTTTCGATAAGCACATCGCCCTTGATGGCCATGCCGATGCCGTTCTCGAACTTGGTTGCGGTGGAAGACTCGCGGTCGCCCTCGATGTAGTTGTTGAAGACGTGAACTTGGCCAAAGCGCACGCGCGGTAGGCGGCTCGCGACGTCAGCGTAATAGTTGGCCTTGAAGGTGACATGCAGGCGGTTAAGGTCACTCCAGTCGCGCGAATCGGCGTTTCCGACTAGGGTCGTCTTGCCGTGCTCGATGAAAGCGCTGTTGGAAACGGTGATGTAGTCCGAGCCGCGCACGATGTCGAGCGCGCCGTCGTGACGCGTGCCGGACAGATCCTTGTCCTTGTACTGCCCGTCAGTAACTGTGACGTGGTCGATCCACACGTTTTGCGCCATGGCTACGACCATACCGTCGTAGTAGGCGTCCGAGCTGCCTTCAGGCTGTACATCGAAGTTCGTCTGGATCCAAAGGTTGCGCACGATCACGTTACGTGTCCAGCCCGGATAGCTTTCCTGGCTCTTGCCAAGCGTTTTGATCCAGTATTCGTAGTCCACAAGATCGCTGTCGACCGTACTGGCAAACTCCTTGCCGATTTCGATTTGGGCTGAGATCAGGCGCGCCGGATTGCCGCTGGCGTCGTTGATGCCGATAAAGGTGGTATTTGATGGAATGACGATTGACGAAGCTTTCTGATCATCCCAGCTTGTAAAATCACGGAATACGCCATCGTCATCAATTCTCATGTCGATGTTGCCGTACACCCGAATGATCTTGGGTTCGTTCTTGGCTTCCTTCAAAGCGTCGAAGATGCACTTTTTGGTGCCACAGGTATAAATCCGGTTGGCGGTGGCCGATGAGCCACCAGTTACGCGCACCTGCTGGTGGTTGCCCAGCGTGCCGCCTGCGCGGTAGTAGCTATGCCAGCCATCCAGCGGGGCTGTTTCGCGTTCGATGGTGAATTCGCCGCCACTGGGATCGCTGGAAATGCTCGGGTATGCCGTCGGTGTGCCAGGAGCAGGAGTCGCTGTCGAGACGTGATTGGCCGTGTTCACCGGATCACTAGCTGCCAGATACGAACGTGCGCCCATCTTGCTCCAGCCTGACCAGCCATTCAGTGGCTCGCTTGAAGTACTGGTTAGTGTGAGGGCGTCGATGATGCCGCCATTGGTTGAGGAGGCTGTGGCTGATGAGGCCGCTGAACTGGCTACTGACGAAATCACAGCAGACGAAGCGGCTGCTGAGGAGGTTGCAGCAGTCGAAGAAGTAGCGGCTGTTGATGTGGTCGCTTGGGAGCTTGCTGCAGCAGAGCTCACTGCAGTAGCTGACGAGGCCGTCGCTGCAGACGAAGCTGCTACTGCCGTACTGGAGGCTGCCGTCGAACTGTTGCTTGCCGAAGTGGTGCTACCCGTGCCGCCACCGCCACCGCAAGCGCTCAGAACGCTGACGGCCGCAACGAGCGCAGCCAGATTAATACTGCGTGATGCTGACATGTTTGCTCCTCTTACCCGTTAAAAGCGATAAATTTATTGAATCCGGTTATTTGTCCGGTTTGTGGCGCGACTTTATAGGAATTTTTCTTACAAACACGAACTCGTTTGCACAGAATTCATGTGCGGCATTGCAAAATTTTTCAAAAACACACAGGTGTAAAGCAGGGGGATGTGATTCCGATCACACGCAAGCCAGATGTGGTGCGGCTTGGGGGCTCGATACGTGGAGGTATTGCGAAGACGTGACGAATGTCACAAGAGGGGCTGACTGCCCTGAGAGTTGTTGCATGGCTACAACAGGGGGCTGTGGGCTTCCTGTTTTACCTACAAACAGCGCTGATGTTCTGCATGGTTTGGGCTGCAGGGGCGCGACAGGCGGCTGAAGTCGCCGCTACGGAAATTCGTCGCGTACCTGCTGGTGCGGCTTCAGGCGGCACATGAGGCCTGATCCATGCCGGGATGTTGAGTCGATCACGTGGGCCGCGTGGGGGCATCGCGGCCGTGGCCGGCCCCCGCACAAGCTTTTCGAGGCCCCGATGTGGCTGCGCTAAGGCGCAGGCATCCTTGCCGATGGGCGCTCAGCCGCTCTGCCAGCGGCGCAGCTTCGCAAGACCCACGGCGCCGATCGGCAGCAGCAGGCCGAGTAGGACGGCGGTGATCAGTAGCGCTTGCAGATTGTCGTAGTTGGCCGGGGTGGTGACGAGGCCGTTGGCGTCTTTCACTTCGCGGGTCAGCACGAAGATCTGGTTGAGGTACTTGGTCCCGAGCTGGCCGGCTGAGAGGGCGAGGTTGGAGAAGGAGGCCATCACGGCGAAGTAGGTGGCCTTCAGGCGCGGCGGGGCGGTGATGGCGATCCAGGCCAGGCCTTGCACCATGGCGATCTGGCCGAGTGGCGATTCCAGCGCAGTGTTGAACACGGCGATGAAGCGCGCATCGACTACGCCACCGGTCATGGCGGCGGTCCAGTGATGCAGGTTGAAGGCCATGGCCAGCGTCGGCAGCGAAAGCACGGTGCCGACTACGCTAAGCATGATCACGTTCCAGGCGATCGATTTTTCGGCCATCAGGCGGCGGAAGCCGAAGAGGCCGGCCAGCGTCAGGCCGTAGGCGATCAGGTCGAGGATGGAGAGGAATTGTTGGTCGAAACCGAGCACGTCGATCTGCCACCAGCCCACACCGGCGCCGGTGCTGGGTGTGGCGCGGAAGGCGAAGGTGATCAGGCTGGTGCCGATCAGGGTGGCGCCCATTTCAGGCGTCATCTCGCGCGCCAGACGCCACATCAGGAACAGGATCACCGAGGCCGAGAGCACGAAGATCAGTTCCTGACCGTATTTCACGCGCGCCATGCCAAGCCCGATCGAGATGCCGGCAAAGGCAATGGAGCCGCCGAGGATCAGCCAGTTCGGCCGAGTGATGCCTTCGTCGCCTTCATCCGGCAGGCCGTGGCGCATGGCGTTGGCATCGATGCCCAGTGCGGCGAGGCGTTTTTCTTCGCGGCGACGCATCCAGCTGGCGAGCAGCACGCCGGCCACCGACAGCAGCGGCACGCACAGGGCCACGCTGTAGATCTTCAGGTAAATGGCCTGTTTGGCGGCGGCATCGAGTTTCTCCACCCCCTCGAACATCGCCACATTGGCCAGCGCTACGGCGGCGAGGCCGCCGATGATGGCGACGCGACCGAGGGTCTGCATGGTGGTGTTCATGGCCCGGCGTGCGGCGGGGTCTATCGGGCTGCCTTGCGCATCGAAATGCGGCACGGCTTCGACTGTCATTGCATCCGCCACTACATCCTGCAGCACGAAACCCAGCGGGGCGATCAGCACCGAGAGCTGGTACCAGCTGTTAGCCGGCATGATGGCTTCCATCGCGGCACGTTCGCCGATCAGGCCGACCATGATCGAGAAGCTCGCGAACACCAGCAGGGCGCCGAGCCATACCAGCCAGGCTTTCCAGCGCCACAACAGATCCACCGCATGGCCGATCGGCAGCTTGATGGCCCAGGGCAGCATGGCCCAGAAGCCCAGTGCGGCCAGATCCTGCGCCGACAGGCTGAGGTATTCCTTCACGTAGAAGGTGCCGACGATGCCGGTGATGCCTGACACGCCGTAGGCCATGTACACCATCAACGGCGGCAGATAGCTCCAGCGCATCTGGCGGCCGAGATCGAGGAAGGTGCGGTCGAAGTAACGCAGGCAGGCCTGGATGACGCGAGCGAACATGGCGCGGTGACGATGCGGTTTGTGGAAACCGGAGTGTAGCGCGGCAGAGGCTTGGCAGGCGTCAGCGGATGGGAGCGAGGAGGCGGCTCAGCGTAGCGTCTTTCTTCATGCCGCTCATGGCTTTGTCGAAGGCGCTCGCTGTGGCGCTGTGATCGTGCTCGCGGGTGAAAACCAGGTAGCTGTAGGCCGTTTCGGAGGGCGGGCCGCTGACGCTGACCTGGTTCAGGGCTTTGAGCTCGCGCAGATAGCTCAGGCCGACCAGGTGGCTGCAGATCACTGCGTCGACACGCCCTGCCAGCAGCATGCGGAAAATGTGCAGGTAATCGTTGGCCGCTTCCAGGCGGCTGAAAACGCCTTGCTGGACCGCTTCATCGAAACGCGCACCATAGGAAGTGTTGCGAACGATGCCGATACGCACCGGGGCGAGTGAGGCGTAATCCCCCGTGAAGCGGATGCGGGAGTCTTTGCGCACGAAAAACACATAGTCCTGGCTCAGTAGCGGCTCCTCCGGGAAGAGGAGAAACCGCTCACGCTCGGGGGTTTTCTTGATCGTGAACAGGCCGTCGGCTTGCCCGGTTTGAACCATGTTCAGCCCGCGCGTCCAGGGGTAGAAGCTGATGGATACTTCCTGGCCGCTGCGTCGGAAGGCTTCCTTGACGATTTCGACGACCGGGCCATCCGGTACCCCGCCTACTTCGTTGATGTAAGGCGGGTAGGCCAGGGTGACGAGCTTCAGCGCCTCGGCGCTGGCAGGGGCGCAGTGCAGCGCCAGGCAAGTGATGAGGGTGAGCACAAAACCTTGCAGGACTGGCATGGCAGGGAGCTTTGGAAGACGGCTCCCCGACTATGGTTCAGGGCTGGGCCGAACTCAAGCTGGCCGACCCTTCAGGCCCTAGCCCTGGCGGCTGCGCGCTAGCTTGTATTCCACCGCATCCACCAGCGCGCGCCAGGAGGCGTCGATCACATCGGTGGAGACGCCGATGGTGGTCCAGGAGCTACCGGCATCGGCCGATTCGATCAGCACGCGTACCTTGGCGGCCGAAGCCTGCGTCGAATCGAGCACGCGCACCTTGTAGTCGGTGAGCTTCATCTCGCGCAGCTCCGGGTAGAAGCGGTCCAGTGCGCGGCGCAGTGCCCGGTCCAGCGCATTGACCGGGCCATCGCCCTCGGCGGCGGTGATTTCGTCTTCGCCGCCGACATGAATCTTGATCATGGCCGAGGAGTTCACGCCGTTTAGGCTCGGCTCATTGACCATCACCTTGAACTCCTTGAGTTCGAAGGAGGGCGTGAACTTGCCCAGCATCTTGCGCACCAAGAGCTCGAAGCTCGATTCCGCGCTCTCGAACTGGTAGCCCTCGTGCTCGAGTTCCTTGAGGCGTTCGATGATGGCTTTCGTCTCGGCCGAATCCTTGGTCAGCGCCGGATCCACCTCGTTGATCTTGCCGAGGATGGTGGCGCGGCCGGCGACTTCGCTCATCAGGATCTTGCGGGCGTTGCCGACGGTGTCCGGCGTGATGTGCTCGTAGCTCACCGGATTCTTGTTCACCGCATCGACATGCATGCCGCCCTTGTGCGCGAAAGCATCGCCGCCCACGTAGGCGGCCTTGTCGTTGTGCTCCATGTTGGCGACTTCGGAGACGAAGCGGGCCATGGGCGTGAGCGTGGCCATGTTGGCGGCGGGGATCACGTCGAAGCCGAGTTTCAACTGCAGGTTCGGGATGATCGCGCACAGGTTGGCGTTGCCGCAGCGCTCGCCGATGCCGTTGATGGTGCCTTGCACCTGGGTGGCGCCGGCCTGCACCGCGCGTACCGAGTTGGCCACCGCCAGCTCGCAGTCGTTGTGGCAGTGGATGCCCACCGATACGCCGGGGAAGCGCTCGACCACAGTACGGGTGATCGCGAAGATCTCGTCCGGGAAGCTGCCGCCATTGGTGTCGCACAGGGCGAGGTTGTCCGCGCCGCCTTCCACCGCTGCGGCCAGCGCCTGCAGGGCGTAGTCCGGGTTGCTCTTGTAGCCGTCGAAGAAGTGTTCGGCGTCGAAGATGACCTCTTTGCCCTTGCCCTTCAGGAAGGCGATGGTCTCGCGGATCATGCGCAGGTTCTCATCCAGCGTGGTGCGCAGGATGGCCGTGGCGTGGTAATCCCAGGTCTTGCCGAAGATCGCCACGGCGGGCGTGTTGGCGCCCAGCAGGGACGCGAGCTGGGCGTCTTCGGCCGGGTTCGCGCCCACCTTGCAGGTGCTGCCGAAGCCGGTGATCTTGGCGTGCTTCAGGTTCAGCTCGCCCAGGCGGCGGAAGAACTCCAGATCCTTCGGGTTGGAGCCCGGATTGCCGGCTTCGATATAGGCAATGCCCAGCTCGTCGAGCTTGCGCACGATCTTGAGCTTGTCTTCCACCGAGAAGGAAATTCCTTGCGCCTGAGAGCCGTCGCGGAGGGTGGTGTCGTAGGCAAAAACCTTGGTATTCATGATCTTGGGGCTGGAGTTGCGGGGCGATCCGCCCGGAATGGCGGACCCGCGAAACTATCACAAAAGCCCTTTTTTCCGAAGCCGGGCAAGGGCTATGAGCCTGATTGGCAAGGGTGAGCCTGCGTTAAACTCGCCGCCATGTCCGATGCTCTGCCACCTCTTCGCACAGACTTCGCCCGCCAGGCCCGCCGTGAGCAGCAATGGGTGCTGGGCGTGTGTGCGCTGACTTCGCTGCTCGCGCATCTGGCCCTGTTCTGGCTGTGGCCGCTGCCGGGTGGGCGAGTGGGCGTGGCAAGCGTGAGTGCTCGCCTGCGCAGCATCGCCGCAGCGCCGCAGGTAGCCTCTCCTGAACTGGCGCTGCCCATGGCCGGAGTGAAGCCTGCTGCCAGCGCCGCCGCGCAGGCCGGATCTGCCCCCCGGCCTGCCGAGGAGGGCGGCGCCGCGAACCACCCGGCAGGTCGCGTCGCCCCACCGGACTTGAGCGATTACACCCCGGTCGAGCAGCTCACGAGCCGGCCGCGCTTTCTGATGGATATGCGTGAATATGTGCCGGCCTCGCTGGATGAGCACGAGGTCGGGCGCATCGTGCTGCAGGTGCTGATCAGCGAGGGCGGTGAGGTGGACGGGGTGGTCGTTGAAAGCAGTGAACTCAGTCCGCGCGGCACTCGCCGTTTCGTGCAGCGCCTCGATGCACTCAGGCTGGCGCCGGGGATGTTCGACGGTCAGCCGGTGAAGTCCCGCTGGCGCCTGGAGTTCAGCTTCGCGGCACTGGAGTAGGCGAAGCGCGGGTCGTCAGTGCGCGGCTGCCAGATCCGTCAGCTTCAGCAGCAGGCTGTAGGTGTAGGCCGGGAAGGTGTGCACATCCTCGTGGCCGGCTTGTGGCAACACGATCAGATCCGCCGCGGGATGCCCGGCCTTGAGTGCTTCGGCATGCTTCACGCTGACCAGTGTGTCCTGCGCGCCGTGAATCAGCAGCACCGGTTCGCTGACCCTGGTCAGCCACTCATCGGTGCGCATCGGATAGCGCGTGGCGAACGAGGGCACCCAGGGGAAGTGGTCTTTCCCCAGCTGCACGAAGCTGCTGTAGGGCGAGACGAGGATCAGCTGGGCCGCCTCCACTTCGCTGGCCAGCTTGGTGGCGAGGCCGCTGCCGAGTGAGCGGCCATAGATCACGATGGGGCGGCCAGCGTATTCCGGCGCCACGGTGTCCCAGGCTGCGCGCACATCGGCATGCAGTTGGGCTTCACTCTCGATGTGGCCGGTGCTTTTGCCGAAACCACGGTAATCCATCATGAACAGGTCATACCCGGCGCGGCGGTAGAACTCGGTGCTGGGCAGCCATATATCCAGATTGCCGGCATTGCCATGCAGGAAAAAGATCAGGCCCTTGGCGTTTGCCTGCCGCAAGTGCAGGGCAGACAGTGTGGCGCCGGGCACTTCCAGCTTGCGCTCGAGCACATCCGGTTTGTCGAAGCGGAAATCTGCAGGCAGCTTTACCGGGTAGAACAGAAGGCTCTCCTGGCGCGCCAGCATCACGGCGATAAGGGCAACGTAAAGCAGGCCGATTGCCAGCAGCAGCACTGCGGCCTTGCGCAGCCATGGGCGGAGATTCGTGGCGGAAGGAAGGAGGCTCATGGCGAAGGGCCGGTCGGAAAACATGCATCTTATCGCCGAGGCCTGCTTGTAGGCGTGTCTGTGTCGCACCGCCGCAGCCAGAGTTGGCTTGAGCTGTCTTGATGATTCTTTAACTCTACAGGGCTGCAGATGCTCTTTCGGGTGGCGTTAAGTTACCAGGCTCCGCCAAGGGCGGATTTTCAATCCTGATGTCACTGAACGAATCACCATGTCGAAACTCATGGCGGCCTTGCTGGCCGCATTCTCTGCCGCGTCTTCTGCCGCGGGTCTCGAAAATCTTGGCCAACTCAGCCAGACGGAGTTCGAGCAACTCTCCGGCGACCTTGTTTCCGCGCTCAGCTACAAAGCCATTTCACCGGGCGATCCGCTGGGTCTGCTGGGGTTTGATGTAGCGCTGGAGGCGACCGCTACCCGCCTCTCAAATCCGGATGTCATGAAGGCGGCGGGCGGCCAGGGCTATCAGTTGTTCGGGCTGCCGAGGCTGCATGTACACAAGGGCCTGCCCCTGGCGCTGGATGTCGGTGCTTTCTACGCTCCGGTGCCGGGGATGGACGCTTCACTCTACGGCGCCGAGCTGCGCTGGTCGCCCATGGAGGGGAGCCTGGTGTTGCCGGCGGTTTCATTGCGCGGGGCTTACACCGTGTTAAGCGGCTCCGAGCAGCTTGATTTCCATGCTGCCAATGCCGAAATCGTGGTCTCCAAGGGCTTCCTGTTCTTCAAGCCTTATGTGGGCGCTGGGCTGGTCCATGGCACGAGCACGCCTCTTGTCAGCGGGCTGGCTGAGGTTTCGCAGTGGCAGCGGAAATTCTTCGCTGGCGCGAATCTGAATCTGGGGCTGTTCAATCTTGCGCTCGAGATTGATCGTACCGGGCACGCCAACAGCTATAGCGCCAAGGCGGGTTTCCGTTTCTGAGCAGGCCCGGCCTGACGCCGGCATCCGGGTGGGGCTCAGAAGCCGTTCCCGATCTGCCTGCGAGGCCGTGATCAGGGCTTATGCGCTGCTCGGAATCTTCATTGATCAACATGAACTCCGGTTCCTGTGCGGCTCTTCACCCGGCTGACGGCCTCTCGCTATAGGCCGTGAACAGCTTCTCAGTGCTTGGGCGTGCGGCCCGGCTTGCGCGGCTTGCCGATGGTGGCCGCATCCTTGTGGGCCTGATCTAGGTTGCGCAAGCGCTCGTCATCATCATGGGTGATGAAGAAGCCCGCTTCCTGTGCGTCCATGACCTGTTTGATCGCGGTCGCGTCAGCGGTGCCGTATTTTTCAACGATCAGGGTGGTGACTTCGTCGAGGTATTGCTCGTAGGTCATGGGCATGGGGAAGTCCTGCAGGAAGAGGTGGGCTGGCGTAGGTGCGACTTCAGTCGCATGCCACGCGTGGGGGAAGCGAATGAAGTCGCCCTGGCGAAAACGTAACCTTGAGCATGAGGCTCAGAGCCTGCGCACCTTCACCGCCTTGCCCTTGATGCGGCCGGCGCCGAGTTTGCGGGCGGCATCCCCCGCGAGGCTGCGCTCCACCGCCACATAGGTGGTCTGGTCGGTGACGTTGATCTTGCCGACCTGTTCGCGCGTCAAACCTGCTTCGGCCGCCAGCGCGCCCATCACATCGCCGGGGCGGATCTTGTCTTTCTTGCCGCCGAGGATCTGCAGGGTGCTCATCGGCGGCAGCAGCGGTGCTTCATCGGTCACGACCAGCGACTCCAGCGTATGCCACTCGGGCACGAAGTTGCTCATGCGGGCGATGTCGCCGACGCGGCGCTTGTCCGGTTCGCTCGACAAACTCAGTGCCCAGCCGTTCTGATCAGCGCGGCCGGTGCGGCCCACGCGGTGCACATGCACCTCGGGGTCCGGCGTGATGTCGACGTTGATCACGCATTCGAGCTGGTCGATGTCCAGCCCACGCGCGGCCACGTCGGTGGCGACCAGCACTGAGCAGCTGCGGTTGGCGAAGCGGATCAGCACCTGATCGCGCTCGTGCTGCTCCAGCTCGCCATGCAGGGTCAGCACATGGAAGCCTTCGCTGCGCAGCTGCTCAAACAGCGCCTTGCACTGCTGGCGGGTGTTGCAAAAGGCGAGCGTGCTGGTCGGGCGGTAGTGGCGCAGGAGCTGGCCGACGGCTTTCAGGCGATCGTCATGCACGACTTCGTAGAAGCGCTGGCGGATCTTCTCGGGCTCGTGCGTTTCGGCGAGCTTTACTTCCTGCGGGTGACGCAGGAACTGCGCGGCCAGCTTGGCGATGCCATCCGGATAGGTGGCGGAGAAGAGCAGAGTCTGGCGGCCCGGCGGGCAGTGGCTGGCGACCCAGCTGATGTCGTCGAAGAAGCCCATGTCCAGCATGCGGTCAGCTTCGTCCAGCACCAGGGTCTTTAGGCCGTCGAGCTTCAGGCTTTCGCGCTGGATGTGATCCATCAGGCGGCCGGGCGTGCCGACCACGATGTGCGCGCCGTGCTCCAGGCTGGTCATCTGTGCGCGCATCGGCGCGCCGCCGCACAGGGTCAGCACCTTGATGTTGTCCTGCGCGCGGGCGAGGCGCCGGATTTCCTGCGCGACCTGTTCGGCCAGTTCGCGCGTGGGGCACAGCACCATGGCCTGTACGCCGAAGTGGCGCGGATTCAGGCGGGCGAGCAGCGGCAGGGCGAAAGCGGCAGTCTTGCCGCTGCCGGTCTTGGCCTGGGCGATGAGGTCGTGACCGGCCAGCGCGAGCGGCAGGCTGGCGGCCTGGATCGGCGTCATCTCGAAATATTCGAGTTGCTGCAGAACGGCTAATTGCTCGGGGGCGAGGCCGAGTTCGCTGAAGCTGGCCATCGCGCTTACTCGAAGTCGCGCTTGCGCGGCGGCTTGAAGGAGCCCGAGCGTGCGGCGGCCGGACCTTTCTTGATGCCGGTGCGGGCGGTGAATTTCTCGGACTTGGTCGGCGGTGGCAAGCTGGCTTGCCAGACCTTCACAGCTTCGCCGACTTCGGCTGCGCTGAGTTCGATCTTTGGCTGATCGGCCGGCGAATCGAAATCCGTGAGGGCTTGCTTGAGTGAGAACACGCGCTCGCCCGCATCGCCTTTCTTGGGCACTTTGGCGAGCAGTGCCTGAGCGCCAGTGCTCAGGGTGTAGCCGCCATCTTGGGCCAGTAGCAGGCCGTGGGCCGAGAGGCGCGCGAAGGCGTCGCGCAGGCGGGCGGCGCCGGGCAGCTCGGGGCGCACCGAAGCCAGCGCGATGACGATCTCCTCAAGCGTGGCGGGGCGCCGCTTGGAGGCGGGCACAAGGGCCAGGAGCAGTAGGGCGTCGGCGTCGAAGATCGGATGCATGGTCATTTTCCTTGGATAGGGGCGCAGGGTAGCGGATGCGTGTCGGGCTTGTCCTGAAAATCTTGTCAGGCTTGCACTGGGGGGCGACATATTTGCCTGTTTTCAGGATTTTCCGGCAGCCCTTGCCGCCTTGCTGCGGCAGGCTTTGCCGCTATTTCAGAAAGGCGTAAAACGGCGCAAAACCCGTTCGGGAAGGGCCTGCCTGACCGCTAAGATCGGCTCAACAAACCTTGCCAATGATTGTTTCGGGAGCTCTGAAAGTGCGTGCGTGCTGTTTGATTCCGGCCCTGCTGTTGAATGCCTGTGTGGTGATGACGCCGAGCCCGGCACTCAAGGCGCTGGAGCTGGCAACGCTCACCGTGAGTAATGCATCCGTGCTGTTGCCTAGTGAGCCCGACAGCCCGGTGATCCATGCTTATGAGCGCTTTGACGGCGCCTGCATCGAACTGAACCGCGCGGTTGCGCTGGCGGACTTTGTGCCGGCCCTGCAGGCCGAGCTGGAGAAAAACGGGGTCCGCAGCCGGGTGTATGAAACCGTGCTGCCCGAGACCTGTCGCCACTCGATTTACTACATGGCTCAGCTTGAATGGGGCAAGGCCCTGTTTTCCAGCGAGTACCAGCCCTACATGAGCGCTGCCCGCGTCGAGCTGCGCCAGCAGGGCCGGGTGCTGGCTGCTGCGAGCTATCGCCTGGGCATGATGGGGTTCGATAAATGGGCCAGTACCCGCGAGAAGCTGGCGCCTTCCGTGAAGGCCATTGCCAACGGACTCAGCGAACCTCGCCAGACTTCATCCAGCCGGCTCTCAGCGCCAGGCGCCGGCTCGGTGCAGACCGCGTTTTCCAACCAGCAAAAGGAGAAACCATGACGTCCATCAGTTCTGTCAGCGCCGCTTTCCGCGATCCGGTGAGCAGCATGCCGCGTGCGGCCCGCACGACCGAGAGCCCGAAGGCCGCCGCTGCGTCGTCCGCCGGCGTCAGTCCGGCCTCAAGCAATGTGGCCGCTGCCGGCAAGACTGCGAGCTCTTCGGCCGCCGCGATGATTGCGCCGGCAAGCCCCAATTCGGCAGAAGCAGGCGGCGGGCGTACGCTTGGAAGCGTCGTCGACTGCAAGGTGTGACCCGGCGCGCGCCTGACGCTTGCCACTTCTTATAGGCCCGTGGGCTGCCGCGTGTGCGGCGCTCGCGGGCTTTTGCATTGTGAGCCCGGCTTACCAGATGGTGAGGGAGTCGGTGAGCAGGCGCTGCAGACCACTGCGGCCTTCCGTGTCCTTGAGTTGGCCGGAGCCAAGCTGCTCCAGGCGGGCATCGATCACATCACTGGAGCTGACCGTGCGGCCGGCCTTGATATCGGCCGGATCCACCACGCCGGAAAAGCGCAGGGTGCTGACTGAACCATTCATGGCGATGCTTTTTTCGCCGGCCACGACCAGATTGCCATTGGGCAGCACGTTGACCACCGAGGCGGCCAGCTTGCCCTGCAGCTTGCTGGTGTTTTCGGCTTTGCCCGAGCCCTGGTAGGAATCGCTGCCGCTGGCGCTGAGATCCGCGTTGATGATCTGGTTGATCAGGCTGCTCATCGTGTCCGCCCCACCCGGCCCTTTAGTGGCGACCTTGTTGGCGCGGCTGGTGGTGGTGGTGCTTTTGTTGCTGGCGCTGAGCGATTCGGAAATGTCGATCTTCAGGCTGTCACCGATGCGGCGCGGTTTGCTCTCTTCCTGAAACATCACCATGCCGTTCGGGTTGCCAGGCTGGAAGATCGAGCCTGGGTTCACCGTGTGCTCCACGCTGGCCATCTGGGCCTGCGGCCGGTTGGTCGTGGGGCCGCGCACCAGGGACGGATCCTGAGCGCAGGCACTCAGCCCGAGCAGGGTTGCGGCGGTCCATTGCGTGTATTTCAGGCCGCTGGTGGGGCCGGACAATCTGCTTCTCATTGCGCGCGTTCAGGGTGACACAGGCGCGTATTTTCCGATTCAGAAACGTTAAAAGGTGTTGTGGCCTTAAAAGACCGATCAAGATTCGCTCCCCCTGATGCGGCGCAATCTCGCGCAGCGCGTCAGGGAGCCTCGGCCGGCACTACGATGCGTAACTGGCCGGGCGGCAGGCGTGGGTCGAGGCGCGGCTCGAACAGGGCCGGGCTGGCGGACAGGGCGGCGCGCAGCTTGCTTAGCCAGGCCTGCACTTCGGGTGCGGCCGGTGTGGCGCTGAAGACCCGCCAGCTGTGGCTGGCGGGGCGGGTTGGCAGGCGGGCGGCGATGAGGGCGGGATCGTCCTGGAGGGAGGCCTCGATACGCGCCGGGCCAGCGCTGCTGGTGGATGGGGCGGCTGCCGGCATGGGGGCTGCAGGTTTGGCCGGGGGCGGCGCGGCGACGAGGGGCGCGGATCTTGAGGCCATAGGCTTCGGTTCAGCGAGTTGCTTTTCAGCCGCAGCCAAGGCGGGTGGCGGGGGGCTGGCCTCCTCCAGGCGCGGGGCGGGGGGCGCTGCTTTCCTTGCGGCCATCAGCGGGGCGGGTTGTGCATCGGCGAGCGGGCTGTGCTCGCGGAGCTGCTCGCTGCTAATGACTGGGGCGGCGGCCCGGTTTTCCGCCTGCTGGGCATGGATGGGTTCTGCCGGGGACGGGTTGGCCAGTTCGATCGGTGTCACCAGATGTGCCGGCGGGCCGATCTCTTCGCGGGCCAGCTCGGGGGCCGGCGGTGGCGGGGCAGCGGGCAGGGCGGCAGGTGGTCTGATCGATTTTGCACGAGCCGCGCTGAGCGGGTTCTGCGGTTGATCCGGCTGAGCTTCAGCGAGAGGCTGGCGGGTCCGCTGGAAGGCTTCGAGCAGGGCTAGCTCGACCGATGAGGGCGCATGCTGCTGCAGCCACTGGGTGCTGACCGCCGCCAGCACGGTAGCCAGTGCGGCCAGGCGTAGATCGAACCAGGAAAAGCCCCAGAGCACTGGTTTGCGGGCAGGCTTGGCCGCTCGTACCGGGGCTTTGCTGGCAGCCTGCGCCTGGAGCCAGGCTGCGGTGGCAGGCTGGATCGGCGCACCGAGCACGTCCTGTGGCGCTTCGCCTTGGGCAATCTGGGTCAGTACGGCCTCGCGGCGTGGCGCCTGGGCGGCCTCCAGCGCAGCGGCAAGCTGACCGAAACGGGCAGCCATCTGCGGCGGGGCTTCAAATGCGGCGGGGGGGATCTGGTTTGCGGAGGAGCGGCCAGAGGCCGCGCCTGCAGAAGCCTGAGCCGCCCGGGCGGCGGCGAGGAAGCGGGCTTCCAGGCTGGCCGGCGGCTCATAGGGCGGCAGCTCCCAGAGCAGGCCGGCGAGGCGGCCTTGACCGCGCAGGAAGTCTTCGCAGGCCTCGCTCACGTGGCACCCTCCAGCTCACGGCGCAGGCGGGCGAAGGCATAGCGCAGGCGGCTTTTCACGGTTTCGAAACCTTCGCCGACGGTATGCGCAACTTCTTCCAGACTCATTTCGGCAAAGAAGCGCAGTACCACCACTTCGCGTTGATTGGCGGGCAGGGCCAGCAGGGCTTCATGCACCCGCCCCAGATCCTGATGCAGGGCCAGTTCAGCCTCCGGATCGAGGTAGTCGGCGGGAATGTCGGGCTGCTGCTCGTCGAGTTCTTCGCGCAGGCTCTCGCCCGCTGAGCGGCGCAGGTCCAGCCACAGGTTGCGGGCGATCTGGAACAGGAAGGTGCGGAAGGCGGCCTGTGGGCGGTAATCGGCACAGCGCGTCATGAGCTTCTCCCAGCTGCGTTGGGCGATGTCTTCCGCTTCGGCGAGATTGCCCTGGCATTGCCAGGCAATGAAGTTGAACAGGGCGCGGTTGTGGCGGCGGAACAGCTCGGTGGCCGGTGCTTCGATGATGCCGCTGGCTACCAGCAGCATCAGGTCTTCATCGGGCAGGGCGGCGAGATCGGCGGGGGCGGCGGTGCTCATGGCGCGAGTATAGACCGCGCCTTTCCTCTTGTAGGCGCGGCCTCTGGCTGCGCGCGACTGGAAGCCTGCCCTGCGCTGGTCGAGGGATTGCTCGCTCCGGCATCGGCTCGCGCCCCAAGGCCGCACGCTTACAGCACCGGTCTCGTCCCCAGTGCCGTCGCCAGATCCAGCAGGCGCAGGAATTCACCACGGTAGCCGAAGCGGTCCTGGCCCAGATCCGTTGCAGCCAGCGCGCGCGCTTGCGCGTAGCCCCAGTCACCGGTGTACTTGCCGCCGCGCAGAAGTTGGCCGACACCGGCCACGGCGGTGGCAAAGCGGAACTCGCTGCTGGCGGCGGCGAGCGGCTTGATCGCGCTGCGCTGGAGGGCGAAGTCAATCAGCTGGCTGCTGGAGGCTGCGGGCAGCTTGTAGCGCAGCTTGAGATGGCCCAGTTCATTGGCGAGTGGGCCTTCGCGTGGCGGCTGCGGTGCGTAGCGCAGGTCATCCACACTGGGCTTGCCCTCGACCAGGGTGAGTTCATACAGCGCTGTGACCGTATGCCCCGCCCCAATGTCGCCGGCATCGACCTTGTCATTGTTGAAATCCTCGCGTGCCAGCTGGCGGTTTTCGTAGCCGATCTGGCGGTACTCGCGCACCACGGCCGGGTTGAATTCGATCTGCACTTTCACATCGCGGGCGATGGTGGCGAGCGTGGACGTCATCTCGTTCACCAGCACCTTGTGGCCTTCCATCAGGCTGTCGATGTAGGAGTACGCCCCGTCGCCCACATCGGCGATCTGCTCCATCATGGCTTCGTTGTAGTTGCCTGTGCCGAAGCCCAGCGTGGAGAGCGAGATGCCGCTCTGGCGCTTTTCTTCGATCAGGCTTTTGAGCTGGCGTGTGTCGTTGAGGCCGACGTTGAAGTCGCCATCGGTGGCGAGCAGGATGCGATTGATGCCGTTCGGGATGAAGCTTTGCTGCGCAGCCGCGTAAGCGAGCTGGATGCCTGAGGCGCCCGCCGTGCTGCCGCCGGCACGCAGGCCATCGATGGCGGCAATGAGCGTGGCCTTGTCGCTGCCCGCAGTCGGGGGCAACACCACCTGAGTGCCCGAAGCATAGGTGACGAGCGAAATGCGGTCCTGCGGGCGCAGTTCATTCACCAGCAGCTTCAGTGAAGACTTGAGCAGCGGGAGCTTGTCGGGGCTGTTCATCGAGCCGGAAACATCGACCAGAAAAACCAGGTTGGCGGGCGGCAGGCTGGCCTTGGCTACATCCATGCCCTTGATGCCGATCCGCAGCAGCACCCGCTCGGAATTCCACGGTGCCGGCGCGAGTTCGGTGTGCACCGCAAACGGGCGGCCATCCTGTGGCTGAGCGTAGTCATACGGGAAGTAGTTGATCAGCTCTTCGACCCGCACGGCGTCGGCAGGCGGCAGGCGCCCGGCGTTCAGCATGCGGCGCACATTGCTGTAGCTGCCGGTATCCACGTCGATGGAGAAGGTGGAGACCGGGGCTTCCGCCACCCGCTTCACCGGGTTGTCTGTGAGCGCGCCATAGCGTTCGCGATCCGGTGCTGGCGCCTGCATCAGAATGGGCGCCGGCATGGCGATCATGCGGACCATGTCGGCGCTGACTGAGCGTGTTTCGGCCACTTTGGCGGCAGCAGGCGCGGGGGGCGCTGTCGGCGTTCTTGCCGGATCACTGGGGACCTGTGTGTTTGTTGCAGTCTGTGACGAGGGTGGGTTTTCGGATTGGGTGCTGACGCAGGCCGCCAGGAAGGTGGCGAGGAGGGCGAATGCAAGGCGTGGCTTCATGTTCAGGCTCCGTTGAGGGGGTGAGACTGAAACGGGCGAGGCGATGAAACGGGGTTGATCCAGATCCAGAAATAGAGCTGGAGATGAACTTTTCCGGAACCCCGTCCGCAGAGTCCGGTCCCTTATGCAACATCGATTTCATATCGGGCAGGAGTGTTTTAATGAATCTGGATATCAATGCAGCCGTCGTGCTGGCGTATTTCGCCTTCATGATCGGCATCGGTCTGGCTTTCCGGAAAATGGCCAGCAATTCGGCGAGTGACTACTTTCGTGGCGGTGGAAAGATGCTGTGGTGGATGGTGGGCGCCTCGGCCTTCATGACCCAGTTCTCCGCCTGGACCTTTACCGGCGCGGCGGGCAAGGCCTATAGCGATGGGCTTGCAGCAATTGCGGTATTCGTCGGCAACGTGATTGCGTATGCCGTGTCCTGGGCCTGGTTTTCGGCGCGCATGCGCCAGATCCGCGTGGATACGCCCACCGAGGGTGTGCGGCGGCGCTTCGGGCCGGGCAATGAGCAGTTCTTCACCTGGGTGATCATTCCGCTCTCTGTCATCAATGCAGGGGTGTGGCTCAACAGCCTGGCCATCTTTGTCAGCGCGGTATTCAAGGTGGATATCGTGCTGACCATCTGGGGCACGGGCCTCGTGGTGCTGCTGATCTCTCTGCTTTCCGGAGCCTGGGGTGTGGTGGCCAGTGATTTCGTGCAATCGCTGATCGTGGCTGTGCTGTCGATTGCCTGTGCGGTGGTGGGCCTGATCGCGGTGGGTGGCCCGGGCGAAATGGTGGCGAACTTCCCCGGCGGGTTTGTGACAGGGCCGGACATGAACTACCCGCTGCTGATCGTGGGAACTTTCCTGTTCTTCGTCGTCAAGCAGATGCAGAGCATCAACAATCTGCAGGAGTCCTACCGTTTCCTTTCCGCCAAGGATTCGCGTCATGCGCGCAAGGCTGCGCTGATGGCGCTGGGCATGATGCTGATTGGCTCCTTCATCTGGTTCGTACCGCCCTGGGTATCCGCTTCGCTGATGCCGGACGCAGCAAGCCTCCACGCGGTTGAACTGGGCGCCAAGGCTGCCGATGGCGTGTATCTGGCTTTTGCCGAGAAGTTCATGCCGCTGGGAACGGTCGGCCTGCTTCTGGCGGGCCTCTTCGCGGCCACCATGAGCTCCATGGATTCGGCGCTCAACCGCAACTCAGGCATTTTCGTACGCTCTTTCTTCAAGCCAATCCTGGCGAAGAAGCGGGATGTGACGGATGCCCAGCTGCTGCGCGTGGGGCAGCTGGTCACCATCGTCAACGGCATCCTGGTGATCCTGATGGCGCAGTTCTTCCAGTCGCTCAAGCATTTGTCGCTATTCGATTTGATGATGCAAGTGGCTACGCTGCTGCAGTCGCCTATCCTGGTGCCGCTGTTCTTCGGCGTCTTCGTCCGTCGTACGCCGAAGTGGGCGCCCTGGGCCACGGTGGTAGTGGGGCTGTGCGTATCCTGGATGCTGGTGAGCTGGCTCAAGCCGGCGCTGCTTGCCGAGTGGCTGGGGATTGCCTTTACCAGGCGCGAGATGGCTGATCTCTCGGTGATGATCAACATCGCTGCGCATCTGGTGCTGACAGGCGGTTTCTTCTGCCTCACCACTTTGTTTTACAAGCGTGAGGAAACGCCGGTGCAGCGCGAGACGGACGCCTTCTTTGCCGATCTGGAGCGGCCGGAGCTGTCGGATGATCGACCTACCGAGGCCGACCTGCATCAGCGCAGCAAGCTGGGCCGTATCGTAACGGTTGGCGGTGTCGGCATGCTGGCTATGTTGCTGATTCCGAATCCCTTATGGGGGCGGATGACCTTCCTGCTCTGCGCGCTGGCTGTTTTGGCAATAGGCTTTGCGCTGACGCGTTCGGCCAGAATCGGGCGGCATGATCGAGAGGCGGATGTACCCATCCGGACTGTGGATGAGCGGATGACTGTGCAAGCGCTGCGCTGAAGCGCTTGCAGGATGATAGGGGCCGCCTTTGGGCGGCTTTCTTGCGTTTGGCGTCAGATGCCACCCACGGCGGCCTCGAACTCGTACCGGCCTGCCAGTGTGGCCATCGCAACCAGGATATGGTCCGGTTGCAGTTGAAGTCGTCCTGTGGATTGAAGCGTCAGTCGCGTCCTACGCGGATCGCCACGAGGATGTATTCCGGGCTGCGCAGGCTCAGTTCCCAGAGTGAGCGGGCGTGGTACTCGGTGAATTGACGCGCCGTGAATGTGATCATCATATTTTGGGCTTCGTCATTGGTAACGGCAAACACGCCATGAGCACGCTCGATGCCGGCATTGATCAACTCATCGTCGTCGGTGGCGTCACCGGTCTGCCAGACGTAGCACCCGCCAGGTGCAGTCAGCCGCGTCAGTCTCAGTGTGCAGCGATCCCGAACTCGAAGGGCACCCGCAGCGTTTCGCCCGCCTCGGCCGGTGGCAGACAGCGCCACTGCAGGGCCGCGCGGCGTGTGGCCGCTTCGAAATAGCCTTGTGGGCTGGCCTCCACGAGGCTGACTTCACGCACCCGACCCTCGCTGTCCAGATGCAGGCGCACGGTGACGCGGCCGGTCTCCACGCCATCCTCCAGGGCCAGAGGCGGGAAAACCGGCTTTACCTGGTGCGGACAGCGTTGAGCCAGGCTACGGACTGGCGCGGACGCTTCCCTGGTGGTGGCTGCCGAGGCGGCGTGGGCCGGTGCGGTGGGCTCTGCTTCGCTGAGCGCAGCAGTGCCCACGGCGGCCGAGTCGGATCCGGCGACGGGGCGTTGCGCAGCAGGCGTTGCAACTGGAGTGGTCAGTGTCGGGGCGGGTGTCTGTCCGGCGGAGGCCGCGGCGGGCGTGGCCAGAGGCTGTCGGGCGGAGGAAGGTGGTGCCGGCTCCGTGAGCAAGCTTACCTGCAGTGCGTCCGCCGCCTTGCGGAGTACTTGCGGGCTATTCATCCCGGCCAGCAGGTCAAGCATGCCGCTGGTGAGCAGGCAGGCCATAAGCCAGGCAAAAGACCAGCGCAGGCGCCCGGACGGGGGCCGTGAGGGCAGGGCGGAAGGGGTGGGCGCGGGCTTCATAGCGAGCCGCGAGTGTAAGATTCGGGGCACTACAAATCCATGCCGCAGCGCAATTCCCTGCGGCTGAAGACAGAAGCCAGGACGCCCCAACATGCAGATCCTTCCTGAAATCGCCGCACGCCATGCCGCGCTGATCGAGATCCGGCGTGATCTCCACGCCCATCCTGAACTGGGCTTTGAAGAAACCCGCACCGCCGATCTGGTGGCCAGCCTGCTTGAGCGCTGGGGCCTCGAAGTGCATCGCGGCGTGGGCCAGACCGGCGTGGTCGGCGTTTTGCGTGCTGGCACGTCCGAGCGCTGCATCGGTCTGCGTGCTGACATGGATGCGCTGCCGATCGCCGAAGCCAATCTTTTCGCCCACCGCTCGCAGCACACCGGCTGCATGCATGCCTGTGGCCATGACGGGCATACCGCCATGCTGCTCGGCGCGGCGGAGTACCTTGCCCAGCATCGCAATTTCGATGGCTGCCTGGTCTTCGTGTTCCAGCCGGCAGAGGAAGGGCGTGGCGGTGCCAGCGCAATGATTGCGGACGGGTTCTTCGAGCGTTTTCCGGTGCAATCCATCTATGGCCTGCACAACTGGCCCGGCATGCCGGTCGGCCGCTTTGGCATCACGCCGGGGCCGGTGATGGCCAGTGCAGATCGTTTCGACATTCTGATTACCGGCCATGGTGGTCATGCCGCGATGCCTAATCTGGCGGCAGATCCTCTGGTGGCGGGCGCGGCATTGGTGGGGGCGCTGCAGACCGTGGTAGCACGCAACACCGATCCGCTTGATGGCGCAGTGGTGTCAGTGACACGCTTTCAAGCGGGCGATGCCTACAACGTGATTCCGCACCAGGCCCGCCTGTGTGGCACAACCCGGGCCCTGCGGCGCGAGGTGCGCGAGGCCACCTGGCAGCACTTGCAGCGCCTGTGTGACGGGATTGCCGCTGCGTATGGCGTGAAGATCGAGGCCAAGCTCAACGAGGGGGGCTATCCGCCGACCGTGAATACTCCGTTTGAAGCGGAGCATTGCCGGGCGGTGGCAACCGCTCTGGTCGGAGCGGACAATGTGGACTGGGGGCTGCGCCCGAGCATGGGGGCAGAGGATTTTTCCTGCTTCCTCGAGCACCGCCCCGGTTGCTACGTATGGCTCGGCAATGGCCCGGGTGAGGGCGGCTGCACCCTGCACAACCCGCATTACGACTTCAACGATGACAATTTGCCCCTCGGCGCCAGCTATTGGGTGCAGTTGGCTCACCATCTGCTGGCCTCTTGAGACGGGCGTCGTAACGAATCTTTACCGATTTTGCATTTATTCCGGGCGAATGCCCGGAATGCCGCCACGGGCAAGGCTTTGCAGGCTGCTTGAAGCAGTCTGCAAGCGCTTGGGTTAATATCCAAGTGATTGTTTGAAAAGGATTTGTTCGGGATCAAGGGCGGCGTCCGTTCATCGGAAAAGGGCTTGGGGTTAACCCCTAGTATTTGGCATACTTCGCGCACTAAGTCACAGCTTTGCCGTGGAAGGATTGCCAGATGTCCAAATCGATCGCCCGTTTGTCCCTTGCCTGCACTCTGCTGTTGAGCAGCGCCTTTGCCGCAGCCGCGCCTGGCGCCTGGTCGCCGCAGGTCGAGGATCATCCCAGCACGGTTGCGCTGCAGCGCTTCCTCGACAGCGTGCAGACCATTACTGGCCAGCCCGCGCCGCAAATCCTGCCGATCTCGGCGGGTAAGGATCAGGCCAAGCTGCTTGAGTCGGTGCGCAAGGGTGACGTCGGCGTGGCTGTGCTGAGCGGCGGTGCGGTGGGCCGGGTGGCCCCGATGGCTGAAGTGATGCGCCTGCCCTTCATCCTGAAGAATTCGCGCCAGATGTTCAGCCTGCTCGAGGGTGAGCTGGGGCAGGATATGGAAAAGCGTCTGGCCGCCAACGGCATGGTGCTTCTCGGCTGGTACGACGGCGGCAGCCGTGCCATCTACTCGCGCGAAAAGCTTGACTCTCCTGCTGCGCTGAAACAGGTGAAGATCCGTGTGCCGGCACGTAAGGATCTGACCAATCTGGTCAGCTCTCTGGGTGGCACCCCGCTGCAGCTGGAGTACAAGGAGGTCAACAGTGCTTTTGACGAGCGCAAGATCGATGCTGCTGAAAACGATCTGCTGCAGTACGAATCCGAAGGCCACTACAAGCGTGCCCGTTACTTCTACCTGAATAACAACCACATCGTTCAGTTTGAGGCTCTGGTGGTGTCCAAGGTGTGGTGGGATCGTCTGCCGGCCGCCCAGCGCGAGGCTGTGCGCGCAGCCGGGCAGGAGTCGGCCAAGTTCGATCGCGACATCTGGAACCAGCGTCTGGCCAAGGCCCGTACCCGCCTTGAAAAGGAAGGCGTGAAGTTCGTCGAATACGGCGACAGCAGCGTGCTGCTCTCGCGTGTGGCAGTGGTCTATCGCCCTTACATGGACAATCCGGCGACGCGCGATCTGCTCGTGAAGCTGATGACGACCCGCATCTGAGTTCTGCCTCTTTCGTGAAAAGCCGGCCTTGCGCCGGCTTTTTTTATTGCTGCGACGCGGAACTCCTCACGGCTCAGGCTATCCCACCGGGAGTAAAATCGCGGCGCCCCGGGCCCGCCCCTCAATTCATTCCTGTTTTCCGGAGAACCCATGTTCCGTCGTCTGCTGCTCGCAGCCAGCCTTAGCCTTCCTCTTGCCAGTTTCGCCGCTCTGCCGCAGCCGCCTGAAGTTGCCGCGCGCAGCTATGCCATCTACGACATGCAAAGTGGCCAGATGCTGGGTGGCAATCAGGCTGACATGCGCATTGAGCCGGCCTCGCTGACCAAGCTGATGACGGCCTACCTCAGCTTCAAGGCCGTCAAGGAAGGGCGCCTGAAGCTCGATCAGCTGCTCACGCCGTCGATCAAGGCGTGGAAGCAGGAGGGCTCGCGGATGTTCGTCGACATCAAGGTGCCGGTGAGCGTGGATGATCTGCTCAAGGGCATGATCGTGCAGTCCGGCAACGATGCTTGCGTGGTGCTGGCCGAAGCGATTGCCGGCAGCGAAGAGGCTTTCGTTGCCATGATGAACCGCGAGGCGCAGCGCCTTGGCCTGGTCAACACCCATTACATGGACAGTAATGGCCTCACCGCGGCCAACCAGTACACCACTGCGGCCGATCTGGTGAAGCTCTCCGAAGCCATCATTCACGACTTCCCCGAGTTCTATCCGATCTATTCGATCAAGCAGTTCTTCTACAACAAGATCAAGCAGGACAACCGCAATCTCCTGCTCTACCGCGATCCGGATGTTGATGGCCTCAAGACCGGTCACACCGCCTCGGCCGGCTACAACCTGGTGGCCTCCAGCAAGCGTGGCGGACGCCGGGTGATCTCGGTCGTTACCGGCACCACTGGTATGGAAGAGCGTGCGCGTGAGTCGGCCAAGCTGCTTGACTGGGCCTTGCTGAACTTTGATACCCCCAAACTCTTCAGCATCGGTCAGTCGCTTGGCACGGTGGAAGTCTTCAAGGGGGCGAACCAGCATGTGCTGGCCGGTTTTGCGGCTGACCGCTACATCTCCCTGCCACGCGGCAAGGCTGCCGAGATCAAGCAGGAAATCACGCTCGAAAAACGCCTGATCGCTCCGGTGGCTGCTGGCCAGCAGATTGGCAGCGTGCGCCTCATGCTCGATGGCCAGGCTCTTGCCGAATATCCACTTACCGCCTTGCAGGCCGTGGAGCAGGGCAGCTGGTGGCGCCGCCTGATCGACAGCATCCGCCTGTGGTTTGCCTGATCCAGTGAAAGTTTCCCCGCGCCAGGTGCTGGCTGCGCTGGTTCTTGGTCTGATGCTGCTGGCGCTGTTTGCCGGTGGAGCCCAGCCCGAGGCCGCCGGCCTGATTCCGGCGCCGTGGGACAAGCTGGCCCATCTCACCCTGTTCGCCGTGCTGGCCCTGCTGCTGCGGGGCGGCTTGGGCCTGCCCGCGTGGTTGGCGCTGTTGATCGCTCTGGGTATCGGTGCAGCAGACGAATTCCATCAGGCGGGACTGCCCGGGCGCTTTGCTGGCCTGGATGACTGGCTGGCGGATCTCGTTGGTGCCTTGCTGGGGCTGGCGCTGCTACGCCTGTGGGGAAGACGTACCCGGGCCTGAGCGCTGCTGACGGCGTAAAATCAGGTTCGCCTCCCTGGTCGCTCTCATGCAGCTCTTCCTCGATCGTCTTGCCGCCGCGTCTCCTCTCTTTGTGCTGATCTTCGCCGGCTACGCCATCGTGCGCTGGGGGGGCTGGCCGCGCAGCGTGGCCGATGCGCTGACCCGTTTCGTGTTTGGCCTGGCCCTGCCGGCATTGCTGTTCCACACGATGAGCGACTTCTCCAAGTTGCCGGCGGTGGATGCACGTCTGCTGATTGCCTTCTTTGGCGGTGCGCTGATCGTCTTTGTGCTCGGGCGTGTCATGGCGGCCCGGATTTTTCATCTGGACGGAGTCTCCGGCTCGATCTTCGCGCTCGGCTGCATCTTCTCCAACAACGTAATGCTGGGCCTGCCACTGGCCAAGGCCACACTGGGGGACGCGGCGCTGCCCAGCGTGGCACTGGTGCTGGTATTCAATGCGCTGACCCTGTGGACCCTGGTCACGGTGTCGATCGAATGGGCGCAGCACGGCGAATTCTCCGTGCGCGGTTTTGCCAAGACGGCGCGCAGCGTGGTCACCAATCCGATTGTCGCGGCGATCGTCTCCGGCACCCTGTATGGCCTCACCGGCCTGCCGCTGCCGCATCTCGTGGCCCAGCCGCTGGCCATGGTCGGCGCTGCTGCCACGCCTATGGCACTGGTGGTGCTGGGCATGGGCCTGGCCGAATACAGCGTGCGCGAAGGCCTGACGCAAAGCCTCACGGTCTGCCTGATGAAGCTCATCGTGCTGCCGCTGGTGGTGGGCCTGCTGGCCTGGGGGCTGGGCCTGCCGAAAATGGAAACGCAGGTGGTGGTGTTGCTCTCGTCGATGGCGATGGGCGTGAACGTCTATCTGATGTCCCGCCAGTTCAAGGTTTTCGAGGCACCTACGGCGGCCGGCATGGTGCTGTCCACCTTGCTGGCGGCGGTTACCACGCCGGTGGTGCTGACCGTGATCGAGGCGCTGGGCTGAGTCAGTTCCCCAGCGCTCCGAAGATCTTCTTCGCCAGTGAGCCAGCGGCCTGGGCGGGGTTCTCGCGAATGGCACGTTCCTGTTCAGCAATCATCAGGTAGAGGCCATCGAGGGCCTTCTTTGTCACGTACTGCTCCACGCTGGCATCTTCCGGCTTGAGCAGGCCGAAGCCGGCGGCCTTGCCCGCCAGTGAGTTGTATTGCTGGGTGATTGCCAGCTTGCCGGTGATCCGGCTGACGATGGGCTGGAAACGCTTGCCGAGTTCGGCACTGGTCTTCTCGCGGAAGTAGCGTGTGGCAGAGTCTTCACCACCGCTGAGGACGTTCTTCACGTCCTGCACGCTCATCTGCTTCACGGCAGCGAGCAGCAATGCCTGCGCTTCCGGTACGGCTTGCTCGGCCGCACGGTTCATGCTGGTCTCGAGTTCATCGATGGTCTGGCCCTGGCCCATCATGCGCAGCGCAGTCTCGGCTTTCTGCAGGTTGGCGGGCAGTTCGATGCGCACCTTGGGGTTGCCGAGGAAGCCATCTTCGCGCCCGAGCTGTTTCACGGCCATGCTTGCGCCCTGGGCCAGCGCTTCGCGCATGCCGCCTGTGGCGTCCTTGTCGGAGAAGGCGTCCAGCAGGCCGGCATGGGTGAGGCTGCTTGTGGCGGCAAGCAGAAGGCTGCAGACGAGGTGTTTGAAGCGCATGGAGGTTCTCCGGAGAGCTTAGCCGCAGAGGGCAAAAGCAGGGTGGAAGCTGACACTGCCCTGGGGGCAGGGCACGCAGGTAGTGTGAGTCATGAAGTAGTCGGCCGGTACGTCGGCAAGGACCAGACCTGGCTGTGGGCGAAAACCGAAGCGTCGGTAATAGGCCGGGTCGCCGAGCACGACACAGCCCTGGGCCCCGAGTTCGTCGAGGCGGGCCAGACCCGCCGCGATCAGCGCCTGGCCGATGCCGCTGCGCTGGCGGGCAGGTGCTACCGACAGCGGAGCGAGGCCGAACCAGGCATGCTCTTCGCCGCCGATCGACACTTTTGAGAAGCCGATGTGACCAATGATTTCGCCGCGCTCTTCAGCAACCAGCGAGATGCTCAGCGCACCAGCTTTGCGCAGGGCGGCAATCAGCAAGTGCTCGGTCTGCTGGCTGTGGGGCAGGCCATTGAAGGCCTGCTGTGTGATCCGGCCAATGGCGTCGACATCTGCCGCAGTTTCCGGCCGGATCTGCAGCATGCTTCAGCCTGCCGCGCAGGGCTTGACCTTGTTGGCACAGGCGGTGGCGCGTGCGCGTGCTGTTTCAACATCATCGGCGCTGGCCACGGCCACCCCCATGCGGCGGCGCTCGAAGGCTTCGGGCTTGCCGAACAGGCGTAGATCCGATTCCGGCACCTGCAGGGCCGCGTCGATATCTTCGAAGACGATCCCGGTGGCGTCCATGTTGCCGTAGATCACGGCGCTGGCGGCCGGGCGGCGCAGGCTGGTGTCCACCGGCAGGCCAAGGATGGCGCGGGCATGCAACTCGAACTCGGAGAAGCGTTGTGAGGCCAGCGTGACCAGACCCGTGTCATGCGGGCGCGGACTGACTTCGGAGAACCACACCTGCTCTCCCTTCACGAACAGCTCCACGCCGAAGAGGCCACGGCCGCCCAGCGCGGTGGTGACCTTGTCAGCTATCTCGCGCGAGCGGTGCAGAGCAACGGGCAGCATGGCTTGCGGCTGCCAGCTCTCGACATAATCGCCCCGTACCTGCACATGGCCGACCGGTGCGCAGTAGCTGGTCTCGATTTCACCCCTGGCATTGCTGGCGCGCACGGTGAGGAGCGTGATCTCGTAATCGAAATCGATGAAGCCTTCAACGATCACCCGCCCGCCCTTCACTCGCCCGCCGGTGGCTGCATATTCCCAGGCCGCGTCTACATCCGCTTCGCTGCGGATTACGGACTGACCCTTGCCGGAGGAGGACATCACCGGCTTCACCACGCAGGGATAGCCGACCTGGCGGATCGCGGCGCGCAACGCATCGATCGTATCGGCGAAGGCGTAGGGCGAGGTGGCGAGCTGAAGTTCCTCGGCCGCCAGGCGTCGGATGCCTTCACGGTTCATGGTGAGCTGGGTGGCGCGTGCGGTGGGCACCACCACCGCGAGGCCATCTGCTTCGATGCGTGCCAGCTCGTCGGTAGCGATGGCTTCGATCTCCGGCACGATGATGTGCGGGCGTTCGAGTTCCACCAGTGCGCGCAGGGCCTGGGCATCGGTCATGTCGATGCTGTGCCAGCGGTGGGCCACCTGGTGGCCGGGGGCGTGCGGGTAGCGATCCACGGCGATCACCTCGCAGCCGAAACGCTGCAGGGCGATGATGATTTCCTTGCCTAGCTCACCCGAGCCGAGAAGCATGACACGAGTGGCGGAGGGGGAGAGGGGCGTGCCGATATGCATGGTACTTGGAACTCGGAGAGGGGAAAGGGAAGGCGGGATTTTACCTGCGCGGCCGACAGCGAGGCAGGTCTGCCTCAATCTACGCCGCTGACGTCGATATCGAGGGTTTCAAAGCGCGATGTGCGGGGCGATTTTCCCTTCTCGCTGCCGCGACCGAGCAGGCGCCATACGCTGACCATGCCCTTGCCTTTGAGGCGCAGGGTGACCGGGTCTTCGAAGATGAAGCGGTACTTGAGGCGGGCGAAGGTGGTGGAATCGCACTGGATCATGCTCGGGTGACTCTCGCCCGTGATGCGGCTGGCGAGATTCACCGTGTCGCCCCACAGATCGTAGATGAACTTCTTGCGCCCAACCACTCCGGCCACTACCGGGCCGGTGCCGATGCCGACCCGGATCTGCAGATTGCGACCCTGCACGGCGGAGTCTTCGGCCAGCCAGTCACGCATGTCCAGCGCCATATCGGCAATCGCTCCGCAGGGATCGGCGAGGCTGGCGTTCAGCCCGCCGGCCACCATGTAAGCGTCGCCGATGGTCTTGATCTTTTCGAGGCCTCGCGCCTCGGCCAGTTCGTCGAACTTGCTGAAAACGTGGTTGAGCACCTTGAACACTTCGTCCGGCGGCAGGCCGGCGGCGAGCTCGGTGAAATTCACGATGTCGGCAAACATCACCGACACTTCGGCGCAGCCGTCGGCAATCGTCTCTTCCGAGTTCTTCAGGCGCAGCGCGATTGGCGCCGGCAGGATATTCAGCAGCAGGCGCTCGGAGCGGGCCTGTTCCACGGCCAAGCGAGCATGGGCCTCTTCGAGTTGGCCCTGAGTCTTGCGGCGCTCGGTGATCGCAAAGCGCAGGCACAGATAAACCATGCTGGAGAGCGTGGCGAAGTTGAGCGCAAAAAACAGTACCGAGACCTTGCGTGGAACACCGCTGGCGGGCCCCCCAAGATCTGCCAATACATAATCTGCAGCGCCGGTGAGCAGGGTGAAAATGACGTAAGCGGCAAACCATGGCAGCGACTCACGCGCACCCACGCAGAGCAGGGCGCAGACCGGCGCCAGCACGCCCCACAGAATCAGGCCGGAGGCGGCGACAGAGTCACCCAGGGCCCATTGGGCCATGAAGGGGAAGAACAGCAGCACGCTGAGCAGCACGGTGCGGAAAACTTCGAAATTGCTCCAGCGTGCGTAGATCAGCATGTTGGCCGCGATCACCAGTTGCAGGCCGAAAGGCAGGCTGGAAGGGAGTTGCGGGCCGAGCAGCCAGTAAATCAGGAGCCACAGGCCGGACGCCAGACTGACCAGGCCGCTCACCAGTGCCAGCAACCCCTTCTGCAGGCGTAGCTCGTCGCTATCCCCCGGGTCGATACCGGCGGTGCGAAGGCGGTGGAGGAGGCTGGCAGAACTCATCAGGGCGCTATTCTCGCAGACTTGTCTGTGACCAGTCGTGCTCAGGGTGATGCGCTGGAGTTGGCCGCACTGCTGGCGCTGCTCGAAGTGCTGTCGCTGAGGCTGAAACCGGCGTCCATCAGCTGCTTGAGTACGACGTAGCGCGACACGTAGAGCCCCTGATCGTCAAAACTGTCTGACTGGGTTCGCAGTACCACGCGCAGCGGGGTGCTGAAGCCGGCCGAGCGGTTGCTGATCTCGTTGGCATCGGTGGGTGTGCTGCGCAGGGTGTTCTGCACGCTGATGGCGCCATTGCCGTTGGCGCCGTGCGACCAGAGGGCAAAGGCCACCGCATCGGTGGCGGGGTCGTTGCTGTCGAGCACAACCGTGATATTGCCCACACTGGTCTTGCCCGGCGTCACGGTGAAGTTGTTTGAGACTTCGTAGCTCAGGTACTGATCCCACGCGTCCAGCCCCTGAACACCCAGGGTGCGCCAGGGCAGCAGGCCACGGCGTAGATCGCCGCTGCAAGTGCTACGGGCCGCGCCGAAGCTCGCGCCTCCCATCTGGGCTGGATCTGCCGGGCAGGGCAGGGCTCCCTGGGCTGCCGCGTAGGCCAGCAGAGCCTGTTTGGCTTCGAGCAGGGCTGCCTGGGTCTGGGCAAAGCGGCCGTGTTCGGTTTGGATGCGCAGCGTCAGCAGTGCACCGGCCGAAAGCAGGGTGATGATCAGCAGCGTGATGGCCATTTCCGCTAGCGAGAAACCTGCAGCTGAACGGGCTGACGTCATTGGCAGAGCGCCTTTCGGGGGGAGTCACTGTTCAGGGAGATGCTGCAGCGGTAGCTGGCAGGATCACTTGCATCAAGCTTGATCGAGAGCTTCGGGGCGCTGCCGGTGCTGTCATAGTTGATGAAGCGGTACCAGTCGTTGGCGCAGAGCCAGAGTGGTGTTTGGGTTGAGTCGCTGTCGTAACAGCCACTGCCGCTATCGACTTCGGCAAGCGTGGTCGTGCTGACGCCATTCTTGATTTTTGTTTCAGTGAGCGTCATGCCGCCGAAGGCAGTGAAGTCAAAACATGCCGGGTTCTTGCTGCGCAGCGTGGCCAGTGTGCCAGAGCTGCTTGCCGGGATGATCTTGTCGATGGATTTTGTGCTGCTAGCACTGCAACTACCGATCTGAGTGGGGGCTGGACTTGTATCTGTGCCGGTCTCATTGGCTAGTCGCTCCAAAACTTCGCGCAGCAGCGGTTTCATGATGTCTGCACGTGTCACGGGAAGGATCACATCATTGCTGCACTCTCCACCGATTTTGCTGCTGTCCGTGATGGCACTACGCGGCATGCATTTGCCGGTGCTGGTATTGAGGGCGGTGACGCTGGCCGAGTCGGCATAGTAGGAAATACTGCCGCTATCCTTGCCGGCAGCATTGCTAATGTCGTCAAGGCTGTCCAGAAAGGCTTTTGTCTTGCCGCTGGAGCATGGCGTAGCGGTGCTGCGCGAGCCCGCCTGCGTCAGTAAGGGTGCGCCCGGAGCTATCAGCAGGGCCATGACCGGTTTCCCATTGACCTGTATGACGGATTTGGTGTCGGGGTTGATAGGCGCTTTGTCACCGGTGTCTTTAAGTCGCTCGGTCACATTCATCGAGCGGAATACCGGGCTGATGGCGTACCAGACGCACTCATCGTTCGCGTCTTTGGCCGCGGTTTCACTGCGGCTGCTGTTCAGAACGGGTAGATCCCTATAAGGGAAGCGACCTGCCGTCTGGGCTTCGCTGGGGCTGCAGAGCAGGCTCCCCCAGCCGCCTAGCGCGGGTGTGCCATCTGCACCGATGCCGTTGTTGTCGGTGTCCGGGCAGGGCATGGCGCCAGGGTTGGCTGCCTGACTTTTTCCGCCGAACACCGCCCGGTCAATCAGACGCATGCGGGCTTCTTCAAGCGCTTCGAGCTGACGGCTGCGCAGATCACTAGTGCTGCGTTGGGCAAAGTCCTGCAAGGGGGAATTGACGGCACTGACCGTCCAGGCTGCTCCAAGCGCGAGCAGCAGGGCGAGCATGGCAAGCAGGATGTAGCCACGCTGCTGTTTCATGGCCGGATCTGCTCCGGTGCCGGAACGAGCTGGATGCGCTCACCAACCTTCAGTTCCCGCGTCTTCCCTTCGCCCACGAAGACGCTGGCCGAGCGCTCGCCGAGCGCGGCGACCGGAGCGCGATCGTGATGGGCGCGGCCGTTGATCCATACCGTGCTCTGGCCCCCGCTGCGGCGTACGATGCCTTGCAAGGTGATGCTGTCTGACTCCTGCTCTTCGCCAATGCGGGCATTGCGACGGCGCAATTCATCCAGGATGGCGCGTTGCTGGCGGCTGTGGAAGAGGCGCCCGATCCCGTTCTCCTGCGCAGTGCTTTCCGCTGTGGCTACCGGCTGCGCGTCGGCGGGCCTGGTTCCGAACAGGGCAAGGCTGGCAAGCAGGGCTGAGAGCAGGAGGGGGCGGACGCGGGTCATGGTTCTACGGTGGCTGGCGGTGTGATGCTTATCCAGTCTAGCGCGCATTCGGCGTGCAGACCGCCTCCATCCCCTCCCGTACGGTTGTTGTTGCGCACGAGCAAGCAGCGCTGCGGGTGGAGGAGTACGTCCGGCCGGGTGGCGAGGCGCTCGAGAAGGGCCAACAGATCACCTTCGTGGAGTAATTCGAGGCTCAGCTTCATCTGGCTGGCCTGCAGGTTGAAGAGGCCGGCGGCGTCAATCTTGCCCAGGCTGCGACGGGGCGCGAGGGTGAATTCCGGTGGCGGCAGACGCAGGGCGAGGGCTGCTGAGCGTACGCCATTGGCCCACTCGAGACGGTTCTCCGGGCCGATCAGACCTTGTTGGCGCAGGGTTTCAAAGCGTGCGATGGTTTCGCGCAGCGAGGCTTCATCGCGGCGGGTCGCGAGATAACGCTCATGCAGCTGGCGCGCTTCGTCGCGGGTGCTGGCGTGGCTGGCGCGAGCATTGGCCTGGCTATGCCGGGCAGCCCACAACAAGGTGGCGCCGAGGGTGATGCAGATGAGGGCAACAAGGAGGCTGCCGCCCAGATGACGCAGGGCGAGGCGCTGCAGTTCGGCGTTCATGGCTGCTCCTTCCTGATGGCCAGACGCAGTTTGAACTCGGGGCGTTTGCGCAGGGTTTCGGCATCACTGCGCAGGGTCTTGTCTGATTCCGCATCAAAAGGCTGCTCTTGCAGTACGAGTTCGTTGACGCGCGGGCGCAGATCGGCAAAGAAGGCCTGGATGCGCTGCAGTGCGGCGCGTGGGTCGGATGCGGCCGCTACAGGAAGAGCCGCATTGATGTTCAGCACCAGGCGGGCCGGGCTTGTGGTGCTGGCGGCATCTCCCGCATCCCACTCGAGTTGCAGCAGTTCGATGTCCGGAAAGCGTTCAAGGCTTTTTGAGAGTGGGAGCAGTGCGGCTTGCGGCGGGATTGCTCGGGTGTGCAGACGAGCTTCGGCTTCGACCACGCTACGCAGGCTATCGAGTGGTGCGGGCTGTGCCGGCAGGCTGGCAAGCAGTTGCTGGTAGCGGAGGTTTTCGCTCTGGATCTCGGCGAGGAGCTGGCTGCGCTGCTGCTGTAGTTCGCGCCCGTCCATGTAGTGCTTGAGTGCGCTGAGCCCGAGTGCGAGGCCGGCCAGCACTCCGAGTGCGAAGATCAGCTGACGGGCTTGGCGGAAGCGATGGATGCGGCGGCTGGCGTCCGGCGCCAGCTGGGGGGCGCGGCTTTCGCGCAGGGCGAGGCGCATCAGCAACGGCTGGCTGTCGGAAGTGGTGAGCTGTTCGCGATGGCCGATGGCCTGGCACAGGGTGTTCAGATTGACGAGATGGAATTCGAGCTGGGCCGCCTGCTCGACGGCCGCCAGCAGCGGAGCGAAGTCCTGGCGGGCAAGCAGCAGCCATACCGGCAGCCGGGTGTTACGGGTGATCCAGCGCTGGCCGCTGAGGTATTGCAGGGTTTTCTGGGTTTCGCGCAGACAGGCTTCGCCCCAGGTGGAAAAGTCCCCCTCCGGTGCCGGCGAGAGGCGCGAGAAGCGCAGGCTGCCTTGCTCGAAATAGGTTTGGCGGATACCGGCCCGGCAGAAGCTGACGATCAGGCCTTGCGGTACTTCTGGGCGCAGGAGGCCGAGCAGGGCCTGAGTCAGCAGTGGGGGAGTGTAAAGGGCGTTCAGCGCCGCTTCGCGGCCTTGGAGCTCGGCTAGCCACGGATCGAGTGCGCCCGGGCGGGTGATGCCGGTATAGAGGATGCGCTCGTCGCGCCGGCCCTCCCGTTCGCGTCCCAGCGAGAGGCTGGTGACATAGGGGGAAGCATGAAATTGCTGGGCCAGCTTGCGGGTGATGAGAGCCTTGCGATCGCTCCCGGCGACATAGGGAATGCTGTCGTTCTGGAAGCCTTCGTCGGCCAGATTGGCAAGCAGGGTGTGGGTGGTCTTGTCTGCCGTCTGCAGCCACTGCGAGAAGGTCGCCACGCCCTCGGCGCCCGTTGCATGGCGGGCGACGAAGGCCAGACGTCCGCCAGCGCTACGGTAGCTGGTGAGGCCTTCCTGATCGAGATAGTGGAGGTAGCGGGTGAGCATGCTTAGAACTTCATCTTGGTGATGACATCGTAGATCGGACCCAGCACCGAGAGGGCAACCCACATCATCAGCCCGCCCAGCAACAGGATCAGCAAGGGTTCAAGCATGGCCTGCAGATTGGCAATCGATTCACGCACATCGCGCTCGTAGAAGTAGCTCACGTTCCGCAGGGCCTGATCAAGCGAGCCGGTGTGCTCGCCTACCCGCAGCATCCTCACGACCAAGGGTGGGAAGATGCCGGTGGCGGCGAAAGCCATGGTGACATTCTGCCCTTCGGCGATGAGTTGTTCTACCCGCTCCAGCGCGTCGCGCAAGACGCGATTGCCGACCACGTCCTGCGCTACCCGGATGGTGTCGATGATGGAAATGCCTGATGCATACATCATGGCAAACAGGTTGGCAAAGCGCGAGAGAATGATCTTGCGATAGACGTTGCCGACGATGGGCAGGCCGAGCTTGAAGGCATCCCAGCGGCGGGCTGCATCCGGGCGGGTGCGTATCAGGGAGCTAAGGATCACCACCAGGCTCGCCAGGGTGGCGAGGATCAGCGGCCACCAGTTGCTGACGATGCGTGAGGTGCCCATCAGCAAACGGGTCTGCAGGGGCAGGGCAACGCCGGTGGAACGGAACAGCTTGGCGAGCTCCGGTACGACATAAACCATGGATACGAACACCGCCAGCAGAGTGACCGAGAGCACGAAACCGGGGTAGATGGTGAGCTTCTTCACATAGGAGGAGAGCTCGTCCTCGCGTTTGAGCGCTTCGTTGAGTTCGCGCAGTACGTCTGGCAGATTGCCGCTGGTTTCACCGGCGCGGACCAGCGAGCAGAACACCGGATCGAAGACATTGCCTTGTTCGGAGAGCGCCTGCGAGAGGCTGCGGCCGCCTTCGATGCTTTCGACGAGATTGGCGATCACGGCGCGCATGCGCGGATGGTCTGTGGAGTCGCGCAGATCAATCAGGGCTTCGATCAGCGGCACCCCGGCGCGGGTGAGCTGCTCGAGGTGAAAACAGAACAGACTGCGCTCGCGTACCGGCATGCGTCCGAGCCCGCTGGCCAGGCTGTGGCGCGCTGGCGAGCCGTTGATCAGATCCAGCTCCATGCGCTTGAGGCGCATCTCGAGGTCGACCAGATTCAGGGCTTCGATCTGACCCTGCACCAGACGCCCACTGGGGTTCATGGCTTTGTAGGCGTAGAGGGCCATGCAGTTCGCCTGTCTCAGTGCTCGGCGCTGAACATGCGCTCGGTGAGGTCGACCACCCGGGCGAGTTCTTCGAGCGTGGTGAGACCTTCGAGCACGCGGCGGATGCCATCCTCGGCCAGCGTACGGAAGCCCTTGGCACGCGCTGCATTGCGGATTTCACGGAAGGTGGCACGGCGGGCGATGAGCTCGTCGATATCCGCGTCCATGCGCATCAATTCCATCACCGCCATGCGCCCGCGATAGCCCTGGTAATCGCAGTGCGGGCAGCCAACGGCTTCAAACAGGCTGTGCACCGGGCGCTCCATTGCGCCGAGAAGCTTCAGTTCGTAAGGCTCTGGCGTACGTGCGCGGCGGCAATGCAGGCAAAGCTTGCGCACCAGTCGCTGGGCCACCACGCCGATGATATTGCCGGCCATGATGTCCGGCAGGATGCCGATGTCAAAGAGGCGTGGAATCGCTCCGATGGCCGAATTGGTGTGCAGAGTGGAATACACCTGGTGGCCGGTCATGGCGGCGCGAAAAGCCATTTCGGCGGTGTCCTCGTCGCGGATTTCGCCGACCAGAATGACGTCCGGATCCTGACGCATCATCGAGCGGATGCCATTGGCAAAATCCAGCTTGCTGGTTTCCGATACCGATGTCTGACGGATCATAGCCATCGGGTATTCGACCGGGTCTTCGAGGGTCATGATGTTGATGCCCTCGGAGTTGATGTGATTCAGGATCGAGTACAGGGTAGTGGTCTTGCCGCTGCCGGTGGGGCCGGTGAACAGGATGATGCCTTCCGGGCGGGCGATCATCAGTTTGAGCATGTCCAGCTGTGGATCTCCGAGTCCCAGGCGATCCAGCGGTACGATGCCCTTCTGGCGATCGAGGATGCGCAGAACGATGTTCTCACCGTGGATCGTGGGCTGCGCCGAGACGCGAAAATCCACTGGCCGGCCGCGCACATTGAGTGAGATACGGCCATCCTGCGGCGCGCGTGTCTCGGCAATGTTCAGCCCGGACATGACCTTGATGCGTACAGCCATCGCTGACCAGTAGGACTTATGCAGTACGCGTATCTGGCGCAGGATGCCGTCGATGCGATAACGCACACGCAGGAAGCTGGCTTCTGGCTCGAAGTGAATGTCGGAAGCGTCCCGTTTGACTGCATCCGACATCAACGCGTCGATCAGGCGCACGATCGGCTGGTCGTACTGGTCGCTGGCAGCCAGCGATCGGTAGTCGATCTCGCCGGTCTCGATTTCGGTGAGGATGCCATCGATCGAGAGCTCGAAGCCGTAGTACTGATCGATGGCATGCGCGATCTCGTTCTCGCCGGCCAGCAGGGTTTCGATGCGCGCTTCTTCGGGCAGCAGGGCGCGCAGTTTGTCGAGCGCGACGATGTCATCCACGTCTGCGATCGCGATAGTCAGCTGACGGGCTTCTGGATCCCAGCGCAGCGGCAGCAGGCGGTGGCGTTTGGCCAGATCTTCCGGGACCAGTGCCAGCGCATCAGGGTCGGCAATCGCCCGACCAAGATCTACCCCTTGCTTGCCGAGAGATTCGGACAAAGCATCGCGCAGTGCGGCTTCGGAGACGAAACCCAGTTGCACCAGCAGCTTGCCGAGTGCGAGGTTCGAACGATTCTGCTCGTGCAGGGCGATGCGCAGCTGATCATCGGTGATCACGCCATGCGAGATCAGCAGCTGGCCCAGCGGTTGATGGTGAAGCGGAGTCGTCATGCGGGAGCTCAGGGGGTGGCAAGCTGAGCCGTGTCGCTCAGGCTGCGGGCACGCTGGCGGGCCAGGGCTGGGTCGAAGGCGATCATGCCGGGGCGACCGGCATTGGCGGCCTGTTCGTAGTAGCGGGCGGCCAGGCGCGGTTGTTCGAGGTGATCAAGAGCGACCGCGAGGTTGTAGAGCGTGTCAGCATTGCGCTCGTCCAGCGTGTGGGCCTGGAAAAAGGCTTGCTGGGCTTCCACCCAGCGCGCTTGGCGTGCGTACAGGCTGCCCAGTGCAAACAGCGCAGGAGCAGACTCTGCTTGTTCGGCGACCAGGCTGCGTAGGCGGCTTTCGGCCGTTACCGGATCACCTTCGGCATAGAGCAGGGCCAGCTGGCTACGTGCCTGGGCATCCTTGGGGTCGGCCTGCAGCGCCTGGCGTAGTAGGCGTTCGGCCTCATTGCGCTGCCCGGCACGCAGGGCGATCAAGGCCTGGGCATTGAGGGCGCCGAGGTTGCGCGGCTCCTGACGCAGGATTTCGCCGAAGCGCTGGTAGGCCTCGGTGAGACGGCCTTGCTCGTAGGCCTCGTGCGCCTCCTGCAGCGGGCTGTTGGAGGCTTGCGCTGGTGGTGTGGTACGGCGGATCGAGCCAGGCTCCAGCGTCGGCATCTGTGCCGCAGGCGAGCCGGGCGGTGGGTTGGTCACTGCCATCGGAGCTGGCGGGCTGGATTCGTCCCGGGCCGACGGCGTTTCACGTGGGGGCTGCGGGGCTGACGTAGCGGCGCTTGAAACTGGGGTAATCATTGCAGGCTGGGCGGCGTTCAGACCAGGGCCGGCCTGGATGCCGCCGGGTTGGCTGGTGGCCCACCACAGATAGAGCGCACCGATGGCAAGCGCCAGTAGGCCGCCGCCAGCCAGAATCAGCGGCACATGATTGGGTCTGGGCTGCTTGAGTTCAAACAGATCTTTGATGGCTTCGCGTGGCGGCGCGCTGGCACTGGCGGAGGGCGTGCCGGTCGGGCGTGGCGGAATCGGTCTGCTGACGCTGAGGGGGGCGGCGGGCAGCTCTTCCAGGCGCAGTTCGGCAGAAGAGTCCGGCTGACGCTCGCCAGCATTGCGCTGAGCGTTTTCGGCTTGGCGGAGGGCGTCGATCAGCAGACTCACTTGCCCGACTCCGGCAGGGTCAGCAATCGCGGACCTGCCTCCTGATTGAAGAAGCGCTCGTTCGGCTGGCTTGCGGCCAGATTGCGATAATCTCCTTCGAGACTGGCGCTGCGGATGATTGTGGGGCGTACGAAAATCACCAGCTCGGTTTTCTTGAAGGTGTCGTTGCGGTTCTGGAAAATATTACCCACTGCTGGAATGTTTGCCAGGCCCGGTACGCTGGAGTCATCGTTGTTGAGTGCGTCTTCCATCAGGCCACCCATAACGGCGATATTGCCGTTGTTGATGCGCATCACTGAATCGAATTCGCGTGAGCGGATCAGCGGGATGGTGTTGGTGACCGTGATCGAGCTGTTGATCAGCTGAAGCGTAGGGTCGGTTTTTTCACCGATCACGCGCGACATGCTCGGGCGGATGTTTAGGGTCACCGAGTCGTCATCGCCCACCAGCGGGGTGATGGTCAGCACCAGTCCCACAGGTACCGAGTGCAGGGTGGAGGTAATGGTGGTGCGGCCGGTGGAGGTGGCGGTGGTATCGGTGGTTTCGCTCTTGTAGGTCCAGTAGATGCTGTCATCCACGACCTTCATGACCGCTGTCTGGTTGTTGAGCACAGAGAGCTTGGGGCTGGAGAGCACCTTGACCGTACCGAAGGTCTCCAACAGTTTCACCGCGCTGGTGAAGTTACCGCCAGACGAGGTGTAGCCCAGCTCCATGGTGGGCGTTGTATTGACGCCGGTAAAGACGCCGACCGCTTGCTGCACGACTTTTAGCCCGGTGTCGAAGACGTTGAGGGCGCTCCAGTCGACGCCTTGCTGGTAGTTCTGGGTCAGTTGCACTTCGGCGATGGTGGCTTCGATCAGCACTTGGCGCTTGGCGCTGTTCATGACCTTGTCGAGGAACTCCTGAACCTTCTCCTGCTGGCGTGATGTCGCGCGCACGGTGAGAACCCCTGTCTCAACGTTGGCGATGACGGATGCGGCTTCGCGGAAGGTGACCACTCGCTCCGTGGCGGCGGTGACCGTATTGGTATCGCCCGCGGTCCGCGCGAGATTGCCGGTTGGCTTGGTGGTGCTGGTGACCTCACGTCGTGTCGTGCTGCCCTGGGTGTCCACCTGGATGCTGCGCTCCATGGTGCCTTCCGGTAGCAGCTTGTCTGTTTCGCGCAGCAGATCCTTCACGTTCTGGATCAGTGATTCCCAGAATCGATTCTTCGAAATATTCTGGATACGCGCATAGGAACCGCTGCCATTTCCACTGTTTTGTGCGGAGGTGCTGTCGTCCGAGCTGCCGATGCTGGTGGCCGAGCCGATTTGGGAGGCTACCGAGACCGTGCTGTTGGTCTCGCGCGAGAGATTCACATAGTCGATCTTGTAATTGCGCAGGAAAGGCGAGTCCGGCAGCACCGCCAGATTCTGGCCGTCCAGTTCGTAACGCATATCGATCTGGCGCGAGATGCGGGTGAGAATCTGCGGCAGGGTCTGGTCAAGCGCGTTGAGTGTGACTGTGCCTTCGATCCCGGGATGGATGTCGATGTTCACCCTGGCGTCGCGCGCCAGTGCAAACAGCAAGTCCTGGGCGCGCACGTTGTTGACCACCACCGAGTAAGTTTCTTGTTTCTTTGCCGGTTTCGGGGTCGGTAGAGCAAAGCTACGCACTGCGGGCGGAGGAACATCGCCTGCAGGGCGATTTTTTTGTGCTTCGCTGGAGAGGTGTGGCGCTGTTTCCAGCTTGACGCTCGGCGTGGAAGTACAGGCGCCCAGCAGGGCGCTCAGTAGCAGGGCCGTAGCGCGGGCAGGGTATGTCACGCGAGATTTTCCCATATTGTCGACTTGGCTCCGAATCTTAGCGCAATTCATGCCACGGACCGCGGGCCGTTCGGGCGCCTTGCAGGTATATGGGCCTCTTGGGCCAGGAGGCGGCGATTTGGACGCAGCTGAATGTGAAGAGGCCCCCGTTTCCGGGGGCCTCTTCAGTTCCTGAAGCAGATTGAGCGACCGGTTTAGTCCCGGGTTTCGACCTGTTGCAGGGGTTCGTCAGCGGCTACTTGGCGTGGCTTGCGACGGCGCGGTGCCACGACCGGCTGCTCCTCCTGCACTGGGGCAGGGCGGGGGCTGTCGGCTGCGGTTTCCACCATCTGCAGCTCGGCGGCTTCTGCAGCCAGCAGGGCCTTCAAGTCGATTTGCGGAGCTGCTGGCCGGACGGGCGCGGTAACCGGGGTGACGGGCACTTCGATGACCGGCTCTGGTTGGGGCTTTTCCACAGCGATGGCAGCAGGCGTTGCGGCCGGAGCGGGTTCGGCGATAGCGATGGTAGTAGGCTGCGGCTCGGCTGCCAGGGCAGGCGCTTCGATCACGACCGGGGCGGCAGGCGCAGCCACCACTTCGGCAGCAACTTCTGCGACTACTACTTGGCTGGCGATCGGAGCGGTGAGCACTTCTTCGGTTTGAACTTGTTGCTCGTTGCCTTCAACCTGAACTTCGGCTACTTCGCTGTCGTTGCGGCGCTCACCACGGCCACGGCCACGACGGTTGCGACGGTTGCGGCCTTCGCGTTGCTCGGTAGACTGGGCTTCCGGAGCTGCCGATTCAATCGCAGTCGCTTCCGCGCTGACGGCAGCTGCGGCAACCACAGTTTCGGTGTTGACGCTCTGGGCCGCCTCACGCTGCTGTTGCTGGCGCTCGCGGCGCTCCTGGCTGCGCTCGCGACGCGGCTCATTGCGCTCGCCGCGCTGTTCGCCGGCTTCACGGGGCTGCTTCGGCACGGCTTCGCTGCGCTCCTTGTCCTGACGCTCGGTACGCTCGCCACGTTCGTTGCGATTGCGTTCCTTGTCCTGACGCTCGCCACGCGGCTCATTCCGGCTGCGTTGGCCTTCCTTGCGTTCGCCTTGCTGCTCGTCACGGCTCTTGCCGCGCGCCGCCTGGGCACCTTCGCCACGCGGTTTGCGCTCACTGTTGCGTTCGCCGCGGGTTTCGTCACGGCGGCGGCTGTCGCCACGGCGCTCGTTACGGCCCTTGGGTGCGGGTGCGGGTGCAGCCGGCACTTCGGCATCGCCGTTGAGCCAGTCAAGAATTCGGCGGAAGAATCCCTTGCCTTCGGTCTTCTCTGCGACTTTGGTGGCGGCCGGACGCGGTTCGCTGCTGACTGGAGCGGGCTGATCAGGGGTGATGCCCTTGATGGCGGCTTCCTGGCGCTGCGGCTTGCCTTCGGTGTTGGCCGAAGGCGGCGTGTAGGTGGCGTCCGCGGGCATGGAGGCCATCTTGTAGCTGGGCAGGTGGCTATCTTCCTGATTCAGCTGGTCGTGGCGCAGGCGCACGATTTCGTGGGCTGGCGTTTCCAGGTGACGATTCGGGATGATCAGCAGGTTTACCTTGTGGCGCAGCTCGATCTTGGCGATGTCGACGCGCTTCTCATTGAGCAGGAAGGTGGCGACATCGACCGGAACCTGGGTATGCAGGGCGCCGGTATTTTCCTTCATCGACTCTTCTTCGAGGATGCGCAGGATGTGCAGCGCAGCCGATTCGGTCGAGCGGATGTGGCCGGTGCCGGTGCAGCGCGGGCAGGTGATGTAGCTGGTCTCGGCCAGGGCCGGGCGCAGGCGCTGACGCGACAGCTCGAGCAGGCCGAAACGGCTGATCTTGCCGGTCTGCACGCGGGCACGGTCGAAGCGCAGCGCGTCGCGTAGGCGGTTCTCGACCTCGCGCTGGTTGCGCGGGTTTTCCATGTCGATGAAGTCGATCACGATCAGGCCGCCGAGGTCGCGCAGGCGCAACTGACGGGCTACTTCGTCGGCAGCTTCAAGATTGGTGCGCAGTGCCGTGTCTTCGATGTCCGAGCCGCGCGTGGCGCGGCCCGAGTTCACGTCGACCGACACAAGGGCTTCGGTGTGGTCGATCACGATGGCGCCGCCCGAGGGCAGGTTGACCTGACGGCCGTAGGCCGATTCGATCTGGTGTTCGATCTGGAAGCGCGAGAACAGCGGCACGTCGTCGTGATAACGCTTGACGCGATTGACGTTGGACGGCATGACCGTGCCCATGAAGGCGCGGGCCTGCTCATAGATCTCGTCGGTATCGATCAGGATCTCGCCGATGTCCGGCTGGAAGTAATCGCGAATCGCGCGGATCACGAGGCTGCCTTCCTGATAGATCAGGCCGGCTCCGTCCATGTCCTTCACGGCGCCGTCGATGGCGCTCCATAGTTGCAGCAGGTAATTCAGATCCCACTGCAGCTCTTCGGCGTTGCGACCGATGGCGGCGGTACGGGCGATTAGGCTCATACCGCCGGGTACCTCGAGTGCGTCCATGACTTCGCGCAGTTCGGCGCGCTCGTCACCCTCGACGCGGCGCGAAACGCCACCGCCACGCGGGTTGTTGGGCATCAGCACCAAGTAGCGGCCGGCCAGCGAGACGTAGGTGGTCAGGGCTGCGCCCTTGTTGCCACGCTCTTCCTTCTCGACCTGGATGATGATTTCCTGGCCTTCGCGCAGAGCTTCCTTGATGGATGCGTTGCGGTCCGCGCCTTCGCGGAAATAGGAGCGCGACACCTCCTTGAACGGCAGAAAGCCGTGACGCTCTTCGCCATAATCGACGAAGGCAGCTTCGAGACTGGGCTCGATGCGGGTGATCACGCCTTTGTAGATATTGCTCTTGCGTTGTTCCTTGGCGGCCGATTCGATGTCGAGGTCGATCAGTTTCTGACCATCAACAATCGCAACGCGGAGTTCCTCGGCCTGCGTTGCATTGAAAAGCATTCGCTTCATTTATTTCTTCTCCCGCGCGCTAAAGCGGGCAGGGCAAACCATCGTTTCTTCCTTGCGGAAGAAACAGCTAACTCAACTTGTAGGGAACAACAAACTGCTCTTCATGTGTTCTTGTGCAAGGAGTGAATCGGGTCTGCCTTACGACACCCTGAGTCGCTGGTGCGGAGCTCAAAGTGTTCCAGTCTGGTTCGCGTTCGCGCGCAAAATGGGTCGATCAATCAAATGGTTTGGGATACCATCGACCGTTTTATTCGGTCGATCATGTCCTCGCGGCGCCTGTCGCGCAGATGGGCGGGTGGCCGGCTCAGCTCGACCTGACCGCATCTGCGCGCCGGAATACTCAACGGCGCCAACCACTATCGGCCGGAGCGCGCGAGGCATTTATAGCCTGGGGCGCTGCAAACAAGCCGGAGGGGCGAAGCAGACTGGTCGGGCAAGCCGTGCAACACGGACGACCCACGGGGCAAAGCCCGCGAAAACGAAAGCAATATAACTGAAACCCATGACTTTAGGCAAAGACAGCGGCGGTGCAGCAAGCGGTAACCCGGCCGTGCGTAGGGTGACGGTGGGAGAGGAGGATGCCGGTCAGCGCATCGACAATTTCCTTCTACGCGAATGCAAGGGCGTGCCCCGAAGCCATATCTACCGGGTTTTGCGTAGTGGCGAGGTGCGTGTGAATGCCGGCCGAATCAGTCAGACCTATCGCCTGCAGGTGGGCGATGAGGTGCGTATTCCGCCCATTCGGGTAGCGGAAAGGGCAGCGCCGGCGCCACTGGCTGCTGCGGCGCGACATGAATTCCGAGTGGTGTTTGAGGACGATGCCCTGCTGGTGATCGACAAGCCGGCCGGGCTGGCCGTGCATGGCGGCAGCGGCCTGAGTTTCGGCCTGATCGAGCTTCTGCGCCAGCAGCGGCCTCAGGCAAAGTTTCTTGAGCTGGCTCACCGCCTGGATCGTGAAACCTCCGGCCTACTGATCGTGGGCAAGAAGCGTACGGCGCTCAATGCGGTGCAGGATGGTATGCGGAGCGGTGAGCTGGAGAAGCGCTACCTTACGATGGTGTCCGGGCGCTGGCTGAATCCGCTGCAGCATCTCAAGGCCCCCTTGTATAAATATTTGACGGCTGATGGCGAGCGCCGCGTGATGGTGCGTGAGGACGGCAAGCCGTCCCATAGCATCGTGCGCCTCGTGCAGCGTTGGCAGAAATACAGTCTGCTCGAAGTGGAGCTCAAGACCGGTCGCACCCACCAGATCCGGGTGCATCTGCAACACGCCGGCTTTCCTCTGCTGGGCGATGACAAATATGGTGACTTCCCGCTCAACAAGGCGCTGGCATGCGAGGGGCTGGAGCGCATGTTCCTGCATGCAGCACTGCTGCGTTTTCGTCATCCGGTGTCCGGCGAGATGCTGGAATTGAAGGCCCCGCTGCCGCTCGAGCTGGCAGCGTTTGTGCGTCATGTTGACGCAACCCAGAATAAGGATTTCGGCTGAAGCATGAAGCAACGCAATTTCGATCTGATCGTGTTTGACTGGGATGGCACGCTGATGGACTCCACTGCGACCATTGTCGATTCCATCCAGGCTGCGTGTGCCGATCTGGAGCTGCCTATCCCGTCGCGTGAGCAGGCTTCGCATGTGATTGGTCTCTCGCTGCTTGGTGCCGTGCAGGCGGTGGTGCCGGGCTTGGATGACGAGGGGTGTCAGCGCCTAGCTGAGCGCTATCGTCATCACTTCCTGTTGCGTGATCATGATCTGGTTCTTTTTGACGGTGCGCGCGAGTTGCTCGAGTGGCTGCGTAGCGAGGGGTATCAGCTGGCGGTGGCAACAGGCAAGGCGCGTCGTGGGCTCAGCCGGGTGCTGGCGAGTAGTGGCCTGGGCGCCTTCTTTGATGCCACGCGCTGTGCTGACGAGAGCTTTTCCAAACCGCATCCGGGTATGTTGCTGGAGCTCATGGATGAGCTGCTGGTGGAGGCGGATCGCGTGCTGATGATTGGTGACACCACGCACGATCTGCTGATGGCGAAGAATGCCGGCACGCACGCACTGGCGATGAGCTACGGTGCTCATCCCCGCGATCAGCTTGTGGCTGAGGCGCCGCGCGCCTTGCTGGATTCGATGGCCGAACTGCGTGAGTGGCTGGCGTGCCACGGTTGATCTGCGCGGCAGCGGACTTGCCTGATGGGGGTGATGCGCTGCGTTTCGAGTTGGAGCTGGAGGGTGTGCGGCTCCCTGCGTTTGTGCAGCGCTGGCGCGGCCAAACTTTTGCCTATGTAAACAGTTGTGCCCACATTCCGGTGGAATTGGACTGGAATCCGGGGCGTATGCTGGACGATTCGGGTGAATACCTGATTTGCGCCACCCATGGCGCCCTGTATGCGCCGGATAGTGGCTTGTGCGTGGCCGGCCCCTGCGTCGGCCGGAGCTTGCAGGCGCTGCGGGTACGCGAAGAGAATGGGCAGGTCTTTCTTATGGATGGAGCGGGCGATGAGTGAGCAGCAGCCGGGTTGGGAGCGTAACGTCATCGAGAAGTTGGCGTTCGAGAGTCTGCGTGAGGCCCGTCGGCGGCGACGCTGGAGCATCTTTTTCCGGGCTTTGGGGTTCATTTATGTCGGCACCCTGATCTGGGTGCTGATCGGTGCGCGTAACAGCAGCGAAAGCTTGGTGGATGGCGCCGAGCATACGGCGCTGGTGCGGATCGAGGGTACGATTGCTGCGGGTGAGAAAGTTGATGCTGAGTCGGTCTTGCCTGCTCTTCGTGCGGCTTTTGAGGCCAAGCAGGCCAAGGGCGTGCTGCTGTTGATCAATAGCCCTGGCGGCAGTCCGGTGCAGGCTGGACTTATCAATGACGAGATTCATCGCCTGCGCAAGCTCCATCCGGATAAGCCGGTGCATGCTGTGGTCGAGGATGTCTGCGCCTCGGGCGGTTATTACATCGCTGTGGCTGCGGACAAGATCTTTGTGGATAAGGCCAGCATCGTTGGTTCGATCGGTGTGCGCATGGATGGCTTCGGTTTCACCGGCACGATGGAGAAGCTGGGGGTCGAGCGGCGCAGCATTACGGCGGGTGAGAACAAGGCTTTTCTTGATCCCTTTTCGCCGCAGAATCCGAAGCATGTCGAGTTTGCCAAGGGCATGCTGGCAGAGGTGCATCAGCAGTTCATCGACGTGGTGCGCGCAGGGCGTGGCAAGCGTCTGAAAGAGTCGCCGGAGATGTTCTCGGGCTTGTTCTGGAGTGGCGCGAAAAGTATCGAGCTTGGACTGGCCGATGGCTTAGGCTCGCTCGATTCGGTGGCGCGCGATGAAATCAAGGCCGAGAAGATCAAGGATTACACGCGCGGCGAAAACGTAGCCGAGCGCATCGCAAAACGCTTCGGTGCCGATCTCGCCGGCGGCGCTATGGGTACGCTGGAGCGTTTCGGCTGGCGCTGATCAGCTCGCCAGTAGCAGGAAAACTACGGGCTGCCGGTCCAGATCAGGCGGCCCGTTCTTCTTCCAGTCACCCACTCGGCGCGTCATGACCCATTCGCTGGCAGTGGTCAGGCTGCGCGCTACACATATCAGGGTGTCTTCGCGGCAGGTTTCGAGCAGGCTGGCGAACATGGCGAGATTACGGTAGGGCGTTTCGATGAAAAACTGGGTGCGTGCGAGCTTTGCGGATTCGCGCTCCAGTGTCTGGATAGCGTTGCGGCGTTCGTCCGGCTTTTGTGGCAGATAGCCGTGAAATGCGAAGCCCTGGCCATTGAGGCCGGAGGCCATCAGTGCCAGCAGCAGCGAGGATGGGCCGACTTGCGGGATCACTCGAATACCCAGCGTGTGGGCGCGGCGCACGATCAGCGCCCCGGGGTCGGCTACGGCAGGGCAGCCGGCTTCTGACATCAGGCCGCCGTCGCGTCCGGCGCGGATCGGCGCGAGCAAAGTGTCGATGCTGCGCGTATCCAGCTGCTCGGGGAGTTCATGGATCTCGGCGCTCTGGATGGCGCGGCTGTAGCCCAGGCGCTTGAGTTCGGAACGTGCAGTCTTGGCGCGCTCGACGATGAAATAATCGAGCACATCCAGCGTGGCGAGGACGTGAGGGGGGTGGGTCTTGCTGGATTCGCCTGGACCCAGTCCGACTGGCAGCAGATGCAGCAGGCCGGGGGTGTTGCTCTGGCTCATGGGATCTGGATTCCTTCGGCGCGCAGCATGCGGGAAAGCGCAATCAGTGGGAGACCGATCAGGGCTGTCGGGTCATCGCCGCGCATGTAGTCGAGGAGGCTGATGCCCAGGCCTTCGGACTTGGCGCTGCCGGCGCAGTCCAGTGGCTGCTCCCGCTCCACGTAGCGACGAATTTCCGCTTCAGTCAGTTTGCGGAAGCGAGCTGTGACAGGCACTCCCTCTAGCTGGCTATAGCCGGTGCGGCTATTGAATAAACAGACGGCAGTGTGGAAGGTGATGGTGTCGCCGCTCATGCTGCGCAATTGGGCGATGGCGCGCTCGGCTGTGCCGGGTTTGTCGAAGCGCTCATTGCCGCGATGGGCGACCTGGTCTGAGCCTATGATCAGTGCGTCTGGAAAGCGCCCTGCGACCGCGCGCGCCTTTTCTACGGCAAGCCGCTCGGCGGTGGCGACCGGGCTTTCTCCATTGAGCGGTGCTTCATCCACTTCCGGGCGGGTGGTTTCAAAAGAAAGGCCGAGGCGCTCCAGCAACTCGCGGCGGTAGACCGAGGTGGAGGCCAGGATGAGGCGGGGGGTATGCATGAGTGGCGCCGGTCTGCGTGGCCGGATTAGTCTTTGACAGGAACAGCCAAAAATAATAGCATTGACGGTTTATGTCGCACCAGCCAAAGCTCATTCCGGATCCATTCGAGTTCGCTCGACGCGAAGACGCGCTTCGCGGTGAGTTGGATGCACGCAACCTGCCTCGTGTGCAGGATGTGCTGAGAAAGACGGAAGAAGTTCAGCCTGTCAGCTATGCGCTGCGAGGTTATCGACTTGAAGGCAAGTCCTATATGGCAGTTGAAGCCAGTGCTGAGCTGCTCATGCAGTGCCAGCGCTGTCTTGGAGACGTGCGCTGTACGGTAGAGGTGGATACCCGTCTCTTGCTGGTGCCGCGAGGTGAGCCGCTGCCGGATGATGAGCTGGAAGAAGATGATTTCGACCCGGTGCATGCTTGGCGCGATTTCGATGTGCTGGCTGCGGTAGAGGAAGAGTTGCTGTTGGCCCTGCCGCTGGCGCCAACGCATGAAGATTGCAGTGTGCCGGTGGCAAAGGGAAATGGCGATGACGCATCGCCGTTTGCGGCGCTCAGGGGCTTCAGGGCTTCGGGTGGCGCGAAAACTGATGATTGATTTAAGAGCTTTAAGGAGCAAGAAATGGCCGTTCAACAGAACAAGAAGTCGCCTTCCAAGCGCGGCATGCATCGTGCGCACGATTTTCTGACCGCCCCGGCCCTGGCCGTGGAGCCGACGACCGGTGAGGCTCACCTGCGTCACCACATCTCGCCGTCCGGCTTCTACCGCGGCAAGAAGGTTGCCAAGGCTAAGGGCGAGTAATTCGCTCTGCGCATGAGTCTTCTGCCGCGCGTGCCTCGGCATGCTCGGCGCGGCTCGCAGCACTTGCGTGCTCTATTCGTGTGGCGTTCGACCCTCCAGGTTGTTCGCGTTCCTGCAGCAAGGCAGTTTCGCTTTCCGATTTGATTTGGATGGCGGCTGCCTTGTTTCGCCTGTTGATTCCGTTTTGTGATGCCCATCACCCTTGCGATTGATTGCATGGGCGGCGATCACGGCCCGTCCGTGACCTTGCCCGCCGCCTTCCAGTTCCTGCGGGAGGACGCGCAGGCGCGCGTCATTCTGGTTGGCTTGCCTGCTGTGTTTGATGACGCTTTCCGCAAGGCTGTGGCCGAATTCGGCGAGCGTGTCGTGGTGCAGGAAGCCTCCGAAGTCGTCGAAATGGACGAGGCTCCAGCGGTTGCGATGCGTGTCAAGAAGGACTCATCGATGCGTGTGGCGATCAATCTGGTGAAATCCGGCGAGGCCGCTGCTGCGGTTTCTGCAGGAAATACCGGAGCGCTGATGGCGATTTCGCGGTTTGTGCTGAAAACCTTGCCAGGCATTGACCGGCCGGCGATCGCCACCATCATTCCGTCGATGAAGGGCCAGACCTACATGCTGGATCTTGGGGCCAATGTCGACTGTTCTGCCGATCACCTGCTGCAGTTTGCGATCATGGGATCGTTGCTGCTGGAGGCGGTGGAGCACAAGCCTAGTCCTACTGTTGGTCTGCTCAACATCGGTGAGGAAGATATCAAGGGTAATGAGGTGGTTAAGAAAGCTGCCGAGTTGCTGCGCGCTTCCGATTTGAACTTCTACGGCAACGTGGAGGGTGATGACATTTTCAAAGGCACCACGGATGTCGTGGTGTGTGATGGTTTTGTCGGCAATGTGGCGCTGAAGTCCTCGGAAGGTGTGGCGCGGATGATCACCAACTTCCTGAGTCAGGAATTCAAGCGCAACCTTCTGACCAAGCTGCTGGCCCTGATTGCGATGCCGGTGCTCAAGCGCTTCAAGAAGCGTTTTGATCCGGGTCGTTTCAATGGCGCAGCCTTGCTCGGGCTGCGCGGTGTGGTGGTGAAAAGTCACGGCTCCGCCAACCAGACAGCTTATGTATGGGCGCTACGCCGTGCGGCCGAAGCGGCGCGCAATCAGTTGGTTGAACGCATCTCCGCGCGGATGAGCGGTTACACTGCCGCCTCTCTGGAGTCCACGCAGGAGGGTTCTGCAGCATGACTTTTTCTCGTATTGCCGGCACCGGCGGCTTTGTTCCGGGCGCACCGGTCACCAATGATGACCTGGTGGCACGCGGTATCGACACCTCGGATGAGTGGGTCAGTGATCGCACCGGTATCCGTGCACGCCATCTGGCTGGCGAGGGGGTGACGACGCACGGCATGGCTGCCGAGGCTGCCCGCCGAGCGCTGGATGCTGCGGGCCTCAAGCCGGCCGACATTGATTTGGTGATCGTGGCTACGACCACGCCGGAAATGGTTTTTCCGAGTACAGCCTGCTTGTTGCAGAACGAACTGGGCATTCCCTCTGGCTGTGCTGCCTTTGATGTGCAGGCGGTGTGCAGTGGTTTCGTATTTGCGCTAACCGTGGCTGACAAGTTCATCCGCTCCGGTTCGCATCGTCGCGTTCTGGTGGTGGGGGCTGAAAAGCTTTCGCGCATTCTGGATTGGTCTGACCGTACGACGTGTGTGTTGTTTGGTGATGGCGCCGGTGCGGTGGTGCTGGTGGCTGATGAAACACCGGGCTTGCTTGCCTCGGCCATGCATGCTGACGGTTCGCAGACCGGCATTCTGTCTGTGAATGCGCAGATGATGAGTGGGCAGGTTGTGGGCAGCCCCTTCATTCGCATGGATGGTCAGGCCGTCTTCAAATATGCCGTCAAGGTCTTGTCCGAGGTCGCGCATGAGGTGGCCGAGCAGGCTGCTCTGCCGCTGGAGAAGCTGGACTGGTTGATCCCGCATCAGGCCAATATCCGCATCATGCAAGCTACGGCCAAGAAGCTTGGAATTCCGCCCGAGCGCGTGGTTGTTACGGTGGATAAGCATGGCAATACTTCAGCGGCTTCAGTGCCGCTGGCGCTGGATGTGGCCGTGCGTGACGGCCGCATCCAGCCGGGTCATACGGTGCTGCTCGAAGGCGTTGGCGGTGGCTTTACCTGGGGCGCGGTTCTGCTGCGTTTCTGATTGTTCAACACGAGGTTGTCGAATGAGTACGACGCTGAATCAACTGGCGGTTGTTTTTCCGGGGCAGGGCTCGCAGTCGGTGGGCATGATGGCCTCCTTTGCCGAGTCGGCCGTGGTGCGCAACACCTTTGCCGAAGCCTCCGAGGCTCTGGGCCAGGATCTTTGGCAAATGGTTGCGGACGGCCCGGCAGAGGTGCTGTCGCAAACCGTGAATACCCAGCCGGTCATGCTGACGGCTGGCATTGCCGTGTGGCGCGCCTGGCTGGAAGCCGGCGGCGCTCGCCCGGCGCTGGTGGCTGGCCACAGTCTTGGCGAATACGCCGCGCTGGTGGCGGCCGAAGTGCTGGATTTTCGCGATGCCGTGAAGCTGGTGCGCTTTCGTGCTGAGGCGATGCAGGCCGCTGTGCCTGCAGGCATGGGCGGCATGGCCGCCATCCTGAATCTTTCGCCTGAGCTGGTTGCCGAAGCTTGTGCAGAAGCCGCTCAGGGCGAATCGGTGTCGGCTGCGAATTTGAATTCGCCGGTGCAGATCGTGATTGCCGGCCACGCCGGGGCGGTGGAGCGTGCCATGGAGGCCTGCAAGGCGCGTGGCGCCAAGCGGGCTGTGGCCTTGCCGGTGAGCGCGCCTTTCCATAGCGCGTTGATGAAGCCTGCTGCAGATCGTCTGGCCGAACGTTTGGCGAGTGTGGCGCTGTCCGAGCCGAAGATTGCAGTGCTCAATAACGTGGATGTGAAGGTCGAAACCTCGGCTGAAACCATCCGTGACGCGCTGGTGCGTCAGGCCTATAGCCCGGTGCGCTGGATTGAGAGCGTGGAGGCCATGGCGCCGCGCGGTATCTCGGCGGTGCTGGAGTTCGGCCCGGGCAAGGTGCTGGCTGGGCTGGTCAAGCGCATCAACGGCGAACTGGCGGTTGAGGCTGTGACCGATGCAGAGGCGCTGGTGCGCGTGCTGCCGCAATACCAATAACATCAAGGGAACTCAGGAATGAACTCTCTCGCAGATCAGGTTGTACTTGTTACCGGCGCTACGCGTGGCATTGGTCGTGCCATTGCGCTGGATCTGGGTAAGCTTGGGGCAACCGTCATCGGTACGGCCACCTCGGCTGATGGCGCAGCCGCGATCGATGCAGCGCTGCAGGAAGCTGGCGTGAAGGGTAAGGGGATTGCCCTGAACGTCACGGATGCCGCTGCCTGTGAGGCGGCAGTGGCAGGAATTGAGAAAGAATTCGGCACGATCGCTGTGCTGGTGAATAACGCCGGCATCACCCGCGACAACATTGCCATGCGCATGAAGGACGAGGAGTGGGATGCCGTGATGGATACCAACCTCAAGGCGGTGTTCCGCATGTCGCGCCTTGTCATGCGTGGCATGATGAAGGCACGCAATGGACGTATCATCAACATCACCTCTGTGGTGGGCGCTTCCGGTAATGCCGGGCAGGCTAACTACGCGGCCGCCAAGGCCGGCGTGGCTGGCATGACGCGTGCGCTGGCGCGTGAGCTGGGTAGCCGCAGCATCACCGTGAACTGTGTGGCGCCCGGCTTCATCGATACCGATATGACCCGCGATCTTCCGGATGCGCAGCGCGATATGCTGCAGTCCCAGATCGCTGTGGGCCGCCTTGGGCGGCCCGAAGAGATTTCTGCCGTAGTCAGCTTTCTGGCCTCGCCGGCCGCGAGCTATGTGACGGGGGCCACAATCCACGTCAACGGCGGGATGTACATGGCCTGACAGGCCATACGAACCCGAAGGGCGGAGTTGGCTGAAGTTGTGGCCGGATTCTGTTAGAATGCTCGGGTTTTTTCTTACTTATCCGCTTGAAAAAGAAGGAGCCATTCATGGAAAACATCGAGCAGCGCGTGCGCAAGATCGTTGCAGAGCAACTGGGCGCTAACGAAGCCGACATCAAGAACGACTCTTCGTTCGTCGACGATCTGGGTGCTGACTCTCTCGACACCGTCGAGCTGGTCATGGCGCTGGAAGAGGAATTCGAGTGCGAAATTCCCGATGAAGAAGCCGAGAAGATTACCAACGTTCAGCAAGCGATTGACTACGTCAGCGCCCACCTGAAGGCCTGATCGCTTTTCGTACATTTGCAGTAAGGAGTGACCTTTGACGCGTCGCAGAGTTGTAGTAACTGGGCTCGGCATCATTTCGCCGGTCGGCAATACCGTTGCTTCCGCTTGGGACAGCATCATCAATGGTCGCTCCGGCATTGACCGCGTTACGCGGTTCGATGCCAGCAGCCTGACCACCCAGATCGCTGGTGAGGTGAAGGGTTTTGATGTGGCGAACTATCTTTCTCCGAAAGAAGCGCGCCGTTTCGATACTTTCATCCACTACGGTCTGGCGGCGGCCATGGATGCCATCAAGGATGCCGGTATCACTGAGAAGCCTGCCAATGCGGAGCGCATCGGTGTGTGTATCGGTTCCGGGATTGGCGGTCTGCCGCTGATTGAAGACACCATGCACGCGATCGCCGCAGGCGGTGCACGCAAGATTTCTCCGTTTTTCGTGCCGGGTTCGATCATCAACATGGTTTCTGGCGTGTTGTCGATCAACTACGGTTTTCAGGGGCCGAACTTTGCCACTGTGAGTGCCTGTGCCACCGGCAACCACTCACTGGGTGAAGCCGCTCGCCTGATCGAGTATGGCGATGCCGACATCATGATCGCGGGTGGTGCGGAGTCCACTGTATCCCTGCTGGGGATGGGGGGGTTCTGCTCGGCCAAGGCCTTGTCGACGCGCAATGATGATCCGCAGACGGCGAGCCGTCCGTGGGACTCCGGCCGCGATGGTTTCGTGCTGGGTGAGGGCGCTGGCGTGCTGGTGCTCGAAGAGTACGAACACGCCAAGGCGCGTGGCGCAAAGATTTATGCTGAGCTGGCGGGTTACGGCATGAGCTCGGATGCTTACCACATCACGGCGCCTGCTGAAGGTGGCGAAGGTGCTGCGCGCAGCATGGCTAACGCCCTGCGCAATGCCAAGATTGCTGCCGACGAAGTTAACTACGTGAATGCTCACGGTACTTCTACGCCCTTGGGCGATATCGCTGAAACCATGGCTGCCAAACGCTGCTTTGGTGCTCATGTCAGCAAGATTGCGATGAGTTCGACCAAGTCCATGACGGGCCACCTGCTTGGTGCTGCAGCGGGGATTGAGGCGGTGTTCTCGGTGCTGGCGATCCAGAATCAGGTTGCGCCGCCAACGATCAATCTGAATGATCCGGATCCCGCTTGTGATCTGGACTATGTGCCGAACGTGGCGCGTCCTATGCCGATCGATGTCGCCATGTCGAACTCCTTTGGTTTTGGCGGCACCAACAGCACGCTGGTATTCCGCAAGATTTGATGATCTGCCGTTGCTGTATGCAAGAAGGCGCTTGACGGATGTCAGCGCCTTTTTTCTTGCCACTTCGCCGCGCGCTGCTGTTGCGTGTGGCGACAGTCGTGTCCCATGTGTTGCCCTTGTTGTGTGTGCTGGCGCCTGAGGTGCCGCGCACGCTGGCCTTGGGCGTGGCGCTGGGCGTGGCGCTGTCCGCGCTGTGGCAGCTGCGCAGTCAGCGTCGTTTGGCATCTTGCACTCTGGAGGTGGGCGCCGATGCCTGCTGGTGGAGTGATGGCAACTTGCGCTTGCAGGTCGACGTGCTGGCGGATTCGCGCGATCTGGGCTGGCTGATTGTGCTGGTGTGGCGTGAGCTGGAGAGCGGGCGTTGCGAGCGTGCTGCGCTGACCCGCGACGGGCTCGCGGCGGAGGATTGGCGGGCGCTGCGCAGCTATCTGCGCTGGCGCCCGAAAGACGTTCAGCCTTCCTGACTCCAGCGTTTCAGGCCGCTGGGCCAGCGTGGATTGGAGAGCACGGTTGGTCGTGCCTGCGCTGCCAGTTGCGGATAGTCCTTGGAGAAATGCAGACCGCGGGACTCCTTGCGGCGCAGGGCACTGCGCACGATCAGGTCAGCGGTTGTGACCAGATTGCGCAGTTCGATCAGATCGTTGCCGATGCGGAAGTTGCTGTAGTAGTCATCGATTTCCCGCATCAGTAATTTGATGCGATGCTGGGCGCGTTCGAGACGCTTGTTGGTGCGCACAATGCCGACGTAGTCCCACATGAAGCGGCGCAGCTCGTCCCAGTTGTGGGAGATCACGACCTCTTCGTCGGCGTCCGAGACGCGGCTTTCATCCCAGGCCGGCAGGCTGTTGGGAGCGCTGCGTCGGTTGGCGAGAATATCTCGCGCAGCCGATTCGCCGAAGACTACGCATTCAAGCAATGAATTGCTGGCCAGGCGGTTGGCGCCGTGCAAACCTGAGCAGGCGGTTTCTCCAATCGCATAGAGGCCGGGCAGGTCGGTGCGGGCGCGCAGGTCAATCTGCACGCCGCCACAGGTGTAGTGTGCGGCGGGTACGACCGGGATGGGCTGTTTGCTGATGTCGATGCCCAGCTCTAGGCAGCGCGCCGAAATGGTTGGGAAGTGCTCCTGCAAAAATTCTGGACTCTTGTGCGAGATGTCGAGAAAGACGCTGTCGATACCGCGCTTCTTCATTTCGAAGTCGATGGCGCGGGCAACCACATCACGTGGGGCAAGTTCACCACGCGGATCATGTTTCGGCATGAAGCGCGTACCGTCCGGCAGGCGCAGTAGACCGCCTTCACCGCGGACGGCTTCAGAGATCAGGAAGGACTTGGCCTGCGGGTGGTACAGGCAGGTTGGGTGGAACTGGATGAACTCCATGTTGCTGATGCGGCAGCCTGCACGCCAGGCCATGGCAATGCCATCACCAGTTGAGGTGTCTGGGTTGGTCGTGTAGAGATAGACCTTGCCGGCGCCACCGGTTGCCAGCACGGTATGTCCGGCGGCGCAAGCTTCAACGTGACCAGAGTCGTTATTCAGCAGGTAGGCGCCCAGGCAGCCGGCTTCGGGTTGCCCCAGTTTGTGGCCGACGATCAGGTCGACGGCGACGTGGTTTTCCATGATTTGGATGTTCGGGTGGCGTTTGACCCGGTCGATCAGGGTTTCCTGCACTGCCGCACCGGTTGCGTCGGCAACGTGCACGATGCGGCGATGGCTGTGACCACCTTCGCGGGTGAGATGCATGCCCCAGGCGGTATCCGAATCTGGCGTGAAGGGCACGCCCTGCTCGCGCAGCCACTGGATGGCCGCGGCACCGTGCTCGACGACGAAGTGCGTGGCGGCAGGGTCGCAAAGCTGGGCGCCGGCGATCTGGGTGTCTTCGTAGTGCGCCGCAGTGGAATCCGAAGGGTCGATGACCGCTGCGATGCCACCTTGAGCCCAGGCGCTGGCGCCGTCCTCGATGTGGCGTTTGCTGACCAGCGCGACCTGCAGATGGTCGGCGAGGCGCAGTGCCAAGGATTGGCCAGCAAGACCGCTGCCAAGAATGAGGACGTCGAAGCGTTTCAAGAGGAGCTCCCGGTGCGGGTGCACGATGCGAAGCTGGTAATGCTAGCGGCAGGGCGCAATCCGGCCAAGTGCGATGTGACTGAACTTTGCGTGCAGTGTCCGGTCACAGCGGCAATGGGTCGCAATCCATCGGCTATACTCGGGCGCGATAATTCCCGCATGAACGGGCCCTGCCCGAACGCAGATGAGCGACAGAGAGATTGATCAGCAACTGGTTGAGCGCGTGCAGCGTGGAGACAAGCAGGCTTTTGGCCTGCTTGTCTCCAAGTATCAGCGCAAGCTCGGCCGCTTGCTTTCACGCATGATCCGTGATCCCGCCGAGGTTGAGGATGTGGCGCAGGAAGCATTTATCAAGGCTTATCGTGCCTTGCCAAACTTCCGGGGCGAAAGCGCGTTCTACACTTGGCTGTATCGCATCGGCGTGAATACCGCTAAGAACTATCTGGTTTCGCAGGGGCGCCGAGCTCCCACGAGTACCGATATTGAAGCGGAAGAGGCAGAGCAGTACGACTCTGGAGAATTGTTGCGCGACAACGATACCCCGGAGCGTTTGATGCAAACTCGCCAGATCGGCGAGACGGTGAATGCTGCGATGGATGCGCTACCTGAGGATTTGCGCACGGCGATCGTGCTGCGCGAGATCGAAGGGTTGAGTTACGAGGAAATTGCGACCTTGATGAATTGCCCGATCGGTACCGTCCGCTCACGCATTTTCAGGGCCCGCGAGGCGATTGCAGAACGATTGAGACCGATGCTGGACGTAGCGCCGGACAAGAGGTGGTGAGCATGATGAACGAGCAATTATCCGCTTGGGTGGACGGTGAGGCCGCGCCGGGAGAGGCTGTGCAGACGCTGGAGGCGGTGATCCGGCCGGGTGCGTCGCGTGAGCAGTGCGAGTTGTACTGGTTGATCGGAGATGTGCTGCGTGATCAGGCCGCAGTTAGTTCGCTACTGACTGACAGGGTGATGCATGCACTGGAGAATGAGCCGGTCGTACTGGCGCCACGTCGCCATGTGAAGGCACCGCAAACGGCTGAGATGCGCTGGATGCCGATGGCTGCCGCAGTTGCGGGGCTGGCCGTGGCGGCCTGGATGGGTTTGAGCCTGTGGTCGCCAGTGCAGGCGCCGGTGATGGCTCAGGCGCCGCAGCCGGTGCAGACGCCTGCTGCCCAGATGGCGCTGGCCGACGATCGGGCTTACTACATGGCCCACCAGGCTTCTGCTATCGGGGCGCCGATGGCCGGGGTGGCGCAGTACATCCGTACCGTGAGCGATGAGCAGGCAGGTTTGGCACGATGACTCGACGTCTGGCTCTGGTTCTGTGTGTCGGCCTTCTCGCGAGTACGCCTGCCCTGGCTGAGGATGCGCTGGGCTGGTTGCAGCGCATGAATCAGGCTTCGCGCAATCTGAGTTTTACTGGCGTTTTTGTATATCAGACCCAGGGCCGCACCGAGACCTCACGCATTGTGCGGTTGGTGGATGGTTCCGGCGAGCACGAGCGCCTTGAAACCTTGGATGGCGCGCCGCGTGAGATCTTGCGGCACAATGAAAATGTGCAGTGCTTCCTGCCTGCCGACAAGATACTGGTGTTGGACCGCGCCATCCAGGCCAGGCAGCCTGGCCGACTGGTGTCGCGCCCGGCTGTCTTGGGGGAGGTCTATACCTTGCGGGTGGGTGAGCCTGGTCGGGTGGCGGGGCGTGAGGCCCAGATTCTGTACCTGGAGCCGCGTGATGAGTTGCGTTATGGCCACCAGTTGTGGATCGACATGGCGACAGGCTTGCTGCTCAAGTCGCGCATGCTCGCGGGCTCGGCTGGTGTGGTTGAGCAGTTCGCGTTTACCGAGATGAATCCGGATGCGCATATCGAGCATGAGAAGCTTAAGCCACAGTCCGTCAAAACGACAGGCTGGCGTGTGATCAACGCGGCTGGCGAGGACGTGCGGCCAGAGGATATTCCCTGGTTGTTTCGCAGGTTGCCGGCTGGCTTCAAGCAGGTGGCGCTGATGCATCGAAAGCTGCACAAGGATGATGCGGTGGCTGTGCATGCGGCTTTTTCAGATGGCTTTGCCAACGTCTCGGTTTTCATCGAGCCGCAAGTCCAGGGGCGGGCGCAGAATCCGGCCCCGCCAGCGGGACCGATTGGCAGCTATCGGCGGATGCTGGGCGATCAGCAGGTCACGGTATTGGGCGAAGTGCCGGCTCAAACCCTGAAGTTGATTGCCGAAGGCGTTGAACGCCGTAAATGAACGCTCGAGCGAGTGGAAATGAAAGGGTTGGCCGTGCAGGCTGAAGGGGTTGTGGTTCGGTGTGAAGAGCGTGATGCCGTGGTGCAGGTGCAGCGCTCCAGCGGCTGCGGGCGCTGCCATGAACCGGGCGGTTGTGGTGGCGCCGAAGCGGCGCGCTGCAGCGAATACCGGGTTGGCAATCCGCTTGGGGCGCAGCCCGGGCAGCGTGTGTTGATCGAAGTGCCAGAGGGGTCGGCCCTGCGCGCCGCAGGTCTGGGCTACGGCTTGCCGCTTGCGGGTGTGCTTGGCGGTGCATTTGTGGGCATGCTGTTGCTAGGGGGAGATGTAGGCAGTGCGTTGGGTGGCTTGGTCGGGCTCGCACTGGGGTTCGGCTTGGCGCGCTGCCTGGGCCTGAGTCATGCCCGACGTCCGAGAATTGCCGGAGTGCTGTCTTGATCTTGCGCTGCACGGTCGCACTGGCCCTGTGTTTTTCCTTGTCTATTCAGGCGCGGGAGTTGCCGGAGTTTGCCGGACTGGTCGAGCGTCAGGCTCCGGTGGTGGTGAATATCAGTGCAACCCGCCAGGCAGCGTCGGTCAAGGCGCCTGCTCTGCGTAGTGATACTCCGGGTCGGATGCCTGAGTGGTTGCGGCGCTGGCTGCCTCCGCCGTCTGAGCCTGAAGAGTCGGAAGAGGATGATCAGGCTGTTGGTTCCGGTTTCGTGATCGACAGCGCGGGCTATATTCTGACCAATGCGCATGTAGTGGAAGAGGCTAGTGAGATCCTGGTCCGCATGAATGATCGGCGCGAGTATCCGGCGCGCGTGGTGGGCACTGACCGGCGCACAGATATCGCCCTGCTCAAGGTGGACGCCAGTCGCTTGCCACAAGCTCGCTTGGGCGACCCTTCCAGGCTGCGTGTGGGGGACTGGGTGCTGGCAATCGGTTCGCCCTTCGGTTTTGACAGCTCGGTGACGGCGGGGATTGTCAGCGCCAAAGGACGCAGCCTGCCGGATGACAGCATCGTGCCCTTCATTCAGACCGATGTGGCGATCAACCCGGGAAATTCTGGCGGCCCGCTGTTCAATCTGAAAGGCGAAGTGGTAGGCATCAACTCTCAGATCTACAGCCGTACCGGCGGGTTTATGGGGGTGTCCTTCGCGATTCCGATTGATGTGGCGATGGATGTGCAGGCCCAGTTGCGCGAGCGTGGCCATGTGCAGCGCGGGCGCATCGGCGTGCTGGTGCAGGAATTGAGTCAGGACATTGCCAGCAGTTTTGGTTTGCGTACGGCGACCGGGGCTCTGGTGAGTCAGGTTGAGCCGGACGGGCCTGCAGCGCAGGCCGGTTTGCGCAGCGGGGACGTGATCCTGCGTTGTGATGGCCGCGAGGTGCAGAACTCCCATGAATTGCCGCGCATCGTGGGGGCGGTCCGCCCAGGAAGAACGGTGGAGCTGGAGTTCTGGCGCGATAACCGCATGCGCCGTGTGCAGCTTGTGGTAGGTGCGTTTCCGGAAGAAAAGCAAGATACCCCGCCGCGTATTGTTGAGCCTGCGCCTCGTGGGAGCAATCCTTTGGGGCTCGTGCTGCAGGACTTGAGCCGTAGCCAGAAGCGAGAGCTGGCGCTGGAGCAGGGCGCCAGCATCGTGGAGGCAAATGGTGCAGCGGCGCGTGCCGAGCTGAGGCCAGGCGATGTGGTGCTGGCTGTGACGACGGGCGGTCAGCAGCAATCACTCAAGTCAGCAGATCATTTCAATCGCCTGTTGCAAGGACTGCCGCGGGGCTCTGCCCTGACCCTGTTGGTGTTGCGCGGCGAGAGCCGCAGCTATGTCGGCATGAAGCTGCCGGCACGGTAGGAAGGCGCACCCCGCATCGGCTATAATCGCCTGCTTTTTCAATATTTTGCTGAGGGTGCCGAGGCACCCTCTTTTGCGTCATCCACACCTGTTTCGAAACGGCATGCAGCACATCCGCAATTTCTCGATCATCGCTCACATCGACCACGGCAAATCAACGCTGGCGGATCGCCTCATTCAAACCTGTGGCGGTCTCTCCGATCGCGAGATGGAAGCACAGGTGCTGGACTCGATGGATCTGGAGCGCGAGCGCGGTATCACGATCAAGGCGCAGACCGCGTCACTTCAGTACAAGGCACGTGATGGGCAGGTTTATAACCTGAACCTGATCGACACGCCGGGGCATGTGGACTTTTCCTATGAAGTGAGTCGCTCCCTGTCCGCCTGTGAAGGCGCGCTGCTAGTGGTGGATGCCACCCAGGGGGTGGAGGCGCAGACGGTGGCCAACTGCTACACCGCCATCGAATTGGGCGTAGAGGTGTTGCCAGTGCTCAACAAGATGGATCTGCCTTCGGCCAATCCGGATGGCGCGCGGCAGGAAGTCGAGGATGTGATCGGCATCGATGCGACCGAGGCGATTCCTTGTTCGGCCAAGACTGGCATGGGCGTGGAAGATATCCTCGAAATGGTGGTGGCCAAGGTGCCGCCGCCGCGCGGTAATCCGGATGGCCCGCTGAAGGCGCTGATCATCGATTCATGGTTCGACAACTACGTCGGCGTGGTGATGCTGGTGCGTGTGGTCGATGGTGAGATGCGGCCCAAGGACAAGCTCTTGTTCATGAGCACAGGCGCGCAGCATCTGTGCGAGCAAGTTGGTGTGTTCAGCCCCAAGTCCTTGTCGCGGGAGGCCTTGCGCGCAGGGGAGGTGGGCTTCGTGATCGCTGGGATCAAGGAACTCAAGTCGGCCAAAGTGGGCGATACGATTACGGTCGTGAACCGCCCGGCGGCCGAGCCGCTGGAGGGCTTCAAGGAAATCAAGCCGCAGGTGTTCGCCGGGCTGTATCCGGTGGAGTCCAGTGAATATGATCAGCTGCGCGATTCGCTGGAGAAGCTCAAGCTCAACGACGCCTCGCTGCAGTACGAGCCGGAAGTTTCGCAGGCACTGGGTTTCGGTTTTCGTTGCGGTTTCTTGGGCCTGTTGCACATGGAGATCGTGCAGGAGCGCCTGGAACGCGAGTTCGACATGGATTTGATCACCACCGCACCGACCGTTGTGTATGAGGTGCTGATGAACGACAACTCGGTGATCAAGGTCGAGAATCCGGCCAAGCTGCCCGAGTCGAACAAGATGCAGGAAGTGCGCGAACCGATCATTACCGCCACCATCTTCGTGCCGCAGGACTATCTCGGTCCTGTAATGACCCTGTGCAACCAGAAGCGTGGTAGCCAGGTCGACATGCACTACCACGGCCGCCAGGTGAAACTGGTGTATGACATGCCGATGGCTGAAGTGGTGATGGATTTCTTCGACAAGCTCAAGTCTGTGTCGCGTGGTTATGCCTCGCTCGACTACGACTTCAAGGAGTATCGTGCGGCCGATGTGGTGAAACTCGACGTGCTGGTGTCCAGCGAGAAGGTCGACGCCCTGTCGGTAATCGTGCACCGTGCCAACGCAACCTATCGTGGCCGTGATCTGGTGACGCGCCTGCGCGGCCTGATCCCGCGCCAGATGTTCGACGTGCCGGTGCAGGCTGCGATCGGCTCGAACATTTTGGCCCGTGAAACCATCAAGGCCATGCGCAAGAACGTACTTGCCAAGTGTTACGGTGGCGACATTACACGCAAGAAAAAGCTGCTCGAAAAGCAGAAAGAAGGCAAAAAGCGCATGAAGATGGTGGGGAACGTCGAGATTCCGCAGGAGGCGTTTCTCGCCGTGCTGCGGACCGACGAAGGCTAGTCAACCGAAACGAGGTATCTGTGGATTTCGCCCTCATTCTTTTTGTCCTGAGCATCGTCTCCGGCATCCTGTGGTGCTACGACGTGTTCAGGGCCCGCAAGCAACGCCCCAAGGGATCGCCCGATCCTTGGTGGGTCGAGTACGGAGCCAGCTTCTTTCCGGTGATCCTGCCGATCTTCATGCTGCGCTCCTTCTGGATCGAGCCTTTTCGCATTCCCTCAGGCTCGATGATTCCGACCTTGCAGGTGGGCGATTTCATCCTGGTCAATAAGTACGCCTATGGTGTGCGGTTGCCCGTGCTGAACAAGAAAATCATCGCGGTCGGTGAGCCTCAGCGGGGTGACGTGATGGTCTTTCGCTACCCGCATGACATGCGTCAGGACTACATCAAGCGCGTCATCGGACTGCCGGGGGATCGTGTGGAATACATAGACAAGCGCCTCACCATCAATGGTCAAGCTTTGCCGGTGCTACCGCAAGGCGATTACCTGATTCCGCGCAGCTTCGATGTATTCCAGAAGTTCGAGGAGGATGTGCTCGGCAACAAGCATATGCTGCTCAATAACCGGGATGCTCAACCCTTTGTGCCTGAGCAGTTGCTCGTGCCGCATGAATATTCCGCGAACTGCACCCACTCTCGTCAGGGCGTGAGTTGCAGGGTACCGGCGGGTCATTACTTCGTGATGGGCGATAATCGTGACCAGAGCGCCGATTCACGCGTGTGGGGCTTTGTACCGGATGCCAATATTGTTGGCCGCGCTTTCTTCATCTGGTTCCATGCCGACCAGATCCTGCCGCCTTCGGGCGTGGATTTTGGCCGGGTAGGCAGTTTTCACTGATCTGCGGGAGGGTGTGAAATGAAAAAACAGCAAGGCATGACCCTGATTTCCTTGGCTATCGTCGGCACTTTGATTGCAGCTTGCCTAGTCGTTGGCTTGAAGTTGGTGCCAGTTTTCAGTGAGTACTTTGCAGTTCAGAAAGCCTTTAACAAAGTGGTTGCAACCGTTGATCCGGCGGCTCCTCCGAGCAACTTTCGTACAGCGTTCGCTCGGTTTACAGAAGTGGACGCCATTCGTTCTGTCGATCCTCAAACTGTCGTTGTGGATAAAAACAACGGCAAGGTCAGCTTGCAGGTTTCTTACCGTCGTGAAGTTCCGCTGGTGGCTAATGTTGGCCTCTATCTGGACTTTGATGTTTCCTCGAATTGAGCGATTTCAGTTTGCGTGAGGCCCTGATTCAGGCACTAGGGCATGCATTCCGCCAGCCGGCGCTGTTGCGGCAGGCGCTGACGCATTCGAGCTACGCGGCGGACAATAACGAGCGCCTCGAATTTCTCGGCGACAGTATTGTGGACATGGTGGTCTCGATGCTGCTCTTTGAGCGTTTTCCGGCCTTGCGTGAAGGCGAGCTGTCGCGCTTGCGCGCGCAGTTCGTCAAGCAGGATGCCTTGCATGAGATCGCACTGGATCTGAATCTGGGCGACAGCCTCTTGTTGGGAGAGGGCGAGCACAAAAGTGGTGGTCGTCAGCGCCCATCGATTCTTGCGGATGCGCTGGAAGCTGTCTTTGGAGCAGTCTATCTTGATGGTGGCTTCGAGGCGGTCAAAGGCGTGATCGAGCGACTGTACGCAAACAAGCTGGTAGCGCTGGATCCAGCCAAGTCCTTGAAAGACCCCAAGACAGCGTTACAGGAAATTCTGCAGGCTCGTCGCCTGGGCTTGCCACGCTACGAGTTGGTGGCCGAGCGCGGCCTTGCGCATGCCCGTGAATTTGAAATTTCCTGCGTGGTGGAGCCTTTGGGCTTGCTGACTCAGGGTATCGGCAGCAGCCGGCGCATCGCCGAACAGCAGGCGGCCCGTGCAGCCTTGCAGGAACTGGAAAAACAATGAATCAAGCAGTCACCCATACCGGTCTTGTCGCCATCGTCGGGCGTCCCAATGTTGGCAAATCCACGCTTCTGAACCGTTTGGTTGGTCAGAAGATCAGTATCGTGTCGCGTAAGGCGCAGACTACGCGTCACCGTATCACCGGCGTGCTGACCGAGGGCGTGCAGCAGTTCATCTTCGTTGATACGCCCGGCTTCCAGACCCATCATCAGAATGCACTGAACGCCACCATGAATCGCACGGTCAGCCAGGTGCTGAATGAGGTGGATGTGGTGATGTTCCTGATCGAGTCTGGTCGTTTTGGGCCGGATGACCGCAAGGTCATGAAGCTGTTGCCGCAGGATGCCAAGGTTGTGCTGGTGATTAACAAAGTTGATCTCGAGGAAGATAAAGGCAAGCTCCTGCCTTTCATGCAGCAGATGTCAGCCGAGTTTCCGTTTGCCGAAATCGTGCCGATCAGTGCCGAGCGTGGCAGCAACGTGCCCGAGCTGTTGATGACCGTCGGCAAATACCTGCCTGAGGGTGAAGCGCTGTATGGCGAGGACGACATTACCGACCGCAGCGAGCGTTTCCTTGCCGCAGAGTTCCTGCGTGAGAAGCTGTTCCGCCTGCTCGGCGAAGAGTTGCCTTATGGTATGACCGTCGAGATCGAGAAGTACGAAGTCGAGGGCAATCTGCGCCGCATCTTCGCTGCGATCATCGTGGACAAGGCCGGGCACAAGGGCATCGTGATCGGCAAGGGCGGGGAGCGCCTTAAGCGCATTTCGTCCGAGGCGCGCGTCGAGCTCGAAAAGCTCTTCGACAGCAAGGTCTATCTCGAAACCTGGGTCAAGGTGAAGAGTGGCTGGGCGGATGATGAGCGCGCGCTCAAGTCGCTGGGTTACGACTAAGCCGATTGCAGTGCGATGAGCCGCGCCCGGGTTGATCACGAGACTGCGTTTCTCCTGCATAGCTATCCCTGGCGCGAGACCAGCCTGATTGTCGAGATGTTCTCGCGTGAGCATGGTCGCGTGCCGATGGTGGCCAAGGGCGCGCGGCGGCCCGGCTCCATGTTGCGAGGGGCGCTGATGTCCTTCCAGCCGCTCGAGGTCACCTGGTCCGGCAAGGGTGAGGTGAAGACCCTTCACAGCGCCAGCTGGCAGGGTGGTCAAGCCTTGCTGGGCGGCATCGGCTTGCTTTGCGGCTACTACCTCAATGAACTCATGCTTCGGTTGCTGGCGCGTGAGGACCCCCACCCAGAGCTTTTCGACGCCTATGCCGAAGCCTTGGCGCGCCTAGCTGGCGGTGAAGCGCATGAGCCCCTTTTGCGAAGTTTCGAACTGAATCTGTTGCGCGAAGTGGGTTACGCGCCGACGCTGGATCACGATGTCGAAAGCGGTGAGGCGCTGCGCGAACATGTCGAATACATCTTTCTGACCGAGCGTGGCCCGGTTGAGGCTGATGCGAAACAGGGAGACCTGCCCTTGCTGCCTGGGCGAGCCTTGCTGGCGATGGCTACGGGGGATTTCTCCTCACCGGAAACCTTGAGCCATGCCAAGGGACTCATGCGCCGCTTGATCCAGTACCATCTGGGCGGACAGGCACTCGAATCGCGCCGTATCCTGATGGAACTGCAGGCGCTCTGAACACGTAGCACTGAGGAAACTGAAGATGATCGAACTCGGCGTCAATATCGACCACGTCGCCACCATCCGCCAGGCTCGCCGCACTTATGAGCCGGACCCGGTCTGGGCTGCTGTCGAGGCGCATCTCGGTGGCGCGGATGGCATCACCGTGCATCTTCGTGAAGACCGCCGGCATATTCAGGATCACGATGTGCGGCGCCTGCGCGAGCTGACCCATATCAAGCTCAATCTGGAGATGGCCGCGACTGACGAGATGGTCGGCATCGCCTGCCAGATCAAGCCCGAGATGGCCATGCTGGTGCCCGAGGGGCGGCAGGAGGTTACGACTGAAGGCGGGCTGGATATCGTGGCACAAGAAGCTGAGCTGAAAGACGCCATCGCCCGCCTTGCTGATGCTGGCATCATGACCAGTGTGTTCATTGACCCCGATCTGGCACAGGTCGAAGCGGCCGCGCGTATCGGTGCGCGGGTCTGCGAAATTCACACTGGCCCCTACGCCGCTGCTTTTCACCACAAGGGCCGTGATGCACAGAGTCCGGCAGTGCTGGCCGAGCTCGACAAAATTCGTGCGGCGGGTCGCGCTATCGTTGATCTGGGAATGCGCTTCAATGCTGGCCATGCGCTGAACTACTTCAATGTGCAGCCCGTTGCAGCGTTGCCGGAAGTGCGCGAATTGCATATCGGTCATGCCATCGTCAGCCGCGCAGTGTTTGTCGGCTTGCGTGAGGCGGTTGCCGAGATGAAGCGTCTGATGCGCGAAGCGGATACCCGGCGCTGAGGCTCGCGTGATTTACGGCATCGGTACGGATATCGTCACCATCGCCCGCATGCGCGAATCCTTGGCTCGCCATGGCGAGCGGTTTGCGCAGCGCTTGCTGCACCCGGACGAGCTGGAAGATTTTGCTCTGGCACGCGAGCCTGAGCGTTTCCTGGCCAAGCGCTTCGCTGCCAAGGAGGCGCTGGCCAAGGCTTTGGGGACGGGGTTGCGCCCGCCTGCGACATTGAGTGCCATCGGTGTGGGGCATGATGAACTCGGCAAGCCGCACTATCTCTTCGGCGAGGCGCTGGCCGCGCATCTTGCGGCGCTGAAGCTCTCTGCCCATCTTTCGATCAGCGACGAGCGCGATACCGTAGTCGCCTTTGCGCTTCTGGAAATCCGAACATGAGTCTCAAGCCCCTGCAGCAGCCCCTCGGTCCAGTGATGTGTGATGTGGCCGGTTCGGCCCTCAGCGACGCAGAGCGCGTAATACTGTCCCACCCCCTGGTTGGCGGCGTGATCCTGTTCTCACGCAACTTCGAGAATCCTGACCAGCTCGCCACCTTGTGTGCAGAGATCCATGCCTTGCGCAGCCCGGCCCTGATCATTGCCGTGGATCATGAGGGCGGACGCGTGCAGCGCTTCCGCCAAGGCTTTACCCGCTTGCCGGCGATGCGCAAACTGGGGGAGTTGTATGCGCGCTCGCCGCGCGATGCCTTACTCTCTGCGCAGGATGTGGGCTATGTGTTGGCAGCCGAACTGCTCGCCTATGGCATCGATCTTTCCTTCGCGCCAGTGCTGGATCTGGATTATGGACACAGTGCGGTGGTGGGAGATCGAGCGTTTCATCGTGATCCGCAGATCACGGCGATGCTGGCCCACGCGCTGGCGGTGGGCATGCGTGAAGCGGGGATGGGGTGTGTCGGCAAACATTTCCCAGGCCATGGTTTTGCCGAAGCCGACTCGCACGTCGCAATGCCCGTCGACAAGCGGGAGTTCGATGCGATCTGGGCCGACGATATCGTGCCTTATCGCAGCGAACTCAGGCAGGTGCTCTCGGGTGTGATGCCGGCACATGTCGTCTATGAGCGAATCGATCCGCAGCCGGCGGGCTTTTCGCCCTTCTGGTTGCGGGATGTATTGCGGCAGCGTGTCGGTTTTCAGGGCGTGGTGTTTTCAGACGACCTCACGATGGAGGGCGCGACGCTTGCTGGCGATATTGTCTCGCGGGCTGACGCTGCGCATGCCGCTGGCTGCGACATGGTGCTGGTGTGCAACCGCCCGGAGCTTACCGCCGATCTGCTGGTGCGCTGGCAGCCGAACTTGCGTGCCGAGTCCGCCGAGCGCATTGCGGCTTTGCAACCCGCTCACTACCCGGCCGTCGAAGTATTGTCGATCGACAAGCGCTTTACCGATGCCTGGACATCGGTGCAAGCATTGGTCTGACATCACCGCAACTGGAAGGCGTACTGGTAGTCGCGGCTCGTCCCGTTTACGTTGACGCCGGCAATCCTGACCGTGTAACTGCCGCCATTGGCGAGCCCCACCACCTTCCATTGCAGGTGATTGGGCAGACCATATCCTTCGTAGTTGGCGGATTGCTCGGTAATGCCGAGTGATTGGCCGTTGCCGTCCGTAACCGTGATTGTGGCGCCAGCAAAACTCACTTGGCTGCCGCCGTTATTGGCGCGGTTGGTCTTGCTGGCGATCGCCGAGAAGGACAGAAACCAGCTGGTCGAAAACTCGCTCGCTGGATAGCTGCCATAAGGATAGGCCACGAAGTCATTGCTCATGCTGACACTGCTGGCTTCCCCGCCGATGGTACGCAGCGCCGAGGCCATGCGCCCTGTCCCTCCGGCGGGGGCGGAATCTACGCGGCCGAAGCTGGTGGCTGCGAAGAAGGGGTAGAGCAACCATCGGCGATGGCCCAGGCTGCTCACGCCGCTATCGATCAGATAGCTCACCATGGCGTCTGCGCTGGGGGTGGTGACCGTGCTGTATCCCCAACTGGTATAGAGATTACTGGTGTTCGCGAGACGGTAAGCGTCTTCGCTGTAGCACTTGCCGCTGCTTGAAGGGGTATGGGTGAGGGTCTCGTTGGCTACCATGTAGAGCGCTGCAGCCGCTGCCGCGGCGTCACCGCTGCTGTCATAGCTCACGGCGGGTAAGCCGTGGCGGGCTCGAATCTCGTTCAGCCGGGTCAGCACCGAATTCTTTTCGCTAGCCTGCAGCTGACCGGCGATGCAGCTCGAAACCAGCGGAGCACTCTGGTAAAGGCCGCTGCTTGAGCTGCTAGAACCCGCACTGGAGCTATTGGCATTGCCCGAGCTGCTGGTGCTGCTGGCCGAGCGGGCACTGCTTGTCTGTGAGGCGCTTGCTGCGCTGCTTGTGCCGCTACCCGTTTGGCCTGATGTCGTACTGCTGTCTCCCCCGCCCCCTCCGCCGCAAGCCCCTAGTGACAGGACGAAAAGCACACAGGGAAGCAAGGTATAAGGCGGGCGGGTAGGGCGATGCATGGGAACTCCGGATAATGGCGCAGCTCGGGCTGCGCGGATTAGGCACAAGCCTAACCGGCCTGGCAGAGCTTGCCCGCCCCGCAGGTCGGTGCCGTGCCGCCGGCCGGAAATTGCTTGGCTCGTAGCGCGCTCTGTCTTGGGGAGGAGGCTTGAGAGGCCAGCCCGCCTGCCCTGCGGTAGTATCCGGGCCTGACCCGCCCCTTGCGAGAAACCGCCGTGAGTTTCGATTACAAACCCTTCCTGCGTTCGCTGACCGAGGCGCCTGGCGTCTACCGCATGATCGGCGTTGATGAGGAAGTGCTCTACGTCGGCAAGGCCAAGAATCTCAAGCGCCGCGTTTCGAACTACTTTCAGAAGAACCATCCGAGCCCGCGCATTGCTCTGATGGTGGCGCAGATCGTGCGCGTGGATACCACAGCCGTGCGTTCCGAGGCCGAGGCGCTGATCCTCGAAAACAACCTCATCAAATCGCTCAAGCCGCGCTACAACATTCTTTTCCGCGACGACAAAAGCTACCCCTATATTGCGATCACCGGCGACGCCTCACCGCGCCTGGCTTATTACCGTGGCGCTTTCGAGAAGGGTGTGCGCTACTTCGGCCCTTTTCCCTCAAGCTGGGCGGCACGCGAGAGCATCCAGTTGCTGCAGCGCCTGTTCTTGCTGCGGACTTGCGAAAACAGTGTTTTCAACAATCGCTCTCGTCCTTGCTTGCTGCACCAGATCAAACGCTGTTCGGCGCCCTGCGTGGGCGTGATCGATGCAGAGAGTTACGCGCGCGACGTGAAGCTAGCGACCCTCTTTCTTGAAGGTCGCCACTCAGATGTCATTGATAGCCTGACTGCACGCATGCAGGCGGCCTCTGACGCATTTGCCTTCGAGCAGGCGGCAGTCTTCCGCGATCAGATCCGGGCATTGCAAACTGTGTTGCACAAGCAGTTCGTCGATTCAGGCAAGGACGAGGACGTCGACATCCTCGTCGCGGAGGCCGCAGGAGGGCAGGTTTGTGTAAACCTTGCGATGGTGCGGGGCGGCCGCCATCTGGGAGATCGGGCCCAATTCCCCAGTGCCAGTGAAGGGCTGGGCGTAGCGGATGCCTTGCTGGCCTACGTTGAGCAGCACTACCGCTTGCATCCGGCACCGACCAAGCTGGTGATCGAGGGTGCAGATGTAGAGGCGATCCGCGCATTGCTGGAAGACGTGCTCGAGCGACCGCCGATTGTAGCGACTGCCCGCTTCCAGGCTGAAAAGGCATGGGCCGAAATGGCGCTTACCAATGCCAGGCTTGCCATCGAGACGCGCTTGCGTGAAACCGGTCGCGCCGAGGCTCAGCTTGATGCCTTGCAGGCGGCCCTCGAGCTATCCGAGCGCCCACAGCGCATCGAGTGTTTTGATATCTCGCATACTCAGGGTGAGGCTACCCAGGCCTCCTGTGTTGTGTGGGAAGGTGCAGGCATGAAGAAGTCCGAATACCGTCGCTTCAACATCAGTGGCATCACGCCCGGCGATGACTATGCCGCAATGCGCCAGGCGCTCACCCGACGCTACGAGAAAGTGGCGGCGGGGGAGGGCGTACGTCCCGACCTGATCCTGATCGATGGAGGCAAGGGGCAGGTCGGTGTCGCTTGGGAGGTGCTCACCGAGCTGGGTCTGACCAGCATTGCCATGGTCGGAGTTGCCAAGGGTGAGGAACGCAAGGCAGGCCTGGAGCAACTTATTTATCCGGACGGCCGCCCAGGCCTCGCGCTGGGCGGCGAGCATCCGGCGCTGCATCTGATCCAGATCGTACGTGATGAAGCCCACCGCTTTGCCATCACAGGCATGCGTGCCAAGCGCAGCAAGACTCGCCTCACTTCTCAGCTTGAGGATATTCCTGGTGTTGGGCCTACACGGCGCAAGAAATTGATCGAGACTTTTGGCGGGCTGGCTGGGGTGCGCGAAGCTACGGTGGAAGATTTATGCCGCGTAGAGGGGATCAATCGTAAAATGGCCGAGCAAATTTATAACGCGCTGCATTGACAGCCCCGGCATGAACTTCAATATTCCTAACGCGCTCACCTGGGCGCGCATCCTCATGATCCCGCTGGTATTGGCGGTGTATTACCTGCCGCAGGACGTGCTGTCACAGCATCATCAGAACATGCTTGCCTGTGCCCTGTTCGTGGTGGCCGCCGTGACTGACTGGTTTGACGGTTGGCTGGCGCGCAAGTTGGGGCTGACTTCCGCCTTCGGCGCCTTCCTGGATCCAGTGGCAGACAAGCTGATGGTGTGTGCCGCCCTTGTTTTGCTGGTGTGGCTGGATCGTTGCAATGCAGTGCTGGCTTTCATCATCGTCGGTCGTGAATTGACCATCTCTGCCCTGCGCGAATGGATGGCACAGCTGGGCAAGACCAAGAGCGTTGCAGTGTCCTTCATCGGCAAGCTTAAAACGGCCGCACAGATGATCGCTATTCCGATGCTGCTCTATTACGACGACCTGCTGGGGTTGCCGATTCGCCGCATGGGTTCGGTGCTGATGGTCGTGGCGGTCGTACTGACTTTGTGGTCCATGGTGTATTACATGCGTCGTGCGATGCAGGTTCTCAACGAAAAGTGAGAGTAAGTGTTGACATCTTTTTTTTAGCCCCTATAATGCATGGCTCGTGACGCGGGAATAGCTCAGTTGGTAGAGCGCAACCTTGCCAAGGTTGAGGTCGAGAGTTCGAGACTCTTTTCCCGCTCCAAAATTTTTGGGGAAGCAGAAGCAAGCTTTTCCTTTTGGTTGGATGAAAGTTCCGGTTAAAAACGGAACGTGGCGCAAGCCGAATTGGTGTCGAATTAACGGCGCGATAGCAAAGCGGTTATGCACCGGATTGCAAATCCGTGTAGGTCGGTTCGACTCCGGCTCGCGCCTCCAAGTTTAAAAGTTTTGCGGGAATAGCTCAGTTGGTAGAGCGCAACCTTGCCAAGGTTGAGGTCGAGAGTTCGAGACTCTTTTCCCGCTCCAA
>NZ_JAUOOA010000012.1:0-76619 GCF_030548425.1 Uliginosibacterium sp. 31-12 | reverse complement strand
ACGTGCAGGATGTGTATACGTCCGCAGTGATGGACGAAGCCTGATCCCTCGTTCATGCTTTGCCCGGAAGGCGGCGCGTTCTGCGCCGCCTTTTGTTTGGAAGCCGAATGCCCCTGACCCCGTTGCTGCTCGTTCTGCTGGCCGCTCTGATTCATGCCAGCTGGAATCTGATTGCCAAGAAATCCGGCGGCGACGCCCGCTTTGCCGTGCTGACCTGCCTGACGCTGGCCGTGGTGTGGGCACCGCTGGGGGGCTTCATGGCCTGGCGCGATGCCGGTGCTTACGGAGCGCTGCAGTGGGCCCTGATCGTCGCCAGTGGCGTGCTTCACATCGTCTATTACCTGTGCCTGCTGCGGGGCTATCGGCTGGGTGATCTGTCGGTGGTGTACCCCCTGGCGCGCGGCACCGGGCCGCTGATCACGGCACTCGTTGCAACGAGTTTCATGGGCGAGAGCCTGCGTGCGCTGGGCTGGTTCGGGGTGGCGGGAATTGTTGGCGGCACTTTGCTGATTGCGGGGGGCCCCGCCCTGTTGAGCAGGCTGCGCGCCCAAACCGATTCGGTGTCCGAGCAGGCACGGCTGCGCGCCGGTCTCGCGTACGGCGTATTGACGGGCATTTTCATTGGCGCCTATTCCTTGCTGGATGGCTATGCCGTCAAGCATGCAGCGGTGTCGCCGATCCTGCTCGACTACCTGGGGAACCTGGCGCGCTTGCCACTCTTGCTGGGCTTGATGCTGCTGACGCAGCGTGAAGCCGTGATGAGCCTGCCGGCGTACTGGCGCCAGATGTGGAAGCCGGCTTTGCTGGTCGGCGCGATTTCTCCGGTGTCGTATGTCATGGTCCTGTACGCAGCGACCATGGCGCCGCTGTCGCAGGTCGCACCGGCGCGTGAGTTGTCGATGCTCTTTGCTGCCTTGCTGGGCGGCCATCTGCTGGGCGAGCGCGATGCCCCCATCCGCCTGCTCGGCGCAAGTTGCATTGCGCTGGGCGTGCTGCTGCTGACCCAATCCTGAACCGGAATCATCATGCTTGAACGTTTGCTGGCCCCCGTCTTCGTCCTGCTCTGGAGTACCGGTTTCATCGGTGCGAAATTTGGTCTGCCTTATGCCGATGCTCTGCATTTCCTGAGCGCCCGCTATGTGCTGGTGATCGTCTTCATGGGGCTGGCGGCGTTGATCTTCCGGGCGCCCTGGCCGCGCGATCCGCGCCGGGTGCTGCACATTGCGGTGGCGGGTGTGCTGATCCAGGCGACCTATCTGGGCGGGGTTTTCGTGGCCATCCAGCAAGGTCTGCCAGCAGCGCTGACCAGCCTGATCGTGGGCTTGCAACCCATCCTCACCGCGCTGGCGGCTGGCATTCTGCTGGGCGAACGGGTCACTGGCCGCCAGTGGCAAGGCCTGGCTTTGGGTTTCATCGGTGTGCTGCTGGTGGTGAGCAATAGCCGCAACCCCGGCCTCAATCAGGCCTGGCAATGGTCAGCATTGTGGCCGGCGGTGATTGCGTTGCTGGGCATCACCTTGGGCACGCTGTACCAGAAGCGTTTCTGCCCGCATTTCGATCTGCGCAGCGGGGCGGTGATCCAGTTTGCCGCCAGCCTGCTGGTGACCCTGCCGTTGGCCCTCAGCTTTGAACCGCGCAGCATCGAGTGGACGAGTAGTTTCTGGTTCGCGCTGCTGTGGCTGGTGCTGATGCTGTCGGTGGCGTCGATCAGCGTGCTGAATCTTTTGATCCGGCGCGGCTCGGTGGTGAAGGTGACGAGCCTGTTCTATCTCACCCCGGGCGTGACGGCCTTGTGCGCCTGGCTACTGTTTGACGAACGCCTCGGAGCCTTGGCCCTGCTGGGCATGGCGCTGGGCGCGTTCGGGGTGTGGCGCGCCCGCGCCAGCTGAGTCTCAGAGCGGCTGGATGCGCGCCTGATTGCCGGGCACATTGAGCCAACGCGTCAACATGCGGTAGACGTCGGCATCGAAGCGGCGGGGCGGTGGGCTGGCCAGCAGTTCGGCCAGAGTGGTCTCGTCGCAGGCACTGCCGAGGCGGCACCAGTGATCGAAGACCTGGACTTCACTGCGCTGAGTGCCTTCATGGGTTTCCGCCAGCAGTACAGCACCACGCCAGGGCCAGGCCGTGAGGCGCAGGGCTGCCATCACGGTCGCCAGGCGCAGATCGTGTACGCGGGTGTCTTCGCGGCCCACGCAGACGCCGTGGCAACGCCCCAGATGTACTGCCTGACAAGGGCCACCACCCACTTCCAGACCGATCCGGCTGGCGCACAGCTTGTGTTGGCGGGCCAGCTCCTGCAGCGCGGTGCGTGCTTCGCGTTCGCCACGGAAGCAGCCGGAGATGTCGGTCCAGCCGGCCGGGTCCGTGCCGCTCAGATCGGCCAGTTCCAGTACCGGCGCTTTCAGGCTGTGGCGCAGCCAGCGCCAGCCAAACGCGGCAGTGGCCGGCTGCTCGCGCAATTCGCGGGCTAGCTGCAACTCTTTGAGCTGGGCGCCGAATTCGCCAGCGCAGGGGAAGCTTGCCACGTCATGCACTGCTGCCGCGATCTTCTTGTTCTTGGCGCTGGCGCGCCCGGCGGTGAAGAAACCCAGCACCTGTGAGCGCAGATCGCGAGCGCGACCAATCTCCAGCACCTGCCCGGTGGTGGAGCGGAAGACGTAAGCGCCGGGGCTGTCCGGCAGGGCTTCGAGATCGCCGATCGGCAGGCGTGGCACGCTGCTGGTGGCAAAGGCCTTGTCCCAGGCGCGCTGCAGGCGTTCGCTGTCGGCGCGCCCGCGTGCGTCCTGCAGGAATTGCCAGACGATGCGCGCGTCATCCAGTGCGCGGTGGCGGGCATCGATGGTGTAGCCATGGCGCGCGATGATGGCATCCAGCCCGTGTTTGGCGAACTCCGGGTCGAGGGCCCGCGAGAACTTCACTGAGCACATCACCGGTGCATCCCAGGCGAGACCCAGTTGCTCGAAGGCGGCACGCAGGAAGTTGTAGTCGAAGCGTGCGTTGTGGGCGACGAAAACGGCATTCGCGAGCTTCTCGCGCACGCTCTCGGCTAGCGCCGAGAAGCCCGGCGCATCGGCCACCATCGCGTCAGTGATGCCGATCAGTTCCTGGATGCGTTCCGGGATCGGCATGCCTGGATTGACCAGGCTGCTCCACTGCTCGATGAGTTCTCCGTCCTCAACGACAAGGATTGCGATCTCGGTGATGCGGTCACGGCTGGGGTCGGCGCCGGTGGTTTCGAGGTCGACGATGGCGAGGCGGGGGAAATGCATGCGGTGTCGGGCATGGGGAGCAGTGGATCGGAGCGTATGAGGCCCGACTTGCCACTCCCGCAAACATCATTCCTGAGAGAAATACGGATAGGCTTTTTGCGCCACTTTCGATTCGGCATTGGCCTGCTGCTCAGCGGGCGCTTGCGGCTTGTCCCACCACAGGGCGCGGCCTTTCTGCTTTTCCTGCAGCTCTTCCGGATGCTGCTCGAGCCAGCTGTTCATGAACTGGGTGAATTCGGAAACGTAGGGCATGGTCTTCTCTCTCTGTTTCTTGGGGGTCAGCGTTTTTCGGCGGCTTTGTCGCCGTTGCGGTCGCGCACGATGCGCACCACATCCGGGATGTGGCGCACCGCGCGCATGATGCGTGCGAGATGCGGGCGGTTCTTTACCTGGATGGTGAAGTGGATGATGGTATCGCCACCATGCTCGCTTTCCATGTTCACATTCTGGATGTTGGCTTCCTGATCGGCGATCGCCGAGGCCACGCGGGCCAGCACGCCACGGCGATGGTGGATCAGCACGCGGATGCCGACATCGAACAGGCGATCGCCGCCAGCCTCCCACTCCACGTCCACCCAGCGGTCGCGCTCGGAGGAGTGATTGCGGGTCAGCACCGGGCAATCGTTGAGGTGTACTTCTAGCCCCTGATCCTTGCGCAGCAGGCCCACGATCGGGTCGCCCGGGATTGGCCGGCAGCAGCGCGCCATCTGTATCGCCATGCCCTCGCCACCCTGGATCAGCACCGGAGTGGGGGTGCGCGGGCGGGCCGGTGTTTCGCCGTCACTGATGGCCTTCTCCTCCTGCAGGTCGGCCAGGCGCCGCGCCACCATCGCGGCCAGGCGCTTGCCAAGGCCAATGTCGGTGAAGATCTCCTCGCGCAGCTTGCACGAGAACTCCTTCAGGAAGCGATCCCAGGCCGTGGTGCCGATATCCGACAGGTGCAGGCCGATGTGCCGCAGAGATTGCGAGAGCAGGCGCTCACCTAGATGAGTGGCCTCTTCCTGATGCACGGTCTTCAGGAAGTGGCGGATCTCGGCCCGTGCCTTGCCAGTGCGTACATACGAGAGCCAAGCCGGATTCGGGTGGGCATGCTGGGCAGTGGTGATTTCGACCTGGTCGCCATTCTTGAGCTCGCTGCGCAGAGGGCGCAGCTCGCCGTTGATGCGGCAGGCCACGCAGCGGTTGCCCACATCGGTATGAACCGAGTAGGCGAAATCGACGGCGGTGGCGCCGCGCGGCAGGTTGCGGATTTGCCCGGCCGGGGTGAACACGAAGACTTCGCCCGGAAACAGGTCGATTTTCACGTGCTCGAGGAATTCGGAAGAGTCGCCCGAGGTGGATTGCAGCTCGAGCAGGGATTGCAGCCAGTTGTGCGTTTTGTGCTGCAGATCGGACAGGGATTGCGCCGTGCCATCCTTGTACAGCCAGTGCGAAGCCACGCCGGATTCGGCTACGGCGTGCATCTCGTTGGTACGGATCTGTACTTCCACCGGCAGGCCGTTGGGGCCGATCACCGTGGTATGCAGGGACTGGTAGCCATTAGCTTTGGGCAGGGCAATGTAGTCCTTCATCTTGCCCGGCACCGGCTTGTAAAGCTCATGCAGGGCGCCCAAGGCGAGGTAGCAGCCGGGGATGTCCTTGACCAGGATGCGGAAGCCGTAGATATCCAGCACCTGCTCGAAACTGAGGCGTTTCTCGAGCATCTTGCGATAGATGCCGAACAGATGCTTCTCGCGTCCATACACCTCGGCATCCACGCCCCAGACCGGCATGCGTTCACGGATGCTGGTCATCAGGCGCATGATCAGCTCGCGCTGATCCCCACGCACGGCCCGCAGAGCCTTGCCCAGCACGCGATAGCGCATCGGGTGGGTGTTCTTGAAGGCCAGTTCCTGTAGCTCACGGTAGAGCGTGTTGAGGCCCAGGCGATTGGCGATCGGAGCGAAGATTTCCAGCGTTTCGCGTGCAATCCGGCGGCGCTTGTCCGGCCGCACGGCGTCCAGCGTGCGCATGTTGTGCAGGCGGTCGGCCAGCTTGATCAGGATCACGCGTACGTCGCGGGCCATGGCGAGGAACATCTTGCGATAGTTCTCGGCCTGGGCCTGCTGATAGGTCTGGGATTCGATGCGGTCGAGTTTGGAGACGCCATCGACCAGCTCAGCGGCCGTCTTGCCAAACTGTCCTTCGATGTCGGACTTGGTGACGTGCGAATCTTCCATCACGTCGTGCAGCAGGCCGGCGATCAGGGCCTGGGCATCGAGGTGCCACTGTGCGAGGGTTTCCGCTACGGCCAGCGGATGGAAGACATAAGGCTCTCCGCTGATACGGAACTGCCCGGCGTGAGCATGCGAAGCCAGCTCAAAGGCGGCTTCGAGGCGTTCGACATCTTCGGGCTTGAGATAGCGCGCAGCCTGGGTACGCAGGCGGGCGAACTCTACGGCTTCGTCGAAGCCGTTGTCAGCCGCTGCGCCGAACATGCCCGAGGTGGGCAGGGCCGGCTGCGGCGGGCTGAGTGGGGCAAGAGGCCTGGGCTCCATCGATTGCTCTCCGGGTGCTGGCGACAGGCCCCTGTGGGGCTCAGGACTGACTGCGGGTGAGCAGTTCGCGGCCGAGTTTGCCGGCAGCGATTTCACGCAGGGCCACGACGGTGGGTTTGTCGCGTCCGGCTTCCACCAGCGGGGTATTGCCGGCGGTGAGCTGGCGGGCGCGGTAGGTTGCAGCCAGGGTCAGTTCAAAGCGGTTGGAGATCATGTGCAGACAGTCGTCGACCGTGATGCGGGCCATGGCGGAATCCTTTTTCGTCAGACAGCGGGGAGAAAACTCAGCGGGTGGCGCGCTCGGACAACTGCGGTGCGCAACCGTGCACAGCGCACGACACAGCACAGCTCGTCGAGCGCGACCTGCAAGTCATTGTTAATTATAACGTAGTCGAAGTGATCTACCTGACGCATTTCGTCCTCGGCCGCCGCAAGGCGCTGCGCGATGACTTCTTCGCTGTCCGTACCACGCCCGCGCAGGCGTTTGCCGAGCACGTCGAAGCTCGGTGGTTGAATGAAAATGCTCACCGCGTCCGGGAAAATGTTGCGCACCTGGGCCGCGCCCTGGCAGTCGATTTCCAGCAACACATCATGCCCGGCGGCGAGCTGTTCCTCCAGCCAGGGGCGCGAGCTGGCGTAGAAGTTGCCATGAACTTCGGCCCACTCCAGGAATTCACCCCGATCGCGGCGGGCAAGAAAGTCGGCCGAGCTGGTGAAGTTGTAATGCACGCCATTCACCTCGCCTTCGCGCGGTGCACGGGTGGTGAAGGAGACAGACAGGCGCACGGCCGCATCGCGCGAAAGGAGGGCGCGCACCAGGGTGGTTTTGCCGGCACCGGAAGGCGCGGCGACGATGAAGAGGCTACCGGACATGGCTTACTCCAGATTCTGCACTTGTTCGCGCATCTGCTCGATGTAGACCTTGAGATCGACCGCAATCTCCGTAAGTTGAGGTGAGACGGCCTTCGAGCCGAGGGTGTTGGCTTCGCGATTGAGCTCCTGCATGAGGAAGTCCAGACGCTTGCCGACGGCACCGCCCTTGCCGAGTACGCGTTCGACTTCGTCAAGGTGGGCGTTCAGGCGGGTGATTTCTTCGGCCACGTCAGCGCGTTGCGCAAACAGGGTCACTTCCTGGCGGATACGGTCCTCGTCCAGCGAGGCCACTGCTTCGCGCAGGCGCGTGGTGAGCTTCTCGCGGTATTCGCTTACGGCGGCTGGCACGATTGGGGCGGCTACGGCCACGCGCTCGCGGATCAGGCCGACACGCTCGCGCAGCATGGCCACCAGCTTCTCGCCTTCGCGGGCCCGCGAAGCGCGCAGTTCGCCCAGTGCAGCGCGGGCAATCTCATGCACGGCAGCGGTGAGGCGCTCATGATCCAGGCCTTCCTCGGCGAGCACGCCAGGGTAGCGGAGGATCTCTGCAGTGGACAGCGGACTGGCATCCGGGAAGCTTTCACGGACCCGGTTTTGTGCGACGCGCAATTGTTCCAGCATGTCGCCGTTGATGGAAAGCCCGCTGTTTCCGCTTGCCACCGCCTGTAAGCTCATGCGGCATTCGATCTTGCCGCGTGATACGCTGGCGTTGATCTGTTCGCGGACGATAGGCTCCGCAAAGCGCAGATCTTCGACGATGCGGAACGCCAGATCCAGGTAGCGGGAATTCACGCTACGCAGTTCGATCTGAAGAGAAGCTTTGCCCACGTCGCGCGAAAGCGCGGCGTAGCCGGTCATGCTGAATACCATGGGAACTTTCCTGGACAGGCGACCGCCTTTACTTGCCGCAGCCAAAGCCTGAGAATTGATTGAACGCGGATCATAACGCCCGGATACATGCCGTCTCAAGTTAATAGCGCCCTGCCGCCCGGCTTTCAGCTGGAGCAATACCGTATCGAGCAACAGCTCAGCTTGGGCGGGTTTTCGATCGTCTATCTGGCGACGGATCAGGACGGCAAGCCGGTCGCGATCAAGGAATACCTGCCGAACTCGCTGGCGCTGCGCAAGGGCGGCGAGATTGAGCCGCAGATCGATGAGGAGCATCAGGCCGCCTTCCGTTACGGCATGAAGTGCTTCTTCGAGGAAGGGCGCTCGCTCGCGAAGCTGATGCATCCGAATGTGGTGCGGGTGCTGAACTTCTTCCGCGCCAACGGCACCGTGTACATGGTCATGCAGTTCGAGCGCGGCCGTACCCTGCAGGACTTCATCCAGCGCAACAAGGGGCATATCAAGGAGCGTTTCATTCGCGGCGTGTTCACCCGCATGCTCAATGGCCTGCGTGAAGTGCACTCGCACAAGCTGCTGCACCTCGATATCAAGCCTTCCAACATTTACCTGCGCAACGATGGCACGCCGGTGCTCCTCGATTTCGGCGCTGCCCGCCAGACCCTGGCGCAGGATCAGCCGATGTTGAAACCGATGTATACCCCGGGTTTTGCGCCGCCCGAGCAGTTCAATGATCGCGAACATCTCGGTCCTTGGAGTGATATCTACAGCACTGGTGCGGCGATGTATGCCTGCCTGGCGGGTGTCGCACCCCAGCGCTCGGACGAACGCCTCAAGAAAGACCTGATGGAGCCGGCCGTCAAACGCTGGCCTGGTCAGTATTCCCCTCATCTGCTGCAGACGATCGACTGGTGCCTCAATCTCGATCCGCTGCAACGCCCGCAAAGCGTGTATGCACTGCAGAAGGAACTCCTCACCCGTACCCGCTTCATCGCCCATGAGGCACCTACGACCGTGCTCGGCAAGGTGATGCACCGCCTGCGAGCCCTTACAGGTAAAGCATGAAGTTCACGATCTACCAGGAAAGCCGCCCCGGTGCCCGCCCCAACAATCAGGATCGGGTGGCCTACAGCTATACACGCGAATCCTTGCTGCTGGTGGTGGCTGATGGCATGGGGGGGCATCTGCACGGCGAGATTGCTGCCCAGATCGCTGTGCAGTACATCATCGAGTCCTTCCAGCGTGCGGCCAAGCCGCTGGTGCAGGACGAACTGATGTTCCTCTCGCGTTGCCTCGGGAATGCCCATGCTGCGATCCAGGACTACGCCTTCGACAAAAGCCTGCCGGAAGCGCCACGCACCACCATCGTTGCCTGCCTGATCCAGAACAGCGTGGCGTATTGGGCGCACGCCGGTGATTCGCGCCTCTATCTGATCCGCCGTGGCCGGATTGCCCAGCAGACCAAGGATCACTCGCGTCTGCAGATGATGCTTGATCAGGGCCTGATCGACGAAGAGGCCGCTGCCCGCCATCCGGCGCGCAACCGTATCTTCAGCTGCCTGGGCGGCACCCACTCACCGCAGATCGAGTTTTCCTCGCCGGTGCCGCTGTTTGCTAACGACCTGCTCGTGATGTGTACCGACGGAGTGTGGGGCAATCTCACCAATGAGGATTTCATCGACCGTCTCGGCGACAGCAATATCCTCGATACCTCGCCCCGCCTGCTGGATCTGGCCGAGAGCCAGGGCGGCCTGACCTGTGACAACCTGTCGATGCTGTCCATGCGCTGGCATGATGATTACGCCGATGAGCAGGCTTCGACGATCTCCACCGAGACCATGCCGGCCGATGGCATCACCACCAAGATGGAAGGTTTCGCCCGGGGCCGCCATCATGAAGCTGGCAGCCTGAGCGACTCGGATATCGAGAAGGCAATCGACGAGATCAACCTCGCGATCCAGAAGTATTCCAAGTTCGACCCGGGTAAATAAGGCGTCCGGCTACTGCGCGAACGGGGCCTGAAACTGCGATGCTCGCAGTACTCTAGTACGGCTGCGCTTCTCCTTTCAGTCGCCGTCCGCTCGCTACGCCGGCTGCCTCATTTACAGCCTTGGCGTTTTCGTAGGGCGCAATCGAAGCGAAACGCTTTGCGCCGCCTGTTTTCTACCTTTCAACAATTCCGACATTCCATCATGCGCCCCTCCAAACGCCTCCCCGACCAGCTGCGCGATGTGCGCATCACCCGCCACTACACCTGTCACGCCGAAGGCTCGGTGCTGATCGAGTTCGGCAACACCAAGGTGCTGTGTACCGCTTCCGTTGAAGAGAGCGTGCCGCCCTTCCTGCGCGGCAAGGGTGAGGGTTGGGTCACTGCGGAATACGGCATGCTGCCGCGCTCCACGCACACCCGCATGGCCCGCGAAGCGGCGAAGGGCAAGCAGAGTGGCCGCACCCAGGAAATCCAGCGTCTGATTGGCCGCAGTCTGCGTGCGGTGGTTGATCTGAAGGCGCTCGGCGAGCGTCAGATCACCATCGACTGTGATGTACTGCAGGCTGACGGCGGGACGCGCACGGCCTCCATCACGGGCGCCTGTGTGGCGCTGTACGATGCCTTGCAGGGACTGGTGGCTGCCGGCAAGCTGGCGCACAGCCCACTGAAGGACTGGGTGGCAGCGATCTCGGTGGGCCTGTTCGAGGGCGAAGCGGTGCTGGATCTGGATTACCCGGAAGATTCTGCCTGCGATACCGACATGAATGTGGTGATGACGGGCAGTGGCGGCTTCGTCGAAGTGCAGGGTACGGCAGAAGGCGCGCCCTTTGCGCGTGCCGAGCTGGACAGTCTGCTGGCCTTGGCCGGTGCGGGTATTGCGCAGTTGGTCGAGCTCCAGAAGGCCGCTGTCGCGGCCTGAACTTTCTGTCCGCGTTAGAATCCGAACCCGGTCTATTTTTTCGAATCTGCCCATGAGCATTTCACCGAGCGAACTCTTCGAACGCAACCGCGCCTGGTCACAGAAGGAGCGCGACAACGATCCGGAGTATTTCTCCCGTCTGGTCCAGCAGCAGAGCCCGGAGTTTTTGTGGATCGGCTGCTCGGACAGCCGCGTGCCGGCTAATGAGATCATCGGTTTGGCGCCGGGTGAGGTTTTTGTGCACCGGAATATCGCCAATGTGGTGGTGCACACCGACCTGAACTGCCTGTCCGTGATCCAGTATTCAGTCGATGTGCTGAAGGTGAAGCACATTCTGGTGGTGGGGCACTATGGTTGTGGTGGGGTGCGTGCGGCGATGGATAACGTTCGCGTGGGCTTGGCGGACAACTGGTTGCGTCATGTTCAGGACGTGCGTGACAAGTACCGCAGCTGGTTGGCTGGGATCGACGACCCGCTGCAGCGTTGCGAGCGCCTGTGCGAACTCAATGTGGCCGAGCAGGTGCTCAATGTGAGTGAAACCACGGTGCTGAGGGACGCTTGGGCGCGGGGTCAAGATGTGGCCGTGCATGGCTGGATCTACGGGCTCGCCGACGGTATCGTCAGCGAACTGGGCAGCAATCTGTTGCGCGAAGATGATGCCCATGATGTGTATGAGGCCACCGTCGCTCAGATTATGCAGCGCAGCTGAATGTGGCTTTCGTGCCGGGTGGCGGTGCCGCCCGGCCCCGTGGCGCAAGCCGGGCATGAGCTGCGGTTATACTCGGCGAAATTTTCCCAGGGGTTCCTGAATGTCCAGTCAAATCAGTTTCCGTCATGCGCAGCGCGGCAGTACGGCTTCAGGGCTGCTGGTTGGCTTGCTGATCGGCGTGCTGATTGCTGCAGGCGTGGCGCTCTACATCAATTTCGGCCCCAAGCCTTTTGTGACCAAGGTCGAGCAGGCGCCGCGTCCTGCCGCCAGTGCGCCGGCAGTCCAGAGCGCGCCGATCGCGCTGCCGGGAAAACCGGGCGATGCACCGGTTGAAAAGCCCAAGTACGATTTCTACAAGATTCTGCCTGGTGGCGAGGCGGCTTCGGCTCCGGTCAGCAACAAGCCGGCGGAGGCGCCTGCTGCGGACAAGATCTTCCTGCAGGCTGGCGCCTTCCAGAATCCCTCTGACGCCGACAATCTGAAGGCCAGATTGGCTTTGCTCGGCATCGAATCGAACGTTCAGCGCGTAGATCTGTCCGAGAAGGGCATTTTCTATCGCGTGAGGCTTGGCGCTTTCGCCACGCCTGATGCAGCGGACGCGATGCGCGCCCGTTTGCTCACAGAAGGAATCGAAGCCAGTGTAGTCAAGGCCAAGCCCTGAACCGCACTCATCCCAGCCTATCCGGAGACCCAGCATGCAACGTCGTAGCACCCTCAAAGTCCTTCTCGCCGGCCTTCTCGCCGGTGCCAGCCTGATTGCTCATGCCGAGGGCGTGAAGGAACTCAGCCCGCCGCAGCCAACCCTACCGGCCGGCCAGATCGAAGTGATCGAGTTCTTTTCCTACGGCTGCCCGCACTGCAGCAATTTTGAGCCCCTGCTGGTCAAGTGGCGTGCCCAGCAGAAGCCGGACGTGGTGGTCAAGAAGGTGCCGGTTTCTTTCGGGCGTGCCGAATGGGCCGCACTGGGGCGTCTGTACATCACCCTGAGTGCCCTGGGACAAGCTGACAATCTGACTCCGGCAGTATTCGAGGCGGTACACAAGGATCGCATCCGCCTGGAAGATGAAAAGGTGCGTAATGACTGGCTCGCCAAGAAGGGCGTGGACGTCAAGAAATTCAATGACACCTGGCGCTCGTTCAGCGTGGATGCTCAGTACAAGCGTGCTGAACAGATGTCGGTGAGCTACAAGGTCATGTCGGTGCCGAATCTGGTGGTGGCCGGCAAGTATCTGGTTGAAGGCGGTGATCCTGCTGGCCTGAGCACTGTGGATGGCCTGATCGCCAAGGTCCGCGCCGGCAAGTGAGTCTGAAAGTCTTTATCACCGGCGCCTCCAGTGGCATCGGCGCCGCACTGGCGCGCGCTTATGCCGCAAGGGGGGCGAGCCTGGGCTTGCTTGGGCGCCGTGGCGAGGCGCTCGAAGCCTTGTGCGCCAGCCTGCCGGGCGAACATCTGGTGCTGGTGGCTGACGTGGCCCGTCCTGAGGAGCTGGCTGCTGCCGCACGCAGTTTCATGGCGCGGTTTGGTGTGCCGGATGTCGTGATTGCCAACGCGGGCGTGTCTGCTGGCACGCTCAGCGAGGAGCAGGGCGATCTGGCTGTGTTCGACGGTATCCTGCGCACCAATCTGCTGGGCATGGTGGCTACCTTTCAGCCTTTTATTGTGCCGATGCGGCGTGAGCGGCGCGGTCAGCTGGTCGGTATCTCCTCGGTGGCGGGGGTGCGTGGTCTGCCTGGTGCCGGGGCCTACAGTGCTTCCAAGGCGGCCGCCAGCCGCTATTTGGAGAGCTTGAGGGTCGAGCTGCGGGGCACGGGAGTCAAGGTGAGCGAAATCCGCCCCGGCTATATCCGGACGCCGATGACCGATGTGAATACGTATCGCATGCCCTTCATCATTGATGCGGACGAGGCCGCCCGACGCTTCATCCGGGCCATTGAGCGCGCACCCGCGCGGGCCACGATTCCCTGGCAGATGGCCATCGTGGCGCGCCTGCTGGCCGCGTTGCCGAGTTTTCTGTATGACCGTTTTGCAGCCCGCGCCGGGCGCAAACCACGTGGCCTTAAGCTCTGAGCAGATGAAGCAGGCTGTGCCCGGTGGTCTTTACCTTCGCTTGGTGCTGACCACTTTTTTCTGGGGCGGTACTTTTATTGCGGGACGTTTCCTGGCCCAGAGCATGCCGCACTTTCTGGCGGCGACCCTGCGTTTCTGTTTTGCCCTGCTCGGCCTGCTGCTGTATGCACTTGGCACCGGTCAGCGCCTGTACTGGCCGGATCGGCGCCAGTGGGGTGTCGCGCTGGCGCTGGGTGCGAGTGGCATCTTTGCTTACAACGCCGGTTTCTTTGCCGGGCTCGCCCAGGTAGCAGCCAGCCGCGCGGCCTTGCTGGTGGCCGCCAGCCCAGTGATAACCCTGTGCACGGTGCAATGGCTCAATCGCGCTGCTTGGTCAGCTCGGCAGATCAGCGGGGTGTTGCTGTCCTTCTGTGGGGCGGTGCTGGTGGTGTCGCACGGTGATCTGGCGGGCTTGCTGCATGGTGCGGTGGGGCAGGGCGAGCTGTTCATCTTCGGGGCGGTGGTGGCCTGGGTGGTCTACACCCTTGTGATGCGTTACTACGCGCGCGGCTTCGAGGCTTTGTCGATGACTTTCTTTGCCATCCTGTGCGGCACCCTGCTGCTGGCCGTGCCAGCCAGTGGGGAGCTGGTGGCGACGGGTTGGCCCGCATTGGGCTGGCAGGCCTGGCTGGCGCTGGCTTACATGGGGCTGCTGGGGACTTCACTGGCCTTCGTGTGGTATTCGCAAGCCGTGGCCGTGATCGGCGCAGCGCGCGCTACGCAGTTCACCAATCTGGTGCCGGTGTTCGGCGTGCTGTTGTCGGTGATGCTGTTGGGCGAAAGCCTGGTCTGGTCCAGCCTGGGAGGTGGCCTGCTGGTAGTGGCCGGGGTGATGTGGGTGAACCGGGCCGCGCACACCTGATCAGGCTGCGCTGGCTTTGGGAGGCACTAGCGTGTCCTCCTGTGCGGGTGCCTTGAGTGGGATGCAGATACGGAAACAACTGCCTTGTCCAGGGCTGCTGTCCACCGTGATTTCGCCACCGAGAATGCCGGTGACGATGTTATGCACGATGTTCAGGCCCAGCCCGGTGCCGTCGCGACCAAGCTTGGTGGTGAAGAAGGGATCGAAAATGCGCCGCAGGTTGTTGGCGTGAATCCCGATGCCATCATCCTGACAGGTGAAGATGACCCCCCCGGCGCCATCGAGTTCGGCGCGCAGCCGTACCGTGCCACGCTCCTGGCCTTCGAAGGCGTGCAGGATGGTGTTGTTGAGCAGGTTGGCGATGACCTGGCCGAGCGGGCCCGGATAGCTGTCGAGGCTGATGCCGGCCGGGATCTCGGTTTCGATGCTGTGGCTGGTCTTGCGGAATACCGGTTGCATGGTGACGACGATTTCACTGACGACCTCCGCCAGTTCGAAGCGGCGACGCTGTGAGCTGGTCTGATCTACGGCTACCTGCTTGAAGCTGCTGATCAGCTCGGCAGCACGCTGCAGGTTGCGCAACAGGATGTCGGCTGCGGATTCGGACTCGGCGACGTAGTTCTCCAGCGTGGAGCGGCGCAGGCCGGCCTCCATCTGTTCGCGGAAACTCTGGTTCACGTCGTGCAACGTGCTGGCCACCATCAGGCTGTTGCCGATGGGGGTGTTGAGTTCGTGGGCGATTCCGGCTACCAACGAGCCCAGCGCGGCAAGCTTCTCGGAGCGCACGAGTTCGTCCAGGGTGCGTTTGAGGCGTTCAAGGGTTTTTTCCAGTTCGGCATTGGTAGTGGCCAGGTCATGGGTGCGCTCGGTGACGCGCTTCTCAAGCGATTGATTGAGCTCTTCCACCTGACGCTGTGCTTCGAGCAGGGAGGTGACGTCCACGGTGGCCACCAGCAGGCAGGGCTCTTCATCCATGCTGATCTGGCGTACATAGATCTGGCAGTCGCGGATCTCTCCGTCGCAGGTGCGCAGGCGCATGTCCGCACCCGATACTTCGCCTGCCTCGTTCAGCAACTGCAATACCCATTCACGCTCGCGCTGATCGGTATAGATCGGGGTGGCCAGAACAGGTTGACCGACGACCTCATTGCGCGGGTAGCCGAAGTTCTGAAGGAAGCTCGGATTCACGTCGAGGCAGACGCTGTCGCTGCGGCGCAGGACCCCGATCGGGATCGGCGAGTACTGGAAGATCGATGAGAATTTCTGCTCACTGTGACGCAGCGCTTCAAGCGTCAGCAGGCGCTGGAACTCGGTGCTGGCGCGTGCCGCGCCGAGTGCGGCGAGGGATTGGGCTGCTTCGGTGGCAACCAGAGGGGAGTCGAAAAGCAGGGCCAGATGGCCGCTGACCTGCTGCTGGCTGTCCACTACGGGCTCGAGAATCAGGGCCTGGGTGAGGCTGCAGCCCCAGCTCACGGCGTCGCGTGATATCGCTTCATAGGCCCCCGTATTTAGGAGCAGGGCGCCGGTGCGCTCGGCATAGGCGGCCAGCGTGGTGCGGCCTGGGTGATGACCGCCTATCAGCGACCAGCCGGGTGCGCAGAGGCTGGCACTGATCTCCACGCCGTCGCGGGTATGGGTAGCCAAATAGGCGGCCTGGGCACCGCAGCCGCGTGCGATCACGCCAAGCAGTTGCTCGAGAAACATGCTCGGACTCAGTTCGCCACCAAGGCGGGCAATGGCCCGCAGCGCATCAGTGGTGTGACGGCGCTCGGTGACGTCGGTCATCAGGGCAACCCACTGGATGATCTGTTCGTTGTCGTCGCGCAGCGGCTGCAATTCCAGGGATACCCAGAAGCTCTGCCCGTCCTGCCCGCGGCAGGGCATCTCCAGTTCGGTCAGGTGGCGCCCGTTGTTCATTGCCGCTTCGATGGCCGAGGCCCGCGAAGTTTCGCCTGTCAGCTCCTGGGCCTGCAGCACGTCGACCAGCGCCTGTCCGCGTACCTCGCTAGCGTGGCCGGAGCAGCGTTCGGCGAAGGCATGGTTGATCCATTCGATGCGTCCGCTGGCGTCGGTGAGGGCCACAAGGTTGCTGGTCAGGCGTACCACAGTGGCGAGTCGGCGGATTTCGTCGTCCGAGCGTTGACGCTCGGTGATGTCTTCAACCATTGCGACGATGCGCTGACCGGTGCCGGCGCTGTCGCGGATCAGGCTGTTGTACCACTGGCAGGTTACGCCGGCTGCATCCGAACGCTTGCAGGCGAGTTTGATGTGTGGGCTGGCCACGCTGCGTTCGAGCAGCTGGTTAACGCTCAGATTATCGCGTGCGTCCTTGCTGTTGGCCACCAGCATGCCGGCATGGCGTCCGAGCACCTCCTCCCGGCGCCAACCGAAGATGCGAACGGCAGCTTCGTTCCAGTCCAGGATGTGCCAGCCAAGATCGAACTCGATTACTGCCAATGGACTCTGTTCGACCAGGGTGCGCAGACGCTGTTCGCGATCACGCAGGGCCGCCTCGACCCGCATGCGTTCGCGTAGGTCGACCTCCAGCGCCCGGTTCTTCTGCTCCAGTGTGTGGAACAAGCCCTGCAGTGCCTGGCGAGTGACCTCAAGCTGGGCTTCTACATCGCCGATTTCGTCGCGGCGTGAGGGAATGATCGGCTTGTCGAGTTCGCCCCGCGCCAGCGATACCGCTTCCTCACCGAGCCTCAGCAGCGGGCGGCCGACACGGCGTTGCAGCACGACCAGGATCAGTATGACGCTGATGATCACCTGCAGCGCCAGCAGGCTGCCAAAACCGAGGATCTGGTTGAGCAGGGCGCTGCGCAGAGGCGCTTCGGAGAGTTCGATGCGCACCCGGCCGATAGTTTCACCACGGTGCATGACCTGACGCTCGAGAACGTGCACCACGCCCTCGCGGCGCTCCGGAAATTCGCGGAATACGAAGCGGCCGAGGTGGGGGTCGAGAATCTCGACGGTGACTAGCGCTGACTCCTTCATCACGGCTTCGACCAGCGCTGCAGCGGACTCGCTGTCGAGCGCCCACAGGCTTTCGCGCACACCCAGTGCAATGACGTCGGCATCGTGTTGCAAAGTCAGGGCTACCTCGCTGCGAAGCTTGTCGGCGTATGAGACGCGGGCCAGGTAGAAACCGACCACCAGTGCAGGAAGCAGCATGCCCAGCAGGACGGCCGTGACGACAGCGCGGCGGACGGTCATGTTCAAACCGGAACCCTCCGGCGGTCGGACGCAGCGGGCTCAGTCCGCTGCGTCATTGCGGGCTCCGTGATTGCGTAGCCATTCGACCAGATGCTGAGGCTCCATCGGGCGGGCATACAGGTAGCCCTGAGCATCGTCACAACCCAGTTCGCGCAGGATGTTGGCCTGCTCGGCTGTTTCGACGCCTTCGGCAAGCACTGAGAGATCCAGCTTGTGTCCGAGCTGGATGACCAGTTCGGGAATTCGCCGCGAACGCTCGTTGCTACCGATCTCGCCGACGAAGGTGCGATCAATCTTGAGCCGGTCCACCTGCAGCCGTTGCAGATAGGAGAGCGAGGAGAAGCCCGTGCCGAAGTCGTCCACTGCGATCTTCACCCCCAGGGCCTTGATGCTCTCCAGCGTACGGGCGAGAAAATCAGCTTCCTCCATGGCCATCGACTCGGTGATCTCGAGTTCAATCAACTGCGGACTGGCTCCGCTGTCATGCAGCGCCGACTGCAGGGTGGCAAGGAAGCGCGGGTGGCGGAGCTGGCTGACTGAAACGTTGATGGCCATCGACAACTGCGGGTAGCCGTGGCGCGCGAGCTCCGCTTGCTGGAAGCAGGACATGCGCAGGACCCATTCTCCAATGCCGACGATCATGCCTGAGTGCTCGGCAATCGGGATGAAGCGGGCGGGTTCGATCAGGCGACCATCCTCTGCACGCCAGCGCAGCAGCGCCTCGATGCCGCAGACCTGACCACTGTGCAGCGAAATCTGTGGTTGATAGCACAAGAACAGGCGCTGGCGCTCGATCGCTACGCGCAGGGCCTGCATCAGCTTGGAGCGTTCTCGGATTTCCAGCGCCATGTCGCGCGTGAAGAATACATATTCGCCGCGTGCCTGTACCTTGGCGCGACGCAGGGCGAGGTAGGCGCTCTTGAGCGCTTCTGCGCCATTGCCGTCGATATCGGCCAGATGTGCGATACCCATCGTGGCGGAAATCATCAGTTCCTGCTGCTGGATCAGGAAGGCCTCGCGGAACAACCCCTGCAGGTTGGCCGGCAGCAATTGCTCGATCTGGCCAAGAATGGCGAAGGTGTCGGCCGACAGACGGGCCAGTACGCACTGAGAACCAAGGGCGCCATGCAGGCGCTCGGCGACAGCCTTGAGCAACTCGTCGCCATACTGGTGACCGAGAGCATCGTTGCTTTCGGCGAAACCGTCGAGATCAAGCAGTGCCAGGGTGTAGCGGCCGCGCTCGCCGCCAAGCAGGCGTTCGTCGAGTTTGTTGATGAGGCTGCGGCGGTTGGGCAGGCCGGTCAGCGAATCGAAATAGGCGTAGTCGTGCAACTGAGAGAACAGCAGGGTGTTTTCCAGCCCGATCGAGATATTGGCGCAGAACACCTCGAGGAGCTGACGGCAACTGTCATCCACGGCCAGTGGTGCGTCCAGATAGGCCGCCATGTTGCGCTGGGTGCGGCTGCCGAAGAAGAGGGTGGTGCAGTCTTCGGCGAAAATGTGATGGCCTGCGTCGAGGCAGCGATCCAGGGCGCGGTGTACGCGCTCGTCCCCGATTTCGTCGAGTGGCAGATTGATCAGCGAGGCATAGCGCCCGGCTGCTGCGATCACTACGGTACTGTCCTCACCGCTTTCGAGTTCGGGTGGGCGCTGCACGCAGATCAGGCCTTCGGGCTGTACGCCGAGCAGGGCTGACATTTGGGTAATCACACCGGCGGCAAAGTTGCGGATGCCGGACAAGGCCAGCAATTCGCCGCTTGCACGCACGATCATGTCCAGCCCACGCCGATTGGCATTGATGGTGCGGATCTGGCGATACGAGCGAACAGCCGAGGTGAGGGCGGTAAACAGCTTGTTGCGGGTGAGTTCAGACTTGGTTTTGTAATCGTTGATGTCATAGTCGCGGATCGCATCCATCTCTGGTGCGTAGCCGGGCTGACCGGTGCGCAGGATGATGCGGGTCTCGCCCATGCCGAATTCATCGCGGATGGTGCGTACGAGCTTCAGGCCGGAGTCTTCCTCCTCCATCACCACGTCGAGCAGGATCACCGCGATGTCGCGGTCGCGCGCCAGCAGGTCACGCGCCTGGGCGGCGGAATCAGCGTGCAGAAAGGTCAGTGGGCAGCCGAGGATATCGGTGCCGCGCAGTGCAAACGTGGTGGTGGTGTGCACATCCGGATCGTCGTCAACGATCAGGATGCGCCAGGGGGTATTGTTGGCAGGGATTCTCGGGGCAGCCCGCTCCGGCCCGGGGTCTCCGGCAAATACCAGCTCGTCGTCAGCAGCCTTGTCTACCACGATCGTCTCCCGTAGCTTGCTTGTAGCGCGCGGAAGACCAGACTTCCGGGGCTATCAATGCTTATCGGCCCACGCTAGGCCGGACTTGAAGCCTCAGGCAGGGTCTGAGCTGCTTTCTACCACTGAGCACGTGGTGCAGGACTGGCTGCGCGCCGTCCTGGTATGCATCTGCCCGCAAGGGCAGAAGTCGCTAGAATGCTTCAGGCAGGCGCGGACTGAGTCGGGGCAGGGCGTTGCGCCGGGGGGTGCTCAAGCGGGCCCTTGATGCCACAGGCAGCCAAGCTCAGGCTCAGGAAGGCGAGAAGAATCATCGGGCGCATGGTATCCGGACACAGACAGGGAGATGGGCGCCCATCTTAACAAGGAGTGCAGCAGTATGGACGAAGCGGAATTCCTGGCATTGGCCGAGGCGGTGCTGGCAAGGCTGGAGGCCAGCATTGAGCAGGCCGCCGAGGCGGCGGGTGTGGATATCGATCTGGAGCCTCAGGAAGGCGGCATTCTCAAGCTGGAGTTCGACAACCGTAGCCAGATCATCATCAATCGCCATGCCGCGGCGCGTGAGATCTGGGTGGCCGCACGCTCCGGTGGTTTTCATTTCCGTAGTGAGGGCGAACAGTGGGTTGGAACGCGTGATGGTGCCGAGCTGTACGCCATGCTCTCCCGCCTGATCAGCGAACAGGCGGGAGAGCAGATTCAGCTCCTGTCGTGACTTACTCCGGGGCAGCTGCCGGGGCCGACGCCTCAGGTGTCGCTGCCTGCGGCAAATGTTCAGCGTAGATGTAGTCCGGTCCTTCGCGCTCGAAGCTCGGCTTGACCTCGACGAGGCCCTCCGGCGCCGCGAGATACTGCTCAGGCTTGTCCTTGAGAGCGCGACGCATGTAGTCGACCCAGATCGGGAGTGCCAGTGCACCACCAGTTTCACCTGAGCCAAGCTTCTTGGGCTGGTCGAAACCCACCCAGGCAATGCCGACCAGACTGGGTTGGTAGCCACAGAACCAGGCGTCGACATACTCGTTGGTCGTGCCGGTCTTGCCTGCAAGATCGCCCCGGCCCAGTGCCATCGCCTTGCCGGCTGTGCCGCGACGGACCACGTCCTTCATCATCAGGTCCGAAAGGTAAACATTGCGCGGATCCAGTACGCGTTCGGATTCGTCGCTACCCGCGCGCTGCGGTTCAACCTTCGCCAGCACCCGCCCTTCACTGTCGAGCATTTCCTTCACGATATAGGGGCGGATGCGATAACCCCCATTGGCGAAGATCGAGTAAGCAGCACCCATCTGCCAGGGGGTGACGGCGCCGGAGCCCAGAGCCAGGGTCAGGTAGGGAGGATTCTTGACCGGGTCGAAACCGAAACGACTGGTTACGTAATCCTGCCCGTAGGCCGGCGTGATCGCTTGCAGCACTCGGATGGCAACCATGTTCTTGGACTTCGCTAGGGCAGTACGCAGGCTCATCGGGCCTTCGTACTTACCATCGTAGTTGCCTGGATTCCATGCTTGGCTGCCGGTCTGCTCCGCGGAGAAACTCAAGGGTGCATCATCGAATACGCTGCCAGGCGTAAAGCCCTTGTCGATAGCCGCCGAGAAAATGAAGGGTTTGAAGCTGGAGCCAGGCTGACGCCAGGCCAGGGTGGCGTGGTTGAACTTGTTGCGATTGAAATCGAAGCCGCCCACCAGCGATTTGATGGCGCCGTCGCGTGGATCTAGTGACACGAAGGCACCTTCAACCTGTGGCGGCTGTACAACCTGCCAGCCCTTGGCGTATTTCGCCACCCGGATGACTGCCCCGGGGGACACGCGTTTTGCCTGAGCCGCATTCTCCGCCATCATGGGCGTCGGGTATTTGAGCGCATCGCCGCTGATCTCGATCTGCTCGCCGCCCCGCAGATAGGCCACCAGTTTCTGGCGCGAAGCTTCCAGCACGATGGCTGCACGCATCTCGTCCAGGTCCGGGAATGGCTCGATCAGATCTTCCAGTGTTTCCTCCGATCCTTCGGCCTTGAGTTGCGCCAGATCGACCCTGCCTTCGGCGCCCCTGTAGCCATGCCGGCGTTCGTAGTCGATCAAGCCGCGCCGTAGCCCCTCGTAGGCGGCCTGCTGGTCGAGTTTGCTGATGGTGGTGATGACCTTGATACCGCTACTGTAAACGTCATCCTTGAACTGTTCGTAGGCTAGCTGGCGAGCCATTTCGGCGACGAACTCGGCATGCAGGGCAGGTGCTGCGGCCTGAACTGCATGGCGGCCCTGAGCCAGACGCAGGGGCTCGCCACGTGCTTGCTCAAGTGCTTTTTCATCAATGAAGCCCAGTTCGCGCATGCGGCGAAGTACATAGTGCTGGCGCTCTGTCGCGCGTGATAGGTTTACTACCGGATTGTAGCGGGATGGTGCTTTGGGCAATCCAGCGAGCATTGCGAATTCGGCGTTGCTGAGCGCTTGCAGATCCTTGCCAAAATAGGTTTGTGCCGCTGCAGCAAAGCCATAGGCACGCTGGCCCAGATAGATCTGGTTGATATAGACCTCAAGAATCTGATCCTTGCTCAGACTTTGCTCTATCTTGAAAGAGAGCAGGATTTCATACAGCTTGCGACTGACTGTTTTCTCGCGGCTCAGATAAAAATTGCGTGCGACCTGCATGGTGATCGTACTACCGCCCTGCTTGCTGCTTCCGACCAGATTCAACAGGGTTGCGCGCATCAGACCGGCAATATCGACACCACCGTGTTCAAAGAAACGATCATCTTCCGCTGCTAGGATGGCGTGCTTGAGACCCTCTGGCACATCCCGTATGGCGACGAATGTACGACGTTCCTCGCCGAATTCCCCAATCAGTGCGCCATCCGAGGTATAGATGCGCAAAGGAATACGTGGCTTGTAATCAGCCAGAGCCTCAAGCGACGGCAGTTGCGGCCAGGCAAAGGCAGCTGCAACAGCAATCCCTGCGGCTGCCAGCAAAGGCAGTCCGAGCATTACAGCAAGACAAAGGATGAGCAGGCGGTTTCGCATGGTGGCCCCGATTGTTTGAAGGGCGATTATATGCGGCCCTGCCGGAGCGGGCTTGAAGCGCAGGACGGACGGAGTTGTCTTTCGCGCCAGGCTGCCTACCGTTCGGCGTCCATATGCTTTACTTGTATCGCGAGTTACTGTTAGGATTTAAAGTAATTTATTGTAAGTGCGCCCAAGTATCTGATTCTTAACGATATTTAGAGGACAGCCAGACGTTATGGATATCAAAACCTTGCTGGGAGGAAAATCGAAAGCCTTGATAGGGCTGGATATTTCCTCTTCCGCAGTCAAATTGGTGGAATTGGCCGAAGCGGGCTCGAACCAGTACAGGCTCGAGCGCTATGCGATTGAGCCGCTTCCGCGCGATGCCGTCACGGATGGCAATATTGCCAGCCTTGAAGCGGTGGCAGAGTCCATCCGGCGCGCCTGGAAACGCCTGGGCTCCTCTACTCGCCAGGTCGCGTTGGCCTTGCCGGCTGCAGCCGTGATCACCAAGAAGATTACTTTGCCCGCGGGCCTGCGTGAGTTGGAAATGGAGGTTCAGGTTGAGTCTGAGGCTAACCAGTACATTCCATTTGCGATCGAAGAAGTCAATCTTGATTACCAGGTGCTTGGTTCCGCCAATACAGGCGCGGATGAAGTCGAAGTGTTGATCGCAGCCTCTCGCAAGGAGAAGGTTGAGGATCGTGTGGCTGCTGCTGAGGCCGCAGGTCTCAAGGCTACGGTGATGGACGTCGAGTCTTTCGCTTCGCAAGCTGCTTTCGATCTGATCAAGCGTCGTCTGCCTGAGGCGGGTAGGGGTAAGGTTGTTGCCTTGGTGGATATCGGCGCGCAGATGATGAAGGTCACCATCCTGCGCGACGAGAATGTTCTGTATTCGCGTGAGCAGGCATTCGGCGGCAATCAGCTGACTCAGGATATTTCCCGCAGTTACGGCATGAGTACAGAGGAAGCTGAATCTGCCAAGCGTTCTAACAGCTTGCCGGAAAACTACGAGCACGATCTGTTGCGGCCCTTCAGTGAAAGCGTGGCGCTTGAGATCTCGCGTGCCTTGCAGTTTTTCTTCACTTCGACCCAGTTCAATCAGGTTGACCACATCATTCTTTCCGGAGGCTGTGCCGTGATTCCGGGTATTGACCAGATTGTGGCCGGGCGGACTCAGGTCACGACCGAAGTGGCCAATCCTTTTGTAGGGATGGCGCTTTCGCAGCGCGTACGCCCCAAAAATCTGGCTGCCGAGGCGCCCGCCTTGCTTGTCGCATGCGGTTTGGCTTTGCGGAGGTTTGACGCATGATTCGCATCAATCTGTTACCGCACCGTGAAGAGGCGCGCAAAGACCGTCGTCAGCAGTTTATTAGTCTCGCTGTGCTGATGGTTCTGGCGGGCGCCGCGGTATGGTTTGTCGGCAGCACCCTGATCGGCAGCCAGATCGACGCACAGAACTCCTCCAATGATTTCCTCAAGCGCGAGATTGCTTCTCTCGACAAGGAAATCGCTGAAATTGCGCGCCTAAAGGAGCAGACCCAATCGCTGCTGGCACGCAAGCAGGTAATCGAATCCCTGCAAGGAAACCGGACCGAGACGGTTACGGTATTCAACGAATTGGTCAAGCAGATGCCGGAAGGGGTATTCCTCAAGTCCGTCAAGCAGACCGGCAACGGGATCGTGTTTGTCGGCTTGTCGCAATCTAATGCCCGTGTCTCCCAGTTGATGCGCAACCTTGACGCTTCACCGATCTTTGAGCGGCCGATGCTGCAGGAGATCAAGGCTGTTAGTTACAAGGGGCGTCAGGTGGGCGAGTTCATCCTGGGGGTCAGCATCGAACGTGCGCCAATTGAGGGTGTGGATGCAGCAAAAGCGCCTGCTGCGGGGGGCAAGTCATGAAAGATATTCGCCTCGATCGCATCATCAGCGATTTCCGTCAGCTTGACCCGAACGACCCTGGTGTCTGGCCGCTGGCGCCCAAGGTTCTAGCTCTGGTACTGATTCTTGCTGCCGTGATTGCTGCTGGTTGGTGGTTTGACTGGAAGGGCAAGCTGGAGCAGCTGGAGCAGGCTCAGCAGGAAGAGGTCAAGCTCAAGGATGAGTGGCTCGGCAAGAAGCGTCAGGCGGTTAACCTTGATGAATACCGCAAGCAATTGGCCGAGATGGACCGTCAGTTTGGTGCGTTGCTCAAGCAGTTGCCGAACAAGTCTGAGATGGAAACCTTGTTGATCGACATTAACCAGGCTGGTCGCGGTCGAGGTTTGCAATTCGAATTGTGGAAGCCGGGCCAGGAGGCCATCAAAGACTTTTACGCCGAGCTGCCGATCGCTCTTGCGATTACCGGGTCATATCATGACCTTGGACAGTTCGTGAGTGATGTGGCCAAGCTGCCGCGGATCGTGACCTTGCGCGACCTTAACGTGGCGCCTGGTAAGGATGGGCAGCTGAAGATGGATGCTTTTGCCGTTACCTATCGTTATCTTGATGACGAGGAAGTGGCCAAACAGAAGCGTTCCAAGGCTGGCGAGAAGAAGAATTGAGGCCAGGGATGAAGAAAATCATGAAACCTGTCTGGCTGATTCTGTCTTTTGCTCTTTTGCTGAGTGCTTGCAGCAGCGATGAGCATCAGGATCTGCGTGCCTGGATGGCAAACGAGACTCAGGGCATGCAGGGCAAGATACAGCCTTTGCCCAAACTGACTCAGTTCCCAGTAGTGGAATACGAGGTGGTGGGTCAGGTTGACCCCTTTCAGGCGAGTCGTTTGGAGCCCGAGAAGCGGGGCGGGAAGGCTAGTCCGCGCAACGACACGCGCCGCCGCGAACCGCTGGAATCCTATCCTCTCGAGACGCTCAATATGGTCGGCATGATGTTGATGAATGGTAAGCCGGTTGCGCTGGTGAAGGCGGACAAGACCATTCATCAGGTTCGTGCGGGTAATTATCTGGGCCAGAACTTTGGAGTGGTGACCAAAATCACCGAAAACGACCTCACGTTGAAAGAGCTGATCGAGGACGCCAACGGCGACTGGATCGAGCGTTTCAGCACCATGCAGCTGCAAGAGCAGGAGACGAAGAAATGAAAACCGTAACGCGTCTGATTGCGCCGGTATTGTGTGTGCTCGTTGGCATCGTTGCGAGTGGCACTGCCAGCGCGCAGGGCTCGCCGGCCGCCGCTGCTGCCGAAGCCAAAAACAGTATTGAGTCTATTCAAGCAGTCCAGTCTGCCACGGGCATCACTCTCAAGGTGACCCTCAAGCAGCCACTGGAAGGTCAGCTTGGCAGTTTCAGTGTGTCGAATCCTGCACGCGTAGCAATCGATCTGCCCTCGACTTCGAATGGTACGGGCAAGACCGCCCAGACTATCGGTGAGGGAGATGTTCGCAGCGTGAATATCGTTCAGGTCGCCGATCGCACCCGTTTGGTTATCAACTTGCTGCGCCCTCTGGCTTACGACACGAAAATCGAGGGCCGCGAGTTGCTGATCAATCTGGCTGTGGCCACGGCCAAATCGCCGGAGGCAACGACAACCGCTCGTTTTGCTGAGCAAAAGGGTGGTCCCGACACGCATTCGATTCGAGACATTAATTTCCGCCGCGGCAAGGATGGCGAAGGTCGTGTTGTCATTGATCTGTCAGACGCTAATACCGGGATTGATATTCGTCAGTCCGGCACTAAGCTGATTGTTGATTTTCTCAAGACTTCGGCGCCAGATCGTTTGCGCAAGAGCCTTGACGTGACTGATTTCGGCACGCCGATCACCAATGTCACGACGATCCAGCAGGGCGGAGCGGTGCGCATGACCATCACCCCGACTGGTATGTGGGAGCACAACGCTTACCAGACTGATAACCAGTTCGTGCTGGAGGTGAAGCCCAGTCAGGAGGATCCGCGCAAACTGGTACAGGGCAGTTCCCGTGCCGTGAAATATGCGGGTGAGAAGCTCTCTCTGAATTTCCAGAATATCGATGTGCGTTCGGTGCTGCAGGTTATCTCTGACTTCACCAATTTCAACATCATTACCAGTGACTCAGTGACTGGTTCCCTGACCCTGCGTTTGAAGGACGTGCCTTGGGATCAGGCGCTGGAAATCATCCTTCAGGCCAAGGGTTTGGACCTGCGCAAGAACGGCAATGTGATCTGGATTGCGCCACGTGAAGAGCTTGCTGCGCGCGAGAAACTTGAGCTCGAATCCAAGATGCAGATTAACGATCTTGAGCCGCTGCGCACCGAGACCTTCCAGATCAATTACCACAGCGCTAAGGCCATTTTTGATGGAATCCTGAAGGACAAGGAAAAGACCATCCTGTCCAAGCGTGGCGCCGTGATCATGGATGAGCGCAGCAACAAGCTGATCGTGACAGATACGGCTCAGCGTCTGGATGATGTGCGTCGGATGCTGGGTGACATTGATCTGCCAGCACGCCAGGTGCTGATTGAAGCCCAGATCATCGAAGCTGAGGATGGTTTTAGCCGCAATTTGGGCGCGCGCTTTGGTGTGCATAACACCGGCGGTACTGCAGGTGGTGGCCGCTATGCACTGGGTGGCAACGTCGCTGATACGGGGTATCACACTGGACAGGTGGCTGATACGCCGAACTTCCTGACCGATGCCTTGAGTTTCAATAATCCGGCATCTTCAATTGCTGGCAAGTCAGCCGGTCAGTTCGCCCTGACTCTTTGGAACAGCGCCGCTACCCGATTCCTGAACCTTGAAATTTCGGCACTGGAGGCTGATGGCCGTGGTCGTGTGGTGTCTCGTCCGCGAGTCATGACGGCCGATCAAATCGAAGCCTTGATCGAACAGGGTGTGGAAATTCCGTACCAAAATGCCACCAGTTCCGGTGCTACCTCGGTGCAATTCCGTAAGGCCAACCTGTCATTAAAGGTTAAGCCGCAGATCACGCCTGATGGGCGCGTGGCGATGTCGCTGGATATCAACAAGGACACCCCGAACACCTCTATCGCTACGGGTGCTGGCGTGGCGATCGATACCAAGCACGTCAAGACCGAGGTACTGGTTGAGAACGGCGGCACTGTGGTAATCGGCGGTATCTTCCAGCAGACCACCAGCGGTGTAGTGACCAAGGTGCCGCTGTTGGGCGATATCCCTGTGCTGGGTTATCTGTTCCGCAATGACGAAAAGAGCGACAAGAAGGTCGAGTTGATGGTTTTCATCACGCCGAAGGTTCTGACCGATCAAGTCGTTTCGCGCTGAGTCTTTAGGCTTCGCACAAACCCGCCGCACCTGATGGTCCGGCGGGTTTTTTCTTGCCGGTAGCAATCGCGGCGCTGTTAAAATCGGCGCGTGAATACCACTCAAGCCAACATTTATCTGGTCGGACTGATGGGCTCGGGCAAGACCACCATCGGGCGCCAGTTGGCGCGTCGCATGGGGCGTGCCTTCTATGATTCCGACCATGAAATCGTCCACCGCACTGGCGTAAGGATCCCGATCATTTTCGAACTCGAGGGTGAGGCGGGTTTTCGTCGCCGTGAGACGCAGGTGATTGCCGAGTTGGCGCAAGAAGGTGGCGTGGTGGTGGCCACTGGCGGTGGTGCTGTGCTTGACCCGGTCAACCGCAGTTGCATGAAGGAGTCTGGCTGGGTGATCTATCTGGATGTGCCGACCCATATCCTGCTTGAGCGTACCCGCCACGACACCAATCGTCCGCTGCTGCAGGTTGCGGATCCGGCGGCCAAACTGAATGCCTTGCGTACTGAACGTGATCCGCTGTACCGGGAAATCGCCGGCTTGGTGATTGATGGCTCGCGCCTGAACTCACAGACTGCGGTGAGCAAGATCCTTGCTGAATGGGAAAAACGATGCGAACTGTCAACGTAGCGCTGGCTGAGCGTAGCTATCCGATCCGGATCGGACGTGGCCTGCTGGCCTCGGCTGATCTGCTTGTGCCTTATCTGAAGACTTCGCGTGCGGCCATTGTGACCAACGAAGTGGTTGCGCCTCTGCATCTGGCCACTCTGCGCAACAGCCTGAAGGCCGCCGGCGTAAGCCTGACCGAAATCGTGCTGCCGGATGGCGAGGCGCACAAGGACTGGCCGACCCTGAACTTGATCTTTGATGGTCTGTTGGGCGCGCGCTGTGAGCGCTCGACCACCCTGATCGCCCTCGGCGGCGGCGTGATTGGTGACATGACCGGCTTTGCGGCTGCAACCTACCAGCGTGGGGTGCCTTTCATCCAGATTCCGACCACCCTGTTGTCCTTGGTCGACTCTTCGGTGGGGGGCAAGACGGCCATCAACCATCCGCTAGGCAAGAACATGATCGGCGCCTTCTACCAGCCGAAACTGGTACTGGCAGATATCGACACCCTGCAGACTCTGCCTGAACAGGAGCTCAAAGCTGGCCTGGCCGAGGTCGTTAAGTACGGTTTCATTCGCGACCTGCCTTTCCTGGAGTGGCTGGAAGCCAATCTGGATGCCTTGCTGGCACGGGATCCGGCTGCGCTGGCCTACGCCGTCGAGCGCAGTTGCATCAACAAGGCCGAGGTTGTGGCGGCAGACGAGACCGAGCAAGGCGAGCGCGCCCTGCTGAATCTGGGCCATACCTTCGGCCACGCCATCGAAGCCGGTCTGGGCTTTGGCGTGTGGCTGCACGGTGAAGCCGTGGCGGCGGGCACCGTGATGGCGGCAGAGCTTTCTGCACGCCTGGGGATGTTGAATTCAGCTGATGTGGCGCGCGTGCGGCGCATTCTGGAACGCGCCGGTCTGCCCTCCGTGGGGCCAAAGCTCGGCGCCGAGCGCTACATCGAGCTGATGCGTCATGACAAGAAAGTTGAAGCGGGGCGTTTGCGTCTGATCCTGTTGCAGCAGGTCGGGAAAGGCGTCATTCACGACTCCGCCTCACTCGAGGATATCGCCGCAGCCATCGACAGCTGCTGCGCTTGACGATGCAGATCCCACTTGCGCCCTATGCCGTCGGCGAAACCAACAGCCGCGGACGCCAGGTGTGCGAGGCGGCACCGAGCGCGCGCAGTGAATTCCAGCGCGATCGTGATCGCATCATCCACTGCTCCGCATTTCGACGCTTGGAGTACAAGACTCAGGTCTTCGTGAATCACGAAGGCGACCTCTTCCGGACCCGCCTGACCCACAGCATCGAAGTGGCGCAGATTGGCCGTTCGCTGGCACGATCGCTGGCGCTCAACGAAGATCTGGTCGAAGCCATCGCGCTCTCACACGATCTGGGCCACACGCCTTTCGGCCATGCGGGGCAGGACGCACTCAACGATTGCATGAAGCCCCATGGCGGTTTCGAGCACAACCTGCAGTCCCTACGCATCGTTGATCAGCTTGAGGAGCGCTATGCGGAGTTCGACGGCCTCAACCTGATGTATGAGACCCGCGAAGGCATCCTCAAGCACTGCTCTCTGCCCAACGCTCACAAGCTTGGTGAGCTGGGGCAGCGCTTTATAGAGAAGCAGCAGCCTTCGCTGGAAGCGCAACTGTGCAATTTGGCCGACTCCATTGCCTACAACAACCACGACGTGGATGACGGTTTGCGCGCTGGTCTGCTGACGCTTGAGCAACTGGAGCATGTCGAGGCCTTTGCACGGCATAGTGCAGCAGTGAGGGCGCGTTATCCCGCACTGGCCGGCCGACGCCTGATCCACGAAACAGTGCGGCGCATGATCAATGCGCAAGCCGTCGACCTGATCGAACAGACTCGCGCCAATATTGATGCTAATGGCATCTCCACGCTCGACGATGTACGGAGTGCCTCCGCGCTGGTGGCTTTCTCGCCAGCGATGGGCCGTGAGTTGCAACAATTGCAGCAGTTTCTGCGCGATAACCTTTACTGGCACTATCAGGTGCTGCGCGAGATGAGCAAGGCGCGGCGGATCATTGCCGATTTGTTCGAGCTTTTCATGGCGGACACCCGTTTGCTGCCGCCGCAGTATCAGGCCATGGCTCGGGACGACAAGGCGCGCTCAATTGCCGACTATATCGCAGGCATGACTGATCGCTACGCAATGAAAGAACACCGCCGTCTCTTCTCGCTGGCCGACGGCAAATAGAACATCCATGAGCCGCCTGCCGCGCCTCTACATTCCAGGCATGCCACAGCTGGTGCTGCAGCGTGGCAATAATCGAGCCCCTGTCTTTCTCGACGAGACGGACTTCCAGCAGTATCGCCTGCACCTGCGCGAGGCTGCCCGCGAGGCTGGTGTTGCGTTGCATGCCTATGTACTGATGCCCGATCATGCTCACCTGCTGATCACCCCGCCCGACGAGGGCGCTGCGGGCAACATGATGCAGCGTCTTGGCCGGCGCTATGTACGCTGGTTTAATGATCGCCATCTGCGCAGCGGTACCTTGTGGGAGGGGCGTTATCGTTCCACCGTGATTGAACCCATGCACTGGTTGCTGGCGGCCAGCCGTTATATCGAACTGAATCCGCTACGGGCGGGACATGCGGCCAGCGCCGAGCATTACCCTTGGTCCAGCTGCCGCCATCACCTCGGTCTTGAGCCGGATCCACTCATTACCGACCATGCGCGCTACTGGGCCTTAGGCAATACGCCCTTTGAACGCCAGGCGGCCTATCGTGCCTTGCTGGAGGCCGGTACGCCGCTGGATGAGCTGGATGCTATCCGCTATACCGCCAACCGGGGCTGGATGCTGGGCGAGTTGCCGCTGGCGGGTGGGGAGCTGAGTCCCAACCGGCGTCTGAGCCCCTTGCCCAAGGGGCGTCCACGCAAGAAGCCGTTGGAGGGGTGAAAAAAAACGGCCGCTTTGCGGCGGCCGTTGCAACACAGAGCCCGTCCTGCACTCTGCCGGGGAGGAGACAAAATCAGTTCAGGCGAACCACTACATATTGCTGGTTTTCGCCGCGCTGGATCAGCAGTGGTACGTTCTTGCCTGCTGCTTCAACAGCCTTGCGCAGTTGTTCAGCGCTGGTGACCTTCTGGTTGCTCACGCCGAGGATCAGATCGCCCTGACGGATACCGGCCTTGGCCGCCGCACCCGAAACTTCCTCGACCAGCAGCCCGGCCGTCACACCACTGCGGCGTGCTTCCTGAGCATTGAGCTGGCGTACCACCAGACCCAGCTTGCCGCCCGGTGTGGCCGCATCATCGTTGTTCACCGCAACGCGCTCGCTGGCCTGTTCGCCGAGCTTCACGCTGAGGTCGCGACTGGTCTTGTCGCGCCATACCTTGAGCTTCACCGAGTCACCCGGATTGCGCTCACCAATGATGCGCGGCAGATCCGTGGAGTCTTCCACCTTTGCACCATCCACCTGCTGAATGATGTCACCCGCCTGCAGGCCGGCCTTGTCCGCCGGGCCACCGGGCTCGACCGAGTTCACCAGCGCACCGCTAGGCTTGTCGAGACCGAAAGACTGGGCCAGATCCTTGTCCATTCCCTGAATCACCACCCCGAGGCGGCCGCGCGAAACCTTACCGTGCTTCTGCAACTGCTCCTTCACCTTCAAGGCGGTATCGATCGGAATTGAGAACGAGATTCCCATGTAGCCGCCGGAGCGCGAGTAGATCTGCGAATTGATGCCGATCACTTCGCCATCCAGATTGATCAGCGGGCCGCCGGAATTGCCGGGGTTGATGGCCACGTCGGTCTGGATGAAATTGACATAGCTGTCGCCATCCAGGCGGCGTGCCTTGGCCGAGATGATGCCGGCCGTCACCGTGTTCTCCAGGCCGAAGGGCGAACCCATGGCGATCACCCACTGGCCGGGCTTGCTGGCATCGGGATTGCCGGTCTTCACCGTAGGCAGGTTTTTGCCATCGATCTTGATCAGGGCCACGTCGGTACGCTTGTCCGCACCGATCACCTTGGCCTTGAATTCGCGCTTGTCGGTGAGCTTGACCGTGACTTCACTGGCACCGTCCACCACATGGGCGTTGGTCAGAATGTAACCATCTGCGCTCAGAATAAAGCCCGAACCGACGCCTTGCTGCACGCGTGGTTGCGCTTGCTGACCCTGGCCCTGACCAGGAATGCCGAAGCGGCGGAAGAATTCGAAGAAGGGATCGTTCTCATCGATCGGAAAGCCGCCGCGGCTGGGCTTTTCGATGCTGGTAACACTGATGTTGACCACAGCCGGGCCAATGGCTTCGACCAGCCCGCTGAAGTCGGGCAGGCCGGCGCGGGCTGCGCTCACGGCGGCCGGGCTGACGGCCGGCGTGCTGGCGTGGGACGAGGGCATGCCGGACTCTTGCAGGCAGCCGGTAAACGCAACGGTGGCGACGCTGGCCACGAGACTTGCGCGGAAGAAGGAACGACGCATCGGGTCCTCCGGGAATGAGGGTTTGTGGGATGACAAGCGCTTTGTTGTAGCGCGAAGTGTCGGACTGTGCCGGTCGGGAGAGGTTCCACCGATTACATCCGCTTACAAAAAGTGGGGTGGCCTGCAGAAACTTCAAGTCCGGTCGACATCGATCAAGCAAGCTATCTAGCGGAGTGCATATAATTGGAAAATCCTATTCATGCGCTTTAGCCGGATTCCGGAGCCGGGCATTCCCATGACCCTCACAGATCTGCGTTACATCGTCGCGCTCGCGCAGGAACGCCATTTCGGGCGTGCTGCCGAGAAATGCCATGTCTCCCAGCCGACCCTGTCGGTGGCCGTCAAGAAACTTGAGGAACAGCTCGGCGTGCTGCTCTTCGAGCGCAGCGCGGTGGACGTGAAAGTTACCGAGATTGGCCGCCACATCGTCGAGCAGGCCGAGCGCGTGTTGCGCGAGGCGAGCCAGATCCGCGATCTGGCTGAAGCAGGGCGCGATGCCTTGTCCGGCCCCTTGCGCATAGGCGTGATCTACACCATCGCGCCTTACCTGCTGCCTTCGCTGATTCCGCTGCTGGCTGAGCGCGCGCCGCGCATGCCGCTGATGATCCAGGAGAACTACACCCATCGTCTCGCTGATCAGCTCAAGAAGGGGGAAATCGACGTGGCCATCCTGGCCTTGCCTTTTGCCGAGCAAGGCATCGTGACCCAGGCCGTCTATGACGAGCCCTTCCGCGTGGTGATGCCCGCAGCGCATTCCTGGGTGAAGGAAGAAGCCCTGACGACTGCCAAGCTGCAGGAAGAGCCGCTGTTATTGCTGGGGGCCGGCAACTGTTTTCGCGATCAGGTGCTGGAAGCCTGCCCGCGCTGTGCTCATGGCACGGGTCTGCAAAAGACCATGGAAGGTAGTTCGCTGGAGACCATCCGCCACATGGTGGCGACCGGACTGGGGGTGACGGTGCTGCCGAGCTCGGCAGCTGACCCGCTGGTGGATAGCCAGAAGCTGGTGGCTATCCGGCCCTTTGCCGCGCCGGAGCCGACGCGGAGGGTGGCGATTGCCTGGCGGGTGACTTACCCGCGCACCAAGGTCATCGACCTCTTGCGCGCGGCCATTCTCGACAGTGGCTTGCCCGGCGCCACGCCGGTACGCGGCTGAACGGCTGGCCCGTGGCCAGGGCTGACCCAGGCGGGTCAGCCGTTCTCACGCACAAGCGCTCAGCGCAGGCAGCGGAACTTCTGGCTCATCACGAAGCGCCCGCAGCCCATTCCGCGCAGCGACACGCAGCGCTCTTCGGGCTGGCTCATGGGTTGTTCTGCCCCGCCAGTGAAGCCCCATTCGCGACATGCGGCGCTGGCTTCATTAAGACTGCCAGTGCTGGCGCCCTTGCCATTGTCGATGCGGGTCTGATCCCAGGAGATTTCGACGAAACCGGCATCCTTGCTGCCGCCGCTACGCAGAAAGTCGCTCTGATCCAGCGTGGCACAGGCGGCCAGCAGGAGCAGGCCGAAAACCGTTGCGCCCAATACCTTCACCTTCTTGTGCATCTTCCAACCCCCGTCGTGAATATGCGGCGCAGTGCGCGGTGGGCGCACTGCAGGTCTGATCCTGGCTTCAGCGCTTGATGGCGCGGTGCCCGATGTCGCGGCGGTACTGCATGCCGTCGAACTGGATCTGGCTGGTCAGCTCGTAAGCGCGGGTCTGCGCTTCCTTCACTGAGTCGCCAAGTGCGGTCACACACAGCACGCGACCGCCACTGGAGACTACCTTGCCGTCGCGCAGGGTGGTGCCAGCATGGAACACATGGGCATCCTCCACCTTGGCATCCAGCCCTGAGATCACGTCACCCTTCTTCGGATCATCCGGGTAGCCACCGGCGGCAAGCACCACGCCCAGCGCCACACGGCGGTCCCAGTCGGCTTCGGCGGTATCGAGCTTGCCGGCAATACCGGCCTCGATCAGTTCGACCAGGTCGGTTTTCAGACGCATCATGATCGGCTGGGTTTCGGGGTCGCCGAAACGGCAGTTGAACTCCACCACGCGCGGTGCGCCGGCTTCGTCGATCATCAGGCCGGCATACAGGAAGCCGCTATAGGGCAGACCGTCGGCGGCCATGCCGGCTAGCGTCGGGTTGATGATTTCGCGCATCACGCGGGCGTGGATCTGCGGCGTCACCACCGGCGCTGGCGAGTAGGCGCCCATGCCGCCGGTATTGGGGCCTTCGTCGCCGTCTTTCAGGCGCTTGTGATCCTGGCTGGTGGCCATGGCCAGCGCGTGCTTGCCGTCGGCCATCACGATGAAGCTGGCTTCCTCGCCGGCCATGAATTCCTCGATCACCACGCGCGCACCGGCGTCGCCCATCTTGTTGCCGAGCAACATCATGTCGATGGCTTCATGCGCTTCCTGCAGTGACATGGCGACGACCACGCCCTTGCCGGCGGCGAGGCCATCGGCCTTGATGACGATCGGTGCACCTTCGCGATCCACGTAGGCGTGGGCTAGTGCGGCGTCGGAGAAGGTCTGGTACTTGGCGGTGGGGATGCCGTGACGGATCAGGAACTGCTTAGCGAAATCCTTGGAGGATTCGAGCTGGGCGCAGGCCTTGGTCGGCCCGAAGATCGGCAGACCCTCGGCGCGGAAAGCGTCCACCACACCGGCGGCCAGCGGTGCTTCGGGGCCTACCACGGTGAGGCCGATGCCTTCCTGGCGAACCAGGGCGATCCATTCCGGGATGCTGTTGGCGGCAACGTTCTCCAGACCGGGCTCGGTAGCGGTGCCGGCGTTGCCCGGCGCTACATAGACCTTCTGGATGCGCTGCGACTGGGCCAGCTTCCAGGCCAGGGCGTGCTCACGACCGCCGGAACCGATAACGAGAATTTTCATGGTGACTTTGATTTATGAAATAGAAGGACTTGAGCCCTGACGCGGCGGGAAGCTGGAACAAAATGGAGCAACGCGGTTCTGGCTAGACGCGCTGCCGCAGACAGTACATTCAGTACGGCAAGGCAGCGCAACAACGCCAGAACCATTTTGTTACGGCTTCTTAGTGGCGGAAGTGACGGAAGCCGGTGAACACCATGGCGACGTTCTGCTCGTCGGCCGCAGCAATCACTTCGGCATCACGCATCGAGCCACCCGGCTGGATCACGGCGGTGGCACCGGCTTGCGCCAGCACGTCCAGACCATCGCGGAAGGGGAAGAAGGCGTCGGATGCCACCACGCAACCCGGGATCACCAGACCGGCGTTCTCGGCCTTGATCTTGGCGATGCGGGCGGAATCGACGCGGCTCATCTGGCCGGCGCCGACGCCGACGGTCATGCCGTCCTTGCAATACACGATGGCGTTGGACTTCACGTACTTGGCCACGCGCCAGGCGAAGAGCAAGTCGCTGACTTCCTTCGGCGTTGGGGCACGCTGGGTGACGACCTTCAGGTCGGCTTCGGTCAGCACGGCGTCATCATAGGTTTGCACCAGCAGGCCGCCGGCGACGCGCTTGTAGTCGGTCTGGCTGATCTTGCCGAGCGGGCAGGTCAACACGCGCACGTTCTTCTTCACGGCCAGCAGTTCGAGCGCTTCGGCGGTGTAGGACGGGGCGATACAGACTTCCATGAACTGACCGGAGATGGCTTCGGCCGTGGCTTTGTCGACTTCGGCGTTGAAGGCGATGATGCCGCCGAAGGCCGAGGTCGGGTCGGTCGAGAAGGCCTTGCGATAGGCTTCTTCGGCGCTGGCGCCGAGCGCCACGCCACAGGGGTTAGCGTGCTTGACGATCACGCAGGCAACAGCCGAGGTATCGAAGGCCTTGACGCATTCCCAAGCCGCATCGGAGTCGGCGATGTTGTTGTAGGAGAGTTCCTTGCCCTGCAGTTGGGTGTAGCTACCGATGCCGCCGGCGGGCGAGGCCAGATCGCGGTAGAAGGCGGCGGTCTGGTGCGGGTTCTCGCCGTAGCGCAGGTCCTGCACCTTGTCGAAGGCCAGTTGCAGGCGGGTCGGATATTCAGCGCGCACCGGAGCGGCGGCTTCATTGAGCTGATCGGCATCGACGGCGGTCAGCCAGTTGGCGATCATCGAGTCGTAACGCGCGGTGTGGGTGAAGGCCTTGCGCGCCAGCTCGAAGCGGGTCTTGTGCGAAAGGGTGCAGGCGTTGGACTTCAGCTCGGCAAGAATCGCAGCGTAGTCGCTCGGCTCGGTCACGATGCCGCAACCACCGCAGGCGTTGCCGTGGTTCTTGGCTGCGGCGCGGACCATGGTCGGGCCGCCGATGTCGATGTTTTCAATGGCGTCGGCCAGGGTGCAGCCTTCCTTGGCCACCGTGGCCTGGAAAGGGTAGAGGTTCACCACCACCAGATCGATGCGCGGGATGTTGTGCGCGTCGATGGTGTCGAGGTGCTCCTTCAGATCGCGGCGGGCGAGGATGCCGCCATGCACCTTCGGATGCAGGGTCTTGACGCGGCCGTCGAGCATTTCGGGGAAGCCGGTGTAGTCACCCACGTCGGTCACGTCCAGCCCGGCATCGCGCAGGCTCTTGGCGGTGCCGCCGGTGGACAGGAGTTCGACGCCGAGGGCGGCGAGTTCGCGCGCGAACTCGACTACGCCGGTCTTGTCGGAGACGCTGAGGAGGGCTTGGGTGACTTTCATGGTGTGGGCCTGTAGAGCGTAAGAGTGGAGATTCGGACGTGGATGCGTAGCAGATTCAGAGCAGACCGTGATCGGTCAGCTTGCGGCGCAGGGTGTTGCGGGTAATGCCAAGAAGTTCGGCCGCCTGGGTCTGGTTGTTGCTGACCCGCCCCATGATCGATTCGAGCAGCGGGCGTTCCACCTGGCGGATGACCATGTCGTAAATGTCGACGGGTTTCTCACCGTCCAGATCGGCAAAGTAGCGATCGAGTGCCTGTGTCACACACAGAGCGATATCGTTTTTCTTGTTCATGCGGCCAATGCCTCAGGCTGATTGTTGTCGTCTTGCAGGCTGGGTGCCTGCTGGATGAAAAATTCGTCGATGGCGTCGAACTGCTCCTGCGGCGTTTCGAGCTGGTTCAGGTGCTGGCGGAAGACCTGCGCGCCGGCGATGCCCTTGGTATACCAGCCGATGTGCTTGCGGCCCACGCGTACGCCGCCGAGTTCGCCGTAGAAGGCATGCAGCTCAGCCAGATGGCTGCGGCAGATGGCGTGGATCTCGGCCAGCGCAGGGGCGGCGAGGGTTTCGCCGGTGGCGAGGTAGTGGGCGATCTCGCGGAAGATCCACGGCCGACCTTGCGCGGCGCGGCCGATCATTACGCCGTCGGCACCGGTGTGATCGAGCACGAGTTTCGCCTTCTGCGGCGAATCGATGTCGCCGTTGGCGATCACCGGGATGCCGGCGCGTGATTTCACCGCGGCGATGGTGTCGTACTCGGCTTCGCCCATGTAGAGATCGGCGCGGGTGCGGCCATGGATGGCGATCAGGCGGATGCCGGACTCCTCGGCGATGCGGGCGATGGTCGGCGCGTTGCGATGCTCGCGGTCCCAGCCGGTGCGGAATTTGAGCGTGACCGGCAACTCCGGCACGGCCGCCACCACGGCTTCGAGGATGCGCGCGACGAGCGCCTCGTCGCGCATCAGGGCCGAGCCGGCGGCCACATTGCAGACCTTCTTGGCCGGGCAGCCCATGTTGATGTCGATGATCTGCGCGCCGTGATCGCGGTTGTGGCGGGCGGCGGCAGCCATCATAGCCGGGTCCGAGCCTGCGATCTGCACCGAGATCGGCCCGGTTTCGCCGGCGTGGTCGGTGCGCCGGCGGGTCTTGTTACTGGCGTAGAGGAGTGCGTTGGAGGTGACCATCTCGGACACGGCCAGACCCGCACCGAGCTGCCTGCACAGCTGGCGGAAGGGGCGATCCGTCACGCCAGCCATGGGCGCGAGGAAGAGGTTGTTTTGTAACTGGAATCCAGCGAATTGCATGGCGACGGGCAGGCGCGGCGCTGCGCAGAAATGGAGCAGGGAAGGGGCGCGATTCTACCCGAAGCGCGGTGAGGATTGCTTACTTTTTGCGCAGCAAATGTGGCGTATCAACAAGTGGTGTTGCACGCAGGCAGGCAGAGGGCGCCGCGTCTACTTGCTGCGCCCGAAGCGCAGGGCGTAGTGCAGGTCCAGTGAGTTGTCGCTGCCGGTGCGGCCGACCAGGGTCAGGGCGCGTGACAGGCGGTAGCTGAGCTTCACGACGCTGCCGGCGTCGAGCATGGATTCTTCGTAGGCGATGGAGAAGCGGTTGAAGAGGGTCTTGCCGACGCTGAGGATCTGGTCATTTGTCTCCGTGCTGTTGGTGCTGAAGCCGCCGGTACTGGCGATGCGGCTGCCACGCCCGTTGCTGCTGCCGCTGAGCGAACCCGAGCGCATCTCGAACTGGTCGATGCCGAGGGTGCGCACGAGCTGAGTGTCGCCGAGCAGGCCCGCGGCGGCCGAAACCAGCAGGCTGGCGTCGGTGCCGGTGTAGCCCTGGTCCGGACCGCGCCCGAAGAGCATCCAGCTGAGTTTTTCCTGGTCCGGCAGATCTGGTTCGGAGACCAGTCGCAGTCTCGGCTTCTGCAGGCTGCCGGTGACTTCGACGCCGGCGTCCACCGTGGGGCTGCTGCGCAGGGCGAGGATGTTGAGGCCCGGGTTGCCGACTGGACCGACGAAATTGAGCAGGCCGCGGCGGATGTTCAGGCGCGCGCCGTAGGCTTCGAAGAGGCCACCGCTGGCGTCCACCGAGCCATTCACGCGCAGTGGGTCGGTCTCGTTGCTCCTGAGGCGCAGCTCGCCGGCCAGCCGTGTGTTGAGGCCGGCGCCTTTGAAGTAGAAGGCAGGCCCCAGATCGGCGCTGAGGTCGATACGGACTCCGTAGCTGGAGGGCTTGCGTACTTCCTTGCCGCGGATGCGTACGTCATCCGAGAGCTGGGGCCGGCTGGCCGGCGGCATTTCGAAACGCGCGGCATCGGCCTTGAGCTGGCCGCTGAGGGTCAGGCGCTCTTCCTCGACGCGGGCTTCGGCCTGGCCCGAGAGCAGCAGCCAGCTGCCCGGCTTCTGCATCACACCGACGCGTTCGGCGCTCAGCGCCAGGTCACCGCGACCGTTGGCGAGGTTCAGCGTGCCGCTGGCGTCAAGGCTACCGGGCTGGGCGGTGAGGCGCTCCAGCGGCAGGCGCGGATCGCGTGGCAGGGCACGGTGCGGCGCTTCGAAGTGGAGCTGGCTTACCTTGAGCTGCTCGCCGGCGAGTTCAAGGTCGAGCGCGCCCTTGTCCAGCCACAGGCCGGTGTCCGGCCATTGCAGGCCAAGTGCCGTGCCCTGCAGGCGGGCCTGCCATTGCGGGTCCTGCAGGCTGCCGGCGAGGCTGGCCTGGCCGTGCAGGCTGCCGCTGGCGCGCAGCGTGCGGCCGAACAGGGCCGAGAGCACGCTGAGGTCTGGCAGGCTCAGCTCGGCCTGGCCTTGCAGCGGCCGCTCCTCCAGCGCTGCAGCATCCGGCCCGCTGGACACGCTCAGGCTGGCCTTGAGCTGGCCGGCTAGCTGGCTGTGAGCGCTCAGTTGCAGGCTGCTGCGCGGGCTGTCGATGCGGGCGCTTGCTTCCAGCGTGTCGAGCCCCAGTTTACGGCCGTCGGCCAGCTGCAGATCGCCACTGCTGCGCGCGAGGCTCAGGCGGCCGGGCTGCACCGGCGGGTAGTGGAGATCCCAGTCGCCGCCGATGCGCAAGTCGCCCGGCAGTTTCAGGAGTGGGCCCAGGGCCAGGTTCTGCAGGCTGCCGCGGCTGTGCAGCTGGCCGGCCAGCCAGTCCAGCGCGGCGAGATCGAGGCTCGCTTCACCGAGCCGGAAGCTGCTGCGGCCCAGTTGCAGACCTTGGGCGGAGACGCGCAGGGCCTCGTTGCTGACGAGTTGCAGCGGCAGCGGTGCGCCGTCCACGCTGAGCTGGCTCAGCTGGCCTTGCCAGACCTGTGCCGGGCGGTCGGCTGAGCCTTCCGCCGCGATCTGCACAGCCATCGGCCCGTGACGCGCGGCGAGGTTGGCGCGATGCTGCTGCAGGCTGCCGTCGACGCGGGCACTGAGCGCTTCGATGGCGCTCTGGCCGGGCAACTGCAGGCGGCCCAGATCCAGCTTCAGGCGCAGCGGGGCGGTCGGCTGTGGCGAGAAATTCAGCACGGCCGTGAGCTGTTCCAGCTGGACGTAGCCCGGCACGCCGAGCTGCGGGCTGCTGGCCTGCAGCTCCAGCGCCGGGGCGGCCAGCGTGCCGCGCAGGCGCGCCTGGGCCGTGAGGCTGCCGGCCAGCCCGATCTGCTCCAGACGCGGTGCGTTCAGGGCGAATTCGAGCAGATCGTCGCGCTGGCCGAGGCGGCCATGCAGATCGAGGCGGTTCTCGCCGGCCAGGAGTTGCAGGCGGCGAATTTCCAGTTGCTCGCCCGCCAAGATGAGCTGGCCTTCGCCGCTCAGGGCGTGGCCGGCCACGCTGGAATCCTGCAGGCTGAAGCCGGCTTCGGCGCGTAGCGCGGGGCCGAGGCGGCCACGTGCGCTGAGCTGGGCGTTCAGGTGGGTGACTGGCAGGGCGGCGAAGCGGGCCAGATTGAGTTGCTCCATGCGCCCCTGCAGGCTGAATTCACCTGAGGCCTGGTCGAGCTGGCCGCTGGCGTGCAGGCGGGCCGGGCCGCTGGAGAGCGCCAGTGTTTCGAGGCGGATGGCGCGGGCATCGCGGCGCGCGCGGGCGTTGAGCTGCAGACGCGCGTCGGCAAGTTGCAGATCGAGGGCTTGCTCGCCGGCCGCAAGGCGGCTGCTGAAGTGTCCGCCGAGGCTCGCCGGCACGGCCTTCGAGTGCAGTGCGGCGGGGTTCAGGGCGCTGATGCGGCCGGCCAGGTCGAGCTGGCCCGCCTGCCATTCACCGGTGCCCGCGAGCTGGCCGGCGCGGCCCAGATCGAGCAGCCAGTGGCTGAGGCTCAGGCGTTCGTTCTGCCAGCGGCCGGCGAGGCTCAGGCGCTGCAGTGGCAGCAGGCCGCGTTCGGGCAGGCCCGGGCGCTGGTTGCGGGCGTCGAGGCGGAAATCCTGTGCATTGCTGTGGGCTTCAATGTCGATGCGGGCTGCGGGGGCGGCTGCGAACCAGCTGTGCGGATCAAGGCCCTGCAGTTGCAGTTCGGCAGCGCGCAGGGGCTGGGGCTTGAAGGGTTCGAGCTGGAGCTGGCCCGCGCCGGCAACGCTGCCGCTGGCCTTGAGCTGCAATTGCAGGGCGCTCAGTTCGCCGGTGGCGCTGGCGTGCAGCATGAAGGCCTGTTCGCCCTGCTGCTCAAGTTGCAGGTGCGCCGTGAGGGTGTGCGGCGCGGGCGCGGCGAGGCGGGCTTCGCCGCTGAGTTTGAGGCGCTGGCTGCGCAGATCGGCGAGCTGTACGCGGTAGCCGCTTGCGTCGGCTGTGAGTTGGGCTTCAAGGCCCTGCAGGGCGGCGGGCAGGCCGGCGACTTCGAGCGTGCCGAGGGCCAGGCGCTGGATCGTCACGACTACGGGCGAGGCAGGGATCTGCGGTGCCTGCAGCGGGCTGTCGTCGCCGGTGCCCGGAGTGAAGTGCAGGCGGGCGGCCTGCAGCAGTTCGATCTCGACCTGGCCGCGCAGCAGCGCGGCAGGTTGCCAGGCGAGGTTCAGGGCGTCGATTTCGAGGCGGCTGCCGCCGGCACCCTGCCAGCGCAGGCTGGCCAGCTGCAGCGGGCCCAGCACGCGGCCGTGCAGGCCTTGCAGCTGCAGGCCGGGGACGAGGCCTTGCGCCGCGCGGGCGAGGGTCTGCAGGCCGTTGTCGCTGGCCACCAGCCAGGCCACGGTGCCGGCCAGCACGCAGGCGCTGGCGACGCTGGTCCACAGCACATGGCGCAGCGCGGCAGCGAAGAGGCGGGGCTGTGGGCTATTGGACATCAGAACGGAATCGCCAGCGAGAAGTGGGCGCGCCATTCGTGCTCGCGTTCGCCCCAGGCCAGGTCCAGCGCCAGCGGGCCGACCGGGCTGCGCCAGCGCGGGCCGAAACCGATGCCGCGGGCGAGGCGGAAGTCGCCGAGGGCATCACGCGCGTCACCAAGGTCGATGAAGCTCGCCGCGCCCCAGCTGGGGCCGAACCAGTGGGTGTATTCGACGCTGGCTACGGCGAGGTAGCGCGCACCGTACACGGTGCTGCCTTCCTGGATGCCGAGGCTCTGGTAGCGGTAGCCGCGCACCGATTGCGAGCCGCCAGTGCGGAACAGCCAGTCGCTCGGGATGCCCTCGGTTTCGTGGGTGAGGGTGGCGCCGAGCTCGGTGCGCAGGGCCAGGGTGTCGACACTGCCGACGGGCAGGTAGTAGTGACCGCGACCGTGGAGACGGAAGAAGCCTTCATCGGGCCGGGTGGGGCGTATGCCGCCACCGAGCTGGCCCATCAGGGCCACGCCGCGACGCGGGGCGGTGGCGGAATCGAGATGGCGCCAGGACCACATGCGGTTGAGCGTGATGGCTCGGTTGTCCTGGGTGTCGCGGTCCGGGCTGGACTGGGTCTCGGCCTGCCAGTTGAGGGTGTCGCGCATTTCCAGCGCGCCGCGCGAGTGGGTGCGGATCAGGCCGAAGGCGGTGGACTCGGTGTAGAGGTTCTCGATGTCCGAGCGCTCCATGCCACCGCCGACGCCGTAGTTGGCGCCGAAGCGGGTACGCGGCATGAACACGTCCACGAAGGCGGCTTGGCGGCGCTGCTCGATGTCCGCGCCGGTGTGCATTTCCCAGCCGCGCCCGAACAGGTCGGCGGTATCGAAGGCCAGGCCGACGCGGGCGCCGGTGTTGGAGCTGTAGCCGACGCTGCTGCTCAGCGCATGCGCTTCGCGCTCGGTGAGGCGCACCAGCACGTCGCGTACCTGGGGCTCGGGGCTGTCGGCCGCGGGGGGCTGCAGCTCCAGCTGCACGGTCGAGAAATAGGGTGTGCGCTGCAGGGATTGCTGCAGCTCCAGCATCGCGTCGGTGCTGAAGGGATCACCCTGTTTCACGCCAATGGCATAGCGTGCGGCAAGATTCTCGGAATAGCGCTGCAGGCCGCTGTAGTGGATGGCGCCGAAGAGCACGCGCGCCTGACTGCGCAACAAGAGGCTCAGCTGTACGCTGGCGCTGGCCGGATCCACCTCGGCATCACTGCTGGCGAGGCTGGCGTCGGGGAAGGCCTCGCTGCCGAGGCGGGCCAGCAGAGCCGTTTTGGCGCGATCCCAGTCGTTCTGCGTGAAGGCGGCGCCGACCGGCAGCAACCAGCTCGCGCGGATCTGCTCAAGCTCATCCGGGCTCAGCTTGCCTTCGACGCGGATGTCTACCGCGCTGACGCGGCTGCGCGGCCCGCTGTCTACCTTCAACAGCAGTTCCGTGCCCTGGTCTTCGCTACTCAGCTGCGGGCTGAAGTAGCCGGCCGTGGCCAGCAGGTCGCGCGCCTGGCGCAGCAGGCTGTGCTGCTGGGCCTCACGCCATTCGCCGCCGCGCGCGATCTCGTCTGCGTCATATTCGAGATGGGTTTGCAGCAGCGGCAGCAGCTCAGCATCGGCTTCGATCTGTAGCGCCGCGCCAGCCGCGCCGGCCCAGCACAGGGCGAGCAGGCCGGCGAGCAGGCGGCATGTCGGGTGCGGCGGGAAGATCATGCGCGGCCGGGTTCAGTCCGTGACCGGCGGAGCGGGGGGCTCGGGCAGCAGCGGGGCGTCCGACGTCGGCGCAGTGTCTTCGGTCAGCCAGGAGCCGGCCAGGGTGTAACTGATTGCCAGCAGCAATGGACCAAGGAAGATGCCGAGCAGCCCGAAGCTCATCAAGCCGCCAATGACGCCGGCGAGAATCAGCAGCAAGGGCAGATCCGCACCGCGTCGGATCAGCCAGGGGCGCAGCACATTGTCGAGATTGACCACGATCAGCATCCACACCAGCAGGAAAGTGCCCATGCCGCTCTGATCACTGCTGTAGAGCCAGATCACGGCCGGCGCCAGCACCGGCAGCACGCCCAGCTGGGCAATGCACAGGATCAGCATCAGGGCGGTGAGCACCGGAGCCAGCGGGATGCCCGCGATCAGCAGACCGATGCCCCCGAGCAGGGCCTGCACCACGGCGGTGACGCCAACGCCCAGCGCCACTCCGCGGATGGCACCGGCCCCCAGCTCCAGCATGCTTTCGCCGCGGGTGCCGCCGAGCTTGTGGGCGAAGCGGCGCAGGGCGCTGGCCGTGGCTTCGCCGTTCATGTAGAGAATGGCGGCCAGCACGATGGCGAGCAGGATCTGCAGCAGGATCAGGCCCAGGCCGCCGATCTTGGCGGCGAACCATTTGCTGAGGCTGCCCAGGTGCGGCACCAGCTTGGAGGTGAGGCCCTTCACGCCCAGCGCAGCGATCTGTGCCCACAGCTCGGCGAGGCGTTCGCCCACCAGAGGAATGCTGCCGAGCCAGCCTGGGGCGCTGGGAATGTGCTCGCCATCGAAGTTGCTGAGCAGGGCAATCAGACGGTCCGAATTATCGAGCAGGGTGGTGATGGCAGCCATGAAGGGCAGGAACAGCACCAGCAGCAGTCCGCCGATCATGGTCAGTACGGCCAGGCTGCGGCGTCCCCACAGGCATTGTTCGAGGCGCAGCATCAGTGGCCAGGATGCCACGACGATCATCGTCGCCCATGTCAGGGCCAGCAGAAAGGGCGACAGCACCCACAGCGAAGCGAGCAGCAGGCCGCTCGTGAGGGTAACGCTCAGGAGCATCTGGGCGAGATCACGGCGGGGCGGAAAGGCAGGCATGGGGGCGCTCCGGCTGGATGGCAATGGACGAGTGTTCCATGATAAGCGAATCGGCTGTAGGCGCTGCTGCCCGCATGGTGCACAGCCGCAGCGGCCGGGCGTTGGCGCTGCTACATCAATTTGCAGACGCGGATCAAAAGTGTTGGTTCGAAGCCTTGAGCAATACCACTGCCGATGCTAGGGTTGCGACCGGTATCATGCCTTCACTTCCGGCGTGGCCTGACGCTGGAGTATTTCCCCTCATGAATCACCTTGCCTCTCCCGAACTCGCGCACCGGGATGCCTTGCCCGGAACTGCCGGGCGATTGAGCCCGCCCAACACGGCGCAGCGTCCTCAGCTCAGTGCGGCGGAAGCGGCAGCGTTCGTGCCGACGGCGTATTTCGCCGAGGGCGGCCTGCACGCCGCGCCGGACGGCCCCTGGCGGCCCGCCGCCATTGCCGATTCGCGTGCCGATTTCGTCGTCGGCCCCGGCGGCAGTCATGCCAGTGTGCAGGCCGCAGTGAATGCGGCGATCCGCAGTGGCCGCATCGAGCGTCAGTACATCCACATCCTGCCCGGCGTGTATTGCGGAGCGGTCTACATCCCGGCCTTTGCACCGCCGCTGAGCCTCGTCGGCTGCGGCTGCCATGGCTCCGACGTGCGCATCGAACTATGCCTCGATTCGCGTATGACGGTGGCGGAGTACATTCAGCGCGTGAATCCGGCCGCTGAATTCCAGCCCGGAGATCCGGCCTGGCATATGTATCAGGCCTGCGCCGGGCGTCCGGACGGCAAGAGCATCGACACGCCTAGCGCGGCCGTGTTCTGGAGCCAGGCCAGCGATCTGCAGCTGAAGAATTTCAGCATCGTGAACAGCCAGCTCGACACGGTGGATGGCAGCACTCACCAGGCCGTGGCCCTGCGCAGCGATGGCGATCGCTGCCAGCTCGAAGGCCTGCGCCTGATCAGCCGCCAGGACACCTTCTTCTGCAATGCCGGCGAGGCCCCGCGTGCCGCCAATGCGATGGGCGCTTACGCCCGTGATCGCGATGCCCGCCTGCTGGCGACCGAGTGCTACATCGAAGGCGATACCGACTATGTGTTCGGCAGTGCCAGCGCCGTGTTCCAGCGCTGTGAGTTTCATTCCGTTTCGAGCCGGCGCCGTGCACCGACCATCGTGTTTGCGCCGGACACGCATCCGGGCAAGCGCTTCGGCTTCCTCGCGCTGGACTGCCGCTTCACCGCAGACGCCTGGCTACAACAGGATGGCCGCAGCTTCCTTGGCCGCAGCTGGGATCAGGGCGCCGGCAATACCGGCTACCTGCCGGGCAAGACGGCCAACGGCCAGCTCGTGATCCGCGACAGTTTCATAGACGTCGCCTGTGGCGCCGACAGCCCCTGGGACCACGCCGCCACCACGCGCCGGCCGCACCGCGGCAATGCCGATCCGGCGCGCGATCTGGATGACCCGGGCTTCAACCGCCTGTGGGAGTTCAACAATTACGGGCCGGGGGCGGCCGCGCGCTGAACAGGGCTGGCGCCTGGCGCGCAATTTCGTACTAAACTCCGGCCATGCGTGCCCTGTTCCGCTTCCTCTGCATCTGCCTGCTGGCTCTGAGCGTTCCCGTTCAGGGCCTGGCGGCCGTACAGATGAGCCTGCTCTTGCCGGTGGCTGGGCAGGATCAGCCGGTGGCCGAAAACCTGCACGCCAGCTGCCATGGCGCCAGTACCGCGGCGGATGGCGGCAGCGCGCAGCAAGAGCGCGGCCAGCACCATGCCCCCCTCAAGCTCAAGGCCTGCGGCAGTTGCTGCGGAGCCATGCTTGACGCCAGCGCCGTGCCGTCCGCTCTGCCGACGCAGGCTGGCAGCAGCTACCTGCTGTTGCCGGCAGGCATTCCGCCGAGCCATATTCCGGACGGCCTCGAGCGTCCGCCCAGACGCCTTTCCTGAACTCCGCCTCAAGCGCTGGCAGCCTTCTGCCCGCCATTGTCGTTGTACTTAATTCAGGAAATTGCCATGAACATCCGTATCGCCTTCGCGAGCGTCCTGCTCGCCCTTGCCTCTCTTTCGCAACCCGCTCTGGCCCAGGGCATGAGCCATGACATGCATGCTGGTCATGCCATGGGTCAGGAACTGGTACCCGCCGAAGTACGCGCCCTCGATCTGAAAGCTCGCAAGATCACCCTCAAGCACGGGGATCTGAAGAACCTCGGTATGCCCGGCATGACCATGGTTTTCGCGCTCGACAAGAAGCTTGTCCTGCCTGCCGATCTGAAGGCCGGCGACAAGGTCGAGGTCCGGGTCGAAGACCTCGGCGGCGTCCTGACCGTCACCACCCTCAAGCGCTGAGGTCACCGCCATGATCCGCAGACCATTCCAGATGGTCTGGCTGAGTGCCGCCCTTGCCGGGGTGGCACCGCCAGTACTCGCCCATACCCATACCCCGGCGCAGGCAGCGACCCAGCCCGCCGAGCAGACTGCCTGGGGCATCGCCGGTAGCACCGGTTCTTCCGTGCGCAGCATTGAAATCCGCATGACCGATGACATGCTTTTCACCCCTGCCAGCATTCGCGTGAAGCAGGGCGAAACGATCCGCTTCGTCATCAGCAACGCCGGCCGCAAGCTGCACGAAATGGTGATCGGCACACCCGGCGCAATTGCCGAGCACGCTGCATTGATGAAGAAATTCCCGAAGATGGAGCATGCCGACGCCTGGATGGCACATGTGCTGCCGCGTCAGCGCGGCGAGCTGCTATGGCATTTCAATCGCCCTGGCAGCTTCGAGTTTGCCTGTCTGGTCGGCAATCACTACGCACAAGGCATGCGCGGCATGATCGAGGTGACACCATGAAAAGAGTCCTGCCCTGGCTGGCCTTGCTGCTGGCCGCTCCGCTGCTGGCGGCCGAGCCACTCAGCCTGGAGGAGGCGCGCCGGATCGCCGAGACGCGGGCGCCGCAGATCGAAGCCCTGCGTGCACAGGAGATGGCGGCGCGCGAGATGGCCGTGGCGGCTGGTCAGTTGCCGGATCCGGTGCTCAAGCTGGGCCTCAGCAACGTGCCCACCGATGGCGAGATGGCCTGGAGCCTGACTCAGGAGAGCATGACCATGCGCCAGATCGGTGTGATGCAGGAGTTCACGCGTGGCGACAAGCGCCAGGCGCGCGCCGACAAGGCCCTGCGGGAGGCTGAACTGGCGCATGTGAGCCAGCGCCAGAGCCTGGCTGACACACGTCGCGACACTACTCTGGCCTGGCTCGATCTTGCTTATCAGGGCAGCATGCAGGCCTTGCTGGAGAGCCAGATCGCCGAACTGCATCTGCAGCAGCAGGCGGCTGACGCGGCCTTTCGCGCCGGCCGTGGCGAGCAGGCCGATGTGTTTGCCAACCAGCTGGCGATTGCCCGCAGCCAGGATCAGCTGGCTCAGATGAAGCGTGACATCCTCATGGCCCGCTCACGACTGGCGCGCTGGATCGGCGAGGACGCGGAGCGCCCGCTGGCGCCGCCACCTGAGCTGAAGAGCCAGCTGCAAGTGCATCCGGCACTGGCCGAGTCTGCCGAGCAGCATCCCTTGCTGGCGAGCCAGCAGGCCTTGGTCGCTCTGGCGGAAGCGGATGCCCGCATGGCGCGTGAAAACCGCACCCCGGATATCGCCGTCGAGTTGATGTATGGCCAGCGCGGCCCGGGCTTTTCCAACCTCGTCTCTGTGAACCTGTCCATGCCGCTGCCCTGGGATCGAGCCAGCCGGCAGGATCGCGAGCATGGGGCGCGCCTGGCTCAGCTCGATCAGGCGCGTGCCCAGCAGGCCGACATGCAACGCGCCTACCGCGCCGAGCTGCGCGGCAATCTGGCCGTGCTCGATAACGCGCGCGAACGCCTGCAACGCTACGACCAGCAACTGCTGCCGTTGGCCCAGCAGCAGGTCGAAGCGGCGCTCGCTGCCTACCGTGCCGGCAGCGGTTCGCTGACCCGCGTGCTCGAAGCCCGCCGCATGGCGCTCGACACCCGCATGGAGCACCAGCGCGTGGCGCTGGAAGCCGCCCGCGCCTGGGCCCAGCTTAATTTCCTGAATCCGCAGGAGGCGTCTGTCTCCGCTGCGCATGGAGAACAACCATGAACAATCACCGTCAGAAACTCATCGTCCTTGCCGTCCTGCTCGCCTTGGGTGCGGTCGGCTACGGCGCTTACCAACTCGGCAGTCGCCACGCCGCACCTGCTGTAGCAGAAAGCCACGACGCGAAGATTGACCCGGGTACGGGCCGCCGCGTGCTGTACTGGCACGACCCGATGGTGCCCGGCCAGCGTTTCGACAAGCCGGGGAAGTCACCCTTCATGGACATGCTGCTGGTGCCGGTTTACGCCGATGAAACGGGCGATGCGGGTGGTGTGAGCATCAGCCCGCGCCAAACCCAGAACCTCGGCCTGCGCACGGTTGAAGTCGCACAGGGCAGCCTCAGTCCGCAGATCGAAGTGAGCGGCAGCGTAGCCTGGAACGAGCGCGGCCTCACGGTTGTACAGGCACGCAATACCGGCTTCGTCGAAAAGCTCTTCGTACGCGCCACCCTGGATCGCGTCAGTAAGGGCCAGGCACTGGCCGAGTTGTATGTGCCGGACTGGGTCGCCGCGCAGGAAGAATTTCTCGCCGTGAAGAAGATGGCGGGCGAAGGCATGGCCGCACTGCTTGATGCTGCACGCCAGCGCATGCGTCAGGCCGGCATGAGCGAGGCTCTGATTGCACAGGTCGAGAAATCCGGCGCGGTGCAGGCGCGCATCACGATCACGGCGCCCGCTGCGGGCAGCGTCATCGAACTCGCCGCGCGCGAAGGCATGACGGTGATGGCCGGTGCCACGCTGTTCCGCATCAACGCGCTGGACAGCGTGTGGGTGAATGCCGAAATCCCCGAGAGCCAGGCCGCCCTGATCAAACCGGGCATGCCTGTAGAGGCAAGCCTGGCGGGCTTCTCCGGGCAGATGTTCAAAGGCACAGTGCAGGCCATCCTGCCCGAGGTGGAAGCCAGCACGCGCACGCTGAAGGCGCGCATCGAGCTCGCCAATCCCGGCGGGCGTCTGTCGCCGGGCATGTTTGTACGGATTGCTCTAGGCAGCACGGCGAAGTCGGGACTGATGATCCCGAGCGAAGCTCTGATCCGCACCGGCACCCGCACGGTGGTGATGCTCGCCGAAGCCGAAGGCAAGTACCGCCCGGTGGACGTGCAGACCGGGCAGGAAGCCAATGGTCAGATCGAGATCAGCAGTGGCCTCGCCGCAGGGCAAAAGGTCGTCGTCTCTGGCCAGTTCCTGCTCGATTCGGAGGCCAGCCTGCGTGCGGTCGGTACTCGCGTCACCGAGCCGGTAGCGCTGAGCGCAAAGGAGTATCAGGTCGAAGCGGTATTCGAATCTGTCGTCGATGACATGGTCATGCTCTCGCACCCGGCTATTCCCGAGCTGAAGTGGGGCGCGATGACTATGGGCTTCAAGCTGCCGAAAGACGGCCTGCCCAAGGATCTGAAGCCCGGCCAGAAAGTGCACATCGCCTTCACCACGCCCGCCAGCGGCGAGCCACAGCTCACGCATGTGATGGTGATCGGGGGTGGGAAATGAACGCGCACCTCCATTTTCGTAGCCCGGATGCAGGCCAAAGGCCGGAATCCGGGACAAGTGGCGCCATACAGGCCAGCCCCGGATTCCGCTGCGCTGCATCCGGGCTACGCGTGAGGGCTGAGTCATGATCGCCAAACTCATCCGCTGGTCGATCAGCAACCGCTTCCTCGTCCTGCTCGCCACCGTGATGCTCACCGCATGGGGCCTCTACGCTGCGCTGCGCACCCCGCTGGATGCGCTGCCGGATCTGTCCGACGTGCAGGTGATCATCCGCACCAGCTACCCGGGGCAGGCGCCGCAGATCGTCGAGAACCAGGTCACCTATCCGCTCACCACCACCATGCTCTCGGTGCCGGGCGCGAAGACGGTGCGCGGCTTTTCTTTCTTCGGCGACTCCTTTGTCTACGTGCTGTTCGAGGATGGCACCGACCTGTACTGGGCGCGTTCGCGCGTGCTGGAGTATCTGAATCAGGTGCAGTCGCGCCTGCCGCCGTCCGCCAAGACCGCGTTGGGCCCGGACGCCACCGGCGTGGGCTGGATCTACAGCTATGCGCTGGTGGATAAATCCGGCAAGCACGATCTGGCGCAATTGAGATCGCTGCAGGACTGGTTCCTCAAGTACGAGCTGAAGACCGTGCCGAACGTGGCCGAGGTGGCCTCGGTGGGCGGCATGGTCAAGCAGTATCAGGTGATACTGAACCCCGACCGGCTGCGCGCCTATGGCCTGAGCCACCAGATGGTGATCGACGCCATCGGCCGCGCTAATCAGGAAACCGGCGGCTCGGTGCTGGAGCTGGGTGAGGCCGAGTACATGGTGCGCGCCTCCGGCTATCTGCAAACGCTGGACGATTTCCGCAAGATTCCGCTGATGACCGAAGCTTCGGGCGTGTCGGTGCGCCTCGGCGACGTGGCCAGCGTGCAGATCGGCCCCGAAATGCGCCGTGGCATCGCCGAGCTCGATGGCGAGGGCGAAGTCGCGGGTGGCGTGGTCGTCCTGCGTAGCGGCAAGAATGCGCTGGAAGCCATCCACGCGGTGAAGGCCAAGCTGGAGTCACTCAAATCCAGCCTGCCCGAGGGCGTGGAGATCGTGCCGACCTATGATCGCGGCGACCTGATCGAACGCGCAGTGGACAACCTCAGCCATAAGCTGCTGGAAGAATTCATCGTCGTCGCGCTGGTGTGCTTCATCTTCCTGTTCCACCTGCGCTCCTCGCTGGTGGCGATCATCTCGCTGCCGCTGGGCGTGCTGATGGCTTTCATCGTGATGCATTACCAGGGCGTAAATGCAAACATCATGTCTCTGGGCGGCATCGCGATCGCCATCGGCGCGATGGTGGATGCAGCAGTCGTGATGATCGAGAATGCCCACAAGCATCTGGAAAAATGGAAGCATGCGCATCCCGGCGCGGAGCCGCGCGGCGAGGCGCACTGGCAGATCATCGCGGAAGCCGCCGCCGAAGTCGGCCCGGCGCTGTTCTTCTCGCTGCTGATCATCACCCTGTCCTTCATCCCGGTATTCACGCTGGAGGCACAGGAGGGACGGCTGTTCTCGCCGCTGGCCTTTACCAAGACCTATGCCATGGGCTCTGCCGCCCTGCTGGCGGTAACGCTGATCCCGGTGCTGATGGGTTACCTGATTCGCGGCAAGATTCCGGACGAGCACAGCAACCCGCTCAACCGCCTCCTGATCGCGCTCTACCGCCCGCTGCTCGATGGCGTGCTGGCCTGGCCCAAAGCCACGCTGGCCGGGGCACTCGTGCTGCTGGCGCTCAGCCTGTGGCCGCTACAGCACATCGGCGGCGAGTTCATGCCGCCGATGGATGAAGGCGATCTGCTCTACATGCCGACCGCCTTGCCAATGCTCTCCGCCGGCAAGGCCAGCGAGTTGTTGCAGCAGACCGACCGCTTGATCCGCACCGTGCCTGAAGTCGCGCGTGTCTTCGGCAAAGCGGGGCGCGCCGAAACGGCCACCGACCCGGCGCCGATCGAGATGTTCGAGACCACCATTCAGTTCAAACCGAAGAGCGAATGGCGGCCGGGCATGACGACCGAGAAGCTGATCGAGGAGCTGGATCGCATCGTCAAGGTGCCGGGCCTCGCCAACATCTGGGTACCGCCAATCCGCAACCGCATCGACATGCTCGCCACCGGCATCAAGAGCCCGGTGGGCATCAAGGTCGGCGGAGCCTCGCTGGCCGAGATCGAACGCCTCACCACGCAGATCGAACGCGTGGTGAAGGAGGTGCCCGGTGTCAGCTCGGCGCTGGCCGAGCGCCTCACCGGCGGACGCTACATCGACGTAAACATCGACCGCGACGCCGCCGCGCGCTTCGGCATGAACATCGCCGATGTGCAGAGCGTGGTGAGCGCGGCGATTGGTGGCGAGAACGTCGGCGAGACCATCGAGGGACTCGCCCGCTATCCGATCAATGTGCGCTATCCGCGCGAGCTGCGCGACTCGGTGCAGAAGCTGCGCGAGCTGCCCATCGTTGGCCCGCGCGCCCAGCGCCTGTCGCTCGGTGATGTGGCACAGATCCGCATCAGCGACGGCCCGCCCATGTTGAAAAGCGAGAACGCGCGCCTGTCCGGCTGGGTCTATGTGGACATCCGCGGTCGCGATCTGGCGCGCACCGTGCATGACATGCAGCAGGCCGTGAGCGAGCAGGTGAAAATGCCGGCGGGCTACTCCCTGGCCTGGTCCGGCCAGTTCGAGTACATGGAGCGCGCCGCCGCGAAGATGAAGATCGTCGTGCCCTTCACCCTGATGATCATCTTCCTGCTGCTCTACCTCACCTTCCGCCGCGTCGACGAAGCCCTGCTGATCATGGCCACTCTGCCCTTCGCGCTGGTCGGCGGCATCTGGCTGCTGTGGCTCTTGGGCTACAACCTCTCGGTGGCCGGCGCGGTCGGCTTCATCGCGCTGGCCGGCGTGTCGGCCGAATTCGGCGTGATCATGCTGCTGTACTTGAAGCATGCGTGGGAGGAACGTCTGGAAAAAGGCCTGTCAGATCGCGAAGCCCTGCTCGACGCAATCCGCGAAGGTGCGGTGCTGCGCGTGCGCCCCAAGGCCATGACCGTGGCGGTGATCCTCGCCGGCCTCCTGCCTATCATGTGGGGCGGCGGCACCGGCTCAGAGGTGATGCAGCGCATCGCCGCGCCGATGGTTGGGGGCATGATCACTGCGCCGCTGCTGTCGATGTTTCTGGTGCCGGCGGCGTATCTGCTGATGCGCAGAAGAAAACCTGGCGTGGACGAGACGCATGCGTCGTCCGACTCCTGACACAGCCTCGCACCCGTCGGTTTGAAGGAACCCGATCGGCGCGCGATAGCGTTTAGTTAGGCGTTTGGCATTACGTTTTAGTCGTCTCTGTGAAAGCGGGGATCCAGCGTTGCTCGACGGCGCTGGATTCCCGCTCAGTGCGGTGCTTCAGGCTGGTGGCTTTGTGCCCGTCTATTGTGCTGCCCAGCAGCCCCTGGCCTCGGACACAGGCGTTACCCGCTGTACCGTGCCGCCGTCATCGAGCACGACTTCCACTTCGTAGGCAATCACGCTGGGATCGGCGGCCACTTGCTCGCGGAGCCCTGCGGGTACGCGCTTTTCCTCCGCTTCGTAGGAGGCGCTGCAATCCGGCGGCTGCGAGGCACTCAGGCCGGTGGCCTGGCGAATGGTCTGCCAGCAAGCTTCTGTAGCGGCACGCAGCGAGCAGCTGGCCAGGTGGATACGCTCGTAGCGCAGCTTCAACAGGCTGCTATGCCAGGGCCTGTCCTCCGGTCGTTGCGGGGGGCTCAGCAGCTCGATGCGGTGCAGCCCGCTGCTGAGGTCCGCAAATATTTTCCGGCCCTCCTGGGTGAAGACGGCAAAGCCTTGCCCATCATTGCGGCCATCGTCACTGGTGAAGAACACGAAGGGGGCTTTCACGCCCTCGAAATAGCCAGCCCAGTCGGTGCTATCGACGACCCGCTCCCCGCGCGCTTTCTGGCGCGTACAAGGCGGGGCTTTCTTGTCGGGCGGGACTGAAATGATGGCCAGACGCGCTGCGCCCTTCTCGCCCAGATCGACCTGCTTGATCATCAGGCCGGGGTAATGGAAGCACGCCACTTCCGGCTTCGTGTGTGGATTCAGCGGGTCGGGAGGCAGGCGCAGGTGTTGTTCCTGGATGGGCTGGTCAAACAGCGGCTGGGGGTCCTGCGCATGAGCGCTGGTAAATCCAAGGCAGCTCGTCAGGAGTACGGAAAGGCTGCGGATGACGCGGGTCTGGGGGCGTGCTTCGGGCATGAGATATCCGGGAGTGAAAACCCGGCAGACGCAGGACTTAGCCTGCGGCAGCCGTCAGGGAGCGGGGCGAAACGGACAGGCACTGCTGAAACTCGTGCTTGAGGCGATAGAGCTGGGCCGGCCGGTTGGCGCGGCCGGTTTCCATGGCGCCCTCTACCGCTTCCAGCATGTCCAGCTCTTCCATCTTGCGGCGGAAACTGACCTTGTTGATCGGCTCACCGAGCACTGCTTCATAGACGGCCTGCAGGCGTGGCAGGGTGAATTGCTCGCCACACAGATAGACCGGCAGCGAGGAGTAGCTGCTCTTGTTGCGCACCCGCTGCACTGCAGCCTGCACGATGTCTTTGTGGTCGAAGGGCAGGCCCTTGAGCTGCTCGACGGCTTGCAGCACCAGGCCCGGCGCCGGCTCCTGTTCGATCAGTTCGGCCGGAAGCAGGGCGTAGTAGGCGATCGAGATGGACCAGCCACGCGGATCGCGACTGGCGCCGGAAAAAGTGCCGAGCTGCTCCAGGTAAGGGCTGGCAATGCCAGTTTTCTCGCGCAGCATGCGGCTTGCGGCGTCCAGCGTATCCACGTCTTCCTCGGGGTGGATATAGCCGCCGGGGAGCGCCGGACTGCCTTCGAAGGGCGCGCGCTCGCGCCGCCACAGCGCTACGTTCAAGACCGCCCCGCGCAGGCACAACAGTACGACGTCGACAGTGCAGATGATGGCCTTCTGAGGCATCAGGAATCCCTGCTTAGTTGCAAAAAGACACGAACAGTCTAGCGACTATCCATGATTTTTACGACTCCGATAGAGTGTTAGTTGCAAAACGCATCTAAGTTGTTTAGAGTGGATCCATACCCGCCGGAAAACGCGGGTGATCCAGGAGAAATTCATGGCTCAGCGCAATCTTCATCTGCTCATCATCGACCCGCAGAACGATTTCTGTGATCTGCCCGCCGACTATTGCCCGCTCGATCCGCTCGGCGGCCGTTTTGCACCGAGCCTGCCGGTGCCCGGCGCACACGCTGACATGCAGGCCCTTGCTGCCTTGGTCGATGCCGGCCGCGCGGGGCTAGAAGCCATCACGGTCACGCTCGATTCGCACCAGCACCTCGATATCGCTCACCCGACCTTCTGGCAGGATGCCGATGGCCAGGCCGTCGCACCCTTCACCCAGATTACGGCCGCCGAGCTGCGTGCAGGCCGCTACCTGCCGCGCGCGCCGCAGTGGCAGGCGCGCGCGCAAAGCTATCTCGATGCACTGGAGGCCGCGGGTCGTTATACCCACATGATCTGGCCGGTGCATTGCGAGATCGGCAGCTGGGGTCACAACATTCACCATGCTCTGCGCCTGGCGCTCAATCGCTGGGAAGAGGCCCGGACGGCCATCGTCGCCAAAGTCAGCAAGGGCGAAAACCCGCTGACCGAACACTACAGCGCGATGCAGGCCGAGGTGCCGGATCCGGCGGATGCCGCCACCCAGCTCAATCAGGCGCTGCTGGCCCGGCTGCGCGGTGCAGAGCGCGTCTTCATCGCTGGCGAGGCGGGCAGTCACTGCGTCAGGGCCACTACCGAGCATATCGTGGCGCACTGGCCGGCCGCCGAGCTGGGCAAGCTGGTGCTGATCGAGGATTGCATCAGCCCGGTAAGCGGTTTCGAGACCGCGTATGCGGAATTCCTCGCCGCGATGCGCGAGCGCGGCGTGCAGTTGATGAACGCCAGCGAAGTGCGTGCAGAACTGCTGGACAATGCGCGTTGAAATGACAGGCAAGACCCTCGGCGGAGCCACACACATGCAAGCCAATCAGACACCAGTCGTACGCAGCCTGCTGGAGAACGACCTCTACAAATTCACGATGTGGCAGGCCTTGCTGCACAGCAACCCGGGCGCTCAGGCGGAGTACCGGTTTGTCTGCCGCAACCGGCCGGCCTTTCCGCTCGCCGAGCTGAAGGATGACGTGGAGCGCGAGCTTGATCACCTGTGCAGCCTGTACTTCACCCAGGATGAGCTGGATTACCTCGCCAGTCTGCGCTTCATCAAGAGCGATTTCGTCGATTTCCTCTCCCTGTTCCGTTTCCAGCGCCGCTTCATCGAAGTGCGCGCGGTGGGCGAAACGCTGGAGGTCGTGGCACGTGGCCCCCTGGTGCACGTGATGGGCTTTGAGATCTTCGTGCTCTATATCGTGAACGAGTTGTACTTCCGCCGGCTGCCGCAGGAAGGGGTGATGACCGTGGCCCGCGAACGTCTGCAGGCCAAGATCGGCGTATTGCAGGCCGGTTTGCAGAGCATTCCGGCGAACACGGCCTCTCCCTTCGTGCTCTTCGACTTCGGCCTGCGCCGCCGCTACTCGGGTGCCTGGCAGGAGGAGGTGGTGCAGCGCTTTGCCGAGGTGGCGCCCCAGCACTTCCGGGGCACCTCCAACGTCTACCTGGCGAAGAAGTTTGGCCTGACCCCGATCGGCACCATGGCCCATGAATATCTGCAGGCCTACCAGTCTTTCGGCTTCCGTCTGCGGGACTTCCAGAAGGCCGCTCTGGAGGGCTGGGTGCAGGAGTTCCGGGGGGATCTCGGCGTGGCGCTGACCGATGTCGTCGGCATGGATGCCTTCCTGCGCGATTTCGATCTGTATTTCGCCAAGCTCTTCGATGGTTTGCGCCACGATTCCGGCGATCCCGTCGTGTGGGGCGAGAAGGCCATCGCCCACTACCACAAGCTGCGCATCGATCCGGCTAGCAAGCGTCTGGTGTTTTCAGACGGTCTTAACATTCCACGCGCGCTGGAGCTATATCAGCACTTCCACGGCCGCATCCAGACCAGTTTCGGCATCGGTACCGATCTCTCCAACGACACGCCGCACAAGGCGCTCAACATCGTCATGAAGATCACCGCCTGCAATGGCCAGCCGGTGGCCAAGCTCTCCGATGCACCGGGCAAGACGCTGTGCGAGGACGAAACCTTCCTCGCCTACCTGCGTCAGGTTTTCGATCATTCGCTCTGAGGCCGTAGCCCGATGCGCCTTACTCCGCAGATGCTGCTGTTCTGGCGAGCCAACGAGATTTACTCGAACTGGTATCCCAGCGTGTTCGAGATCGATGGGCAGCGCTTCAATTGCGGCGAGCAATGGATGATGTTTGCCAAGGCCCGCCTGTTCGGCGATGCAGAGATGGCTGCGGCGATCCTGGCCGAAGTCCATCCGCGGCGGCAGAAGCTGCTGGGCCGCAAGATCCGCGGTTTCGACAGCGTGCGCTGGTCTGATGAGTGCGAGGCACTGGTGGCCATCGGGCTGCTCGAGAAATTCCGTCAGAACCCGGTGCTCGGCGAAGCCTTGCTCGCTACCGGCGAGCGCCTGCTCGTCGAAGCCAGCCCGGACGATCCGATCTGGGGCATCGGGCTGGAAGAGGAAGACCCGCGCGCGCTCGATCCCACCCAGTGGCAGGGTGAGAACCGCCTCGGCAAGGTGCTGATGCAGGTGCGCACCCGCTTGCAACAATTTTCAGGCAGATCCCGTTCATGACATCCGGCTTCAAACTCACCCTCGCACAGATCAACCCGACCGTTGGGGACATTACCGGCAACTGCGCCCTGATGCAGGGCGCGGCCACCCGGGCCCAGGCCGCAGGCGCCAGCCTGGTGGTCTTCCCTGAACTCTCGCTGACCGGTTACTACCCCGGTGACCTGCTCGACGAGCCGGACTTCCTCGCCCGCATCGAGCAAGGCCTGGCGGACCTGCTGAGCGCTACCCGCAGCACACCGGGTCTGCACTGGGTGGTGGGGGCGCCGCAGCGTCGCGAGGGGCCGGGCAAGGCACTGCAGAATTGCCTGCTGGTGCTGGCCGATGGCGCGGTGCGCCTGCGCTATGCCAAACAGCTCCTGCCGACCTACAACATCTTCGATGAACGCCGCCACTTTGAACCGGGACCGGACCTGGCCCGCGTGTTGCGCGTGGGCGGTCAGCAGGTCGGCTTCCTGATCTGTGAGGATGGCTGGAACGATGAAGGGCGCGACTATGCAGTGAACCCCTTTGAGCGCCTTGCCGATGCCGCGCCGGATCTGGTCGTGTCGATCAATGCTTCACCCTCCAGCATCGGCAAGCATGCCCTGCGCCGCAAGTTGTTCGCGGCGGCGAGCGCTCGTCATCAGCTGCCGCTGGTGTACGTGAACCAGGTCGGCGGACATGACCAGATCATCTACGATGGATCGTCCTTCGCCGTGGAGCCGCAGGCCGGGGTGGTCTTCGAGGCGGAGCGCTTCAGCGAGGCGATCCGGACCCTGACTTTCAACGATGGCCATTTCTGCGAGGCCAGTGGCGCCTGCCTGCCACCCAGCAGCGATGAAGGCCTGCCGGCGATGGAGTTCTACCGTCGCCAGATCGTGCTGGGCCTGCGTGACTACGCCCGCCGCTGCGGTTTCACGCGAGCGGTGGTTGGCTCTTCCGGCGGGATCGACAGCGCCCTGACCCTGGCGCTGGCGGCCGAGGCGCTGGGCGCGGAGAACGTCGTCGGCATCACCATGCCCTCGAAGTTCTCCAGTGCCGGTAGCGTCGACGACTCGGTGACCCTGTGCCGCAATCTTGGTGTGCGCCTGATCGAGCATCCGATCCGCGATCTCGTGGCAACTTACGGCGCGGGCTTCTCCGCAGCCTTCTCGGCGCCACTGCAGGGCCTCCCGCTGGAGAACCTGCAGGCGCGCGTGCGCGGCACCATCCTGATGGAATATTCCAACGCCTTCGGTCACCTCCTGCTCACTACTGGCAACAAGAGCGAGATCTCGGTGGGTTACTGCACGCTGTATGGCGATACCAACGGTGGCCTCGGGCTGATTGGCGATCTCTACAAGACCGAAGTCTTCGATTTGTGCCGCCATCTCAACGCCGCCGCCGGCCGCGAGCTGATTCCATTTGCGATCATCGACAAGGCACCCTCCGCCGAGCTCGCACCGGACCAGCGCGATACCGACAGCCTGCCGCCTTATCCGGTGCTGGACGCGATCCTCAAGCAGCTCATCGAGGGCGAACGCCTTGGCGAGGATGAGCGCGCTGCGGTAGCCGCTGCTTTCGCCCGGCAGCAGGCCAGCGAGGAGGGGAGGGCGCTGATTTCACGCATCAAGCGCATGATCGCCCGCAACGAATACAAGCGCCGTCAGGCTCCGCCGATCCTGCGCCTGCGCGGGCGTGCTTTCGGTAGCGGGCGGCAGATGCCGATTGCGGCGAAATACGATTTCTGAGGAGAAACAGATGAGTCAATTCGATGCCGCCGTCCTGATCGGCCGTTTTCAGCCCTTTCACAACGGCCATGCCGCCTTGCTCGCCCAGGCGCTGGAAACCGCGCCGCGCGTGATCGTCCTGCTCGGCTCGGCTTTCTCCGCCCGCAACGCCAAGAATCCCTTCAGCTGGGAAGAGCGTGCCGCAATGATTGGCTGCACCTTGAGCGAGGCGCAGCATGCCCGCGTCAGCTTCCTGCCGATGCGTGATTACTACGACGATACGCGCTGGGCATCGGCTGCCGCGGCATTGGTCGAGCAGGCGCTTGGGCGCAAGGCCCGCGTGGCCCTGATTGGTTACCTGAAAGATGCCTCCAGCCAGTACCTGAACCGCTTTCCGGACTGGGAATTCATCGGCATGCCACGGCAGGGCGAGATCGATGCTACCGCCCTGCGCCGCATCTGGTTTGAAGGCGAAGACCCGGAGGTGACCCGCGCCCTGCTCGCGCCGCTGCTGCCCGCCGCCGCGCTGCACTACATGCGCGGCTGGGCGGCCTTGCCGATGTTCGCCCATCTGCGCGACGAGCACTTCGCTGTCGAGGAGAGCCGCAGGGTCTGGGGCAACGGGCCTTTCATCACCGTCGACGCGGTGGTCAAGGCGTCGGAACAGATCCTGCTGGTCAAGCGCGGCCGGGCACCGGGCAAAGGCACCTGGGCGCTGCCCGGAGGTTTTCTGGACGGGCGTGAGCGTGTGCTGCAGGGCGCGATCCGCGAACTGCGCGAGGAAACCGGTTTTGGCCTGCTCGATGCCACGCTGGAAGAGGCGCTGGCGGGGACGGCCGTGTTCGATCATCCGGATCGCAGCACCCGCGCCCGCACCATCACCCATGCCCACTTCTTCGACCTGAAGCACACCCGCCCGCCCGAAGTGGAAGGTGCCGATGATGCGGCCGAGGCGAAGTGGTTCCCGGTCGCCCAACTCGCCGGCATGGAAGGCGAGTTCTTCGAGGATCATTTCAATATCCTCAACCACTTCCTCGCTCTCGCTAACTGAATCCACGATCACGAAAGGAGCATCCATGTTCGGTATCCGCTTCATCAAGGTTGGCCCGACCGATTTCCTGTTGCAGTACAAAAGCGGCAAGGTCGTACGCGAGGGCGTGGGCTTGTCCTTCTTCTATTACGGCCCCACCAGCTCGCTGGTGCGCGTGCCGGTGGGCAGTGTCGATGTGCCCTTCATCTTCGAAGAGGCCACGGCAGATTTTCAGTCGGTCACTGTGCAGGGCCAGCTTTCCTATCGCGTCACAGACCCGCGCAAGCTGGCCCAGTTGATGAATTTCACCCTGGCAGCGAATGGTCGTGATTACGCCTCGGAGGATCCGCAGAAGCTACCGCAGCGCCTCATCAACCACGCCCAGGTGCTGACCAGTTCGTCCTTGCGCGTGATGTCCCTGCGTGAGGCGCTGGGCGGGGCAGATCGCCTGGTGGGCAGCGTGCGGGTCGGCATGCAGGCTGCCGATGTGATTACCTCGCTGGGCATCGAGGTGCTTGGGCTCTCCATTCTGGCCATCAAGCCAACGCCGGAGACCTCGCGCGCGCTTGAGGCCGAAGCCCGCGAAGCCATCCTGCGTCAGGCGGACGAGGCGGTGTTCGCGCGGCGCAATGCTGCCGTGGAGCAGGAGCGCTCGATCAAGGAGAACGAGCTGAATACCGAGATTGCGGTGGAGAACAAGAAGCGCCAGATCAAGGAAGCGCAGATGGACGCGGAGAAATCCGTGCAGCAGAAAAAGCGCGAGCTGCGCGAAGCGGAGATGGCCACCAAGATCGCGCTGGAAGAGCAGAACAAGGATCTGCTGGCACTCTCCACGGCCAACACCCGCGAGGAGGCCGATGCCAAGGCCTATGGCATTTCGGCCATGATGCGTGCGCTCTCCGAAACCGATCCGAAGGTCTTGCAGGCACTCACCAGTGCCCGCCTCGATGCGGCGCAACTGGTCGCCCTGTCGTTCAAGGAGCTGGCCGAGAACGCCGGCAAGATCGGTGAGCTCAATATCTCCTCCGAGTTGTTGCAGGGCCTGCTTGAGCGCGAGCGCAACTGAGCATGGAGCGCAGCAGCGAGAACAAGATCGTGCTGGTGACGCGGCGCACCCGGCTTGAAGAGCTGATCCAGCGCTTCAATACCGAGGGGCAGGCGCGCTTCTACGTCGAACATCTCGGTGCGGACTTTTCCGACTATCAGCTGGAGCATCGTCATTACCGTGAAGCGGTGACGGCAACCAGTCAGGCCCTGGCCCGCCACGGACGCCTGCAGGTGCTGGACCGAGCCTTCGTGCCGAACTTCGTGTTTGGCCCGCACGATACGGTTGTCGCGCTGGGGCAGGACGGGTTGGTGGCCAATGTGCTGAAGTATCTCGAGGGTCAGCCGCTGATTGGTGTGAATCCGGATCCGGCGCGTTGGGAAGGTGTGCTTCTGCCTTTCGTTGTGCGTGATCTGGATCGCCTCTTGCCCGAGGTATTCGCTGCCCGGCGCCCGCTGCATGAGGTGAGCATGGCGCAGGCCAGCCTCAATACCGGAGAGACCCTGTGTGCGGTGAATGACCTGTTCATCGGGCCACGCACGCACACTTCGGCACGCTACGAAATCAGCTGCGGCGGGGTGACCGAGCGCCAGTCCTCCAGTGGCATCATCGTGTCGACCGGGATGGGCGGCAGTGGCTGGTTGCGCAGCGTGCTGGCCGGTGCCAGCGGCATCGCCACGGCGCTTGGTGGGGATGCGAATGCTGGCGTACTCGAAGACTTTCGCTGGGAGTCGGACTATCTGTATTTTTCGGTGCGCGAGCCCTGGCCCAGCAAGACTTCGGCCAGCAGCATCAGCTTCGGACAAGTCTCACGCGAGGCGCCGCTGATTCTGGTGTCGCAGATGGCGGAGAACGGCGTCATTTTCAGTGACGGCATCGAGAGCGACTACCTGCAGTTCAATGCCGGCACCCGCGCCACCATCAGCCTGGCCGAGCGGCGCGGGATCCTGGTTGGTTGAACAATAGGGACGCGCTTGCTTCAGGCGTCCGTACAGCCATCCAGCCCGCAATGCGGAATCATTTCAGCCGCATCTGCTGCCGGCACTTGCTGGCGTAGTGCCGCGGCGAAGGCTTCTGGCTGGCCGAGGAAGGGGCTGACATCGATGCGCGTGAGTGCGCCATCGGCCTGTTCCAGCACCAGGGTCGGGAAGCCTTGGCCGCCGACGCGGGCGAGCCAGTGGCGGCTGTCGCGGAAGTGCTGCTCGGTGGCTTCACCCGCGAGTCGCTCGAACGCGGCAGTGAACGAAGCGACCTCCAGCCCGAGTTCGGCAGCCAGCGCCTGCAGCACGGCCTGATCGGCGATACGGCGACCTTCAGCGTAATGGGCGTGTTGCAGGCGGTGTGCCATGTCCAGCCCACGGCCGGCGAGCTCCTCGGCAGCGAGGATGGCGGTGGTCGGCGGAGCGGAGTCCATCACGGCCGTGGTGTCACGCAGCAAACCTTCGAAATAGGCTTCGCCGAAGGGCTGGCCGGTGAGCTGGGCGATGCGGCGGTCGTGCGGCAGCACGTAGTCGCGCCATTGCGGAGTGATGCTGCGCCGGTTGGCGCCGGTCATCATGCCGCCGCCATGCAGGGCGATGCTGAGGCCGGGCACTGCGCGCGCCGCGCGGAGCAGCGGGGCGACGGCATAGCACCAGCCGCAAAGGGGATCAAAGATGTAGTGGAGCGTGCTCATGGGGATTTCCTGCGTCTGTTTTTGGTATTCATGACACGCCATTCCCGCTTGCGCGGGAATGGCGGAGCCGGGTCATCAAGTATTGCGCGTTGCGCTCACTGCGGCCACTTCATTTCGCCCTTGATGACCTTGGACGAAATTTCCAGCGAGGCCGCTTCGCCCGCCTGTGGGTAGCTCGCGCTCATGGCCTTGATGAGTGTGGCGGAGTCCTTGGCCCGGGCGGCTTCCTTTTCGAAGGCCTTGAGGGTGGCCTGCCAGTCCTGGCGTGACTTGGCGCTCTGCGTGTCGGCCACCCACATATGGATGCCGCTGGAGACGACGACGCCACCGGCCACGGTTTTCAGCGCCGGGATCCACAGATAGCTGCGCACGATGCTGGACTTTCTGGCGAGCTGGTTCGCGCGGCCGGGCTGACTTCACACCGGGCTCACACGCGCCTCACACAGGCCGGCCAGACTGGGCGCCTGTCCTGATGCCTGTCCGGAGTACGTGTGAGCCCCTGCCTGTTGCCCGATCGTCGTTTGCCCTGTGGCCCGCTGAGCCTGTCACGCCTGCTGCGGCTGGGCGCGATCCACGGTCTGCTGTGCCTGAGCGGTGCGGCCCTCGCTTGGGGCGCAGGCGAGCGTTTCTGGCAGGTCTTCGGCCTCGGCCTGATCCTGCCTGGCGGCGGTTTCTTTGCACGCGCCGATTGCGCCTCCGCCGTGGGCCTGCTGCAGGCTGGGCTGTTCGTTGCCAGCCTGCTGATTTTTGCTGCGGCGTGCCTGCTGTGGTTCGCCACCGGCAATCTGCTGGCGCCCCCGGCGGCCTGGCTGCTGGCCGCACTGATGGCCGCGTGGATGCAGCCCGGCGGGGCCAGCGCGGATTCGCTGCACGAGCTGTGCCTGCTGGCGCTGTGCGGGTTGCTGAGCGCGCTCCTGCTGAGTGTGCTGCATGCCTGGCGTGGCCGTCGGCGGCGAGCACAGGCCAATCACTATCTGGTTCATGAGGCCGCAGCGCTTGTCTGCCGGTTCGAGCGGCCCGCCGAAGTCTTGCCTGCCGAGATGAGCCCGCAGGAGCTCAAGCTGATGGGCTTCGTGCTCGACCGAGCCCTGCAGCCGGTGGCGGAGTTCGAGGGCTTCGAATGGCGCGACCAGTTTCAGACCGCGGCCGTGCGCTACCAGCTGCACTTCATGGGCTACGCTCTGGCGATGGCGCGCAGCACCCGCCTGTCGGCCTTCAGCGGCTACCTTGATGAGGCCCAGCAGAACCTGATCCACAAGCAGGCCGATCACCGCGTTTGGCGCTACTGGGCGCTCGAGAACCTGTGGGGCAACCTGCGCTGCGATCCGGACCCGACCGCGCGCGAAAACATCATGTACACCGGTTTTCTGGCCACCCAGATGGCGCTCTACCAGGCGTCCTCCGGGCGCCGCGAGTTTTCCCGACCCGGCAGTCTGCCGCTCAGGCATCCCGACGGCAGGATTTACCAGGCCGATCTGCCGGCGCTGACGGCTGCGCTGCAGCGCGGCTTCGGCGATTCTTCCTTCACCTTGATGGCTTGCGAGCCGAACTGGATCTATCCGCTCTGCAATGCCATTGGCGTATCCGGCATCCGGGCCTGCGATGCCCAGCGCGGGGAGCGGCACTGGGCCGGCCTTGCCGCGCGCTTTCGCACCGCGCTTGAAACCGAATTCATCACCCTTGGCGGGGCCTTCGTGCCGTGTCGTTCGAGTCATACCGGGCTGGCCTTGCCGGGCATCGGCGGCGCCATGCCGCAGGCCTTGCCGAGCTTATTCCTGAACGCCAGCCTGCCGGACATCGCCCTGCGCCAGTGGTTGCTGCTGCGCCGCAGCCTGCTCGATGCGCGCGGCGCCCTGCGCCTGACGCGCTTCTGGCCGATCGATACCGGCAACTACGGCCATTCGCCGGCTGCGGCCCTGGCGGCTACGGCGCTCGCAGCGGTGGAGATGGGCGATCGTGAAGTTGCGGGCGTGTGTCTCTACGCCCTTGAGCAAACGTGCCCGGCACGGGACGAGTCCGCGCAGGGCGGCCCATACTGGCGCCCGCGCGCCTCGGTGTGGGCGCATGCCGTGGAGCTGATGGCGCGCACTGGTGAGGCAGGTGCTTTCCGGCGCTTGGTCACTCAGCCGAACCTGCCCGCCAGCCAGCCGCATATCAGCCGCGCCGCCTATCCCGAAGTGCGGGTGGCGCGTGCCGTGCAGCACGCCGGTGTGCTCATGGCCACCCTCTATCCGGGCCTGCGCCCCGGCCTGCAGACACTCGATCTGGCCGGGTTGCGGCCGGGGCAGATCTATCTCTGTAGCGGCTGCGTCGAAACCCGGGTGCGTGCCGATGCGCAGGGTGCGGCGCGCGTGACGGTGCCGCTCGACGCGCGCCGCGAGATCCTGATCCAGCCCCACACCTGAGGAGACAGAAATGGCTTGTTGCGTATTGATTGCCGCTGCCTGCGGCCTTGTGCTGGCGGCCTTGCGCGCCTTGCCGGGGCGGGCTCGGCGTACCGCGCCGGACCCGCTGCGCTGGCAGCCCGCACGGAGGCCTCCGCATGCGCCGCGCTGAGGGCCGGGCGGATGGCCGCTTCTCGCTGCGGCAGCGCCTGCGAAGTTTCCGTTACGCCGGCAGCGGTATCGCCTTCATGCTGCGCACCCAGCACAACGCTTGGATCCATCTCGCCTGTACGCTGGCGGTGGGGGCGCTGGGGCTGGCCTTGCGAATCAGCGCGGCGGATTGGCGCTGGCTGCTCGTGGCTGTGGCGCTGGTGTGGCTGGCCGAGCTGATCAACACCGCCATCGAGTTCGTCTGCGATCTGGTGTCGCCTGCGCATGATGAACGCGTCCGGCGCGCCAAGGATCTGGCTGCCGGCGCGGTGCTGGTCTGCGCGCTGACCGCCGCCGCGCTGGGCGCCCTCACCTTGTGGCCGAGGCTGAGTGCGTTGGCGCCGTGACGGGGCTGGCTGTTGGGGCTGTTGTAGGGCCGTTGTAGGGCCGGCTTTAGCCGGCGGGGCCCGGGTGGAATGTGGTTTTGCGGATGAAGCCGCACCTACGCTCGTGCCTGTTGTGCCAGGCGCCGGGCACCGGGGCGCTTGTCGGGGTTGTTGTAGGGCCGGCTTCAGCCGGCGGGGCCCGGGTGGAGCATGGTTCTGCGGCCAAAGCCGCGGGCTTGCTCAGGCCAGCCGCCCCGGCAGCAGGAAGTCGATGAAGGCGCGGGTCTTGGCGGGCAGCAGGCGATCCGGCAGGGTCACGAGGTGGATCTGGCGTGGCGGCATCTGGCAGTCGGCCAGGATCTCGATCAGCTCGCCGCGCTGCAACTCCGCATCCACCAGGTAGCGCGACAGGGCGACGATGCCGAGGCCTTCGAGGGCCGCACTGCGCATCACTTCAACGCTGTTGGCAGCCAGCGAACCAGCCACTTCCAGCGTCAGCAGTTCGCCTTGCGGGGTGCGCAGCTGCCAGTTGTTGAGGCGGGCTTCGCCGGCATAGAAGATGCAGTTGTGGCGCGCCAGCTCCTGCGCCTGGAGCGGTGTGCCATGCGTTTTCAGGTAGGCCGGTGCAGCGCAGATCACATAGGGCAGCTCGGCCAGGTGGCGCGCCACCAGCCCGGGTGCCGGGGTGTTGGTGAGGCGGATGGCGATGTCGACCGCACTGGCCGCCAGATCAGCGAGCTGATCGCTCAGCTGCAGCTCGACCCGGATTTCCGGGTAACGCAGCAGGAAGCGCCCGATCTGCGGACCCAGCACGTGGTTGCCCCAGGAATGCGGCGCCGTGATCCGCAAGGTGCCGCGCGGCGTGCTGGAGAGCTCCTGCAGATGCGCCTCGGCGCTGTTCATCTCGTCGAGCACGCGGCGGCAGTAGGCATACAGCGCCTCGCCGGCCTCGGTGAGGCTCTGGCGGCGGGTCGTGCGATGCAGCAAGGTGAGGCCGAAATCCTTCTCCAGTGCGCTGATGCGCTTGCTCACCACGGCGCGCGAGCAGCCGAGGCGGTCTGCCGCAGCCGAAAAACCACCCGCTTCAACCACTTCGGCAAAGCTGGCCATATTGATCAGGCGTTCCATGATTTGCGCTCATTTAGAAACAATCATGTTCGACTGTAGCGCTTTTTTGACAGATCGACTCACCCTAAACTGCAGCCATCCCCCGCTGCAACCGAGATCGCACCATGTCCGCCTTCCCGCCCCGTCTGAGTCCCGCTGCCTGGGGCGGGCTCGCCCTGCTGACCGCCACCGTCATGTGGGGCGCCGCCTTCCCGGTCTCGAAAGCCGTGCTGGCTGACATGGACCCGATCAGCATGAGCCTGTGGCGCTATGGCATCGCTGCGCCCATCTTCATGGCCCTGCTGGCCTGGCGCGAAGGCGCGGATGCTTTGCGCCTCGAAGGCCAGGGCTGGAAGTTGCTGGGCCTCGGCACCCTGGGGTTTGCGGGCTTCAACCTGCTCATGTTCTACGCCGTGGGCATGTCGCGGCCGGAGTTCGGTGCCATCGTGATGGCCCTCCAGCCCCTGATCGCGGTGCTGATCCAGTGGGCTCGCAGTGGCCAGCGCCCGGCGGCGCGCAGCTTCGTGGCTCTGGCCCTGGCGGTGGTGGGCGTGCTCCTGCTGACCACCGACGGCCACCCGGCGCGGCTCACCGAACATGCGGCGCTGCTGCCCACCCTGATGATGATTGCCGGCGGAATGTGCTGGGTGCTGTATTCGATGGGCGCGGCAGCCTTCCCGCACTGGTCGCCGCTGCGTTACACCGCACTCAGCAGCAGCGGGGGTGCGCTCGGGCTGGTGGCTTTCTGGCTGCTGGCGGGGGCCTTCGGTGCGCTGCGTCTGCCCTCCGCCGCAACCTTGCCCGCGTTGGCCCCGGCCCTGCTGTTTCTGGTGCTGCTGGCTGCCGTGCTGGCGGTGCTGTGCTGGAATCAGGGTATGCGCCAGATCGGCGCTCAGCGTGGCCTGCTCTTCATCAATGTGGTGCCGCTCACCGCGCTGCTGATCGGCGTGCTGCGTGGCCATGCGCTGGGCAATGGTGAACTGATCGGGGCTGCACTGGTGCTGGTGAGTCTGGTGCTCAACCAGCTGGGCGGGCAGGCCGGGGCCAAGCCTTCCTCAATCTTGCGCCCGGCGCTGGCAACGCCCAAATGAAGGCGCGAGATGGCCGGATCAGTGGCCCGCAGGTGCTCCGGCTGGCAGACCTGTGGCCCAAGGCCGGTGGCATGATGGGGGCCCTGTCATTACCCTGGCATCTTCATCCAGCATGAGCTGCACTGCGTCCGTTTCCTCCCTGGCTTGCCGCCTCCGCCGAATCGCCCTGGCGGCGCTGTGCCTGCTCTCCCTTGGCGCGCTGCCCGTCCAGGCCCAGCTGGCAGCCAAGCCCTCGGCCTTCCGCGCGGCAGGAGAAGTCGATCCCTTGCCGCCGGCGAGCGAGGCCTATCGCCATCACATCAGCCAGCGCGCCGACTTCGATCGCCTGGCGCGGCGCTACAACCTCGGCACACCGCTGGAGCTGCCGCACCTGCTGTTCCTGATTGACCGCCAGCATGGCGACCAGCCCTACTTCATCAACACCCGGCGCTATGGGCTGCATGAGCAATTCCTGACCCGCGGGCCACTCCACCTGCAGCTCGGGCGCGCCGCCATGGCCGCCAACTACCGTGCGCCGGACCGGCGCTTCATCCTCGGCACCCTGAGCTGGCAGAACAGCACGCAGCAATGGACCTTCGAATGCTGGGAGGGCGACCAGCTCGATACGAACCTGCTGCGCACCACGCAGCAAAGCCTGCAGGCGGCCTTTTTCGCGCCCTTGCTGTTCAAGGCCAACGCACAGGCCCATGAGCGGGTGGCGACAGCCGCCGGCGTGGCCTTCGTGTCGCAGGAGCAGCTGATCCGCGAGCAGGCTTTTCTGCCCCTCAACGAGGGCGTGGCGAGGGGCCGGGTGCGTGTGGTGCCAGCAGGTGGCATCGTGGCCGATGCAGATCCACAGGACATCCTGGTGCTCGACGAAGTGCCGATCAGCCTGCCGCCGGTGGCGGGCGTCATCACCAGTCGTCCCTCGACGGCCATCTCGCATGTCAATCTGCTCGCCAAGGGCTGGGGCATTCCGAATGCCTGGCTGCGCAACGCGCTCGCGGAGCTGTCCGGCTACGACCGTCAGTGGGTGGAACTGCGGGTGACGCGCACCGGCTATACGATCCAGCCGATTCCGCCGCAGACGCTGGTCGTCGCGCACAAGGCACGCACGCTGCCGCGGCCCGATCTCAGCCACCAGAGCCTGACGCCGCTGAGCCAGCTGCACGCCCGGGATCGCGCGCATTGCGGCGCCAAGGCCGCCAATCTGGGTGAAATCCGCGCAGCAAAGATTCCCTCGGTGCAGGTGCCGGATGGTTTCTGCATCCCTTTTGCGCGCTACGCCGCGTTCATCAAGCGTGCCGACGCCCAGGCCCTGATCCAGGCCGCGCTGGTCACGCCGCACTTTGACGACGATGCCCGCGTGCGCCATGCCGCGCTGGAGACCCTGCGCAGCCAGCTCATCGCCCTGCCGCTGCCGGCCGCCTGGCTGGCTGAGTGGCAGGCGCAGTGGCAACAGCAACTGGGCGGCGCGGGCGTCTTCGTGCGCAGCTCCTCCAACTCGGAAGACCTGCCCGGTTTCAGTGGCGCCGGCCTCTACACCACCGTGCCCAATGTGCGCCTCGTCGAGGCCTTGCCCGAGGCCGTCAAGACCGTCTGGGCCTCGGTCTTCAACAGTGAAGCCTTCGAAGCCCGCCGCGCCGGCGCCATCCCGCTGGAGGCGGTGGCCATGGGCGTGCTCGTCCAGACTGCCATCGATGCGCGCCGCTCCGGTGTCATGATCACCCGCGATCCTTTCGATCCGGCGCATCGCGGCGCCAGCTACATCGCCGCCAAGCGCGGCATTGGCATCAAGGTCGTCGAGGGCCGCCGGATTGCCGAGCAAGTCATGGTCGACGCGCGCAGCGGCGCTGTGCAGTTGCTCAGCCGTGCCGACGAACAGAGCGAGCTGACCCTCGATGAATCCGGCGGCGTGCGCGAGCGCGCCATCGACGAGGCCCATCAGCAGCAAACCGTGCTCGACGAAGCCAGCGCCCGGCGGCTCGCGCGCGTTGGCAGCGCCATCCGGCAATTGTTCCGGGGTCGCGATCAGGACATCGAATGGGCTACCACCGAGGGCGAGCAGATCGTCGTCCTGCAGGCCCGCCCCTATGCAGCCGCAGTGCCCACCCGGCTGGCTACGCAGCCCCCCAGACGCCCCGCCCGAAGCTGACAGACGCTTCGCAACATTCCCACCGCAAGCAGGAGAACCGCCCATGAAAGCCGTTGCCTACCAGAACATCCTCCCCATCGAGCACAGCGATGCCTTGCTGGACCTTGAACTGCCCGAGCCGCAGCCCGGCCCGCACGATCTGCTGGTTGAAGTGAGTGCCATCGCCGTCAATCCGGTCGATACCAAGGTGCGCAAGAGTGCGGCCCCGGCGGCGGGCGAGTTCAAGATACTGGGCTGGGACGCCGTCGGCCGGGTGCTCGCCGTGGGCGCCGAGGTGACGCTGTTCAAGGCCGGCGATCGCGTCTGGTACGCCGGCTCCATCGCCCGCGCGGGTGCCAACAGCCAGCGCCATGTGGTGGACGCACGCATCGTCGGCCATGCCCCGCAGTCTCTCCCGGATGCACAGGCCGCGGCGCTGCCGCTGACCGGCCTGACCGCCTGGGAAATGCTGTTTGACCGCCTCGAAGTGAAGCAGGGCGGCACGAGCGACGACGCCATCCTGATCATCGGTGCAGCCGGCGGCGTCGGCTCGATCATGACCCAGCTGGCACGCCAGCTCACCGGCCTCACCGTGATCGGCAGCGCTTCGCGGCCTGAAACCCAGGCCTGGGTGCGCGAGCTCGGCGCCCATCATGTGATCGACCATAGCCAGCCGCTCAGCGAGGAACTCAAGCGCATCGGCATCCCCCAGGTGCGCTACGTGGTGAGCCTCACCCAGACCGACCAGCACATCGCCCAGATTGCCGAATGCCTCGCACCGCAAGGCCGTTTCGGCCTCATCGACGATCCGGCGCCCTTCGACATCAAGCTGCTCAAGCGCAAGTCCGTGTCCCTGCACTGGGAGCTGATGTTCACCCGCGCCCTGTTCAACACGCCGGACATGGTCGCCCAGCACCAGATCCTCGACCGGCTTGCCGCCCTGGTCGACGCCGGCCAGATCCGCAGCACCCTCGGCGAGCACTTCGGCCCGATCAATGCGGCCAACCTCAAGCGCGCCCATGCTCTGCTCGAATCGGGCAAGGCCCGCGGCAAGATCGTGCTCGAAGGCTGGCGCTGAACGCAGTGGGGCAGGGCGCCCGCCGGGCCGCCCTGCTGCAGCCGGCACAGCGCCAATGCACAGGATGACGGGCTTGGGCTTGGGCTTGCCGCAGCAATCGCCCTTGAGCCGGGCAGGCTTGTGAAAAATAAGGTTTCACAGAAAGAAGATATACAAGCCGTACGAAAGGGTATGTTTTAGAATCGAACCAGTTCGCAGTTGCTCACCGCCCCGGTTGAGCATGTGCGTTTGCCTGTCGGGCGGATTGATCCGTCTGCACCAGGCCATCTCCTGTATTTTTGAAGATCAAGGTTCCCGATGCTGTACATCCTTTCCCGTCTTTCTTCCGGCCTAGCGATTGCCGGCCTGCTCGTTGCCAGTTCCGTTGCGCATGCCCAGACCCCCGCTGATTCGCTGGCCCGCATCCGCCAGACCCAGACCATCACCATTGCCAACCGCGAAGCCTCGCGCCCCTTCTCCTTCGTCGATGAAAAGGGTCAGGCCAGCGGCTACTCCGTCGAGCTGTGCCAGCGCGTGGTCGAGCGCCTGCGCAAGGATCTCAAGCTGCCCAACCTCAAGGCCCAGTACATCACCGTGAGCGGCGCCGAGCGCATTCCCAAGATCAAGAGCGGCGAAGCCGACATGGAATGCGGCTCCACCACCAACACCAAGGCACGTCAGGAGCAGGTCTCCTTCTCCTACACGATCTTCGTGGCCGGCATGAAGATCCTCACTCGCAAGAATTCCGGCATCACCGATCTGCGCACCATTACCAATGGCAGCATCGCACTGAGCAAGGGCACCACCTCCGAGAAGCTCTTCAGCCAGCTGCGTGATCAGGAGCTGCGCACCACCGAGCTCAAGAGCTACCCCAGCAACACCGAAGCCCTCAAGGCCCTGCAAGCCGGCAAGGCCGTCGCCTTCCCGCAGGACGACGTGCTCCTCTCCGGCCTGCTGTCCACCCTGCCGGATCGCGATCAATACGCCCTGGCCGGTGACTACCTCTCGATCGAGCCCTACGCCATCATGGTGCGCAAGGACGACAACGAACTGCGTAGCGCCATCGACAAGACCCTCGTTGAGCTCTACGCCAGCGGCGAGATCAACCGCATCTACGACAAGTGGTTCAACACCTCCAGCCTGCAAGTGCCGATGTCGCGCCTCACCCGCGAAGCCTTCACCCGTCCGGCCAAGGATTCGGGTTTTGCCAAGGTGCTCGGCTACACCCTGTAATCACATGACAGGCGGCCTCACCGCCTGACGCGCTGTTCGCATCACCCGGAAGGCCTCGCGCAAGCGAGGCCTTTTTGCTGCGCGGCAGTTCAAGATCGCAAGCGGGGCCGGCAGAAAAAAGAAGCCCCCGGAGCCCTCCGCATGGTCAGAATGCGGCTGGGCTGGCCGCCATCCGGCACGGCCCGATCAAACAAGAAACATCCTTGGGAGGAGAACCATGATCACCACACGCCACAGCGTGCTTGCCCTGCTGCTTTGCGCCGGCCTCAGTGCCTGCGGGGGCGGCGGCAGCACATCCGCCAGCACATCCAGCAACCCGGCGAGCAGCAGTGCCGCCAGCAGCGCAGCGGTTTCGAGCTCGGCTGCCAGCAGCAGCGCGAACCGATCCACCACCAGTAGCTCCAGCAGCAGTGCCGCGGTCAGCAGTGCTGCTCCGATCCTCAGCCAGAGCGGCAACCCCGCCAGCGGCGAGATGACGACTTACCAGATCCTGCTCAGCACCACCGGCGATGCAGCGGCCAAGCTCGCCGCAGACATGGCCAAGGCCGACGTCATGCTGACCTGGCAGACCACCGAGGGTGGCTTCTACAAGCACCTCACTGACTACAAGAACACCGCCAGCACCAGCAAGACCGCCTTGTACGTCACCAAATGGGTCGCCGGCAGCAAATCCTCCACCTGGCTGGGCGTGAATGGCGAAGATCTGGGCACCATCGACAACGACGCCACTACCTCTGAGCTCTTCTTCCTGGCCGACGTGTACAAGCGCAGCGGCGATACCAAATACCGCGATGCGGCCCGCAGAACGCTCGATTTCCTGCTCCTGATGCAATACCCCACGGGTGGCTTTCCACAGGTGTACCCGGCACGCTCAGGCGACACGCCCTATTCCAACTACGTCACCTTCAATGACGACGCCATGGCCCGGGTGATGCTGGTGCTCGATCAGGTCGCCAAGAAGACGGCCCCGCTGGATGCCACCGACCTGTTCACCGCCGAGCAGTACGCCAAGCTGGCCACCGCCATCGACAAGGGCGTGGACTACATCCTCAAATCCCAGATCGTGCAGAACGGGGTGAAAACGGTGTGGTGCGCCCAGCACGACCCGGTGAGCTACGTGGCACGCGAGGGTCGCGCCTATGAATGGCCCTCCAAGAGCGGCAAGGAGTCGGTCGGCGTGATCGGTTATCTGATGAGCCGGCCGCAAACCGCCGAGATCAAGGCAGCCGTGCAGGCGGGCCTGGCCTGGTTTCGCAGCAGCGCCGTGCAGGTGGCCAATACCGCCTACGTCAATCGTGCCTCCGGCAGCACCGACATCACCTACAACCCGATCCAGACTCAGGCGGGCAGCGTGATGTGGTTTCGCTTCTACGATCTGGACAAGGATGTTGGCTTCTTCAGCGGCCGCACCCCGAACGGCAGCGATTGCAGCACCCCGGCTCCCTTCGCTACCTGCACCGGCAAGCAGTACGACATCATGGCCATCGAAGCCGAGCGTCGCTACGGCTACTCCTGGGGCGGCGCCTACGCCTCCAGCCTGCTGAGTTACGCCACATCGGTCGGCTACTGAGCCACGGCAAGCGCATGAAAAAGGCCCCGCTAGTGCGGGGCCTTTTTCTGTCTGCTGCCGATCAGCTCAGGCTGGCCGTGGCCAGCTTCACCCCGAAGCCCAGAAACACCCCGCCCACGCTGGCTGTGCCGGCGGCGGCGAGGCGCTGACGGCTGCGGAACTGGGCCGCCAGATAAGCCCCGCCGAAGATCAGCGCCGAGAGATACAGCGCGCTCAGGATCTGCAGGATCACCCCCAGGATCAGGAAAGCCACCGCCGGCTGCGCCGCCTGCGGATCCACGAACTGGATGAAGAAGGAAATGAAGAACAGGATCGCCTTCGGATTCATCAGGCTGATCACCAGCGCACGCTGAAAGGGTTTCGAGGCCTCAGCCTGCGCTTCGCCTCCTGCCGGCGCTTCGCCGCGCCAGTTCGCCAGCGCCTGGCGCAACAGGCTCAGCCCCACCCAGCCCAGATAAGCCGCCCCCGCATACTTCACCAGCATGAACAGCGCCGGATGCGTCTTCAGCAAGGAGGCCGCGCCGGCTGCCGACAGGATCATCAGCACGGTATCGCCCAGGAATACCCCGCAGGCGCCGCGATAACCCGCCGCCACGCCCTCGCGCGAGGCCACCGCCATCACGTACAGCGAATTCGGGCCGGGCAGCAGCACGATGAACAGCGCGCCCAGCGCATAGGTCCAGATATCCGTCACACCGTAAAACATGCCTCACTCCTGGAGCAGAAAAACAGCCGAAAGCTTACGCCTTTGTCCGCCATCCCGGCCGGCTACAGCCGGCGGGGCCCGAGGTGGCGTGGGGCACATGCGGCTGAAGCCGCACCTACAAAAAAAACACCCGTCTCCGATCAGTGTCCCGTAGGGCCGGCTTCAGCCGGCGGGGCCCGAGGTGGCGTGGGGCGCATGCGGCTGAAGCCGCACCTACGACAACCCACCCATCTCCGATCAATGCCCCGTAGGGCCGGCTTCAGCCGGCGGGGCCGGGGGTGGCGTGGGGCACATGCGGCTGAAGCCGCACCTACGAAAACTCACCCGTCTCCGATCAATGCCCCGTAGGGCCGGCTTCAGCCGGCGGGGCCCGAGGTGGCGTGGGGCGCATGCGGCTGAAGCCGCACCTACGACAACC
>NZ_JAUOOA010000011.1:0-103507 GCF_030548425.1 Uliginosibacterium sp. 31-12 | reverse complement strand
CACCACCACCGCGCCGAACACTGGATCGTGGTGAGCGGCACCGCTGAAGTGGTGAATGGCGAGAAAACCCTGCTGCTCGGCGAAAACGAATCCACCTACATCCCGCTGGGCCATGTGCACCGCCTCGCCAACCCCGGCAAGCTGCCGCTGGAGATCATCGAAGTCCAGTCCGGCTCCTATCTGGGAGAGGACGATATCGTGCGTTTCGAGGATTCATATGGCCGCAACTGAGCACACCGCCACTGCGGCGCAAGCCGGTACGTCGCACCAAGCGCGCGCTCTGGAGCACTGGCGCAGTCACACCGGACAAAACGATATCCTTACTGGCTTGCGTGCTACCCACGTCTGGCTGGCCTTGGGCTGGCACGATATCCGCCAGCGCTATCGGCGCTCAGTGCTCGGTCCCTTCTGGTTCACGCTGACCACGCTGATCATGGTGGGCGTGCTGGGGTTTCTGTATTCGACGCTATTCAAGCAAGAGGTCTCGGATTATCTTCCCTATCTCGGGATCGGCATGGTCGTCTGGCAGTTCATCAGCACCGCGGCCAATGAAGGATGTACGGTGATGATCGGTGCCGCCCAAGTCATCAAACAGATTCGCATGCCACTGAGTGCACATGTTTGCCGCATGACTTGGCGCAACTTCATCATCCTGCTTCACAGCCTGCCAGTCGTGGTGGTTCTGATGCTATTTTTCGGCCACGCGGCCACCTGGCAGATGCTGCTCCTTATTCCCGGGCTCTTGCTGCTGCTGCTAAATGCAGTGTGGTCGGGGATTGTCTTCGGCATTCTGTGCGCCCGTTATCGGGACGTCGCTCCGATCATTGGCAACCTGTTTCAGGTGGGCTTCTTCCTGACTCCGGTCATGTGGCGAGTGGATGCGCTTCAGCACCGAGCCTGGGTGGCCCATTTAAATCCCTTTCATCACCTCATCGAAATCGTCCGCGGACCGATTCTGGGCGTGCCGGTTGCCTTGGAGTCCTGGCTCTGGGCATTTGGCCTGCTAGTGCTGGGTTTTGCGTTTGCGCAATACCTAATGGTTCGTTGCCGCGAACGCGTCGCCTACTGGTTGTGACATGCAAATAACCATCAAAGCCGAGAAGCTGTGCGTCGAGTTCCCCATCTTCGAGAATTCGCATCGTTCATTGAAAAATACCGTCATGCACCTCAGCACTGGCGGCCGTATCGGGCTTAATGCGGGTCAGCATCCCGTAGTGCGTGCCTTGAACGAGCTCGATTTCGAAATCAAGGAAGGTGATCGGGTGGGGTTGGTTGGCCACAACGGCTCTGGCAAGACGACGTTGTTGCGCGTTTTGTCCGGAGTATATGCGCCTGTCTCAGGCTCGCTGCATGTGCATGGCAAGGTTGCCTCACTGCTCGATGTGTCCATGGGAATGGATCCGGATGCTACGGGTTTCGAAAACATCTATCTGCGCGGGATCATGGATGGGTTGCGCCCGGCATTGATTCGCAGCAAGGTGGATGAAATCGCCGACTTCACCGGGCTCGGTGACTACCTTAATCTGCCTGTTCGTACCTATTCCAGTGGCATGCTACTGCGTCTTGCGTTCGCCATTTCCACCAGCGTCGAGGCGGAGATCCTGATCATGGATGAGTGGCTCAGTGTTGGTGACGCGGAGTTCAGTCAGAAGGCTGCAGCCCGGCTCGATAAGCTGGTCGATTCCGCATCCATTCTTGTGATTGCCTCTCATAATCCTGATTTGATCGGCAGGGCCTGCAATCGGAAGATTCACCTAGATCATGGCAATATCATCAGCAATGAGTGCATACCGCACATTGCTGTCGTAGCCTGACCACGCGCATGAAAATCTCTTCCACCCACCCCGCGCTACTGGCATCCGAACAGCTCTTCGCGCTCCCGCCATTCCATCTGCTCAAAGGTTTTGTCAGCGCGGCGGTAGCCTATCCGATTGCCGAACATCTGGAGAAACGCGATGTCAGCCCGAAAGTGCGCGAGTTGCGGCAGCACTATCGCAAGCCCTTTGCCCAGCGTGAGCAGCTAGCCAAGACATCTCTGCTCAACACTCTGTGCTTTGCTGCGGCCAACGTGCCGTACTACCGAGACCTGTTTTCAAGCATCGGTTTCGACCCGGAGCGCATCAGCAAAGACATTCGTTACTTCGAAGAAGTGCCCTATCTCACCAAAGAGATCATGCGTGAGCAGGGCGATCGCATGTACTCGCGCCCCCTGGCAGGCTTGCGGCATCACATGTGCAAAACCGGTGGGTCCACCGGTTTGTCGTGCCACATTGCCTACGATCAGCCGGCGGCGGACTACTCTTCGGCAGTTACCCTTTATGCGCGCGAGCGGGCGGGTAACTACAAGTGGCGCTCCGAGCTTCACTTTGCCTGTCGCTTCCCGGATATGTTGGATCAGGGCTGGCCGATGCGCGAGGACTTCAAGTGTTTCGCCATGAATCGCAGCAACATTTTCTTCGATCGCCTGGATGATGTGGGCCTCGAAGAAATCTGGCACACGCTCGGGCGCCGCCGCCCCTACATGGTCCATGCTCACCCTTCGACAATCTATGCCTTGGCCTGCTACATCCAGCGCAAGTACGGGCCGATACGTCGTTTCAAGGTCTTCGAATCCAGCGGTGAGCTGCTCGAAGTTCATCAGCGCGAAACCATCGAGCGAGTCCTGCGTTGCCGCGTGGTTGATCGTTACGGCCTGGCCGAGCTGGGCGTGATGGCCTATGAGCTCGATGGTCACGACAAGGGCCTCCAAGTGCTCGACTCCGAAGGCTGGCCCGAGAGTCGTGTCACCGAGGGTGGCAGCCATGAGCTTGTGCTGACCGGTTTCCGCAACCGCCTCATGCCGCTCATCCGCTATGCCACTGGCGATCTTGCGTGCGTCGAGCAGCGTAAGGATGGTTTCTTTCTCACCAACATCGTAGGGCGGATTCACGACATCGTGCATCTAGCCGGCGTGGCCTATCCCACGCACACGATTCAAGACATGCTGGACCATCGTGTGGGCGGCATCCAGGAGTTTCAGATCGATGTGCGAGGCGATAAGCCCGTGCTGCGCATTGTGCCCGAGCCACATGCCGATCCCGCGCAGATCGCGGCGAAGATCGAGGGCTACTGGCCCGGAGCTCTCACGGTCGAGTTCGTGGGGCATGATGCCTTTGTGCGCGTCGGTCATCGCGCCAAATTCCGCCATGTGGTGACGGCATGATCGGCGTGCTTGCAGACTACCCGCGTCATGAGTCCGCGGCGTTGGTGCTGGCTGCCTTGCGTCGCTCGGTCAGCCACTCGCTGGCTGTGCACTGTGCGCCAGCGGCGCTAGGGCACTTCGATGTGGCGCTGACGATCGATCCCTCTGACGCTGCAGGCGAGCTTCTGGCCCAATGGCTTGTGGAGCGCCCGCGCAAGCTGATCGTGTTTGGCCGCCTGCCGGCCGGTCTCAAGTCCCACTTTGGTGTGCAGACATGCGCATGGCCTGAGCCGACTGATGCCTGGGCCCGCAGTCCTTCTGCACCGTCGCGCGGGCAGTCCGAGAGTGCCGGCCGTGTGCGCTATCTGCCTGACGCCGCGTCTCTTGGCGCTGCAGGTTGGGAGCGCGCTCTAGAGCGTTTCGATTTCACCGACGAATGGAACAATCTGGCCTTCGGGGCAATCCGCGCCGAGGGCTCTAGGTGGAGCTTGGCTGAGGCAGTCCGTGCGCCAGACGGCGCAGAGCTTGCCCGCGTCGAGGTTGGTGACCAGGCGCTGACCAGCTATGCCGCGCGCTTTACCCTGGCCGCGAGCAATGTCCTCTGGGTTAATCGGTCTGTTGGCACGATCGACTCTTTCGAGTGGCGCATGGTTGAGCACTTCCTGGCGCATTACCAGTCCGATGCGCTGCCTTGCGTGCCGGTGCTCAGCGAGTTGCCCTGGGGCTATGATGCTGCCATCACCATGCGGCTCGACTGTGATGAGGACATCACTTCCGCACGCCCGCTCTGGTTGGCCTACCGCGAAATGGGCGTGCCGCTGTCGCTGGCCATTCATACGAGTAACCTATTGCACGACGCTCACTACCCATTTTTGCGAGAGTTCTGCGAACACGGCGGAGTGCTGATGTCTCACACGGCAACGCATGCGCCGAACTGGGGAGGCAGCTACGAGGCCGCGTTTGCCGAGGGGCGCGAATCACGCAATCGCATCCTGGCCGCCACGGGCGTTTCAGTAGACTATGCCGTCTCCCCCTTTCATCAGTCGCCGCATTACGCGCTGCAAGGCCTGTGCGACGCAGGCTATAGCGGTTGCATCGGCGGCATCGTCCGCAACGACCCCGAGTTTCTGCTGGCCAGGGGCGGTGAGTTGGCGGGGCTGCCACAGGGTTTCGTAGGGCACAGTCAGCAAACCATGCTGCATGGCGACTGCATGCTGGCCGAAGGTGACCAGCTGGCGATTTTCAAGGCCTCTTTCGATCGGGCGCTGGAAACCCGCACGCTTTTCGGTTTTCTCGACCACCCCTTCTCCGAACGCTACGCTTACGGCTGGCCGGATGAAACCACGCGTATCCAGGCGCATTGCGATCTGATCGCCCACATTCGCGGCAAAGCCCAAGCGCCTTGTTTTATGGATGAGTGCGAAGCCTTGGACTTTTTGCGTGCGCGCGCAGCGATCAGCCTGCTTCACAACGAGCGGAGTTTTGCGGTGCAGCTGCCTCAAGCCCACGCTTTCGGGTTTGGCGTCGAATATCGTGGCGAACTCTTGCCATTGACTGATGAAGGTGTTCTGAAGTGAAAGTCCTTGTCGTCCTTGGTACCAGGCCCGAAGTCATCAAGTTGGCCCCGGTCATCTCCGCGTTGAAGCTGCGCGCTGAGGTGCGGGTCTGTGCCAGTGGTCAGCACCGAGAAATGCTCCAGCAGGCCCTTGACGCTTTTGATCTACAGCCACACATCATGCTCGATACCATGAGTCCCGGGCGCTCGCTGAATATACTCGCAGCGCGCCTACTTGAAGCGCTGGATGCTGTGCTAGAGCGGGAGGGGCCAGACTGGGTGTTGGTTCAGGGCGACACGACTACGGCATTCTGCGCGGGCTTGGCGGCCTTTCAGCGTGGCATTCGCGTAGGCCATGTCGAAGCGGGGCTGCGTACAGGTGATCTGGCTAGCCCTTTTCCTGAGGAGGCTAATCGTAGCCTGCTCTCGCGTGTCTCCACTCTGCATTTCGCACCTACGCAGATGGCTGCCGCCGCCATATGCGCTGAGGGTATCGCTGAGAGTGCTATTCGCATTACCGGCAATACCGTGGTGGATGCCATTCTTCAAGCTAAAGCCACTTGGCCAGGAGGGATGCCCGCCATTTTGCCGGCCGCCATTGAGCAGCGGTTGACTACTGGTCCGACCGTGCTCGTCACATGTCACCGGCGTGAGAATTTCGGCAGCGTAATGGAGTCCTTTTGTCACATGCTTGCGCGGCTATGCCGGAAGAACAAGGATACGCAGTGGATCTTCCCGGTGCATCTGAACCCGTCTGTGCGCGAACCTGTGCTGCGTCTGCTAGGGCAAGAAGCCAATCTTCTGCTAACTGATCCTGTCGATTACCATACTAGCCTTTATCTCATTAGCCGTGCCCGCCTAGTGCTGAGTGATTCGGGTGGCATCCAGGAAGAGGCTCCCAGTTTTGGTACCCCTGTGGTCGTCATGCGCAAGCACACCGAGCGCATGGAAGGCGTGAAGGCTGGTTTTGCAACGCTGGCAGGACAAGATCCCGTTGCTATCGAGGCGGCTGTGGATGGTTGGCTCAGCGACCCGGCCAGATGTGAAACCCTCCGCGCACGTCAGAACCCGTATGGTGATGGCCATGCATCAGAGCGCATCGTGTCTGCCTTGTTTGGCGAGCCCTGCGAGGCCTTCCATGGCTGAGCGTGAAGTGCCTCCCCCGCAAAGTTGCATCTTGTTTGCCACTGCCGACTGGGATGAGCCCTATTGGACCAACAAACAACACTGCGCAAAGTCCCTTGCCGACTTGGGCACCAAGGTGCTCTATGTAGAAAGCGTTGGTTTGCGTAGCCCCAAGGCAGGCAGCAGGAAAGACTGGAAGCGACTCTGGAATCGCCTCAGCAAAGGCCTGGTTTCACTAATCTTCGGCGCACCTGAGAGATCGACCGGGATTTATGTTCTGTCCCCGTTGCTCATTCCAGCCGGGCATCGCCATGCATTGACTCGGCAGATCAATAGATTGCTGCTCAAAGCGGCGATCATCCGCTCAACATGGGGGAAAAGGTTTAATCAACCTCTTATCTGGACATACCACCCATTTATGCTTGAAGCACTAAATGGTGGTGCACCGGGCGCCCTGATTTACCACTGCGTCGATGACCTCTCAGCTGTTCCTGGCATCGACGCGCAAGCATTCCGGATAGCCGAGGACGCTCTTATATGTCGCGCGAACGCTGTGTTTGCCACCGCGCCATCATTAGTTGAGCGCTGTAAGAGACTAAATCCGAATACATATTATCTCGCAAATGTTGTCGATGCAGACCATTTTTCCAAGGCGATGGATGTAAAACCCTTGCCCGCTGACCTTGCGGATATTCCGGAGCCGCGAATTGGCTATCACGGCGTACTGTCTGATTTCAAAGTTGACTTCCAACTGTTACTTGATGCAGCAAAAATCCGCAAAGACTGGAGCTGGATATTCATTGGTGAAGAGAGGGAAGGGCAGCAAAGCGAACTAGTGGCTGAACTTGCAAATTTATCAAATGTTCGCTTTCTGGGATACCGAAGCTACCGCGAACTGCCCGATTATCTTCGAGGAGTTCAGGTTGGAATGATCCCGTCGCTTTTAAACGAATATACCCGATCAATGTTTCCGATGAAGTACTACGAATACATTGCTGCAGGCGTGCCTGTAGTCTCAACGAGGCTGCCATTTTTGGAGGAAAAAACGAATTTGGCTGAAATATTTATTGACGCAAACTCACTGATAGCCGCTGTCGAGAAACAGCTATCTAGGGACAAGATATCTCGTGAGGCTTCGAAAGCTGCTGTTTCTGGCAATACTTGGGCAGTTAGAACACGGAAGATGCTGGATCTGACATTTGGATTTTCTGTGAGAGATAATTAAACATGAAAATGTATTCAACGAAAATATGCCTGGGTTGAGTTTTTATGAGGCCTAAGGTTTTAATGTACTACCCGTGGTCCTACTTTTCTTGCCCCTCAAGTGGTGAAATCGAGGCGCGATGTCTTTTGTGGGGATTCCAGTTGGCAGGTTTTGATGCTGATGTGTATGGGCTTGAGTCTGAGAGTATAGATCGTTACGAGATATTTTGCGTTTTTACACTTTCAAAGGAATCCAAGTCTTTCATCGCAGATTTGCCACCAACTGCAAATATTGTTATTTTTCCAAATACTGACACTTTGAATTCCGTCGATTTTAACGACGTCGAATGGAAACGTTTTGAAAGCCTAAAGCTGGTGGCGCGATCAGATTATGAATATAGAGATTACACAAATAAAATTGACGCTATGTTGGTGTTGCGCGCCCACCAGTGGTTCATAGCCCCATTTCAATTCATTAAAGACAGCGCGCCCAGCACAGAAAAATGGAGTGTCGATTTGCTGGCGATGGTAGAACCTGCGCGATCTATAGGGCTGTATGAGGCGCTCGACTTTCTATCGGAAGACGCAAATAACCTTATTCTGACAAACGATGTGCTGAGTATTGAGCAAGGTGTCGATAAAAATCAAAAATCAAAAGTTCTACAACGCTTCCGATACGGCGGATGCGATTGGTTTGAGTGCTTGTCGTCCGCAAAGTACTTGTATGAATCCAATGATCGAGTCACATCTTCGGTGTTGGAGAAACTTTGGATGGGAGGGGGTGTGCTCGTCGACAAAGATAGCAGCATCATTTCAGAATTGAAGCATGCTGTGCGGATCAGCTCGGTGTCAGATCGTTTTGTCGAAATTAGATTAAAATCTAAAAAAAATATTTACGGTTATCATTCGAACGTCGTAGCCGCGACGCTAGTAAATGAGATAAAGACGAGATGAAAAATCTTGAGCCTAGCCAGTGTGCGTTTAACTTAATCTACTCTTTTGATCCGATGCATTCTATTGATGGCATTCTGGTTCAAGACTACAGGCGAAAGCTTGCTGAATCGCTGGCTGCTGAAGTGTCTAAGAAAAAATGCCGGCGGTTTGACTTTGTCGTACCAATTCCAATGACGGGAATTTTGTACGCTAAGTACGTCTCGGAATACTTGAATATTCCATATATTGAAATTTTCGACAGAGAAAAAAGAATCAGAACCTTAGATATGCCGAATGGAGAAAGAGTGAAATATTACAATGAGTATTTTTCCTCTTTTGAGTCCTCTCTGGTCGGTAAGAGCATATTGGTTGTTGATGAGGCGCTGATTAGTGGAACTACAGCTATGCTCGTTTCGAAGTGGCTTGCTAAGTTTAAGGCTAAAAATTATTCATTTGCGTTCGCATCCCCTCCAATGAGCGGATATTGCCCTAATAAATATATAAAAGAGTCCGATCGAGCGATAGCCGACGGGCCGGTCGGTGATGCGCTTAGCGTTAGCATAAGAAAATTTGCGGACAGAATGGAAGCTGACGATATATATTTTGTAAGTTCAGAGGGTTTTCAGAGAGTCATCTACGAAAAAACAAGGTGCATGCTTTGTTTTAGCCAAATATATGGGTGACTTCATGAAAAAATTAGGGGGCGCCGAAAAAACCTTCGTAGTAAGTGGCGCGAGTTCCGGAATCGGAAGGTGGGTCGCAAAAACATTACTTGATCGAGGGTTTGGGGTGCTAGCTGTTTCACGAAGACTTCCCGAGATAGATGATTCCGATTTTTTCAAATGGGTTGGTGTTGATTTAGAGAGGTCTGATTCTTCCGAGGTTTTATTAAATTCAATAGCTGAGGCAGGTCTTAAAAATATTGTCGGCGCTTTTTCAAATGCAGGTTCATATCTTTCGTATTGCCATGAAAGCTCTTCAGTGTGCACTTTCGAGAAACAGTTCTCAGCGAATTTTTACTCGCACTTGAATTTTGTCAGTGCAATACTGCCGTCCCTGCAGGACGCTGCCGGATTAAAATCGTTAGTTTTTACGACCACAGATCAGATTCATAGGGTGAAAGACGGCGGAGCGGCATATGCCGCAGCTAAATCAGCTTTGCACGCCTACTCACGATCCTTGGCGGTTCACTTGGCACCAAGAAAAATCGTTGTGACGTCCGTGGCGCCCGGAGGCACCGACACCCCCCTTTACTGGGCAACTAAAGCCGGCATGAGCGCTCAGCAAGTGCAAGGCTCACAAACGAAGTATCCTTCGGGCTCGATCGCCGATCCCGAAGAGGTTGCGAGCTTTGTAGTAGATCTCCTGACTAAGCCAAAAATGAGTTGTGTCGGAGCCGAATTCCGGATTGACGGTGGGCTCTGTTGTTTATGAGCAGGACTATATTGCTGCTGCGCCATTCTGAATGTATTGCTAATGAGAGGGATCTCGTATGTGGGGTCGGCAACTCTCCATTGTCCGCGAGAGGGGCGGAAAGCCTCAAATCTGCGGGGAGGTATAAGTTGTCCAGCGAGTGGAGTTTATTCTCTTCGCCTTTATCACGCTGTGTAGAAACCACTGCATCACTGTTCAATCGAGAGTTTGAAATCTTAGAGTATTTGGTCGAGGTTGATTATGGGATACTCGAAGGACGAGCAAAGCATGAAGTTGAGGTTGAGCTTAGTGAGTTCGGTCTTCGCTGGGATGGTTTAGCAACTTCAAGTGTTGAAAAGTATCGTTCAGCGGCGAGAGATCTGCTATCGAGACCTGAGAATAATATCTTAGCTGTGACTCATGGCGGTTTCATTAATTTCGTTGTGGCAGAAGCTATGTCTATACCAGATGCACGCTTTCCTTTCTTAAGGATCGACAATCTGCATGTCTCGTGTCTGGTCGAAAATCAAAATGGATCATGGGTTATGAAGTTTTCAAATCGGGATGTGTCATGCCTCAACGAGTACTTTGGATAGTAAATAGAGGGGCGTCTTTCGGAGGCGGGTCTTTTTCATCAAGATCAATTGCATTGCGACTTACTGGTCCTTTGTCACGGTTGAGTTGTTTGACAGGGTATGGGGTTCGGTGTGCTGAGGAGGATTTGGATGCCGCAAAAGTCGGTGTTGATGACGCCGTTTTTTTTTGCCGTCATCATAGTCAGAAATCTGTTGACTTGCATCAAGAGTTGAAAAATAGAGGCGTTTTCACTGTTTACGACATCGATGATCTGGTTGGGTTTTACCCAGCTTATTTTGATTTAGGCTCCGGGGCAGAGCGGGCAAAATTATCTGTTTTTAAGCATATTTCCTTGGCTACAAAGATTAGTGTCGAGAATTCGGTGATTGGTAATGAGCTAGAGGGTCTTGGGGTTTCAAGAAATGATATTCATGTAATTCCAAATTCGTATGACTTTGAGAGCTTTTCTGCTGTCAAGTGCTCTTCAGGAGAGGTCTCAAAAAATATTATTTTCACAAATGCTGCAGGACTGAAGTTCGAGTCGTTCAGAAATGATTTTTTCTCCGCTGTTAACGAATTTTGTGAGACAACGGGCTGCTTGGTTCATGTCTTTTCAGACCTTCCTCAGGAAAGTTTCAAGTTCACGCGAATGCTATATCGAGGGGCTACTGACTGGCGTTCACATAAGCATATTTTACAAACTGAAGACTTTTTGTTTTCACTTGTTCCGCTTGGCGGGAGGGAGGATCCGGAGTCTTTGAGGTTCAATTCAGCAAAGTCAATAGTAAAATTTATTGAGTATGGGGCTAGTAAGATACCCGGGGTATTTTCAAATGTTGAACCTTATAGATCTCGACTAAATAATGGTGTCGATGCATTGCTAGTTAATAACGACAAAGATTCTTGGTTGGAGGCGATGTCTGAAATAGAGGCAGGCGTTGAGTTTCGTGAAAGTATGGTGCGAAACGCGTATGAGAATGTTTTGAAAAATTATTCAACGGAAATTGTTCTTGATAAGTATTGCGCTCTTTTGGGTATCAAAAATTAATAGAGCAATGCAGGCTCTGGTGTGAAAAATAATTAAATATTATGCTGACGCCCACAACTCATTCTGAATATTCGATTTCTGGTTGGTGCTTGCCTCAGTCTCTGGTAGGCCTTTGGGCTTCTCAGGGATATCTATTTCAGCAGGACTTGGATCTGGATTGCTACGCAGGGCGAGCCGGCTTTGTGGTTTGGTGGTTAGAACACGGACGGCGGTTGCATCCCGGGCTTGCGCCCGAGATCAATGCTTCATTGCGGAGGGGACTGCATTCATTTGATTACAAGGCTCCGCTTTCGCACTCTGCGATTACGCCTTTGATGCGTATCGTATATGGCTTGAGGTCGGATCTTCAGGCTCAGTACCCTGATCTCGAGGAGGAAATCTCGGCGCTCGGATTCTGGCAATGGTGGTGCGGTTTTGGGAGCTCGGCCTTAGGCCTTGAGTTACGGGGCTTTCCGACACCCAGTGAGCCATTGGGCGCGCTCGATTCAGGTGTCGCACTAAAGACCATAAAATTCTTCCGTGATGTGATCGGCGACAATTTGCCGGCCCCGTCAGTTGCCCAACAAGATGATAGGGTGATTTTCTGGTGGTTCCAGGTTGGGCAGTCAATGTTTTCCCCGCAGTCTGCCAGGCTGACTGAGGCCTTGCTGGAGACTTTGCACACACTCGATTCTGCACCACCGGTTTTGCGAGTTCATGATTTCACTCGACTGATGCGGAGCGTGTATGCATCGCGAGCAGACTTGCAGTCCCAGTATCCCGATTTGAGCGAAGAGCCAGCAGCGCGTGGTTACTGGCTTTGGTGGTGTCTGTATGGTTGCAAGGCTCTCCAGTTGCCTGACTCTGGTTTGCCTTTGGGTGTGTCCGGGCGCGAGTTCGTATTCGCAGATAGGCCATCAGATTTGATTAAATTTCTGATGAAAATCACCGGAGAAGAGAATGAACTGCATTTAGATGAGTCCAAGCCGGGATCTCTGGTTTATTGGTGGATCGCTCGCGGCAGGACGATCTTCGACGGCGTCAGTCAGCGGGTCACAGCCAGCGTTGTGACGGCACACCATCAGTGTGGTTTCTGTGACTATCTGCAGGGAGTGGTACCAGAAGCATCTTCGCTAATGCAGGCCGTCTTGACCCACAGGCCTGACGTGAATGAATTGTTCTCCGAAGACTCGGCAAAGGCCGATTTCTGGCGGTGGTGGCTCGGGTATGCAGAGCGCGATTACAATCTTGCGCACAGAGGCATGCCAGTGCTGCCCGCGTCGATGTTGACGGCTGTAATTGAGCGTCCATTAGGATCTGAGTGCTTGCCGCTCAATCCCCTTGCGTTGTTTCTGCATTTTATGGACACGCGAGATGCACGCAGCCTGGCTTATTTTGCAGGGGATGCCGTATCGGGTGATCTTGGCCAGGATGTTGCAAACTGGTTGGAATGCGGTGGGATGAGGAGCTTTGCTGCTATTGCACACTTGGTGCTGGCGCCGCTTTTTGCAGCGTGCTTTCGGTTTGCTTACGCACATGCAACTGAACCGCGATATGGATCTGGGCATATCATGGCACTGGTTGAGATGGGTGAAGTTGTTTCGCCGCAAGAGGCCGCCCGGCAGGCATTGCGTGGTATACGCGTGCTGGCTCAGTTGGTTGGCGCAAAGGGCATTGTTAGCGCAGCAGATGCGCTCGACTGGTGGCAGCGGGAGGGCGCTTTGACCTTTCCGGAATGTTCATCTGCACTAGCGGGGATATTGTACTGCAGTGCAGTCGCCGTTCATCAGGCTAAACACGCTGAGGCGCTTGCGAACACTCAAGCGCTCAGTCAATCGAATGCGGGTATTGCCGATGTGCAGGTGATCGGTTATCCGAGCGGACAGTTCGGGATTGGGGAGGATGCACGCCTTGTATTTGAGGCTGCTCGAAGTGTGTACGGTCACGTGCGTCTTTTTCAGTCGAAGCGCGAGATCGGCGCAAAGGCGATTGACTATGCTGGTATCGAGCGAATTGAATCAATTGGTCCGAGCCTTTGCAAAGTCTTTTGCATGCCTGCGTTCGATACGATTGCTTTGTGTCATGACGCAGGCCGATATCCGTTTGACGGTGGATATCGTGTGGGTATCTGGCAGTGGGAGCTGGCGAGATTTCCGGATAAAGCACGCTTTGCTTTTGATCTTGTCGATGAAATCTGGACCATTTCGAGCTTTTGTCAGAAAGCGCTTTCGGTTGCTACGGACAAGCCTGTCCATGTGTTGCCGCTGCCGGTCAAAGCCTATCCCGATGACGGACAATCAAGAGACGCTTTTGGGATTCCTGCAAATGCCTGGGTGTTCATGACTGCATTCGACGGATCTTCGTTCATTGCGCGTAAGAATCCTCTTGCGGTTATCGAGGCTTTCCAGCGCGCGTTCAAACGCGATGATCCAGCTGTGCTTGTCGTTAAGGCGATGAATACAACCAACGATGCATTGTGGCGTGAGTGCCTGAATCGTGCTGCATCGGATGAGCGTTTGCTCATCATTGATGAGGTCTTTTCGCCGGCCAGACTGTCTTCCTTGCTGGAGGCGAGCGACTGCATTGTTTCCCTTCACAGGGCAGAGGGTTTTGGCCGGCTGATGGCAGATGCTTTTGCGCATCACAAGCCGGTCATCGCGTCACGTTATTCTGGATGTATGGATTTTCTGACAGATGAGAACGCGTACTTGGTTGACGGCAAGCTGATCGATATCAGCCCTTTGGACTACCCTTTTTATAAAACAGGGAAATGGTTCAATCCAGATATCGACAATGCTGCCGAGAAAATGCGGTGGGTTTTTGAAAAGCGCGATGACGCGGCAAAAAAAGGAGCGAATGGGTTCGAGCTCATTTCTGACCGATATTCAGTTGGCGCTACTTCATTGTTCATAAAAAATAGACTCTCTCAAATCATCGGTAACTAAAAATGTCTAAAGGTTTTCACTCTATTTTTAGCTTTGTAACGAAGTACAGAAGTAAAGCGCTTAAGGCTGCCCGCCAACCGGATCCCTGCTCACTAGATATTCACTGGGTGGTGCCTGCGTTCGGTCGTGGCGCCGGTGGTTTAACTACGATTCTCCGGTTTGTGCGCGGCCTCGAATTGATCGGGCACAAATGCACGATTTGGGTCAATGTTCTGGATCTGCACGGCGATTCGGAGGGGGTCGACTACAAACAGATTGTCGAAGAGTCCTATTTTCATGTAGATGCCGAGGTGCGGCGCCTGCCTGAGAATATTGACGCGATACAGGGGGATGTTCTCGTCGCAACGGATCGCTATACCTGCTACCCGGTTCGGGCCATGGCGAATTTTTCACGCAGGTTTTACTTTGTGCAGGACCAGGAGGAAATGTTTTATGCGGTTGGCTCTGAGTACTACATAACCTTGGCGACTTACAAGTTCGGCTTCGATTGCCTGTGCGCAGGAAAGTGGCTCGAGCACAGCATGAGAGAGCGTTTCGGCGCCTGGGCGATGTCTTGGGATCTTTCGGTAGACAAGAGTATCTATTTTTCCTCAACCTCCAAAAAAGAAGGTGTTCCTCGTATCGCCTGTTACTCGCGTTTTGTTACTCCGAGACGCTGTGTGGAGTTGATGCTTTTGGCGCTTGATCTTCTGGCCGAACGAAGTTTGGAATTCGAGGTGGATTTTTTTGGCTGGGAGCTTCCGCCTTTAGAGGTCGCTTACGACTACGTAGACCACGGTGTTGTCAGCGAGCGCGAACTGGCAGGATTGTATCGCAGCGCGGATATGGGCATTGTTTTTTCGGGAACGAATTACTCATTGCTACCCAAAGAGATGATGGCTTGCGGATTGCCCGTCGTGGAACTAAATACTGATTCAATCAACATGCAGTTCGACGACTCCCTGATTCTCAAGGCTGAGCCTGATCCGGAGTCGATTGCAGACAAACTTGAGGCGCTTCTGACATCTCCCGAGCTGAGGCAGAAGTATGGTGAGGCCGGAATCCGGTTTGTAGCGAAAGACTCGTGGGATGCCTCGATTCAGAAAGTGAATGCTGCAATCATTTCAAGGCTTGATGGCGATGAATAAGGCGACAGTCGTTATTCCTGTTCTCAATGGCGGGGATTTGTTGCTCGCAGTGCTTGGCATGGCTCTCTCCCAAAAAGTAGATTTCGAGTACGACGTACTCGTGATCGATAGCGGATCCACAGATCTGGCTCTGGGCTACGTGAGAGATGCGGCAGGAAAAGGTAGGATTCGTCTGAAGGAAATCCCACAAAAAGAGTTTGGGCATGGTAAGACTCGAAATTTGGGAGTGCAACTCTCAGACTCCGAGTATGTCGCCTTCCTCACGCAGGATGCATTGCCAGTCGACGAGTTCTGGTTAGCTAACCTTGTGCGCCCAATGATGGACAGTGCTGAAGTGGCTGGAGTGTTTGGCCGGCATTATGCATACCCGGCATCGGGGCCGAAGATGCGCCATGACCTTGAGTCATTCATGCAAGGCTTCGACAAAGGGCCGCGAGTCGTCAGGATCGAAGACCGCGCAGAGTATGATGCATCTCTGTCCATGCGCCAGTTCATGCACTTCTACTCGGACAACAACTCCTGTCTCAGAAAATCTGTATGGGAAAGAGTTCCCTATCGCGATGTTGAGTACGGTGAAGACCAGATATGGGCTCGAGATATCATTGAGGCAGGGTATGCGAAAGCGTATGCACCGGATGCTGGCGTCTACCACTCGCATACCTATGGTGTGCGGGATACATTCAAGCGTGCAAAGGTGGACCGGAAATTCTGGGTCAAGGAGTTCGGCTATACCAGCGTGTCGTCTCTTCGTGCTATGCACAACGAGGCTAAAAATCAGTACCGAGCAGAACGAGCTTGGTATGAGGAGCAAGGCATTGATCTATCACCCCTTCAGAGCGTTCAGCTCTATGCCAAAAAGCTCGCAAATTTCTATGGTGAGTATCGGGGGCATCTCGAAGCTTCCGCTGACGGCAGGTAAGATTGGCGCAGCACTTATCAGGTCTCTCAGGGAGTGTTGATGCGAGTAGTGCTTGATTTTCAGGCATGCCAGTCGGGTAGTCGTTATCGTGGCATCGGGCGCGGTTCGCGGGCACTTATGCTGGCAATGGCCAATCGTCTTATGTCGCGCGGACATGAGGTGGTGTGCCTGTTGAGTGAAGCCTTTTCAGATGGGCTGCACGAACTTCGCGACGATATTCGTCGCAATGCGCCGGGCGCGAGGCTGACTTCTTTTCGAATCCCATCTCCCTGTGCAGCCGGTGCACCCGAAAATGCATGGCGGCAAATGGCGGCACGTATCTTGAGAGAGCATGCCATCGCATGCCTCGAGCCCGACTTTGTTCACGTACCCGCGCTCCTCGCTGATGGCTGGGGAGATGATTCGGTGGGCTCAGTAGGCATGTTGGGCGTGCACATCCCGACCTCGCTGACCCAGCACGATCTGATTCCACTGGTCATGGCGGACGAGTACATGCCCGAAGGCCCTTTTCGCGACTACTACATGCGTAAACTCGCCGACGCCAAGAAGGCTGATCTATTGCTTGCCATCTCTGAATACTCACGCAGCGAAGCAATTGAGTGGATGGCAATGCCTCCTGACGATGTGGTGCACATCTCTTCGGCAACTGATGCGTGCTTTCTTGAGGCTCGGCGTTCATCTAAAGAGATTGCTGAGGTGCTCGCCCGGATTGGCGTAAGTCAGGGGTTCATCTTCTATGCGCCCGGCGGTTTTGATGTGCGCAAGAATATGAAACGCCTCTTGGAGGCTTATGCCATTTTGCCGACAGACGTGCGCTCAAGACATCAGCTTGTTGTTGCCAGCATGATTGATGAATCGTTGCGAAAGCAGCTCACCTCGATCGCCGCGGAACTCGGCTTGAGGCAGGGCGAGTTTGTTATGACTGGCTATGTGCCAGACCACGAGTTGATCTGCCTGTATCAAGCTTGTACTTTGTATGTTTTTCCATCGCTGCACGAGGGCTTTGGCCTGCCTGTTCTGGAGGCAATGGCGGCGGGCGCGCCTGTCATCGCGTCGAACTGCTCATGTATTCCAGAGGTAGTTGGTCTGGACGAGGCGCTTTTTGATCCATACAGTGTTGAGTCGATGTCGGGAAAAATGCTGCACGGTCTGAGGGATGGGGCTTTTCGTGCGAGAGTGAAAGTTCATGGCGAACAATGGCACAAGCAGTTTTCTTGGGAGAGAAGCGCAGCCATTGCCGTTGAAGCTCTTGAGAAAAAGGCTGCAATACTTCGCGAAGGCGGATGGGCGCCAGCGAAGACAGAGAGCCTTCCTGCTTGCGATCAAATGCTTGAAAAAATCAATGATCTGTCGATTTCCGGGCAATCTGATCTTGAATGTTTTCGTCAATGCTTTGAGGCAAACTCAAAATCAAAGCTCAATTGAGTGTGAGTCGGATGAAAATATTCTTTAATACATATCCTGTCGCCTTTCAGTGCCCCGGTGGCGGTGAGATACAGCTCCTGAAGTCGAAAGAGGCACTCGAGCGTCGCGGCCATGAGGTCGTGTTGTTCAATCAGTGGGAGCACTCTCTGTCCGATGCAGATGTAATTCACCACTTTTCTGTACAAGGGGGGACTTACAACCTTTGCATGTATGCACACAATCAGAAAATTCCTCTGGTTGTCAGTCCCATTCTTTGGCTATCTGAGTACATCGATCAATATCCGATGGGAGAAATCGGGTTGCTAACGTCAATTGCTGACGTTATTTGCCCAAATTCACAAGCAGAGGTCGAGCGTTTCATCAGTCATTTTGACGCTCCGCGGGAGAAGTACCATGTCACTCACAATGGTGTTGATAGCGATTTTTTTGAAGCGATATCTCCAGGAGTGTTTGAGTCACATTTCAATATTCATCAGCCCTTCGTTTTGTGTGTTGGAAACATAGAAGTTCGCAAGAATCAGTTGGCTTTGCTGGAAGCCGCATCTAGCCTTGGGATGCATGTGGTACTCATAGGTAATGTACGTGATCAAGAATATTTTTCCCGGATAAGTACTCAGTATGCTGAGAGTTTTAGCTACCTTGGATACCTCGACCATCGTAGTGAAATTCTGCGGTCGGCGTATTCGGCATGCAAAGTGTTTGCGCTGCCAAGTCTGCTCGAAACCCCGGGTCTCGCAGCCCTTGAGGCTGCGGCTGCAGGCTGCCAGCTTGTTATCACTAGCGAGGGATGTACCTACGAGTATTTTGGGGACGGAGCTTTCTATGCTTACCCAAAGAGGTCGGAAGATATCGCGCAGAAGCTCAATAAAGCGGTTGTTGAGTCACAAAATACACCCTTGCTTCGAGAGAGAGTCCGCCAGTTTACGTGGGACCGTGTGGCTGAAGAGCTGGAGTTTGCGTATTTTAAAGCGATAGAGTCGTCGCGTTCCAGATTTTCGTAACTGAGATAGCTCAGAACTCCCGCTGTCGAAAGATAAAGCGCTCCAATTGTCTGCGTCGCGTACCAACATCATTCTATGAACATTAAATTCTTTTCCGAGCAGGGTGGGCGCGCGTCAATGTTGCTTGGTGTGATTTTTAAGCGTCGCGATAATATTTGTTTGTTCTCAATTATCGCTGCCGCTGTGTCTGCGCATTTGTTTTACGCTTTGTGGGTTTCCAGAAGTGAAAGTTTTATTTACTACTGGGATTACACGTCCTTCTGGTTGTCTGCAAGAAATGTAGTGCAGAGCTTTCAGCAAGGCATTGTTGGTGGATTTGTGGCCTTGCTCCAGGGGCTAGACAGAGATGGCGTGACGACATTCGTCTCGATTCCGATCCTTCCTGTCATGGCTATTGCCGGCTTGGGTAGGGATGTATATGTAGCTTCGATTGAGGCAATTTATTCCATTGTTTTTTTTGTTGCGTGTGGCTGCCTTGTTTGTGAGATTTTAGTTCCTGAGCGCCGGCATAAGAATGCCGTTATTGCACTGACCTTACTAGCGGGATTTTTGTCGCCGTCCATTCATGGTTTGGCGATTCGTGGATATCCAGACATTGTTGCTTCCGCAGCCACCATATTTGCACTGGTGTGTTTTGCGCGGGATCCCGTGATTTCGCGCTTGCGTACCGCTGTAGTAGTTGGTTTGCTGCTGGGTGCTGCAATCGCTTGCAGAAGGCATTTCGTCTACACGATTTTTTCTATCTGGCTTTTGCTATTGATCTCTACGCTTGCAGCTTCGATAGGCAACGTCAAGAAGACCTGGCGCGGAACGGTTAAATCATTGCTTTGTTGTTTTTTTCCTGTCGCCAAAGCAGGTTTTTCTGTGTTTTTGACTGTGTCTTTTGTTCTGCTTTTGATGTTCGATGTTGTGATTAATAGCCTGAACAACCCCAAAGGCATCCTGTATGAGGCTTATGAGGTATCTCCAGGCCAAAATATATTAGAGTTTATCCGGATAATCGGACCAATGAATATCGTTTTCGCGTCAGCGGGATACATATGGTGCCTATTTCGGCCTGGGGTGTGGAAAAGGAGGCGCGTGCTATGCATTCCGATCATTACTGTTGTATGGGTTGGGGTCTGGGTAGGGCAGGTACGACAGGCAGGTTTTCACTATACTTCTGACGCATTGCAGGCTTATACGCTGATTGGAGTCTCGGCGTTGGCGGTCAATTTATGGTTGTGTAAGTCTTGGTTGCGAGGTGTCGGGCTGTTTGTCTGTTTTGTCCCTCTGTTTTTTCAATTTTTGGTGTGCAACCTGCGGCCAAGCATGGAGCAGGTTTTGAGCAGAGGGGTGCTGTCAGCGATGGCTGAACGGTTCTTTCCTTTGAGTCGTCCAGACTATGGCGCCCTAGTGCGGATAATATCCACGTTACGATCTCGGGAAGATTTGCGCAGCAATATATTGGTTGTTTCGTCCAGTGTGGATTTGAACGTGTCGACCATTCAAGAGGGGGAGTCTCAGCTCTTTCCGGATGAGAAGGAGCGACTGACTTTTGTACCGACATCTAACGTCGATAAGAGAGATCCTTCAATAATCTCGGGTTTGTTAAGCGCCAAATCTATTCTCGCTGTGTTCCCGAATCAATACAGCTTGCCGCCGGATCAGCAACGCAATATCACATTCGCATCGGAGCAGGTTGGCGGCGCATGGGCAAAAAAAAATGAAGTGGTAATTCAGGAGGATTTGATTTACGGAATCCGGGCTACGTTGTACAAACGAACAGCTTCGCCGAGCCTCGACGAGGCCCTGGAGTTGATCACTTCCGCAAAATTAGAAATTGGAAAAGAGAATGTTGGTAAAGAGGCTCTGTTTGTGATGGATTCGGACGATCCATGGGGTACATTCGGAACGGCTGGTATCGGCTTTGAGGCGCTGGAATACGGTGGTGTGAGGCTACGAACAGGGCATTCCCGGTTGATGTTGAATCCTGAATTTGGCGCGATAGCTTCGCTTCATGCCAAGACAGTCTCTCCTGAGTGCCCATCAGCGACTTTGGTGGCAAGGTATCGTTCCAGCCTCGGTGGGGGTTCAGAAAGTACTTTGAAGTTTGGCAGCAACGGTGTCACGATTCCGGTCGCCATCAATGGCGCCAGATTGCGGGAGTTTGATCTCAATTTACCGGAAGGCGTTTTGTCTGGCGTTTGCTATGCAGAAATTTCTGCCATTCGTTAAATTTAGTTCGTGGCATGACCTTGCTGCTTTTTCGCACATTACATTCTAATGACATGCATTTCAGTAACCATGCTCATGGTTAAATCCTATTCTTCCTGTGGTGTGCGAGCTTGAAAGTTCTCCACATTTACAGAACCTACTTCCCCGAAACTCAAGGGGGGTTGCAGGAGGCGATCCGTCAAATCGCCTGCGGCCTGTCGCGCGCCGGGGCGACATCGTCGGTTTTCACGCTGGCGAAGAAGCCGCGTCCGGATGTGCTGCGCATCGATGACGCGGAAGTGTTCCGCGCCAGGAGCGTGGTGGATGTGTCGTCGTGCGATATCGGTTCGCCGCTGAGCGTGCTGTGGTTTCGCCGGCTGGCCGCACGTGCCGATATCCTGAATTTCCACTACCCTTGGCCTTTCGGAGATGTGCTGGAGTTGTTGGGCAACCCCGGCAAGCCCTATGTGATCACCTATCATTCCGACATCGTTCGCCAGCGGGTGGCTGAAGCCATCTACGCGCCGCTGCGCTCGCATTTCGTGGCGGGGGCGAGTTCGATCATCACGACTTCGCCGGCCTATGCGCGCACCAGTGAGTACCTGTCGCGTACCGGGCGCTCGGTGGATGTGATTCCGTTGTCGATTGATCCCTCCGATATAAAGCCTGCCTCCGATGAGGTCGCCCAGATTTGGCAACGCCGCTTTCCGGAGCCGTTCTTCTTTTTTGTGGGGGTTCTGCGCTACTACAAAGGGCTGGAGTACCTCATTGAGGCCGCACGCATAACGGGGTTTAATGTGGTTATTGCTGGCGATGGCCCCGAGCGTGACCGGCTGCGCTATCTTGCGGCCGGACTGGGGAATGTGCACTTCCTGGGCCGGGTTTCAGATGAAGATAAGTTCGCCCTTATTCAGCAGTGTAGGGCTGTCGTGTTTCCATCGCACCTACGAGCTGAGGCCTTTGGCGTTTCTTTGCTGGAAGGAGCTGCCTTGGGTAAGGCGATGATCTCGACAGAAATCGGTACCGGGACGTCTTACGTCAATGTTCATGCTGAGACAGGCTTAGTCGTTCCGCCAGCGAATCCTGAGGCGTTTGCCGTGGCTATGCAGAATCTTATCGATAATCCAGAGGTCGCCGCACAATATGGGAAAGCAGCTCGCGAACGGTGTGTGCAAAAGTTCGATACAACGCAAGTGGGGCGTGCGTATATGAAGCTCTATGAGCGTGTTTTGGTTTCTCAGGCATTTCCAAAGTAGTCTGCCCTGCAAGCTTCCCTGCATAAGGGGGCGAGTGAGAGAATAGGCGCAGTTAGGTTTGCCGGATTTCTAATCCCGTCAGGCTTTGTTGCACAAATCACCTGCTCGCCAGCAGCTTGATCGCCAGGGCATCGGCCGTTACGATCATTCCGGTCCGGTGAACACCTGATTCTTCAGGGCCAACTTGTTAATCCATCAATGTGGTTGGCGAGTTTTCTGGCTGATCCCGCCGCCAGCGTCCACCCCAGGGTGCCGTGTCCAGTGTTGTAGTAGAGGTTGTCGTAGCCCAAACGGCCGATGATGGGGAGGTTGCTGGGGGTGGTGGGGCGCAGGCCGGCCCAGTAGTTGGGCTCGCTGGCATCGCAGGCGCCAGGGAAGAGGTCTTCTGCCCAGCGCAGCAGGGCGCCACAGCGCTCCGGATCCAGGTCGGTGTTGTAGCCGTTGAGCTCCGCTGTGCCGGCAATGCGCAGGCTGTCGCCGAGGCGGGAGCAGACGATGCGGCGGGATTCATCAGTGAGGCTGACCGTTGGTGCGCGGGAGGGATCTTTCAGTTTGAGGGTGGTGGAGTAGCCCTTGACCGGGTAGATCGGCAGCCGTTCGCCCAGTGACCTTACCAGCAAGGGGCTGTAGCTGCCAGCGGCGATGACGTAACTGTCGGCTCCGAGGGTTTCACGTTGCCCGTCGCGTTCGATCTCGATCCCGCCGACCCGGTTGTTGTCACGAATCAGGCTGCGGACGCGTGCGTTGAACAGGAACTCGACGCCGATGTCGCGACAGCGCTCAGTCAGTTCCGTGACGAAGCGCTGGGCATCGCCACTTTCATCCTCGCTTCCTAACATGCCGCCAACCAGACGCGTTTCAACGTGCGCGAGACTGGGTTCCTGATCCACACAGGCGGAGGGGGTGAGCATCTTCGAGGCGATGCCGAGCTCGCTCAGCACGCGTTGCTGGGCTTCGCCGTGGAGGTAGTTCTCCTTGGCGAAGTAGAGGTGCAAAACACCGCGCGAGAGACTGTTGTAGTGAATGTCGGTGGCTTCACGCAGGGCGCGCAGTTCGTGGCCACTGAATGCTGCCAGACGCGCAATAGCAAGGGTGTTGCGACGGGTGCGGTGGGGCAGGCATTCGTGCAGGAACTGCAACCCCCACTTGATGCGTGCGGCCTCGGCGGGCCAGCGGAAAAGCAGTGGGGCATCCTTGCGGCCTAGCCACTTCAGGATGGTGAGCGGTGCGCCGGGGTTGGCCCAGGGTTCGGGGTGGCTGATGGAGATCTGGCCACCGTTGGCAAAGCTGGTTTCGAGGGCGGGAGCGGCATTGCGCTCGATGACGGTAACGCTGTGACCGGCGGTACGCAGGTACCAGGCGGCTGTCACGCCGGCGAGTCCTGCACCAACGATAAGGATATGCATGGTGGGAAGCTACGGGTTCGGGCGCCGCCACGCAGCGGCAAGCGCGATTATTGCCGATTCCCGTCCGCGTGGTATGACCTGTGCCAAGTCGGGGCACTATGTCCTTAGGTTCAGGTGCTCCAATCTGTGATCAAGTCGTGACCCTGGTGAGCCGTAAAGCAGGCTGTTGATCCGCTTTGTCGGCGAAGGGCGCAAAAATGAAGATCAGAACGAAATTGCTCATGATCCTGCTGTTGGGGGCTGCGATCATTCTCGGCCAGGGGCTGTGCGGGCTGTGGCAGATGCAGCGCCTGGAGGGCAAACTGGATGCTGGCCTGGAAAGCCGGTTGGTGGCGGCTGAGCTGGAAAAGACCGGAGCGGAGGCGCAGGTGGCCTTCAAGACCCAGGTGCAGGAATGGAAGAACATTCTCATCCGGGGCAATGACAAGGCACTTTACGAGCGCTATCTCAAGCAGTTTGGAGAGGAGGAGGCTCGGGTGGCCAAGGCCCTGGCTATCCTGGATACGGGGATGCAGCGAGTGGGACTGGATGCTGCTCCAGTGCGCAAGGCGGATAGCGAACTCAAGGCCTTGGGTGAGAAATACCGCAGTGCTCTGCAGCAGTTCGATCCGGCCGATCCGGAAGCGGGCAAGAAGGTGGATGTGGCTGTACGTGGCATGGACCGAACCCTGGCTGCGGCAATGGCCGAGCTGGACAAGGTGATTGCGACCTACGCTCTTGAGCAGACCGAGCACTTCAGGGCGGAGGCCGCCAGCATCATGCATAACGCACAGTGGCTGACTGCGGCAGGCGTGGTGCTGGTACTGGCTGGACTGGCTGGGGTCGGCTGGTACCTGCTGCAATCGATCATGCGCTCGGTGTCCGGCCTGCGCAGCACCATGTTGCAGGTGGAGCAGGACTGGGATCTGACTCACCGCGCGCCGGTGAGCGGTAAGGATGAGCTGGCGGAATGCGGGGTAGCGCTTAATCAGATGCTCGAGCGTTTCCAGCAGATCGTGCGGGAGATCCACACACGAATGGATGAGCTTGCCCGGCAGACTGCGTCGATCGCCAGTGCGGTCGATCAAATGGGGCATTCGAGCAATGCCCAGAGCAGTGCGGCCAGTTCGGTGGCCGCAGCGGTCGAGGAGCTGACCGTCAGTGTCGGTCAGGTGGGTGATGCGGCGCAGGAAGCCGAGCAACTGGCAGGGTGCTCGCGCAACAGTGCGCGGAACGGGCACGGTGCTGTCGAGCAGGGCAATGCGCAGTTGCAACGCACCTCCTTGCGCGTGCATCAGACGGCTGCGGTACTCGAGGAGCTTGGAACGCGTTCTGACGCCATTTCCGGCATCGTGCAGACGGTGAAGGAAATTGCTGACCAGACCAATTTGCTGGCCCTGAACGCCGCCATTGAAGCGGCGCGAGCCGGTGAGCAGGGGCGTGGGTTTGCGGTGGTGGCCGACGAGGTGCGCAAGCTGGCGGAGAAAACCACCAGTTCAACCGCTCAGATCAATGCGCTGGTAAAACTCATCCAGGAAAGTTCGGTGCAGGCGATTGCCGATGTGCGCAGCGTGGTGCAGGCCTTCGAGGAGCAGTTGGGGCTGGCTTCGCAGGCTGAGCAGTCCATCGGTGAGATCAGTCAGGCCGCAGATCAGACCACCGAAGCCAGCATGCGCATCAATGCTGCCTTGCGCGAGCAGAGTTCGGCCAGCCAGCTGATTGCGCAGCAGGTCGAGCAGATTGCCAGCATGTGCGAGGAGAGCAACGGCGCGGCACAATCCGTGGACCACAATGCGCGCAGCCTGGATCAGCTGGCTGTGGCGCTGGTGGAGACGGTGCGGCGTTTTCGCGTCTGAAGCTCAGCCAGCTACGGCCGGTAAGGCTTCTGACAAGGGTTCGGTGGACTCGGTCGGCGCCAGTTGGGCTTGTGGCGTGAAGCCCAGCGCGCAGGCAATGATCTGCTCACTCTGGCTGGCCAGTTCGCGCCGGCTCTTGCTTGGTTCCAAGGGGCTCAGTACCTGCAGCCGCGCACGCAGACCTGAAGCACTGGCAATCGCGAGCATGCTTGCGCCAAAACTGATGTCACCATCGTAAGCTGGCGCAAGGCTGAGTTCATCGTGCCGGCCGAGGTAGCGCAAGCCCAGCGGCTGGACCCCTGACGCTGCCTCCACTGCCGCTTCAAACAACGCCGGGCGAAAAGGCAGCATGGCGTGGCCTTGAGTGGTGGTGCCTTCCGGGAACACCGCAATGCGCTCGCCCTCGCGCAGGCGCTGGGCCATTGCTGCGGCAGAACGGGCGGCAGCTGCGCGGTTGCCGCGCTCGATGAAGAGTGTGCCCGTATGCGCCACCAGCCAGCCCAGTGCGGGCCAGGCACGTACGTCATCCTTGCAGACGAAGGTGGTAGGGGCTATGGCATTGATCACGAATACGTCCAGCCAGGAGATGTGATTACACACCACCAGGCTTTGCGGCGGGATCTCCTCCGTGGGGGCTTCGAGCGTTACGCCCAGCGAGTCGACCAGGAAGGCTGCCCACAGTTGTTTGACACGCCGCTGGCGAGAGGCCGACCAGAATGGGAAGAGGAAGCGCACGATGAGCAGGCCGCCGAGTACCAGGATGACGACTTGGGTCAGACGCCAGGTGGTGCGCAGGGCGCGAAAGGGGGCGGTGAATGCGCTGCGGAGCGTTTGGAGGGACGCGGGCGAGGCGGGGGCCTGAGACGTGGTCATGTTTTGATCAAGGGCGGCTGCCCATTTACGTTTTTGGGGGCGGGCGCAAGGGCCGACATGGCGCCTGAGCGTACTGTGGCTCGGTGCCGCCCCGTTTTCCGCTCGGGGCCAACCTGGTGTGAGGCCGGTAGCCCGAGCGGATGATCCGGGGGCGCGCGCTCAAGCGCCCTGGCGTTCCACGAAGTGCTTGGCGTAGCGCGCATCGACGCGTGCCATGTTCAGCAGGATCAGCAGATCGGCGGTATTGAAGTCCGGATCCCAGGCCGGTGCGCCGCACACCTGAGCACCTGCGCGCAGATAGCCCTTGAGCAGCGGCGGGATTTCGGCGCGTGCTTCGCTGGCCAGCATTTCGACCGGCAAAGGATGGCGCGGGAAAACGTGGTATTCCACCGGTGCCAGCTTGTCTGCCAGCGCCTGGAATATATTCGCCGCGTTATGGCCACCGTCGGCCATACCGATCGAGGCGCATCCCATCATGTATTCGTAGCCACCGCTCTGCATGAAGCGGGCAAGGCCGTTCCACAGCAGGGTGATCACGGCGCCGGTACGGTATTCGGGATCGATGCAGGAGCGGCCGACCTCGACCAGATTCGGGCGCAGATGCTGCAGGCGGGTCAGATCGAATTCGGTTTCGGAGTAGTAACCGCCGATCTTGCGTGCCGCTTCCGGGGTAAGGATGCGGTAGGTGCCGACGATGCGGCCATGCGCTTCATCACGCACGATCAGGTGCTGGCAGTAAGCATCGAAATGATCGCGGTCCACACCCGGGGTACGCGGGTTGAGGCGGGCGCCCATCTCTTCGGCAAAGACGCGGTAGCGCAGTTTCTGCGCGGCCAGGATTTCGGATTCGGTGGCCGCGAGGCCTACCCACAGCGAGCGGGACTTTTGTTCGGAGGTTTGCGGGCTGACACGCAACATGATTTTGATCCTCGAGTGGCTGCAGGGCTCATGCCTGCCGTGCCACTCTAGGAGGATCGTGTTGCGTGCCGGTTACCGGCTGGTTGCGCGGAAATTACACCGCGCTTTCAGAGGCTGGTGGCGCTGCCCTTGCTGTCTTTGGCCGGGCTGGGGGCAGGGGCAGGAGCAAGCGGTGCGGTGGCCGGAGAGACGCGGGTTTCACCACTGCTCTGGAGTACGCGCACATGGTCACCCGGGGCGAACTTGTCTTCCTTGCCGATCCCCTGCACTACCACCATGGTTTCACCGCTGGTCATGCGGACGGTGAGTTCCCAGGCATTTTCGCGGGTATAGCCTTCCTCGGTCGCCGCACCGGCCACGCCGCCGACGACGGCACCGACAATCCCGGCGACGATAGCGCCGCGTCCGTCACCAATGCCGCTGCCGGCCACGCCGCCGATGGCAGCTCCGCCCAGTGCGCCGAGGCCGCTCTTGGTTCCTTCCAAGCGAACCTTGCGCACCTCGAGCAAGGTGCCTTCGCGGTAGCTGATCGGCCGCCGTGCTTCTGCGCGTGAATACACATCCCCGGCCTTGCTGCTGGCGCAGCCGGCGGAGAGCACTGCGGTGGCGATCAGGGCGAGGATCAGGAGCGGGTTCTTCATCTGCGGCTTTCCTTCGTGCTTACCAGGGGGCGCTGCCGTAAGCCTTGGCGTAGCGGGCGGCGATCTCATCCCGGCTCGGGTTGTAGTTCTGGCCCCCCCGGCTGGCGATCTTGAGAGCGCCCATGGTCGAGGCCAGGCGCGTGGACTTTTCCAGATCCCAGCCGTTCGAGAGGCCGTAGAGCAGGCCGCCGCGATGGGCATCGCCGCAGCCGGTCGGGTCGACGATGTCGTCGGCCGTTACGCCGGCGACTTCAATGACGCGGCCTTCGGTGTAGATCCGGGATCCTTGCGCACCGAGTGTGACCACCAGCCCCTGCAAACGTTCCGCCAGTGCCTCGAGGGAGAGCCCCGTCTTTTCGCAGACGAGCCTGGCCTCGTAATCGTTGAGGGTGCACCAGGTTGCCAGATCCAGACATTCAAGCAGCTCGTCGCCGGAGAACATCGGCAGGCCCTGGCCCGGATCGAAGATGAAGGGCAGGCCGGCAGCAGCGAAACCGCGTGCGTGGTGGAACATGCCGTCGCGGCCGTCCGGCGACACGATGCCGATTTTGATGCCCTCTGCGTCGCGCACACTATTGCGGTGCGAGAAGCTCATTGCGCCTGGGTGGAATGCGGTGATCTGGTTGTCGTCCAGATCGGTGGTGATGAACGCCTGGGCGGTGAAGCTCTCCGGCACCTGACGGATGTGGCGGGTGCCGATGCCCTGTTCTTTGAGGCGGGCCAGGTAGGGAGCGAAATCGTCGCCCACGGTGGCCATGATCTGCGGCTCTCCACCCAGCAGTTTCAGCGACCAGGCGATGTTGCCGGCGCAGCCGCCAAAATCGCGGCGCATTTCCGGCACCAGGAAGGATACGTTCAGGATGTGGATCTGCTCGGGCAGGATGTGTTTCTTGAACTGGGAATGAAACACCATGATGGTGTCGTAGGCCATCGAGCCGCAAATGAGGACGGACATGGTCGGAATCCGGGTGTAAAAGTGCGCGGATTGTAGCGCATGGTCGCCGCCAGGCCTGTCAGGGTATTTGCCGGGCGTCAGCCCCTAGCCGAAAAACACCAACCCCCACACTGCAGCCAGATTGATGAGGGTGATCAGCACGGCGGCGCTGCCGATATCCTTGGCGCGCTTGGCGAGCTCGTGGCGCTCCAGCGAGACGCGATCCACCACGGCCTCGACCGCCGAGTTGAGTAATTCCACAATCAGTACCAGCAGCACACAGGCGATCAGCAAGGCCTTTTCCGGGCCGCTGCGGGCAGAGAGCAGGGCGAAGGGGATCAGCAGAATGGCCAGCAGCACTTCCTGCCGGAAGGCGTCTTCGAGTTTGTAGGCAGCGCGGAGGCCGTCCAGCGAATAGTTGAAGGCATTCCAGATGCGGACGATGCCAGTCTTGCCTTTGAAGGGACTTTCCATTTGGGTAGGCTTCTCCATGCGGGGCTGCCAGCGTATGGCGCCCGTGTTACGGCACGCTTACCGCAGCAGGGCGTAGAATGCCGCACCTCCGATTGAATGCACAGAGCCGCACTATGACCAAGCTGATCGATAGCGCCGAAATCATTGCTTTCCACGATGCCTGCGTGGCCAACCGCAGCTGGGCCAAATCCGAGCCGGCCCGCTTTGCTGAAGGCCTGTGGCAATTCCTGGAACTGAATCACCGCTTCAACAACCTGCTCTGGGACGAAGAGGATCTGGCCCGCCGCAAGGACGTGGCCGATAGCGAAATCGCCGCCAACAAGCGCGCCATCGATGGCTACAACCAGAAGCGTAACGATGCCATCGAGCGCATGGACGAAGTCTTCCTCTCCGCCCTGCCGCCGGCAGTGACGGGCAGCCGCCTGAATTCCGAAACGGCGGGCAGCATGATCGACCGCATCTCCATCCTCGGACTTAAGGTCTTCCACATGGGCGAGCAGACCCGGCGCAGCGATGCTTCGGCCGAGCACATCGCGACCTGTGAAGCCAAGCTCGCCCGCCTGCGCGAGCAGCGCGCCGACCTGGCCGCCTGCCTGGAGCAACTGCTGGCCGACTGTGCCGCCGGCGTGGCGCATTACAAGGTCTATCGGCAGTTCAAGATGTACAACGATCCGACCCTGAACCCCTATCTCTACGGGGGCAAGAAGAGCTGATCCGGATGCTGTAGCGCAACAACAGGGCCGCTCCATGGAGCGGCCCTGTTGTTTTCGGATGGGCGTTTCTCGCTTCTGATGGACGTCCAGGATCTGGTGTCGGGCGCTTCTTGATGCTGGTCATGCCCGGCGCGAAAAGCGTGATGGGAGAGGGTTTTCCGCCGCGTCAGGGGCTGTCGATTGAGGCTCTGAACACCTATCCTGACGAAGTGGTTTTGCGTGTGCAAACGACGATCCGGAGCGGAGTTTTTCATGAAGAGAATGATCAGTCTGGTGCTGGCCCTGATGGCGGCCGCACTCCTTACGCCGTGTCTCGCGGCCGAACCTGCTGCGGCGCAGAGCAAACCTGCTGGCGCGCGTATCGAGATGGGCGTGGGGCACTTCAACCGGGATGGCAAGGCCTTCCATTACTGGGACCAGGCGGCTGAAATTCCCGCCGGCTGCGCCCGCTGCCATGCGGCTCAGGGTGTGCCGGAATATCTGGCGAATGGCAAGAACGCCCCGGCCAAGCAGGTGAAGAATGCCTATGCCTGCACCAACTGCCATGCCGACATGCTCAGCTACGAGCGTCACAAGGTCAGCAAGGTCACCTTCGCCAGCGGGCTGGAAGTGGATGCCGGCCTCAATGACGCCAACCTGTGCATGACCTGTCACCAGGGGCGTGAGTCCACGGCCAGTGTGAACAAGGCGATTGCCGGCAAGGTACTCGACACGCCGGATCCGGCGCTGGCCTTCATCCATGTGCATTACTTCCCGGCGGGCGCCACGCTCTTCGGCACCCAGGCCAAGGTGGCTTACGAGTTTGCAGGCAAGACCTATGACGGGCGCTACAAGCATCCCAAGCAGCTGGATAACTGTCTGGCTTGCCACGACCCGCACAGCGGCCACGCCAAGGTTGAGAAATGTGACAGCTGCCATACCGACAAGGGCGACCGCATCGCGGACTACCGCAGCGAGTTGAAGCAGAGCATGGATGCGCTGTATGCCGGCATCCAGCAGTATGCGATCAAGGTCGGAGGTGTGCCCTTGGCCTACTCTTCCAAGGCCTCTCCCTACTGGTACACCGACAGCAATGGCAATGGTGTGGTGGATGACGATGAACTCAAGCCGACGAACAGCTACAAGGCTTATACGCCGCGTCTGCTGCAGGCCGTGTTCAACTACACCTTCCTGTTGCGCGACCCTGGTGCTGCTTTCCACAACCGCAGCTACGCCGGGCAGATCGTTCATGACTCGCTGGAGAGTCTCGCTGTGAGCGGGCAAGCTGGCGTGAACATGAAAGGCCGGACCCGCCCCTGAGGCCTTCCGGATGCTGAAAAAGCCCGCCGCGTGCGGGCTTTTTCATGCCTTCAAGCCTGTGGCTACCGGTCGGCGGAGGGACAGCCAGGCCGGCAGGACTGCAATCAGCAGTCCGGCGGCTGCGAGTGCGCTGGCGAGCAGGAGCTCCTCGCTGCCAAGGGATACTGGCATTGCAAAACCCATGCGCGGAGCGATCCACTGCATCAGCAGCCACGAGGCGGCGTAGCCCAACAGCAGGCCGAGGGCTGCGCCGCCAGCCACCAGCAGGCTCACTTCGAGCCAGATCACGCTGAACACGTAGTGGCTGCCGGCGCCGATGGCGCGCAGCACGGCGAACTGGCGGGCGCGGGCGAGAAAACCGACGAGCAGAGACATCAGTACCGCGATCACGACGAGGACTTGGCTGGCTAGCGCCAGGATCGACATCAGATCGCGCACATCGCCCAGCGTGCTGTAGAGCTCGTTGAGCACTTCGGCGGGAAACAGCGCCATGCTCTCGTTCGTGCGCAGCTGGCCGCGCAGACCGTAAGCTGCGGCGACCGATTCGGGCTTGATGGCAATGGCCGGTACGCCCGGCACCCGGGTGGCATCCCAGGGCGGCCCGATCTGCGTGCTGCCTGGCGGGTGACCCGAAGGTAGTTCATGCACGGCCCATACATCTTCGACGGGTACGAGGATGGCGTTGTCCCACACGTTATGCCGTGCGGGCAGGCGACCGACCACGGTGTAGGCGAGCTCATGTTCGTGGCCCTCCTCATCGTCGTCATGGTGATGGGCGCCATGTTCCGGGTGTATCCGGGCTCCGATTGCCAGCGGCACCTGGGCGCCGATCACCGCTTCGCCGCGCTGGCGAAACGGGTGCCCCTCAAGCGGCGGCAGGCGTCCGCCACGACTGGCGAAGTCCTCGGTCGTGCCCACGATGGGATGGCCTTGCCAGTTATCGCCGAACGCGATTGGCGCGGCATAGCGTATGCCGCGCGCCGTACTGGTTTTGACGAGCACTTCGCCGCTCACCAGAGGGATCGACTGCAGCTTCAGATAGACGCTGGTCAGCACCAGTTGGGTGGGGCTGCCGGGCGCGCCGACGAGCAGGTCGAAATCGTCCGCCGCACGCGCACTGCCCTGGCGCAGCGCGCGCTCCTGCGCAATGACGGCCACCCCGATGGCGACTGCGAGGGCGATCAGGGCGAGGGTGATGCCGACCAGCAGACGGTTGCGGCGGTAGTCGGCGAGCACGACGGGCAGGGGATTAAACATGGGCGGCCTCCGCAGCCTGCAGCGTGCCACTGCGCAGTTCGAGCACGCGATCCATGCGGCGGAGCAGCGCACTTTCGTGGGAAACGACGATCAGCGTGGCACCGTGCTCGCGCACCAGTCCGCAGAGCAGGTCGGCGATGATTTCGCGGTTTTCCGGGTCAAGGCTGGCCGTGGGTTCATCGGCCAGCACCACCGGCGGAGCGAAGAGCAGCGCACGGGCCACGGCGACACGCTGGCGCTCGCCGCGTGAGAGCAGTTCCGCACGTCTTGTTGGCTCCGCAATGCCAACCCGGCTGAGCAGACGGGTTGCCCGCGAACGCAGTGCGGGGGCGATGCGCCAGCCAGTGAAGCTGGCGGGCAGGAGCACGTTGTCCAGCGCCGAAAGGCCTTCGACGAGGTGAAAGTCCTGGAACACGAGCCCGAGCTTTTGCTGGCGCCAGCGCGTCAGCCCTGCACCTGGTAACGCGGTGATATCCGTGTCGTCCCACACGATGCTGCCGGTAGTGAGTGGCTCAATACCGGCGAGGCAGTGTAGCAGCGTGGTCTTGCCTGCGCCGGAGGCGCCACGGATGCCCAGCATGTGGCCGGCGGTGAGTTCGAGGCGGTCGAGGGCGAAAAGATCGGCGGTTTGGCCGGTAAAGCGGAAGCGCAGGCCGGTGGCGCGCAGGGTGCCGGTGTTCATGGGTTCAGCGAAGCTTGTTGAAGCTGGCATCGCGGATGCGCAGCTGGCTGACGAAGCCGGTCGCGGGGTCGGTATGGCTGCCGACTTCCAGCGTGCCTTCGACTTCGATGCGTTCGGAGAAATTGGTGGGGACCACCGTCTTGCTGGCGTAGATGACCACGATGTCGACCGGCCATTCAGCGTCGGAAGAACAGAAGGGGCAGATCGACACTGGCTCGCGCGTGAGCACGAAGAATTTGCTTTCGGGCTTGAGCGGCGGCGCCATGTAGCCGCGCAGGCGCACGCTTTGGCCCTTGAGCGCCAGAGTGCGCTCGGCGAACTTGAGGCCCAGCACGGTATTGGATTTGTAGAGTCCGTCAAAACTCAGGAGCTCGGCCGCACGCAAGAGCGGGCTGGCGAGCAGGACTGCCAGGCCAAAGAAAAACCGGCGGCGTGAGCCGCCGGCAAACTGCGAGGAGAACATTGCTTACTTCTTGCCCGTTGCAGCGGGCTTGCCGAGTGCCAGCGCCTCGGCGATCACGCGGAATAGATCCGTGTTTTCCATCTGGCCATGCACGGCCGCCGAGCCGGGGCCGCCAGCGGTGAGCACCACGTCATCACCGGTATGTACGCCCTGGTTGGCGCCACGCGGGCCGACGTTGGGCAGGTTGCCGGTGCGGAATACTGCGCCCGGCACATCCTTGTATTTCTCGTTGGCCACCATCACGCCATCGGCATTCTTGATTGCCGGCACGTTCTCACCGTCCAGGTAGGGGCGGAAGGTTTCGTAGTAATCCGGCGTGTTGGCGAACACCAGACGCAGGCGCTTGGAAACGTCGACCTTCTCCGGATAGCCCTCGGCATTTGGCGCCGGGTAGTTCGGGAAACCGGCATCTTCATAGGTGCCGATCTTGTTGCGCATGTCGTTGCCCGCAGCATCGTCATTCACCGTGCCGACCACGCTCACGCCGTGGCTGTGATCTGCCGTCACCAGGATCAGGGTGTTGTTGCCGTTGGCCTTGCTCCAGCGCTTGGCTTCGGCGACCGCCTTGTCGAGCATGATCGTGTCGTAGATGGCGCGTTCGGCATCCATCGAGTGCGAGTACTTGTCGATGCGGGCAGATTCGACCATCAGCACGAAGCCCTTCTTGTTGCGCGACAGGATCTTGATCGCGGCCTTCATTTCTTCGACCACATCCGGCTGATCCGGGAACTTGCTGACCGAGCCCTTCTTGAGGAACTTCAGGTCCAGCGCGCCATCGATGTTGCCGGTGTTGTAGAGGCCCAGCAGGCGGGTGGTTTTCTTGTCGTCAGCCGCGGCGGCCATTTCGGCCTTGGTGGTGGCGAAAGCGTAACCTGCACCCTTGAATTGCTCGATGTAATCCACCTCGTCGGTGCGCTTGGAACCCGGCGTGGTTTTCGGCAGGAAGTTCGGCGAGCCACCGCCCATGATCACGTCGATCTTCGAGTCGTAAAACATCTTGACGATGTCATTGAAGTCGGAGCGGCGACGAGTATGCGCGACCATCGATGCAGGCGTTGCGTCTTCGATCTCGGAGTTGGTCACGGCGCCCACGGCGTAGCCCTGGCGCTTTGCCAGCTCACCGAGGGTTTCGACTTTCGGGTGATCCAGCGAGTTGGCGGCGCGCGAGCAATACACGCCGAGCGCATTCACGCAGCTCTTGTGACCGGTGGTGTAGGCGTGGGCGGCGTTGGCCGAGTCGGTGATGATCGAATCGGTGCCCTGGGTGCTGAGGAGCGCCATGGCCGGCAGTTCGTCCATGGCCAGCTTGCCCTTGAGTTTGCCGTCTTCAATGCCTTGCGACAGGATGCGCGCCGCAGTGCGGTGGGCGACGGAGAAGCCGTCACCAATGAAGAGGATCACGTTCTTCGCGGCAGGCTTGGCCGGCGTGGCGTAGACGTTCCACACCACCTTGCGGGTGTTCGTGCCGTCCGAGGCTTCGACGCTGTACTGGCCCGGTCTGGTGAGCGTTACGTCACGCAGGATCAGGCTGGAGGCGCCCTTGCCGGTTTCGTCCGGGATCAGGCTGGCGGACTTGCCGAGCAGCTTGTGATAGTCCTGCCCGTTGAGGGTCAGTTTTACGCTGGCGGCATCGACCGTGCCGGGGAACTCGACCTTCAGGTCGAAGCGCGAACCGGCGAGAATTTCGGCGCGATTGATCGGGTAGAGGGTCTGCGCAGCGGCAGGCAGGCAAACGGCGGCGAGCAGGGCGGCCGCGACGGGAAGGCGGGCAAAACGCATGGATGTGTTCCTTGTGAAGAGCGAGAGCGACATCCGGCAGGGTATGTGTTACAGGTTAAACATTTTTGACAGACGCCCGTCATTTAGCGGTAACCGCTTCGTCATCTCTCGAGGCAGGCCGCTCGCCGGTGGATAATGTTTGGCTTGTGATCAGCCTGTAGCGGAGATTTTCATGGCCCAGCACTTTGCCAGCGACAACTATGCCGGGATCTGCCCGGAGGCCTTTGCCGCCTTTGCCGAAGCAAACTCAGACCACGCCATGGCCTATGGCGATGATGAGTGGACCCGGCGCGTATCGGATCGCATGCGTGCGATCTTCGAAACCGATTGCGACGTGTACTTTGTCTTCAACGGCACGGCGGCCAATTCGCTTGCGCTGGCCTCGCTGTGCCAGTCCTACCACAGTGTGATCTGCCATGAGGCGGCACATGTGATGACGGATGAGTGCGGGGCGCCGGAGTTTTTCTCCAACGGCGCCAAGCTGCTGGCGGCCGCGGGCGAGTTTGGGCGGATCAGCCCGGACGAGGTGACGCGTCTGGTCGAGCGCCGCAGCGATATCCACTACCCGAAGCCGCGTGTGGTGACGCTCACCCAGGCGACCGAGCTGGGCACCTTGTATCGCCCCGAGCAGATCGCGGCGATCAGCGAGCGGGCGCGCCAGTATGGCCTGCGCGTGCACATGGATGGCGCGCGCTTTGCCAATGCGGTGGCCTCGCTGGCGGTGAAGCCGGCGGACATCACCTGGCGTGCCGGCGTGGATGTGCTGTGCTTCGGCGGCACCAAAATGGGTTTGCCGGTGGGTGAGGCGGTGGTGTTCTTCGACCGGCGCCTGTCCGAAGATTTCGCCTATCGCTGCAAACAGGCCGGCCAGCTGGCGTCCAAGATGCGTTTTCTGGCTGCGCCCTGGCTGGGCATGCTGGAGGATGGTGCCTGGCTGCGCCGTGCCGCGCATGCCAATGCGATGGCCGAGCGTCTCTCGCGTGGGCTGGCAGACTTGCCGGGGCTGCGCCTGATCGCGCCAACTGAGGCCAATGGTGTGTTCGTGGACTTGCCGGCCGAGGTCGCGGCGGGCCTGCGTCGGCGTGGCTGGCGCTTCTACGATTTCATCGGTAGTGCGGCACGCTTCATGTGCGCCTGGGATATCGAGGCGGAAACCGTGGATGCGCTGCTGGAGGATGCACGTTCCCTGTGTGAGGCTTGAGCTTTCCCTGCGGGAAAGCGTGTAGGGGCAATTCCCATTCTTGCGAAAAGGTCTTTTTGATTAAGATCAACTCCGCAATTTGAGGGGCGCGGAGAGGGGCGTGCAGGAGCGCCCTTCTTCAGCGACGGAAATGTTTGCCCAACCTACAGAGGAGAGACTCATGAACAAGAAGATGCTGGCGGCCGTGTTTGCCCTGCTGGCGGCTACGGCCATGCCTGCCGCACATGCCGAGGAGAGCCCGTGGTTGCTGCGGGTGCGCGCGGTCTATGTTGATTTCGATAACAAGCAGTCCGACGGTTTGCCGCTGGGGGGCTCGACCGCCATTGAGGCGAAGAGCCGCTGGATTCCTGAGTTCGATATCAGCTACTTCTTCACCAAAAATATCGCCACCGAACTGGTGCTGACTTATCCGCAGGAAGTCGACATCAAGGTGGGGGGCAGCAAGCAGGGCACGATCAAGGCCTTGCCGCCTTCGCTGCTGCTGCAGTACCACTTCACTGATCTGGGGGCTTTCAAGCCTTATCTTGGGCTGGGCCTGAACTACACCCTGTTCTCGGATCGCAGCAATATCCTTGGCGGGGCGGCCGAAGTCGAAAGTTCCAGTATCGGGCTGGCGGCTCAAGCGGGGCTTGACTTTGCCCTGAGCCGGAACTGGTCATTGAACCTGGATGTGAAATACCTCCAGATGGATACCGACGTGAAAGTGGGCGGCACCAAGGTTGGCAATGTGGGTCTGAACCCGATCACCTGGGGCCTCGGGGTGGGTTACCGCTTCTGAATGCTCTTTTGTCTGAGACTAGAAAGGCGCCTGCGGGCGCCTTTTTGCATGCCGGCGGATGGGCTTGAGGGTGTGTGCGTTGCTGTTGCAGTGAGGATTGACGCAGACTTGAGGGTGACCACGGATGATCGTGCCGGGGGCTTTGGGAACGGACCACTCGATGATATTCACTCCGCGACAACGCTTCATTGCCCTGGCGAGCTTGGGTTATGCCGTTTTTGCGCTGGCCTGGATCTTCCTGTCCGACCAGTTGCTGGCCGAGCTCACCGATTCGTCGCGCATCGTCTGGCTGTCGACAGCCAAGGGCGTGGCTTTCGTGTTCATTACCACGGCCATGCTGTTTTTCGCCTTACGTGCCGTGCCGGCCGCTGATGCGCTGCGCGCGGTGGCAACGCCGATGAATGGCTTGCGCCCACTGCTGGGGTGGCCCCGCTGGCTGCAATATGGATTTGCCCTTGTCTCCAGCCTGAGCTTTGCCTTCATGCACTTCAGCCTGGCGCATGGCCCGGAGACACCGGTTTTGCAGATCCTGATCTTGCCGATCATTGTCAGCGCGGCCATTGGTGGCCTGTGGCCGGGTTTGTGGGCCACGGTCCTGGGGGCGAGTGCTTCCCTTTTGTTGATGCCGCCGGAGGCTGCGGCCCAGTTGCTGTCCATCCCGAGTGAAAAGCTGCGCTGGGTTTTTCTACTCGCTAATGGCCTGCTGATCAGCGTGTTATGCGAAACCCTGCATCGCGCCTGGTTCCGTCTCGAAGCCAGCCGGAGCACCCAGGCTGCGATCCTGCGCAGCGTGGGCGATGCGATCATTGCAGTCGATGAGCGAGGCCAGATCAGCTATCTCAACCCGGAGGCCGAGCGGATCACCGGTTGGCCAATGGGCGAAGCGCTCGGGCAGGAGATCGGTGCCGTGTTGCGTCGCTCGGGGTTGGACGCCGTGCATGCTGCCGCGCTCTCGGGGGATCTGACCCTGATCCGCCGCGATGAGGCGGAGATCCCGGTGTCCCTGCGCGAGACGGCGATTCATCATGACGATGGACGGGCTGCCGGACGGATTTTTGCCTTCAGCGACGAGCGTGAGCGGCGGCGCATGGAGGCGGCCCTGAAGCATCAGCACGATTTGCTCAAGGACATGAGCGCGATGGCTGAGCTGGGCGCCTGGGAGGTGGATGCTGCGAGCCTGCAGGGGCCGCTTAGCGAGGAGGTAGCGCGGATTTGCGGCCTCGATGCCGCTGCACAGCCCCCTTTGCTGTTTGGTCCGCATCTGTTCAGTGAGCGCTGGCGTCTGTTGTTCGAGTCGGCCATGGCGCGCCTGTTTGGGGAGGGGAGCGCCTGCGACATGGTGCTGGCACTGCAGACGCCCGGCGGTGTAGAGAAGTGGGTGCGCCTGGTGGCCGAGCCGGTGCTGGTTGAAGGGCATATCGTGGCCGTTCGCGGTGCGATGCAGGACATCAGTACCCAGCGACGGACCGAAGATGCCCTGCGCGAGAGTGAGGTCCGCTATGCCCGGGTCATCGAAGGCTCGGAGCAAGGTTTCTGGGTGTGGAATGTGCAAACCAACCAGTTTGATATCAGTCCGCGTTTCGCTTCGATGCTGGGCTATCAGTTCGGCAAGTGGGATATTTCACCGGCCCGTTGGGTCGATTATCTGCATCCGCAGGATCTGGCGCGGGCGCACACTTCGATCGAGGCGCATCTGGCCGGACGCACGCCATTGCATGAAGTGGAGTTCCGGATCCGCACGGCCAGTGGGCAGTGGAAATGGATTCTGACCCGCGGCCGCATCGTCGAGCGCGATGCCGAGGGGCGGCCCCTGATCATGGCCGGCACCCATACCGATATTTCGGTGCGCAAGGAGACGGAACTGGCCCTGCGCCGCGCGGCGGCCGTGTTCCAGAATGCGCGGGAAGGGGTGGTGATCACCGACGCCGAGCTGCGCATCGTGATGACCAATGCCGCCTTCACCGAGATTACGGGCTATAGCGAGGCCGAGGTGCTGGGCAAACCCGGCACCCTGATGCGCTCAAACCGTCACGGTGAAGCGTTCTTCAAGGGGATCTGGGAGTCCGTTGCGCAGCACGGCCACTGGCAGGGAGAGTACTGGGGCCAGATCAAGGACGGCCGCGTAGCGCCGGTGTGGCTCAGCATCAGCGTGGTACGCGATGAGCAAGGGGAAGTCTGCAACTATGTGCAGGTTTTCTCGGATATTTCCAGCCTCAAGGCTTCAGAGGAGCGCCTGGATCATCTCGCCCACCATGATGCGCTGACCCAGCTGCCCAACCGCCTGCTGCTGTTCACGCGCCTGGAGCATGGGCTGGCGGTGGCGCAGCGCGATGGCAGCCTGTTGGCGCTGCTGATGTTCGATCTCGATCGATTCAAGGATATCAACGACAGTTTCGGCCACCTTGTAGGCGATCAACTCCTGCAGCTGCTGGCCGAGCGGATTGGGGCACGCCTGCGCAAAACGGATTTCTTTGCTCGTCTTGGCGGCGATGAATTCACCATCCTGCTTGAGCACCTGGCGCGTCTCGAGGATGCGGCGCGGGTTGCTGAAGAACTGATTCACTCGCTTGAAACGCCTTTCCAGTTGCCCAACGGAATCGAGGTGCAATGCAGTGTCAGCATCGGCATCAGTCTGTTTCCCGGCTACGGCGAAACTGCCGAGGCCTTGCTGCAGCAGGCCGATGCTGCCATGTACCGGGCCAAGGCCGAGGGGCGCGGGCGCTTCCAGTATTACTCGTCAAGCATGACGGACGCCGCGCGCGACCGCATCAGCATCGATGCCCGCTTGCGCCGCGCGATCACCCGCGGCGAGTTGTTCCTGCATTACCAACCGCAGGTCGAGTTGCACAGCGGGTGCATCGTGGGAGCTGAGGCCCTGGTGCGCTGGCAGGATCCGGTGGAGGGGCTGCTGGCGCCGGCGCGCTTCATCCCGATAGCCGAGGAGACCGGCCTGATCCGCGAACTAGGGGCCTGGGTGCTGCGCGAAGCCTGTCGCCAGGGGCGTGCCTGGCTGGATGCTGGCCTGCCGCCGCTGCGCCTCGCGGTGAATGTGTCGGCCCAGCAGATCCGCCATGGCCAGTTTGATCAACTGGTGGAGCAAGTGCTGCGCGAAACAGGCTTTCCGGCCAATCAGCTGGAGCTGGAGCTGACCGAATCGGTACTGATGGATGCCCATAGCGAGGTTGCCCGACTGCTCGACAATCTGCGCGCTCGCCAGATCCGCATCGCGATCGACGATTTCGGCACGGGCTACTCATCGCTGGTCTATCTGAAGCGCTTCCCGCTGGACGTGCTGAAGATCGACAAGGGCTTCGTTGACGGCCTGGTGCATGACCGCGATGACCGCGCCATCACCCTGGCCATCATCAGCATGGCGCGTGCGCTGGGCTTCAAGGTGCTGGCTGAAGGGGTGGAGGATCCCGAGCAACTGATGATTCTGCAGGCTCACGGCTGCGATTTGTACCAGGGCTACTTCTTCAGCAAGCCTTTGCCGGCGCAGGAGTTTGTGCAGCGCCTGCAGGCCCAGCCAGTTTCCTGAAAGCAAACGGCCCGCACAGGGCGGGCCGTTCAAGCCGAGCGCCTGGCGTCAGAAGGGCAGTTCGATGCCCGGCCAGGCCGCGCTGATCTTGCTGCGGAACTCGCTCTGGATGCGTTCCAGCGCGGCGGCATCATCGGCTTCGAAACGCAGCACTACCACCGGCGTGGTGTTCGAAGAGCGGGCCAGACCAAAGCCATCGGCAAACTCGATGCGCAGACCATCGATGGTGATGCGCTCGACTTCACCGGCGAACTTCACCGTCTTGAGCTTTTCGACCAGCGCCACCGGCTCGCCTTCGCTCATCTTGATGTTCAGTTCGGGCGTGCATACGGCGTCCGGCAGCGCCTTCAGAATGGCGTTGGCATCCCGGCTGCGCGACAGGATCTCGAGCAGGCGCACGCCGGTGTAAAGGCCGTCGTCGAAGCCGTACCAGCGTTCCTTGAAGAACATGTGGCCGCTCATCTCGCCGGCCAGCGGAGCGCCGGTTTCCTTGAGTTTGGTCTTCACCAGCGCGTGGCCGGTATTCCACATCACCGGTTCGCCGCCGTGCTTGCGGATCCACGGGGCGAGGTTGCGGGTGCACTTCACGTCGTAAATGATTTGGCCGCCGGGCACGCGCGAAAGCACGTCGGCCGCGAAGAGCATGATCTGGCGATCCGGATAGATGATTTCGCCATCCTTGGTGACCACGCCGAGGCGGTCGCCGTCGCCGTCGAAAGCCAGGCCGATTTCAGCGTCACCGGCCTTCAGCGCGGCGATCACGTCTTCGAGGTTTTCCGGCTTGGAAGGGTCCGGATGATGGTTCGGGAAATTGCCGTCCACTTCGCTGAACAATTCGGTCAGCTCGCAACCCAGACGCTTGAACAGTTCCGGTGCGGTGTTGCCGGCCACGCCGTTGCCGGAGTCGAGCACGATCTTCATCGGGCGGGCCAGCTTCACATCACTCAGGATGCGTTCGATATAGGCCGGGCGCACGTCGGTGTGAGAAACGCTGCCGGCACCCTGAGCGAAATCACCTTCCACAATGCGGCGGCGCAGATCCTGGATCATTGCGCCGTAGAGCGTCTGCCCACCCAGCACCATCTTGAGACCGTTGTAGTCCGGCGGGTTGTGGCTGCCGGTGATCGAGACACAGCTGTTGGCGCCCAGGTGATAGGCCGCGAAGTAGGTGATCGGGGTGGCGACGCAGCCAATGTCGATCACGTCGATGCCGGTGCTGGTGATGCCTTCGGCCAGGGCCGCCGCGAAGTCCGGCCCGGAGAGGCGGCCGTCGCGACCGATCACGATGGTTTTCTGGCCGCGCACCAGGGCTTCCGATCCCAGTGCCTGACCGATGCCGCGCACGGTTTCAACGGTGAGGGATTTGCCGACGATGCCACGGATGTCGTAGGCCTTGAAGATCTCGGGTGCCGGAGAAAACATGCGGATGCGCTCCTGATGGGTTGCCAAAGGCGGCGATTATACGGTGCCTCTGATGACAGGCCGTTAGTCCATAGCACGCTGCGTGCCAAGCACGACACGAACTGAGGGGAGCCAGCGCATCCAGTCCGTGTAATTTAGTGCTTGCAATTAAATTGTGTGCAATGTAATGTTCGGGCCATGAACTCCCGTGCTGCCTCTCCTGCCAATCAGCTCGACTCCGCCGCCTTGCTCAAGCTGGATAACCAGCTGTGCTTCGCGCTGTATTCCACTTCGCTGGCCATGACCAAGGTGTACAAGCCCTTGCTGGCCAGGCTGGGCCTGACCTACCCGCAGTATCTGGTGATGCTGGTGCTGTGGGAGCAGGACGGGTTGACCGTGTCGGCGCTCGGCGAGCGTCTGTTCCTCGATTCCGGCACCCTAACGCCGCTGCTCAAGCGCCTCGAAGCGCAGGGCATGTTGCTGCGGGCGCGCAGCGCGGAAGACGAGCGCCAGGTGATCGTGAGCCTCAGCGACACTGGCCGAGCCTTGCGCGAGGAGGCGCTGGCCGTGCCGCAGGCGGTGCTGTGCGCCACGGCCTGCACGATTCCCGAGCTGCAGACCATGACCGCGGAGCTGCAACGGCTGCGCCGCAAGTTGGGCGAAGCTTTGCTCAAAACCTGAATTTCCCGGAATTGAAGGTCGGTTGTTTTGGCCCGGCCTTCAGGTGCAAATTAATTGCACACAATTTAATAGCCAAAAATATGAAATGGAGTCCCAGCATGAAACTCGAACAAGTCGCCTACCGTGCCCAAGCCACCGCCACCGGCGGCCGTGATGGTCGTGCCGTGTCCTCGGACAACAGCTTCGATCTGAAGCTCACCACGCCGAAGGAACTGGGCGGTGCGGGCGGCGCCGGCACCAATCCGGAGCAGCTCTTCGCCGCCGGCTATTCGGCCTGCTTCATCGGCGCAATGAAGTTCGTCGCTCATCGCGATGGCATCAAGCTGCCGGCCGACCTCGCCATCACCGGCGAAGTGGGCATCGGCCCGATCCCGAACGGTTTTGGCATCGAAGTGGAACTGAAGATTTCCCTGCCGGGGTTGGACGAAGCCACTGCGCACACCCTGATCGAGCGCGCCCATGTGGTGTGCCCGTACTCGAACGCCACGCGTGGCAATGTCGAAGTCACCCTGACGCTGGTCTGATCTTTGAAGCCCTCCCGGCGGGTGTCGGGAGGGTGCTTCGATCAGTAGGTCTTGTAAGGCAGGAACTTGCCGCTCATGGTGATGCTCACGCGGTCGCCCATCGGGTTGGGCTCGCGTTGCAGATCCATCTTGAAATCGATGGCGCTCATGATGCCGTCACCGAATTCTTCATGGATCAGCTCCTTGAAGGTCGTGCCGTACACGCTGATCAGTTCGTAGAAGCGGTAGATCAGCGGGTCGGTGGGCACGGAGGTGGGCAGTGAGCCCTTGTAGGGCACCACCTGCAGCAGATTCACCGCTTCTTCCGGCAACTCGAACAGCGCCCCGACTTTCGCGGCCTGTTCGGCGGTGAGTGTCATCTGGCCCAGCAGTGCGGCGGTGGTCCATTCTTTGGACTGGCCGACCACTTCGGCGATCTGGCTCCATTTGAGCTTCTTGGCGATCTTCTTCTCGATGATCATTTCGGTCACGTCGTAACGCTTCATGGCGGGCTCCTTCAGGCTGCGATGGGATTGGATACGGCGTCTTCGGCAGCGAGGCCGGGACGCACGATGGGGGGATGCTTCGGGTCGTGGCCTTCCACCGCGTCGCCTGCATACAGCTTCGAGCGCTCGACGAGGAAGTCCACCAGGTGGTTGCGGATGCGGTAGTACTGCGGATCATGGTGGATGCTGGCGCGGGTGCGGTTGCGCGGCATGGTCACCTCCACGATCTCGGCGATCTTGGCTTGCGGGCCGTTGCTCATGAGCAGGATCTTGTCGGCCAGCAGGATGGCTTCGTCCACATCGTGGGTGATCATGAACACGGTCTGCTGCGTGGCCTGCACGATGCCCAGCAACTCGTCCTGAATCGTGCCGCGCGTCAGTGCGTCGAGTGCGCCGAAGGGCTCGTCGAGCAGCAGCATTTTTGGCTCGATGGCAAAGGCACGCGCGATGCCGACGCGCTGCTTCATGCCGCCTGAAAGCTCGGCCGGTTTCTTGTGCAGGGCGTGGCCGAGGCCCACCATCTCCAGATACTTCGTAGCATGCGCGGCCACCTGCTCGCGGCTCCAGTCCGGCCCGCGTGAGCGCACGCCGAACTCCACATTGGCGAGCGTGCTCATCCAGGGCATCAGCGCATGGCTCTGGAACACCACGCCGCGATCCAGCGAGGGGCCGCGTACTTCGCGCCCGTCCATGAACACATGGCCTGCGCTGGCTTCATCCAGCCCGGCCAGTACATTGAGGATGGTGGTCTTGCCGCAGCCCGAGTGGCCGAGGATGCACACGAACTCGCCGCGCTCGATGCCGAAATGAATGTTCTCGAACACGGCCGGGCCGCTGCTTGCGTAACGCCGGGCGAGGGCTTCAACTTTGAGGAAAGACATGGCTTATTCCCTGTAGCTCACGAGCTTGGTCAGCTTCGCCAGCGCCGTGTCGAGCAGCATGCCGACCAGACCGATCAGCAGGATGGCGGTGAAGATGTTGGTGATCGAGAGGTTGTTCCACTCGTTCCACACGAAGTAGCCGATGCCGGTGCCGCCCACCAGCATCTCGGCCGCCACGATCACCAGCCAGGCAATGCCGATGGAAATGCGCATGCCGGTCATGATGGTCGGCGCGGCGGCCGGCAGGATCACCAGAAAGGCGGTGCGCAGGCGGCTCACTTCCAGTGTGCGCGCCACGTTGAGCCAGTCGCGCCGCACGCTGGCCACGCCGAAAGCCGTGTTGATCAGCATCGGCCAGATCGAGCAGATGAAGATCACGAAGATCGCCGAGATGCCCGAATCCTTGATCGTGTAGAGCGCCAGCGGCATCCAGGCCAGCGGCGAGATCGGCTTGAGGATCTGGATGAAGGGGTCCAGCGCGCGGTAGATCAGCGGCGACATGCCAATGGCAAATCCGAGCGGAATTGCCACCAGCGCGGCGAGCAGATAACCACCCAGCACGCGCGCCAGCGAAAAGCTGATCTGGATGCCCAGACCCTTGTCGTTGGTGCCCTTGTCGTAGAAGGGGTCCTTGAGGTGCGACCAGATCTTGGCACCCACTTCACCGGGGCCGGGGAAGGCGCTCTTGCTTCCGGTGGCGGCTGCGCCGCCCACCAGTGCCGCGTATTCAGGATCGACGATCACCGCCGCCTCTTTCGGGCGCGTGGCCAGATGCCAGGCGGCGAGCGTGAGCAGCAGGATCAGCAGTGAGAGGAGTGGCGCGAGCCAGGGTTTTTGTTTGGTCATGGTGATTCGTGTCGAGTAGCCCGGATGCAGCGCAGCGAAATCAGGGGGCGGTGCGTGGCAGAGGCCCCGGATTCCGGCCGCAGGCCTTCATCCGGGCTACGGGTGGGTTGTATCAACTCCGCTTGATCGCAAAGCCCTTCAGGTAATCCTCGGGTTTGGCGGGGTCGAATACCTTGTTCATGATCGTCAGCTTCTTCATCGACACCTCGGGCGCAGGGAAGCCGTTCTCCTTCATCAGGCGTGCGGCATCGGTGGCGAGGAACACGTCGCGTGCCACCTTGCGGTAATCCACATCGCCCTTGATCTGCCCCCAGCGCTTCATCTGGGTGAGAATCCACACCGCGAAGCTTTCATACGGGAAGGGGTCGAACTCCAAACGATCCGGCACTTTTTTCACGCCGCCCAAGCCATCGGCAAAGGTGCCGGTGAGAATCTGCTCGATCACCGTCTCGGGCTGGTTGAGGTAGTTCGCTGGCGCGATGGCGGTGGCGATGTCCTTGCGGTTGGCCGGGTTGCTGGCGAACTTGGTCGCATCGATGATTGATTTCAGCAGCGCCTGATAGGTATTTGGCATGCTGGTCACGAATTCCTTGCTGGCACCGAAGGCGCAGCAGGGGTGGCCGTCCCATATGTCGCGAGAGAGGATGTGGATGAAGCCCACCCCGTCGTACACCGCGCGCTGGTTCATCGGGTCCGGGCCGAGGAAGCCGTCGATATTCTCCGCGCGCAGGTTGGCCACCATCTCCGGCGGCGGCACGGCCCGGATCTGCACATCGGTATCGGGGTCGAGGCCCGCTTCCGCGAGGTAGTAGCGCAGCAGGTAGTTGTGCATCGAGAAGTCGAAAGGCACGGCGAACTTGAAGCCTTTCCACTGCTTCGGGTCGCGCTTGTCCTTGTGCTTCATGGCCAGCGTGATCGCCTGGCCGTTGATGTTCTCGATGGCAGGCACCGTCCAAGGCATCGGATTGGAGCCCACTCCCATCGACATGGCAATCGGCATCGGGGAGAGCATGTGCGCGGCGTCGTATTCCTTGTTCATCGCCTTGTCGCGAATCACTGCCCAGCCGGCGGTTTTCACCACTTCCACATCGAGGCCGTACTTTGAATAGAAGCCCATCGGCGCGGCCATGATGATCGGCGTGGCGCAGGTGATCGGAATGAAACCCACCTTAAGCTTCTGTTTCTCCAGCTTGCCGCCGGTTTGCGCGAAAGCCTCCTTCGCTGCGCCCAGCGGGAAGATCGTCGAGATCGCGGCGAGCGCGGTGCCGGCGCCCACCGAGCGCAGGAAGTTGCGGCGCATGTTGTCATCGGGGAAGAGCGCGCGCATCACCGCGCCTTCCACCGCGCGGTCCTGCGCGGCCTGCAGTTCCATGTCATGCGCGGCCTGGCTGCTGTGCTGGCCGCAGCTGCAGCCCTTGTGCAGCCGGGTTTCAGGATCAAAGGGGTTGCGGAAAATCGACATGGGGACTTCTCCTTTCAGGTTCAGGCGGCTGCAGAGCAGGGAGCGGGGGCGGTGGCGAATTCGATATCGTCCTGGTAGAGATTCCAGGCGCGGTGGTATTCCATGATCCGGGCCACGTCGGCGACGAAAGCTTTGTCGTAACCGGCGCGTGCCAGCAGGTGCAGGCCCAGCTCCATGCCCGAGGCGATGCCGCCGGCGGTCACGATGCGACCGGCATCCACCACGCGGGCGCGGCTGATCCGGCAGGCCGGCGCAATCTCGGCGAGGCGGTCAATCGGCGTCTTGCCCATGTGCGAGGCTTCGAGCCGGTCCGGCTCCTTGCGGTTGGTGGCCGGCAAGCCATCGAGCAGCCCCATGCGGGCGTAAATCCACGAGCCGGTGCATACGCTGGTCAGCAGGCAGGATTCCGGGAGGGCGCGGATGTAATCGTGCAGGCGGCGGTTATGCATTTCCTGCCGCGTGCCGAATCCGCCGGGAATCAGGAAGGCATCCAGCGCCGGCGCCTCGGCAAAGCTGTAGTTCGGCATCACGGTGAAACCCGCCTGGGTCTGCACCGGGCGCAGCGCATCCGCAATCAGGAAAACATCGATCTCCGGGTCCAGCCGCCGCGCCACCGACAGCACGCCCGCCGGGGCGGCGTAGTCGATGATCTCCGCGTCCTTGAACACATAAATGCCGAGCCGGAATCCTGCGGTGCGTGCCATGGGGTGCTCCCTGTCTGATGGCTCCAGATTAGGGAGGGCGGGGCAGGGGCGGTATCACCGGATTTGTGATTGGGGTGTAGTGATTGCACTACAGGGGTAGTTGTGGGGCGAATTGATAACGCGCTATGAGCTCGCTCGGCCTCAGAAATTGAGATTTGTTTGATCTGATGATTCACGCAGGACCTAGCCAGTGGGCGGTGTCTGCTGTTCGGCCTTTGCAGCCATTCGCCTCTTCTTGTCTAAGCAGCGGGATTGGAAGCAACAGCGGACATCAAAACGGCAACGGAACTCGGGATGACTCAGTGAAAGTGCTAGATTGTGCTTAACGGCATATGGGCATATGCCGTTGGATCAGGAACTCAAGGCGTTAAGGGGGCAGGGAGAATGCATGTGCTCGGTAAGCCGACAAAATTTTTAGTTTTGTGCTGCGCACTCACGCTGCTTGTCGGATGCGGGCTGATCCGCGCGCGCAAAGAGCAAGAAAACGCACGCGACAACTCAGTAATAGTTGGCCGAATCACCGCTGACTATCCGCTAGTTGGGCCGATTTTTGTTGGCGCTTGGCGCGAGGGCAAAAACGCTGAAACGCCCACGTTTGTTGAATACTCGATGCTCGACGCCGCCGGGAGCTACATCCTGCTCGTACCGCCCGGTAGTTATCGCGTGATTGCTTTTGAGGATGCAAACCGCAATTTTCGTATCGACGCGTCGGAGGCGGCGTCTGCCTATTCCTCTCCTGTAATGCTAGGGAAGAACGCAATGGCAGCGGCTATCGACATTGCTTTGAAAAAAGATAGCCGGCAGGACTTGCTAGTCGCAGGAACGCAGATCCCGTCCAGATCAGCAGACGAGACACAGAGTTCGCGAAGTGGTGCTGTTGCAGACCTTGCTTCCCCGCTATTTTCTGAAGCCTATGCAGCTGATACAGCGTACTGGGAAGGGCTGCGATTTTTCCGGGAAGGAGGCGGCAATATTTTTTTCCTGGAACCCTACGATCCGCAGCGTATTCCTGTGCTGTTCGTGCACGGCGCACGGGGCGGCCCGCAAGACTGGAAATTTGCTTTCCGTCACATTGACACAACGCGTTATCAGCCCTGCTTTTTCTATTATTCGACGTCAACGTCGCTGGCTGATGCGGCAAATCTGTTGCGTATGAAGCTGATGGATCTTGAACAGGAACATTTTATTTCCCGCATGCACATCGTGGCGCACAGCGCGGGCGGGTTGGTGGTGCGTGATTTTCTGAGTAGGTATGCCAAATACCACCCATACATCGATACTTTTATTTCCATTTCTACGCCTTGGGGGGGCGAGCCCTTGGCTCAACTTGGCGTCAAGCATTCGCCCGTAGTCTTGCCCTCATGGGTAGACATGCAGCCAACGAGTGATTTTTTCGCCCAGCTGTACCGAAATCCCATTCCCGAGACCACAGGCTACTACTTGCTCTTCGGCTATCGGGGCGGTGCGTCATTACGTGCCAACAATGATGGTGCTGTTCTTATGGAAAGTCTTCTCGACGCACGCGCTCAGGCTGGCGCACGGAAAGTTCGCGGCTTCAACGAAACACACCTTACGATACTGAACAGCGCAGAGGTCTTTTCCGAGGTTGGCCGCATCCTGAAAGAGCGCGATGCGGCCTATTACCCAGAAACTTCGGGCGTACTGAGCGTGCAAATGGCTGACACATCAGTACTTGGGGATGTCGACAGCATGACTAGCCTGATACTGCAGGATGCGCAGGGTAGAAGCCGAAGTTTGCCGCTGCCGCAAACTGCCAGCGGCACGTCGGTCAATGTGCCCGCTGGCGAGTACCGCTTACGCGTGCGTTCGCTGCGGGTGCGCATGCAGCCAGACGAGCTACCAGTAACGGTTCAACCCAATGCAACCACTACAGCGGCTTTGCCCTTACGGGCTCGCGAGGGCTCAATCTGTGGTGTCGTTTTACGATCCAACGAAGAGTACGCTGCGGCAGGTCTGAAGGCTGCTGTACCCGTCGAAATTTCTCACGTGAAGCTACGTGGGCCAGATATTGTTCGTCATATCGATGTGCGTTACGCCACTCCGGACGAAGCTCCGCTTGCTCAGGACTTCGTAACACCGGGCTTGTTCTGTTTCGTTGATTTGCCCAATGGCGACTACACGATAGAACTACAGAGTGCATCTGGTAGCAGAAATCTCACCACTCGACTTCCCGTAAAAGGATGGAGTCCGCTCATGGTGTATTTCTGACCGCGTACGGCGCAATACAAGGGTAGAGTAAAACTGCCACCGCAGACGTCGATCAGTTGGCGGAGTTGGGGCTCCGCCCTACGCCCGAACCTCCGCTTCTCACAGGTCTGCCCGATCACAAAGAGGCGGGAGTGTGAGTACGACGGACCGAGACGCTGAAGTTCGGTGTTGATTGGCGCTGAAAGGCCGGTAAGCAACTCACTGCAGCCTGAGCAAGCAAACCACTCAGATGGCCGCTAAGGCCGAGTTTCGGGCACTGACGTATAAGACTGCGGGGTGGGGGCTACGTTTCTGTTCCGATCCATTTGCGTTGATCGAGGTGGCGCAGTTATCACTGCGCCCTACGGGGGCTGCTATGTCCCCAGCAACTGATGCCGCGCGGCGTAGTGCGCGATTTCGAGGGCGTTGCGCAGGCCGAGTTTTTCGCAGATGCGGGCGCGGTAGGTGCTGATGGTGTTGGCGGAAAGCGAGAGCTGCTGGGCGATGTCGCCCACGGTGCGGCCCTGGGCGAGCAACTGCAGTACCTGGAACTCACGGTTCGACAGGGTCTCGTGTGGGGCGCGGGCGTGGTCGCGGCGGATGTCTTGCGTCATCAGCTCGGCGATTTCGGGCGTGATGTAGCTGCCGCCCTCGGCTGCGCGGATCAGCGCGGCGAGCAGGGTTTCCGGTGCGCAGCCCTTGTTGAGATAGGCGGCTGCGCCGCTGCGGATCGCGCGCAGGGCGAACTGGCTTTCGGGGTAGACCGAGAGCATGACCACGCCGCATTTGGGGAACTCGTTGCGGAGGCTGCCGAGCACGTCCAGCCCGTCGCGCTCACCTAACGCGATATCGAGCAGCACCGCGTCGATGGCGTGTTTGCGCAAAAGGCTCAGGGCGGCGGGGCCGTCGGCGGCTTCGTGGATGTCGCCGATGCGCGCGTCCTCGGCGAGGATCTGGCGCAGGCCACGGCGGATGATCATGTGGTCGTCCACAATCAACACGCGGATCATGCGAAGACTCCCTTGAGCGTGACGCGCACCGTGGTGCCGGCGCCTTGCGTGCTGTCGATTTCGAGTTCGCCGCCCAGCGCACGGGCGCGCTCCTGCATGCCGAGCAGGCCGAAGCTGGTGGGCTGGGCGGGGGCGATCATGCCGCGCCCGTCGTCGCTGATTTCAAGCAGCAGGTCGCGCCCGATGGCGCTGGCATGCAGGCGGACGGCGCTGGCCTGGGCGTGGCGGCTGACATTGGTGAGCACTTCCTGCGCGATGCGATAGAGGGCGATTTCGGCTTCACGGCCGAGGCGGCATTGCTCGATATGCGGCGCGCAGTCGTAGTGGCAGACGAGGCCCGTGCGTTGCTGAAATTCTGTGAGCAGGGCTTCGAGCGCGGCCCACAGGCCGAGGTGATCGAGCACGCCGGGGCGCAGGTCGGTGAGGATGCGGCGCACTGCGCCCATGGCGTTGCCGGCGATCTCCAGCATGTCGTCCAGCTTTGTTTGCAAGGCGGGGGCCGGCAGCTGGCGGCGCAGCCAGTTCATTTCGAGTTGCAGGGCGGTGAGCGAGGCGCCGAGTTCGTCGTGGATATCGCGGGCGATATGGCGGCGCTCTTCTTCGCGCACCGCATTCGAGTGCGCCGAGAGACGTTGCAGCGCGGCGTGCGAGGCACGCAGTTCTTCGCTGGCGGCTTGCAGTTCGGCGGTGCGGGCGGCCACGCGCCGCTCCAGTTCGTCGTGCGCGGCCTGCAGGGCGGCTTCGGTGCGCTTGCGCTCGGAGATGTCGCTGAAGGTGACGACCGCGCCGACCACGTCACCGCCATGCTCGCCATCGCGGATCGGGTAGGACGCGTATTCGGCCGGGAAGGCGCTGCCATCGCGCCGCCACAGCACTTCGTCATCCACGCGCACGCCGCGCCCTTCCTGGAAGGCGCGGAAGATGCGGCAGTCATGCACCGGCATCAGGGCTGAATCGGCGTGGGAGTGGTGGATCAGGTAGTGCATGTTGCGGCCCAGCACTTCATCCGGCGTGTAGCCGAGCATTTCGGCGCCGGCGCCGTTGATGAAGATGCAGCGCCCGCGCAGGTCGATGCCGTAGATGCCTTCGCCCGTCGATTCCAGAAGCATCTCCAGCTGGCGTCGCCAGGCGTGGTGATGGGAGAGCTGGTGGAGATCCGCGAACATGAGGCGGCGTCAGTTGCTGCGCATCCGCGCATCTGGCCCTGTGCGTGTCGGAGTGATGAGCGCTTCGCGCCATTGCAGGACCTGGGCGGCGACGCCGATGGCAATCGCCTGCGGGGTTTTGTCGCGAATCCCGGGCACGCCGATCGGGCATTGCATGCGTTCGATCTGCGCGGGCGTGAAGCCGCGTGCTGCGAGTTGCTGACGAAAGCGGGTACGTTTGCTCTGCGAGCCGATCAGGCCGAAGTGGGCGAAGTCGCCTCGGCGCAGGATGGCTTCAGTGAGCGCGAGATCCAGCGCATGGTCGTGGGTCAGCACCAGATGGCTGCTGCCGGTGGGGGCGCTGCTGACGGCTTCGTCGGCAGCGTCGCAAGGCTGGCATTCGACACCGGCCGGCGCAGCTGCCAGCAGGTCGGCACGCGGGTCGATCCAGCGCAGGCGCAGGTTCAGCGGGGCCAGCAGTGTGACCAGTGCCGTACCGACATGGCCGGCGCCATACACATTGAGGCAGAAGGCCGGCGGGGTGAGCGGTTGGGTCAGCGACCAGTCGCGCGCGCTTTCGGTGGTGGGGAGTTTCAGCGCACCGCTGGCCGTTCCGGCGGACCAGCATGAGGCCGCTGCGTCACCATTGAGCTGGCGCAGCAGGGCAATGCCTGAGGCATGTTGGGTGGCACTTGCCTGCCAGGCGGCCGCATCTTCTGGGCGCAGGGTTTCGTAGCTCAGCCAGACTATGCCGCCGCAACACTGGCCGAGGCTGGCGGCCAGCGCATAGCGGCGCAGCTCGGGGCGACGATGGCCGGTGAGCAGCATGGCACGGGCTTCGGCCATGGCCTCCCATTCGAGATGGCCGCCGCCGATGGTGTCGACCACGAAATCGGCGCCGACCAGCATTGAAGCACCCGCCTCGCGCGGCGCCGAGCCACGTACCCCCGCCACCGAGACCAGCACCAGTGGGCCGTGGGCGAGGGCGGTGGGAATCTGGGTGAGCCAGCTCATGTCATGCCTCCGGCATCAGTGAGGGCCGTAGCCCGGGTGCAGGCCGAAGGCCGGAATCCGGGTCTCTCTGGGCGAGGCCCCCCGGATTCCGCTGCGCTGTATCCAGGCTAGACATTCAGACCTCCGATGGCGCTCAGGATGGCCTCCGGGGTGGCCGGCGCCTGCAGCGGCGCGGGGGCGCCGAGGGCGGCCGAGCAGGCATCACGCAGTGCGAAGAAGGCCGCGAAGCCGTGAACCAGCGGCGGCTCGCCAACGGCCTTGCTGCGGTGGATGCTGTTTTCGGCATTGATGTTGTCGAAGAGCTTCACGTTCAGCACCGGGGGGCAATCCGAGGCGGCCGGGATCTTGTAGGTGGAGGGCGCATGGGTACGCAGGCGGCCCACGCCGTCGAAGACCAGTTCCTCGCTGGTGATCCAGCCAGCGCCCTGGATGAAGGCGCCCTCGACCTGGCCGATATCCAGCGCCGGATTGATCGAGCGGCCGGCGTCGTGAAGGATGTCGGCGCGCAGGATGCGCGACTCGCCGGTGAGGGTGTCGATCACCACTTCGGCGCAGCAGGCACCGTAGGCGAAGTAGAAGAAGGGGCGGCCTTGCAGACTGGCTGGGTCGTAGTGGATCTTCGGCGTGGCGTAGAAGCCGGAATCCCACAGCTGGACGCGGGCGCGGTAGGCGGCGGCGGTGAGGGTGGTGAAATCCTCGCTGATCTCGCCGGCGCTGACCTTGCCATCGGCAAACTCGATCTTGGCGCCGCGCAGGCCGTGGCGGGTCGAGAAGAAGTCGGTGAGGCGCTTCCTGATCTTGCGCGCGGCGGCGAGTGCGGCCTGACCATTCAGGTCGGTGCCGCTGGAGGCGGCGGTGGCCGAGGTGTTCGGCACCCGGCTGGTGTCGGTGGAGGAGAGGCGCACCCGGTCAATGGAGAGGCCCAGCGCCTGGGCGACGATCTGGGCGATCTTGGTGTACAGGCCCTGGCCCATTTCGGTGCCGCCGTGGGTGACCAGCACCGAGCCATCGGCATACACACAGACCTGGGCGCCGGCCTGGTTGTAGTGCGTGGCGGTGAAGGAGATGCCGAACTTCACCGGGGTGAGCGCGATGCCGCGCTTGAGCACCGGGCTTGTGGCATTGAAGGCGGCAATCGCGGCGCGGCGGGCGCTGTAATCGCAGTCCTGCGCGAGCTGGTCGACGAGCTGCGGGGCGACGTTGTCCTGCACCGGCATGCCGTAGTGGGTGGTGGTGCAGGCGTCGTTGCCGGGCAGACCGTAGAAATTGCGCCGGCGCACTTCGAGCGGATCGAGGCCCAGATGATGGGCGATGTCGTCGAGGATGTACTCGATGGCGAAGATGCCCTGCGGGCCGCCGAAGCCGCGGAAGGCGGTGTTCGACACGGTATTCGTGCGGCAGCGCAGGCTACGGATCGCAACAGCATCGAGGTAGTAGCAGTTATCCAGATGGAAGATGGCGCGGTCATTGACCGGGCCGGAGAGGTCGGTGGAAAAACCGCAGCGTGAGGCAAGCGTGATCGCCAGCCCCTGCAGCTGGCCATGGTCATCGAAGCCGGCCTCCCATTCGTAGGCGAAGTCGTGACGCTTGCCGGTGATGAGCATGTCGTCATCGCGGTCGAGGCGCAGCTTCACCGCGCGGCCGGTTTTCCAGGCGCCCAGCGCGGCGGCACTGGCGACCTGGGCTGACTGCGATTCCTTGCCGCCGAAAGCGCCGCCCATGCGGCGGCATTCAACGCTCACCTGATGCGCGGCCCAGCCAAGCATGTGGGCAATCGTTTGCTGCATTTCGGTGGGATGCTGGGTGGAGCTCTGCACATGCAGGCTGCCTTCTTCGCGCGGGATGGCCAGTGCGATCTGGCTTTCGAGATAGAAGTGTTCCTGCCCGCCCAGTGTGGCGCGGCCTTGCAGGCGATGCGGGGCGTTGGCCAGCGCCTTGTCGGCGTCACCACGCTGCACATGCACCGGCGGCATCAGCCAGGATTCGGCGGCAATCGCGTTGGGGATGTCGAGGATGGCGGGCAGGGTGTCGTATTCAAGCTTTGCCAGGCGTGCGGCGCGGCGTGCCTGCTCGTGGCTTTCGGCGAGCACCAGGAACAGCGGCTGGCCCATGAAGTGGACCAGGCCATCGGCGAGGATCGGGTCGTCATGCACGATCGGGCCGCAATCGTTGCTGGCGGGGATGTCCTGCGCGGTGAGCACCGCCACTACACCGGGTGCGGCGAGTACGGCAGCAAGATCCATGGCGAGGATGCGGCCATGCGCGATGCTGGCAAGGCCGAAGGCGGCGTGCAGGCAGCCCGCCGGAGCAGGCAGATCGTCGATATAGCGGGCAGCGCCCTGCACATGCAGGGTGGCACTTTCATGGCGCAGCGGCGCGCCAACAGGATGGGTCATGCGAAAACCTCGGTGATGCGATCAACGCGCAGCTGGGCCTGGGTGCTGTGCTCAAGCCACAGGCGGCGCAAAAGGTTACGGGCTACCTGCTGGCGGTAGGCGGCAGAGGCGCGCATGTCGGCAATCGGCTGGAAATCCTGCTCCAGCGCGTCCATTGCCGCTTCGATGCTGCGCAATTCGAGCGGCTGACCGCGCAGGGCCGCTTCGGCTGCCAGTGCCCGGCGCGGGGTGGCGGCCATGCCACCGAAGGCGAGGCGTGCGTCGCTGATCAGGCCGGCGTCACCCAGGGTGAGGGCGAAACCGGCGCAGACCGCCGAGATGTCCTGATCCTGGCGCTTGCTGACTTTCCAGGTGCGGAACAGGCGGCCCGGCACGGCGCGCGGCACTCTCAGGGCACGCACGAATTCACCCGGCTGCAGGGCCGTCTGCTGGTAGCCGAGATAGAAATCTTCAAGGGCCAGCTCGCGCTGGGTTTCGCCTTTCTGCAGTACGACGTGAGTGCCCAGGGCGATCAGGGCCGGCATCGAGTCGCCAATCGGTGAGCCATTGGCCACGTTGCCGCCGAGGGTGCCGGCATTGCGCACCGGCAGGGAGGCAAAGCGCGCGGCGAGCTCCTGCCATTGCGGCTCATCGCGGCACAGCAGGGTGAAGGCTTCGGTCAGTGTGAGGCCTGCACCAAGTGTGAGCCAGGTATCGTCCGTTTCGGTGCGGCACAGCTCTTCCACTGCACCAAGATAGATGATGTCGCCGAGTTCGCGCAGCTGCTTGGTGACCCACAGACCGATGTCGGTGCCGCCCGCCAGCAGGCGGGCTTCGGGCAGCGCCTGGCGCAGGGTGGCGAGTTCGGTGAGCGAGCGCGGGGCGAAGAAGCGCTGACCGCCGTGATCGAAATCCAGAGCCGGCTCGCTGGCGATCTTTTCCAGCGCACTGCGGATCGGTGCGCGCTCCAGGCGTTGCAGCGGGTATTCGCGGCAGCGTTGGGCGGCCTCCAGGATGGGCCGGTAGCCGGTGCAGCGGCACAGATTGCCGGAGAGCACCTGCTGCGCCTCTTCCAGCGTCGGCACGCGCGGCTGCTCCTCGTAATCGGCCCACAGGCTCATCGCAAAGCCTGGCGTGCAGAAGCCGCACTGCGAGCCGTGCAGATCCACCAATGCCTGTTGCACCGGGTGCAGGCCATCGGCGCCGGCGAGATCTTCCACCGTGAACAGCGCCTTGCCATCCAGGGTGGGCAGCAGCGCAATGCAGCTGTTGATGGCTTGCAGGCGCAGGCCGCCCGCGCCTTGCGCGTCCAGCGTGGCCACCACCACGGTGCAGGCTCCGCAGTCGCCTTCGCCGCAGCCTTCCTTGCTGCCGCAGGCGCCACGCTCTTCGCGCAGCCATTGCAGCACGGTGCGCTGAGCGGGTTGGTCGCTCAGGCTCAGGGTCTTGCCCTGGTACCAGAAGCGGATATCGGTTCTTGTCATGGGTATTTCTCCTTGGGGTGTGCATACCTAGCACGTGACATGCCCATCCTTATCCGCATGCCCACATGACACTCATTGCGAGATCCGGCTGGACAGGCCGTGTCTTGGTGTGTGCAGCTCGGCTATGCTGGCACCACAACAATTCTTTCTCGCTGGAAGCAAACAATGAACCCTCTCGAACTGGCCCTGAGCTGTCCCAAAGCCGAGCTGCACTTGCACATCGAAGGTAGCCTGGAGCCCGAGCTGGCTTTCGAGCTGGCCGCGCGCAACGGCATCCGCCTGCCCTACGCCGACATCGCCGCCCTGCGCGCTGCGTACGATTTTGAAGATCTGCAGAGCTTCCTCGATCTCTACTACGCCTGCGCTGATGTGCTGCGCACCGAAGAGGATTTCCGCGACCTGATGCTGGCCTACCTGCGCCGGGCGCGGGCCGACAACATCGTGCATGCCGAAATCATGTTCGATCCGCAGACCCACACTGCGCGTGGCATCCCGTTTGCCACCGTGTTGGCCGGGCTGGAGCAGGGCGCTGAGATTGCGCGCCGCGAGTGGGGCATGAGCACCCGCCTGATCATGAGCTTCCTTCGCCATCTCTCCGAAGAAGAGTGCATGCGCACGCTGGATGAAGCCTTGCCCTTCATCGAGCGCATTCACGCCTTCGGGCTGGACTCCTCCGAGCTGGGCCATCCACCGGCCAAGTTCGCCCGCCTCTTTGCGCGTTGCGCTGCACTGGGCAAGCCGCTGGTGGCCCATGCCGGCGAAGAAGGCCCGCCCGCCTATATCTTCGAGGCGCTGGATATCCTCAAGGTGGCGCGCATCGACCACGGGGTACGCGCCAGTGAAGATCCTGCCTTGCTGGAGCGGCTTGCCCGCGAAGAGATCCCGCTCACCGTGTGCCCGCTCTCCAATGTGCGCCTGTGCGTGTTCGACGACATGCGCCAGCACAGCCTGCCGGCACTGCTCGCCCAGGGCCTGTGCGTGACGCTCAACAGCGACGACCCGGCCTACTTCGGCGGCTACCTCGGCAACAACATCCGCGCCGTGCAGGACGCCTTCGATTTCGACGCCGCCACCTGGCGCACCCTGATGGCCAACAGCTTTCGCGCCAGTTTCGTCAGCGAAGCGGAACGGGCCGTCTGGCTGGCGCAGGTGGAGGCTCACTTCGCTGGCTGAGTGCAGGCTGCCAGAGCGTGAGCGGGTTGATTGTCCTGGCTGCAGGGCGCGGCCAGGGCTGACCAAGTCTCCGGGCTAGAGATACTCGTCCACAAGCCTCCCGAGGGACGAGTCTTTCGGGGCGCTCGAATCTGCGCGGCGCGACGACTCGGCCTGGGCCGGCTGTGAGTTGCCCTTCCGCTCTTCCAGTTGCGCCTGGCGTTTCTCCAGCTCGGCAATCTGGGCCTGCACGAGCTGGATCTGCGCCTGCAGCAGTTCGACTTTCTTTTGCGAGCCCTCGTCCGGATTCTTGGCCGTGTCGGCCATCTCCTTGGTGAGCTGCTTGAGTTTGTTTTTCAGCGCTTCGATCTGGCCGGCAATTCCACCCCCGCCACTCGCGCCTTGTGCGCTGGAGCTCGCCCCGGAGCTGGCGACTGAACTCAGGTTGACTGTGATTGATTCACTCATCATGGATTCCATTCTTCAAATGCGGCATGCGTTAACTATCGGCTTCCGCATCGGAATCCGCAGTGGAATCGTGCTGTGAAGTCCGTTGCATGCCCCTTTCATGGGTGCCACACGGCCCATTCATGCCACACGGCCCCGAATGGGCAATGTATTCCGCCGCCATCTTGCATAGATTGATTGAGGACGCCCCCTGCTTGGCGGGCCGGCCAGGCGGGGCCGCTTCCTCAACCGCACGGGGCGCAGCATGGATGCATCTGACTGGCGAGGCGGGCGCGCGTGAAGGACGCGAAGCCGACGATTCTTCATGATCAACAGAGCCAGCGGCACAGCCGTTGCCGTCTGCGCTTGCGCCTTGCGCTGCTGGCGGCCCTGGTGTCCGTGCTGGTCATCAGCCTGGCGGGCGTTGCGCTGTGGCAGGAGAAGCAGCGCTACCGCGAGCGCGCCTCGGTGGCTACCGGCAATATCGCTCGCCTGCTGGATCAGCAGATTTCCGGCGTGATCGACAAGATTGATCTTTCCTTGCAGACCAGCAGCAAGATCTACACCTCGATGCTGGCCGAAGGCTCGCTCGATGCAGCCCATCTCAACCAGCATCTCGCCGCGCAGGAGGCTTTGCTGCCGGAAATCGTGAGCCTGCGCATTGTCGATGCGCAGGGCGTCGTGCGTTATGGCCGGGGAGTACCGGCGGAAGGCTCGGTAGACGTCAGTGATCGCTCGTATTTTGCCGAAGCGCGTAATGATCCGGCGGATCGCCTGATCGTGCACGGGCCCTTTCTGGCGCGCATCAGCAAGGCCTGGGTAATGGTTCTGGCACGCCGCCTCAGCAAGCCGGACGGCTCCTTCGCCGGTGTGCTGTACGCCAACCTCGGTTGTAGCTACTTCGAGAGCATCCTGTCGCTGGCCTCCCTCGGGCCGAATGGAGCGGCCACCATCCGCACCACTGACCTGGCGCTGGTCCATCGCTTTCCCGATACCCGCAACGCGGTGGGCAGCAAGGATGTGTCAGCCCAGTTGCGCGAGGTGATTGCCGCACGGCCGCAGGGCGGCGAGTATCTGGCGACGACCAAGCTCGATGGCGTGGAGCGCAGCAACGCCTACCGGCGCGTTGAGCGCTATCCCTTCTACGTGATCGTCGGTCAGGCCACCGACGACTATCTGCGCGCCTGGCGCTTCAGCGTGCTGGTGATCAGCAGCCTCGCCAGTCTCACGTTGCTGGTGGCCTGGTTCGCCACCTTCCGCGTCTATCGCAGCCAGATCCGCCTCAATGAAGACATCGCCCAGCGTACCCGGATCGGGGAGGCGCTCGAGCGCATCATAGCCGAGCGCGCCCAGCTCTATGCCGAGCTGGAGCGGCGCAAGGATGCGCTCGAAGAGGCCAATGCCACGCTGGAGCAGAAGGTGGAGGAGCGCACGCTTGAGCTCAGCAAGGCTAATCAGGCGCTGGAGCGCTTCGCGCGCCGCGATACGCTCACCCGGCTTGGCAACCGGCTGGCGGCGGATGAGCATCTGCACGAGGAGTTCCTGCGCATGAAGCGCAGCGGCCTGGCTTATTCCGTGTTGCTGATCGATATCGATCACTTCAAGCGGGTGAACGATCAGTTCGGCCACGAGCAGGGGGACAAGGTGCTGCGGCATGTGGCCCACACCCTCAACCATTCCTGCCGTGTCACGGACTTCCTGGCCCGCTTTGGCGGTGAGGAGTTTCTTGTCATCCTGCCGGCGACGGCACCGCTCCAGGCCGCGCTGGTCGCCGAGAAAATGCGCCAGACCCTGGCTGAGGCCCGCATTGAGCCGGTTGGCCAGATCACCGTGAGCATCGGCGTGGCCGCCGCCTGGCCCTCGGATGAGGATGAAAATGCTGCCGTGCGCCAGGCCGATGAAAACCTCTACCGGGCCAAGACCGAGGGGCGTAACCGGGTGGCGGAGGATCTGCGCTTGCCGCCCGGGTCGTCGTAGCGCTTGGGTGAGAGGGCGAGCGCCCATAATCCTTATTGGCGCCGCTGAGTCGACAGCCCGGGCCGGATCGGGACAATGCGCGCATCAACCTCTCTCAAGGAAAGCGCCATGAGCACCCTGTTGCTGAAGAACGCGGATGTGGTCGTGACCATGGATGCTGGCCGCCGCGAAATTCGCGGTGGCAGCGTATTCATTCGCGACCATGTCATCGAGGCCGTCGGCCTGGCCGCTGATTTGCCGCAGTCGGCTGGGGAGGTCATCGACCTGGCAGGCCATGTACTCATGCCGGGCCTGATCAACACCCATCACCACATGTACCAGAGCCTGACGCGGGTCATCCCGGCAGCGCAGGACGCCGAACTGTTTGACTGGCTTTCCGCGCTCTATCCCGTCTGGGCCGGCCTCACGCCCGAGATGATCCACGTCTCGACGCAGGTCGCCATGGCCGAGCTGATCCTCTCCGGCTGCACGACTTCGAGCGATCACCTCTACATTTATCCGAACGGCTGCCGCTTGGATGATTCGATCGAGGCCGCTGCCGGTATCGGCATGCGCTTCACGGCCTGCCGCGGCAGCATGAGCGTGGGGCGCTCACAGGGCGGGCTGCCGCCGGATGCCGTGGTCGAGCAGGAAGACGCCATTCTGCGGGATACCCGACGCCTGATTGAAACCTGGCACGATGCCTCTTCCCACAGCATGCTGCAGATCGCGGTGGCGCCCTGTTCCCCGTTTTCGGTAAGCCGGGATCTGATGCGTGAATCGGCCGCACTGGCGCGCAGCTATGGGGTGAGGCTGCACACCCATCTGGCCGAGAACTTCAAGGATGTGGATTACAGCCGCGAAAAGTTCGGCATGACGCCGGCCGAATATGCGGAGTCGCTCGGCTGGACCGGGCACGACGTCTGGCACGCCCACTGCGTGCAGCTCGACGCGGCCGGGATTGCACTCTTCGCACGCAGCCACACCGGAGTGGCGCATTGCCCGTGCTCCAACATGCGCCTGGCCTCTGGGATCGCACCCGTTCCGCAGATGCTTGCGGCCGGCGTGCCGGTGGGGCTGGGCGTGGATGGCTCGGCTTCCAATGATGGCGCGCACATGTTGGGCGAGGCTCGCCAGGCCCTGCTGCTGGCACGCGTGGGGCATGGCCCGGCCGCGCTGTCGGCCCGGCAGGCGCTGGAGATGGCGACCCTCGGTGGCGCCCGGGTGCTCGGGCGTGAAGATATCGGGGCCCTTGCGCCCGGGATGAGCGCAGACTGCGTGGCTTTCCCGTTGGGTGACGTCGGCCTCGCTGGCGGTGCGGTGCATGATCCGGTCGCCGCGCTGGTTTTCTGCACCCCGCCACGCGTGGCCTGGTCCGTCATCAACGGGCGGGTGATCGTGCGCGATGGCCAGCTGACGAGCATCGACCTTCCTGAGGTTCAGCGCCGCCACGATGTGCTGGCGCGGGGGCTCGCAAACGCCGCGCGTTGAGCCTTCTTCCCGACGGATTTTCCCCCTCGCTGATGAGGCGAAACTTTATCCCTGCAAGTGTTTTAAGCGCCGTAGCGGTCGGCTTCTTAACGCGCTTGAAGCCACGCTTCAGCACCTGCCTCGTTCTGCAAGCAGCGCGGCTAGGGCAGATGTTCTGAGCGTCATCAAAACTCCGGATCGTGCGGCTTTCTGGCCAAGCGTGACGTGGTCACGGGAACTCAAAAACCCTTGAAATTCAGGGCGGGCGGGCTCGCGTTGGAGGTATTTCCTGAACCAGCACTGGCTATCACTTTCAGCATAGAATCCGGCCTGCTTGAGAAAAGCAGATGTTTTTTGATGGGTTTTTACAAGATAAAAGACAAGGGGAGTCTATGCGGGCCTGTTTAAAGTTGCTTTCGGTGTCAGCCTTGGCGCTGGTTCTTGCTGCATGCGGTGGAGGCGGCGGTGGTGGTGGGGGCGGTACGGCCGCTGCGGTGTCGTCAGCCAGTTCTGCCAGCAGTTCTGTGACGAGCTCCGTCAGTGCCAGTTCAGCCGCTTCGTCATCCAGCAGTTCCTTCCCGTCTGGCTGGGCGGTGTATTCGGCCGACAAACTGCCGACTGCTGCGGGCTCGATTACGCTGGCAGGCGGCACGGCGGGGCAGTTCAATCTGTGTGCCTCGGCCGGCTGTAACGCGAGTTATGCCTCGGTCAGCAGCGGCATTCTGACGGTTGATACCACCACAGAAACTGCCATTACCGAGCAAAGCTACTTTCAGCTCGACAATGCCTTCAAGACGGGCGGTTATCCGAAGTCGGCAACAGTCATTGCCCGCATGCGTGGCAACAGCGTGACGAACCTGAAAGGATTGACGATCGACACGGCTTTCTCCGAGCCGGGTGAGTCCGGGCCGCGCGTGCAACTGGTGCTCTTGCCGAATAATCACAGTACCGGGATGTATGCCGGGGCGCTCGATCAGTCCCTCACGGGCGACCAGAACGTGTACTCGTCGGATTTCGACACCACGGTCTATCACACCTATCAGCTCTCGGTGACGTTCACGAGCGCAACTGCGGGGACGGTACGCGTGTATCTGGATGGTGCCGCCACGCCGATTCTGGAGAAGACGCTGAGCAATCTGAAGCAGGCGACTGCCGTGGGGCAGAACTATCTGCGGATCGGTGAGGAAAACACTTCGGAGCACGCCAAGGGTGATTTCGACTGGGTGATCTGGAGTTCGGATGCGGCTTACACCCCGGCGCAACTCGCCGGTGCGCTGCCTGCCACACTGGGCCCGGTGAGCGGTTACATGGGCTGGAATACCTATACGGCCGATCAGCTTCCGACTGCTACGGGCTCGATCATGCTGGCAGGCGGCACGGTGGGGCAGTTCAATCTGTGTGCCTCGTCCGGCTGCAACGCGAGCTACGCATCGGTTGCTGGCGGCATCCTGACGGTTGATACCACGGCAGAAACCGTTGTTACCGAGCAAAGCTACTTCCAGCTCGACAACGCCTTCAAGACGGGCGGTTATCCGAAGTCTGCCACGCTCATCGCACGCATGCGCGGCAATAGTGTGGCCAACCTGAAGGGGCTGACGATTGATACGGCCTTCTCGCAGACCGGCTTGTCTGGCCCGCGCGTGCAGCTCCAGCTCTTGCCGGACAATCACAGTACCGGGATGTATGCCGGGGCGCTCGATCAGTCCCTCACGGGCGACCAGAACGTGTACTCGTCGGATTTCGACACCACGGTCTATCACACCTATCAGCTCTCGGTGACGTTCACCAGCGCCACGGCAGGTACGGTGCGCGTGTATCTGGATGGTGCCGCCACGCCGATACTGGAGAAGACGCTGAGCAATCTGAAGCAGGCGACTGCCGTGGGGCAGAACTATCTGCGGATCGGTGAGGAAACCACCTCGGAGCACGCCAAGGGTGACATCGATTGGGTGATCTGGACCAATGAGGCTGCCTATACCCCTGCGCAAGTGAGTGGTCTGCTGCCGGCAGCACTGGGCAGCATCAGCGGCTACTGAGAGATTCTGGTGATGCCCGGAATAGATCGGGCAAAAAAAGGGCCGCGCACTGCGCGGCCCTTTTTCATGTGCGGACGGACCTGCTTACAGGTGCCACTCAACTTTGACCATCGGGGTGGATGTCTTCGAGCCGGTTCCGGAGGAGCCGAACTTGTTCTTCACATATTCGTAGCCCACGCCCGCGAGGAAGGTGTCCTTGCTGCCACCGGCGAGCTTGCCGGCATCCACCATCAGGAAGGCGTTGATCCAGGTTTCAGCCTTGGTTTCGGTGCCAAAGCCGTCCTTGCCCTTGGCCCCGGTGTAGGTGGCCCAGCCATTGAACTTGAGCGGTACGGGGCCGGCGTCGAAGCCCACGCCCCATGCGCTGCCCACGCGCCAGGTCAGATCGAAATCAACCGCCTTGCCGACGATGCCGTTGTGGTTCTTTTCCTTGTAGCTCAGGAAGTCCAGGTCGGCCCAGCCCCAGGAGCCGCCGAACTTGATGGTCGGGCCGAGGATGAGCTTCTGCACGCGCGAGGCGAAGGCGTCATCCTTGGAGTTCAGGTCGATACGGGTGGTCCAGGCGAAATCGCTGATCGGGCCAAGGGCAATCTTGCTGCCGGTGAGCTTGCCGTAGTGCAGCTGGTTGGAAAAGATTGCATACAGTTCCTGGGCGCCGCCGCCGCCGTTATTCGCCGGATCGTTGTGGTCCGACTTGAGTGCATCGATCGTGAAGAAGTTGCTGCCGTACTTGAAGCCGCTGACATGGGTGAAGTTCAGGATGTTCTTCGTGACGTCCTTGTCGTTGGCGGGCTCATGGAAGCTCGTGCCATAGCGATAGCTGACCGAGTTGTCGCTCCAGTCAGCGGCCTGAGCTGCAACGCAGCCGAAGGCGAGAATGAGGGCACTGCTGATCTGGGTGAGGCGGGTGTTCATTCGAAACTCCTTGTCATGAAGTGGGACAGTCCAGCGCGGGCTGTTGATGGCCATCCTATGAGAAGCGTTCGCTGCTGCTCCGCATGGCCTTCATACGGGAAATTGAATGCCTTGCAAGAGTGCGGGCGGGTGTCTTTTGTGCCCCAGGATGGATTTGGGGTGGTCTTGCAAGTAATTGAAAAAAAATAACAAACCTGAGCGTATGGATAGCTTGCTGGTGCATGCACCGGCACGGTTCATGCGGCCGGGCTCTCATGTCGGATGAGGCAGATTGCTTATAACCAAAGTGATAAGACTGTGTGGCGCCGGCACAACACGATTTGATGCATTTGGAATTAAAAAACCGGCCCTCGGGCCGGCTTGCTTGGGGGCAGGGGAACTCAGCTCGCTAGCGCTTGGGGCAGGGCTTCGTCCTCCGCGTCGGCGCGGGTCGTGTTCTCTGCACAGGCGTACTTCGCACAGCCGGCCAGCACACCGGCTACTGCGAGGTAACTCAGGGCCACCAGCGGGCTTTGGGCGATGCCGATGGCCTCGCCGTGCATGAAGCCGAAGAAGCTCAGTACCGCAGCGCAGGCTGCGAAGGCGGCGGCCTTCATGAAGTTGCGGTCGATCACGCAGACGCCGATGGCGCCCAGCATCAGGCCGCCGAGGATGGCGCCGCCGCCCATGACTTCCAGGCCGTGGTAAAGCACGCCGACCTGGCCCAGCTTGTCCAGCCCCACCGTGGCGGCGTTGGTGCCGGCTGCGGCCAGTGCGTTGTCGATCATCAGCTTGCCCCAGGCGGCAAGGTGAGGTGTGAGGGCCAGGATGATGGCCGGGGCATGCTTCTTCGGGCTTTCCTGAAAGGCCTGGGCGCCGATCAGCATGCCGATGTAGAGCAGGATCGGCGAGATCGCCACCACCGGGATCAGTGCCATCATCAGGGCGATGATGCCAAACCATGACATCAGGATCACTGCGAGGCCGGTCGCGGCGGAGTAGCCGATCCGTCCGCCCATGGCTTTCCAGCCCGGATGGCCGATGTAGACGGCATTGATGAAGGGGTTGCCCATCAGGCAGCCAACCAGGCTGATCACACCATCAGCGGTGAGTACGCGGGTGGTGGGGAAGCTGTCACCGGCCACGGCAGCGCTCTCCACGTTGTCCATCGCTTCAACCAGATCGTAGATGCCGAAGGGAATGGCGGTGACGAGGATCACGCCGAGAAACTCGAAGCCTGAAAATACATGCCCCACGGCGGGGAGCGGCAGCGAGAAACCGAAGCTTGCCAGGGCCTGCGTTACGTTGGCCACGCTCATGCCGCCATAGCTGTAGCCGGCTGCGGTGGAGCCCCAGGCAATCAGGCTGCCGGCGGCGATGGCTACGAGGCCTGCCGGGATGCCCTTGAAGAAACGCACGCCGCCGAACCAGCTCACCACGATGATGGCAAAGCACACCAGGCCGATCAGCGGGGTGATGAAAAGCTCCTGCGCTGGGCGCATCGAGATGAAGGCGATTGACACACCGGCCAGGGTGCCGAGCAGCGCGGCGCGCGGCGTGATCCTGCGGATGAAGGGGGCGATGAAGCCGCCGATCATCAGTACGAAGCTCTGGATGAAGACCCAGGTGAGCCCGGCCTCCCAGCCCTTGATCGGGTCACCGGTGCTGAGCGAGATCGGCAGCATAATCACGAAGACCACCACGAACATATGCGGCACGCTGATGCCGGAAGGCAGGGCACAGACATCGCTGCGCCCGGTTTTCTTGGCGAGCTGGTAGGCCAGCCAGGCGTAGTAACAGGTGGACAGGCACATCATCAGGCCCACGGCGGGCAGGATGCGGCCGAAGACAATGGCATCCGGCATCTTGAGTACGAAGCGCAGGAGGCCGGTTAGCACCAGCATGTTGACGAGGATGTTCGTGCCGAAGCCGAACAGGGCGTTCCAGTCGCCCGGCACCCATAGCCGGGGTTTGCTCATGGTCGAAATCATTGCTGCTCTCCAGTTGGCGCGCCTTGCCCGCTGAGGGGCCGGGCGTTTCTCGATCAAGCCTGCCGCTTCGCATCGCGAAGCAGCCCCGGGGCTTCAACTGCTGCTCATCAACGCAGCGAGGATGCGCTGCGAATCGGACACCCAGCCAAAGATCCCGCCCTGCGCGCTGATCATGCGCAGGGCGATTTCGTGAAATTCGGGAAAGTAGGAGGCACAGCCATCGGCGGGCAGCACGCAGCGGTAGCCGCGATCATTGCCCTCGCGCACCGTGGTGTGCACGCAGACCTCGGTGGTCACGCCGCAGACGATCAGGGTGTCGATGGCGCGCTTGCTCAGCACGAGCTGCAGATCGGTGGCGTAGAACGCGCCCTTGCCCGGTTTGTCGATTACGACCTCGCCAGGGATCGGCTGCAGGGCCGGGATGATTGCGTGGCCGGCTTCACCACGGACCAGGATCCTGCCCATTGGCCCCTTGTCGCCGATGCGCAGGCTCGGCGCACCGCGCGCGATCTTGGCGAGCGGCGCATCGCTCAGATCCGGTCGGTGGCCTTCGCGGGTGTGGATGACCAGCATGTCGAGCTGGCGCGCGCAGGCCAGCAGGCGTTGGATGGGCGCCACTGCGCTCTGCAGGCGGGAGACATCATTGCCGAGGGTTTCACCGAAGCCGCCGGGTTCCAGAAAGTCGCGCTGCATGTCGATCACGATCAGGGCCGTGTGGGCCGGATCGATGGCGATCGGCCCCGGTTCTGCATCGATCAGCGCTGTGCTCATGGTGGCTCCCGGTGTGCGGTGAAATATTCTTCGTTACGACTAAAGCAAGAGCTGAACCACTTGAATACAAGATGGTGGACAAGATGTTTTTGCTTTTAAAACAGAGTCTTGATGCTTGATTGGCGGCGCAGGAGGCGTTTGCATGCGCACCGAAGCGAGGCCGATGCAGCTGAAGCCGCACCTACGGGAGGCGGTGGGGCCGCCAGGGCATGGGCGAGTTCAGGCGGAGCTTTGTGTAGGGCCGGCTTCAGCCGGCGGGGCCCGTACGGAGAGTGGGTGACTGCGGCTGAAGCCGCACCTACGGGAGGCGGTGGGGGCCGCCGGGCATGGACGAGTTCAGGTGGAGGTTTGTGTAGGGCCGGCTTCAGCCGGCGGGGCCCGGACGGAGAGGGGGGGGGCTGCGGCTGAAGCCGCACCTCCGGGAGGCGGTGGGGACCGCCAGGGCATGGGCGAGTTCAGGCGGAGGTTTGTGTAGGGCCGGCTTCAGCCGGCGGGGCCCGTACGGAGAGGGGTGACTGCGGCTGAAGCCGCACCTACGGGAGGCGGTGGGGCCGCCAGGGCATGGGCGAGTTCAGGTGGAGGTTTGTGTAGGGCCGGCTTCAGCCAGCGGGGCCCGTAAGGAGAGAGGGGCTGCGGCTGAAGCCACACCTACGCGAGGCGGTGGGGGCCGCCAGGGCATGGACGAGTTCAGGCGGAGGTTTGTGTAGGGCCGGCTTCAGCCGGCGGGGCCCGTAAGGAGAGAGGGGCTGCGGCTGAAGCCGCACCTACGGGAGGCGGAGGGGACCGCCAGGGCATGGGCGAGTTCAGGCGGAGCTTTGTGTAGGGCCGGCTTCAGCCGGCGGGGCCCGCACGGAGAGCGGGGAGGCTGCAGCTGAAGCCGCACCTACGGGAGGCGGAGGGGGCTGTCAGGGCGTGGGCGGGCGTTCAGCGGTCCAGCACCAGGCGCTTCCCGGCGCAGCGCGACACACAGGGCAGCATGAGCTTGCCGCCGGCTTGCTCGACTTCGTTCAGATAGGCATCGTGATGCGTCGGTGTGCCTTCCAGCACCTCGCTGAGGCAGGCACCGCAGACGCCTTGCTCGCAGGAGGTGGGGATGTCCACGCCGCAGGTGCGGGCCACCTGGATGATGGGGACGCCCGCCGGCACTTCGGCTTCGATGCCGCTGCGCGCGAAGACAATCGTGAACGCGCCATCGTCGTTGAGCGCGGTGCCGGGTGCAGTGCTGAAGCGCTCGCTGCGCAGACGCTGGGTTGGGATGCCGGCGGCGGCCAGTGCGGTTTCGACGGCGGCCATGAAGGGCGCCGGACCACAGGTGTAGAAGCGGGTGCCGGCGTCGCCTGCGTGGGCGCGCACGATCATGGCGAGGGCTGCGGCGGTCTGTGTTCCGTCGAGTCCGGCATGCAGCGTGTCGGACTCACCGAGGCGGTCGGCCCAAGCCGCGTGGGCCGCACTGCGCGCGAAGTAGTGCAGTTCGGCGGCCGTGCCCAGCGCATTGCGCATGGCATACAAGGGGGTGATGCCGATACCGCCGGCCAGCAGCACATGGTGGCTGGCGCTGGCATCGATTTCAAACAGATTGGTTGGCGCGCCGATTCGCAGCCGCTCGCCCACCTGCAGCCGGTGCATGGCCTGCGAGCCGCCGCGCGAGTTGGCTTCCAGCTTCACCGCGATGCGATAGAGCTGGTCCTCGCCGGGGTGGTTGCATAGCGAATAGGCGCGCTGCAGGCCAGCGGGGAGGCGGACCTGGATGTGCGCGCCGGGCGACCAGGGCGGCAAGCTTTCCCGGCCGGCTGGCACCAGTTCGAAGCTGCGCACCCCTTCGGCTTCGATGCGGATGCTGCGGATGATCACTTCGATCATGCGGCCTCCGCGCGGCGGATCAGCGCCCGGGTGGCGGCGCGGGCTTCTGCAGCCAGCTCGGCCATGTCCAGATCAGGAATGGCGCCCTCACGCACGATTTCACGCCCGCCCACCAGCAGGCTGCGCAGATGGGCGCTGCCGCCGCAGGCGACCGGAGCGATGGCCAGGTCATGGAGGCCGAAGTAACGCGGGTTGCGCGAGAGATCGTAGATCGCGATGTCCGCTGCCTGCCCTTCGGCCAGACTGCCGATGGCGGGCAGGCCCAGGACGGCGGCACCACCGCTGCTGCCCCAGCGGATTACGTCTTCCACCGTGGCGGCGTCCGCGCCAGCTTCCCCTGCGCCGCCGCGGAACTTCGGCTGGGCGGCTTCGCCGGCCTTGGCGCGCTGCATCAGCCAGGCCGCATGGGTCTCCGAGATCATGTCAGCCGCTTCGTTGGAGGCGGCGCCATCGACGCCGATCGACACCGGCACGCCGGCGGCTTCGAGTGCCCTGATCGGCGCGATGCCGCTGCCCAGGCGGCCGTTGCTCTGCGGGCAGTGGGCGATGCCGGTGCGGGTGGCGCCGAGCAGGGCGATCTCGTCCGGATCCAGTTTGACGAGGTGGGCGAACCACACGTCTGCGCCGAGCCAGTCGATGCTCTCGCAATAGCGCACCGGACTGATGCCGCGCATGGCATTGACGCTGTCCTGATAGCCGACCGTTTCCGAAAGGTGCGAATGCAGGCGCAGGCCCAGCTTGCGTGCCACGGCGGCGGCTTCACGCAGCTCGCCCGGCTGCATCGAATAGGGCGGCGTGGTGGGGGCCATCACCACGCGGCGCATGGCATCCGGTGCGGGGTCGTGAAACTGGTTGGCGAGGCGTTCCATGTCCGCCATGTAGGCCGCCATGCTCTCCGGGCGCAGGGCCTGCGGCAGCTCTGCTTCGAGCTGACGGGTGAGGGTGGCGCCGCCCCGGCACAGCACGAAGCGCAGGCCCAGTTTCTCCGCCTCCTCGAACAGGATGGCCGAGCTGTCGTAGTCCTGCCCGGGGTAGTAGAGGTAGTTGTGGTCGGCCACTGTGGCGCAGCCGGAGAGGGCCAGTTCGATCAGGCCGATGCGTGCGGCGAGGCGGAAACTCGCAGCATCGAAACCGGCGCGGAAGCGGTAGGGCGTGGCTGCCAGCCAGGGCGTGAGGGTCGCATTGAGGCCCAACGGCTCGCCTTTCAGGAGCGCCTGGAACAGGTGGTGATGGGTATTCACCCAGGCCGGGTAGATCACGCAGTCGGTGGCGTCGAGGATCTGCTCGCCGGCCTGAGGCGTGAGTGCGCCGAGGGCTGTGATGCGGCCGGCGCTGATACGGATGTCCGGGCCGGCATGGCGCGCGGCGGCGCCAGCGAGGCCGGTCATGATGGCGGCGGCGTTCTTGATGAGGAGGGAAGTCATTGGGGATGTCCTGTCGGGATCAGAAGAGGCGTTTGCCTATCAGCTCATCTCGCTCTCATGCCAGTGCGACAAGGAAATTTTTGCCAGCCAGGCCATCAGCGAGAACAGCAGCACGCCGGTGATCGAGATCAGCAGCAGGGCGGCAAACAGGCGCGGGATGTTGATCTGGAAGCCGGCCTGAAGGATCTCGTAGGCCAGCCCGGCGCCGGTGCCACCCGTGCCGGCTACGAACTCCGCCACCACCGCCCCGATCAGGGCCAGGCCGCTGGAAATGCGCAGGCCGCCGAAGAAGCAGGGCAGGGCACTCGGGATGCGCAGGCGGGTGAGCGTCTGCCAGCGCGAGGCGCCATTGATGCGGAACAGGTTCAGCAGGCCCGGATTCACGCTGCGCAGCCCCAGCACGGTGTTGGAGATGATCGGAAACAGCGCGACCAGCGTGGCGCACACCACCAGGGCCGCAGTGGGATTCTTGACCCAGATGATGATCAGCGGCGCAATCGCCACCACCGGGGTGACCTGCAGCAGGATCGCGTAGGGGAACAGGCTGGTTTCGATCAGCTTGCTCTGCACGAACAGGAAAGCCGCTGCCACCCCCAGCACCACCGCCACGAAGAAGGCCAGGAAGGTGATTTTGAGGGTGACGCCCAGCGCGCGCAGCAGGCCGGGGCCGTCGGTCCACAGAGTGGCGAGAATGTCGGTGGGCTTGGGCACCAGATAGGTCGGCACCTTCCAGGCGGTGCACAGCACTTGCCACACCAGCAGCAGGAAAACGCCCAGCAGCAAGGGGGCGACGATTTTCACCACGGCAGGGCGGTGTAACAGAGGGGTTTTCATGGTGGCGCTCCTCAGTCGTGCTGCAACTCGCCGCCACTGGCCGCCAGCAGGCGGGCCGAGAGATCACGGCAGTGTTCGGTGAAGGCTGGCGAGAGGCGGAATTCCTCATCGCGCTGCGGCTCGGGGATCGGCAGGTCGGCCACGATGCGGCCGGGGCGGGCGGCCATCATCACGACGCGGCTGGAGAGGTACACCGCCTCGTAGATGCTGTGGGTCACGAAGATCACGCTGAGCTGGCCGGCCTTGGCTGCCCACAGGCTGCGCAGATCGGCATCGAGCTTGTTGCGCGTGAATTCGTCGAGGGCGCCGAAGGGTTCGTCCATCAGCAAAACATCCGGTTCAGTGACCAGCGCCCGCGCGATCGAGGCGCGCATCTGCATGCCGCCAGAGAGCTCGCGCGGATAGCAGTTGCCGAAGCGCCCGAGGCCGACCTGATTCAGCGCCTGTTGCACGCGTGATTCGCTTTCGGCCTTCGGGACCCCGGCCAGGTCCAGCGGCAGGCGCACATTGGCCGCCACGCTGGCCCAGGGCATCAGGGTGGCTTCCTGGAACACCATCGCGATCTTCAGGCCGCTCTTGCCGGGCGCATCCGCGCCCTGCCAGCGCAGATGGCCGTGCGATGGCGATTCGAGCCCGGCGAACATCTTGAGCAGGGTGCTTTTGCCGCAGCCGGAAGGGCCCAGCAGCGAGACGAAATCGCCGCGCTGGATGATGAGGCGCACTTCGTCCAGCGCGCGGGTGCCGTTGGGGTAGGTTTTCTCGACGCGGTTGGCGAACAGCACGCTGTCCGCATCCGGCACCAGCAGGGTCGGTTCCGGTTCGATATCCATGTATTTCATCAGCATGTTCAGCTCCTTCTGATCGCCGCGCTCAGGGCCGGAAAATTTCGGTTTCGCCATGCGCCGTCAGCAGGTCCATCAGCTGCTTGCGGATGATCAGGCCGGGTTTGTCGGAGGGCATGTGGAACTCGACGCGGCGGCGCGTATCGACGCAGGCATCCGGGTCGGTGGCTTCGAGGATGTCGCGGTCCTCGGCGGTGATGGCCGCATCCCAGTCGATCAGCTCCTGCGTGCTGCAGGCTTCCTCTGTGTCGTTGCGATAGAGCCATTGCACGAGGACCATGTTGTCGTCGTCGATTGGCGTGGCGCAGTTGTAGATGATGTGATCCGTGCCGCTGGCCGGGTAGGTGCAGCCAAAGCGGCGGCAGAAGGGCAGGTAGTAGCGATTGACGAGATGGCGATGGGTGATCTGTTCGGTGGTGCCGGTGACGCGGTGGCTGGCCTCAGGGTTGCGGATCGGCACGGTGGTGATGGCCTCGAAACCGTAGTCGGTTTCATTGAACTCGTAAGGTGCCGGCTGCGGCTGCTCGAGGATGCCGAAGTTGGCCTTGTGCACGAAGGAGAAGTGCGAGTTGTCGAAGCTGTTCTCCATCATGCGCAGCGGGCTGGTTTTCCAGGTCTCGTAGAACTGGAAGATGCGGCGATAGCCTGGGGCTCCGTCTTCGGGGAAATGCGGGATGTCGCGCAGCGGCGCTTCCAGCGCGACCCACACATAGCCGTACTTCTCCTGGCAGTGAAAGGGTTTGACCTTGGCGCCCGGCGGAATCGCGCTGCCCGGGCTTTGCGGGATCTTCACGCAGGCGCCGCTGCAGTCGTAGCTCCAGCCGTGGTAGCCGCAGACGATGTGGCCGTTCTCCACGAAGCCCTTGGAGAGCTGCGCGGTACGGTGGCAGCAGCGGTCCTGCAGGGCGGCGGGCGTGCCGTCGGCCTGCTTCCACAGCACGAGTTTCTCACCGAGCAGGGTGAAGGGCTTGGGGCCGTCGTCGAGGGCCGTCATCGGCATCAGTGCGTACCAGAAACGACGCAGCACGGCTTGTTGGGTGACCAGCATTTTCGTGTACTCCTTGACTTCTACTGCTCCGGCCGGCGTGCCAATACGGTCGCCTTCGCCAGTGGGCTGCGCGGCATGCCGGCAGCCATTCAATCCAATCGTCATTCCGGCAGGCGCCGGCGTGACGGGGCTTCAGGCCTGAGCCGTGGCGCGATGCACTTCCTGTTCGCCGTGCGCCTGCAACAGCGCCAGCAGGCGCCGGCGCATGATCAGACCCGGCTGGTCTGCGGCCATGTTCTGCTCCATGCGGCGGCTCACATCCACGGGCGCATCGGCATCCACCGTTTCGAGGATTTCCTTGTCCTCGGCGATTACGCGCAAATCCCAGTCATTAAGCTCGCTGGCCGGGCAGTCGGCTTCACTGTCGTTGCGGTAGAGCCACTGCAGGATCTGGATGTGTGCGTCATCAATCGGTGTGGCACAGGTCACGATCAGGTGCTCCAGCCCGTTCGGATAGCTCAGGCCCAGGCGGCGGTTGAAGGGCAGGTGCCACTGATTGCGGAAGTGGCGCCGCGTGGTGGGCTCGGTGCTGCCGGTGATGCGGTGCGAGGCCGGCGGGTTGTTGATGACCAGCCGGGTTTCGGCCTCGAAGCCGTAGTCGGTTTCGCGGATCTCGAAGAACTCGGGTTTCTGTGCCTGGAACTGGCCGAAAGTGCCTTTGTGCACGAAGGCGAAGTGGGCCGCGTCGAAGCTGTTCTCCATCAATCTCAGGGCGCCGGTCTGCCAGCGCACGTCGAACTGCTGGATGCAGCGATAGCCGGGCGCGGCGTGTTCGGGGATCTCGAATACCGGCTTGAGCGGATCTTCCAGGGCCACCCACACATAGCCGTATTTCTCCTGGCAGTGAAAAGCGTCCACCTTCGCGCCGGGTGGGATCGTGTTGCCGGGGCTTTGCGGGATCTTCACGCAGGCGCCGCGGCAGTCGTACTGCCAGCCGTGGTAGCCGCAGACGATGTGGTCGCCCTCGACGAAACCCTTGGAGAGTTTCGCGGTGCGGTGGCAACAGCGGTCGCGTACCGCTGCCGGGCTGCCATCGGACTTCTGCCAGATCACGATGGGCTCACCGAGCAGGGTGAAGGGCTGCGGGCCGCTGGCGAGCCTGGCCATCGGCATGATGGCGTACCAGAAACGGCGCAGGGTTTTCTGTTGGGTTACGAGCATGATCGGTCTCCATGCGGGGCGGCGCTTTCTTCGCCGGTCCGACCGGCGTGCCAGGAGGGTCGCCTTCGTCGGGTGCGCTGCGGCACGGGCCGCAGCGCGGTGCATGAATCGCTTCAGGGCATGATCTTCAGGTCTTTCACGAATTGCGTCGTGTAGGCCTTCTTCCAGTCCGTGTCCGCCTTGAGCAGGCCGGCACCGACCATGAACTTGTAGGTCTGCTCCCAGCGCGCATCGGTCATGATGCCAGCGCCATACTTGGCGGCGTCACCTCCGTCAAAGACCTTGAGTTCCTTCATGCGCTTCACGCCGAAGGCGATCTGCTCGTCTTCCATTTTCGGGTTGTCTTTCTTGATCAGCTCGTTGCCGGCGGCCGGGTCGGCGAGGTAGCTCTTCCAGCCTTCGATCGAGGCCTTGACGAAGCGGGCCACCAGGTCGGGCTTGTCGGCCACGGTCTTCTGCATGGTCACGATGGTGGTGCCGTAGGGCGGGTAGCCCTCATCTGCGAACAGGAAAAAGTTGGCCTTCACGCCGTTCTTCATGGCCTGGAAAGGCTCGGAAGAGGGGTAGGCCTGCTGTGCCAGCGTGGCGTCAGCAAAGAAGGGCTGCAGGTTGAAGGTGTAGGGGCGGAACTGGGCATCGGTGAAGCCGTAGCGGGCTTTGATCCAGGGTAGCCAGGTGGTGTGCGCGGTGGTGCCGGCGAGGATGGTCTTGCCTTTCAGCTCGGCCAGGGATTTGACGTCGTCGTGCGTCATCATGCCCTGCAGGTCTTTCTGGAAAGAGGTCGCAACGGTGGTGACCGGCATGCCCTTCTCGATCGAGTTGAGCACCTGCAGGTCGTAGCCCATGATGAAGTCGGCCTGGCCGGCGGTGAGCAACTGCATGCCGTTGACCTGCGGGCCGCCCATCTTGAGCGTGACATCCAGCCCGTACTTCTTGTAGATGCCCTTGGCGACAGCCTGATAGAAACCACCGTGCTCGGCCTGGGCGTACCACGAGGTGAGGAAGGTGACCTTGTCTTCTGCCTTTACGGTGCTGGCGCCGAAGGCCAGCAGGGCGGCGGGAAGGATGGTGCCAAGCAGGCGACCAAGAGGGCTACGGGTTGCTGTTGTCATGCCGGTTCTCCGTTGAGAAGTTTTTTCGCATGGGGGGCCATGCGGGGAACCGGAACTCACAGGGGCGATTCGGATCTTGCGTGGGCTGCTGGCAAACCTGATCGAACCCCGGTGCGTTCCGTAACGAACACAAGCGCCCGCTGGCGGGCACACAGTCGTCAGCCAGGGCTGACGACTGCCGGAGCAATGACCTGTTGCGCATGCCCTGAGGCTTCACAACTGACAGCTTCTACTCCACTGCTTGTTTAGCAATCGGCGTGCCAAGCATACGGGAGGAAATGGCGTGTTGATGAAAATCAAGGCTTTGGCTTGTATGCCTATGCGCATGGCGTTGGCAGGGGCTGCTCAGGGCGGGCATGCAGGCGTCTGAAGAGCACTTTGTTGGATCGCCAAGCATGCGTTTGGGCACCGTGGGAGTGCAGTGTGCAGGCGTTTTTTGGTGCTGCTGGCGGAATCGGTTTGCTGCATTGCGGAGTGCGCTTTTTCCGCAATTGCACTAGGGTTTTCCCTAGGCGGAGAAGCGGTGGGCAGAAGCCTGCTGCGACCATCAGCCCCCCTTCTGGAGCCATGAAAATGAGTGATCAAAAAAGGCCGGTAGTCATCATCGTCGGTGCAGGTTTTGGCGGGCTCTCCGCTGCGCGTGCGCTGGCCAGTGCGGAGGTCGACATCGTGCTGGTCGACCAGCGCAATCACCACATCTTTCAGCCTCTGCTGTATCAGGTGGCCACGGCGAGCTTGTCGCCCGCCGACATCGCCGGGCCGGTGCGCAGCATCCTGTCCAGCCAGCCCAATGTGACGGTGGTGCTGGGCACGGTGACCGGCATCGATTCTGCCGCCCGCAGCGTGAGCATCGACAATGGCGTGCGCAGCGGCGCGATTGCCTACGATTACCTGATCCTCGCTACCGGCGCACGTCATGCCTATTTCGGCAACGACCACTGGGAGCCTTACGCGCCGGGCCTGAAAACCATTGAAGATGCCACGAGCATCCGGCGGCGCTTGCTGTGGGCGTTCGAGCGCGCCGAGATGGCCACCGACATCGCCGAGCGCGACGCCAATCTCACGATCGTGATCGTGGGCGGCGGGCCGACCGGCGTGGAGCTGGCCGGTTCCATCATCGAACTCGCGCGCGCCGCGCTGGCCAAGGATTTTCGCCGCATCGATCCGCGCAAGGCGCGGGTGCTGCTGGTGGAAGCCGGGCCACGCATCCTGCCGAGCTTCACGCCCGAGTTGTCGGAGGCTGCGAAGCGCTCGCTGGAGAAGCTGGGGGTGAGCGTGCGGGTGAATGCCCGGGTGATGAACTGTGATGCGGAGGGCGTGGTGATCGGCGAGGAACGCGTGCCGGCGGCCACCATCCTGTGGGCGGCAGGGGTGCAGGCTTCGCCGGCTGCGGGCTGGCTCGGTGCTGCGGCGGATCGTGCCGGGCGGGTGCTGGTCGGGCCAGACTTCAGTGTGCCGGGGCATGAAGGCGTGTTCGCGATTGGCGATACCGCCAGCCTTACCGACGTAGCGGGCCAGGTGGTGCCCGGGGTGGCGCCGGCGGCCAAACAGGCCGGGCGTTATGTAGGCGACATGATCACGCGGCGGCTCAGCGGCTTTCCACAGCCGGCTCCGTTCCGCTATCGCAACTACGGCAATCTCGCCACCATCGGCCGCTATGCAGCAGTGGCCGATTTCGGCTGGATCCGTTTGCGGGGCGCGCTGGCCTGGTGGCTGTGGGGCATTGCCCACATCTTCTTCCTGATCGATTTCCGCAATCGGGTGGCGGTGACGCTGGGCTGGTTGTGGTCATTCCTGACCTTCAAGCGCGGCGCGCGCCTGATCACCGGGATGCTGCGTACGCCGGGCAAGTAGGCCAGGTTTGCGGGGCCGGCTTCAGCCGGCGGTGCCCGGCGTGGCGATGAGGAGGGTCGTGCAGCTGAGCGTGCGCTCAGCGGTCTGCGGGGATACAGGCCGCTGGTTCGAGCTGGACTTCGTCGCAGTTCGGGCCTTCGCCGGCACGGTCCAGCACCAGGAAATCACTCACTGCGTCGATCGCCAGCAGCGGGTGATGCCAGGTGCCGGTGGCGTAATTCACGCCTTGCTGGCCGCTGGCGAGGAAGCAGCGCAGATCCTGCGCGGTGGGGGCTTTGCCGGGCGGCGCGACGACGACCAGATAGGGTCGGTTTGAGAGCGGTACGAAGGCCTGCGAGGCGAGCGGATGGCGCTCCATCATGCTTACGGTGAAGGGCAGGGCACGCGGCTGGCCGCGGAAGATGCTCACGATCAGGCGGCCGGCGGGCCCGGCGTCGAGCCCGGCCAGATCGTGATAGCGCTCGGTACTGCCGGCGTTGATGGTGAAGTGCTGCACCGCTTCGCTGGCTTCGATGACCTCACCGAAAGGCGCGAAGGCCTCGCGGCTGAGCGCTTCGACTTTGAGTTCGATCACGCCGCCACCTTGCCGAAGAGGCGCAGCCGGCTCACGCCGCCGTCCGGGAAAATGTTGAAGCGCACATGCGTCACCGGGCCCATCGCGATGCTGGCGAAGCGGTGCTCGGCATCCATGCGCAGCTTCTGCGGCTCCAGCAATTCCTCCCAGAACATGCTCTGGGTGATCAGGCTTTGTTCCGTTGCCTCCCCCATGTACGCGCCTTGCAGTGAGCAGGCGTCGGGGAAATTGCCCTTGAAGTGGGCGGTATCCACTTCAATGCGTTCAATGATGCCGGGAGTGGCTAGCGCGATGATGACCCAGTCATTGCCGGGCTCGCGCCGGCGGCGGGTTTCCCAGCCATCGCCCATGTTCACGCCACGACCCGGCAGCAACAGGGTGGCGGCCAGACCGAAGTGTTCGTTGTTGGTGGCGACGACCCAGGCGCCGTTGATCGCGGCGGCCAGATCCAGTTCGCTGCCGAGCTTCACGGCGGACGCATCCGGCCGGCCATATACGCGCAGGCGGGCGATGCCGCCGTCCGGGTAGATCGAGAGGCGCACATGGGTCCAGCGGTTCGTATCGTCAATCGCGTGGTAGTGGCGGCTGTTGCCGGCCAGCGCCACGGCGGGCAGCAGGGTGGTCCATTGCGTGTCGGCACCCGGGATGGCTGCGTCGGTGCAGCAAGCTTCCAGCGAAGCGCCGGGCGGGTAGTTGCCGGTGAAGTGGCGAGTGTCGATCTCCACGCCGGCGATCTGGCCGGGGCGGGCCAGGCGCACGATGCACCAGTCATGGCCGGGGCCGCGTTTACGGCGCGATTCCCAGCCATCCATCCACTTGCCATGGGCGTCATACTTGCCCGGCACGAACACCGGCTCCTCCGGCGCCAGCATGCGCTGCATGTCGGCAAAGAAATCGTCGCTGCAGGCCACCGCAATCGCGCCCAGACGTGGGTCAGCGAGATTGGTGGTGCGGCGGGTGAAGGCGGGGGCGTTGGGGTCGAGGGTGACGATGGCCATGCTGTGGATCCTGTTTCAGTACCCCTGCAGCTTAGCTGCGGACGGGGTCGTGGCGGTGAATAGTGTTTATTGAAGCGTCTTAGTTGACCGCGCCGATGAAGTTCTGCAACTCGGGTGTCTGCGGGGCGGCGAAGAGTTCTTTCGGATGGCCGCTCTCATGCACCCTGCCCTGGTACATGAAGACCAGCTTGTCGCCCACTTCGCGTGCGAAGCGCATCTCGTGGGTGACCATGATCAGGGTCATGCCCTCGGCGGCCAGTTGCTTCACCACCGCCAGCACTTCGTTGACCAGTTCCGGGTCCAGCGCAGAGGTGATCTCGTCGCAGAGCAGCACCTTGGGCTCCATCGCCAGCGCGCGGGCAATCGCCACGCGTTGCTGCTGGCCGCCCGAGAGCTGGTCCGGGTAGGCATCGAATTTCTCGGCCAGACCCACCTTGGCGAGCATGGCGCGGGCAATCGTCTCGCACTCGGCCTTGGGCGTTTTCTTCACCACTTGCGGCGCCAGCATCACGTTCTCGCCCGCAGTGAGGTGCGGGAAGAGGTTGAACTGCTGGAACACCATGCCGACTTTCTGGCGCAGTGCGCGCAGATCGGTCTGGCCGGCGTAGAGGCGTTCGCCATCGACTTCGATGAGGCCATCATCGAAGGTTTCCAGGCCGTTGATCGAGCGCAGCAGGGTGCTCTTGCCGGAGCCGCTGCGGCCGATGATCGCCACCACTTCACCCTGCTGGATGCGCAGGTCTATCCCCTTCAGCACATGGTTGCTGCCGAAGTGTTTATGCAGAGCATCAATGCGAACCAGAGGTGCTTCCATGGAACTTCCTTTCAAGACTTGCCGCGTAGTGCGACAGCGGATAACACAGGATGAAATAGCCCAGCGCCACGAAGCCGAAGACCATGAAGGGCTGGAAGGTGGCGTTGGCGAGCATCGAGCCGGTCTTGGTGAGCTCGGCGAAACCGATGATTGAAGTCACGGCGGTGCCTTTCACGATCTGCACCGAAAAGCCCACGGTCGGCGCGACGGCGACGCGCAGCGCCTGCGGCAGGATCACATGGCGCATCTGCTCCAGCCATGTCATGGCCAGACTCGCGGACGCTTCCCACTGGCCCTTCGGAATCGCCTCCACGCAGCCACGCCAGATCTCGGCGAGGTAGGCGCTGGAGAATAGGGTGAGCCCCAGCGCGGCGGCCAGCCAGGGCGGTACATCCACGCCGAGCAGGGCGATGCCGAAGAACACCATGAAGAGCTGCATCAAGAGCGGCGTGCCCTGAAAGAACTCGATGTAGACGCGCGCGCCACGCTGCAACCAGGGCGACTTGGCCATCCGCGCGGCCAGTACCAGCAGACCGGCGGTGCCGCCGAGCACGAAGGCGGTGAGCGAGAGGCCGATGGTCCACAGTGCGCCAAAGCCAAGGTTGCGCAGGATGTCCCACAGGGTGAATTCCATCATCATGCTGCGGCCCTCCGTTTTACGACAAAGCGCTGGCCGAGGCGGGCGAGCAGGGCGCGCAGCGCGATCGACAGACCTAGATACACCAGCGCCACCACGATGTAGGTTTCAAAGGCGCGGAAGTTGCGCGACTGGATGAAGTTGGCCGCGAAGGTCAGCTCCTCGGCGGCGATCTGCGAGCACACCGAGGTGCCCAGCATCACGATCACGATCTGGCTGGAAAGCGCCGGCCACACCTTCTGCAGCGCCGGCTGCAGCACCACATGGCGGAAGATCTGGCTGCGGGTCATGGCCAGCGAACCGGCCGCTTCGATCTGACCACGCGGAATAGCCTGAATGCCGGCGCGGATGATCTCGGTGGAATAGGCGCCCAGATTGATCACCACCGCCAGCGTGGCCGCCTGCCATTCGGCCAGGCGAATGCCCAGCGCCGGGAGGCCGAAGAAAATGAAGAACAGTTGCACGATGAAGGGCGTGTTGCGGATGAGCTCCACATACAGGCCGAACACCTGCGCGAAAGGCTTGATGCGCCAGGCGCGCAGCACCGCGCCGAGAGTGCCCATGGCGACCCCCAGCGTGGCGCCCACGGCCGTGAGCAGCAGCGTGTAGCCCACGCCGCTCAGGAGCTGTGCGTGGTACTCGGCAACTGCGGTGAAATCAAATGCGTAGGCCATGGGAATCCTTTTGGCATAGGGCCGGGTTTAGGGTGGGTTCGCGCGGCAGCCCACCCTGAGCATGTTTTTACAGCTCGGCCGGCAGCGGGTTGCGCAGCCACTTGAGGGCGATCTGGTTCAGCGAGCCATCTTTCTTGGCCTTGGTGATGACTTCATTGACGCGAGCGATCAGGGCCACTTCACCCTTGTTCACGCCCACGAAACAGGGCGAGTTCTTGATCAGGAACTTCGAGGTGAGCGGGCGCAGCTTGGTGCGCTCGTTGAGTGCCGCCGCGACCACGTTGCCGGTTGCGGCCAGTTGGGTCTGGCCGGAGAGATAGGCCGAGATCGTGGTGTTGTTGTCCTCGAAGCGCTTGATCACGGCTGTGGCCGGGGCGATCTTGGTGAGCTCCAGGTCTTCCACCGAACCACGCGTCACGGCGATGCTCTTGCCGGCCAGATCGGCGGCACTGGCAGCCTTGACGTCAGCCGGGCCGAACACGCCGTTGTAGAAGGGGGCGTAGGCGATGGTGAAGTCGATCACCTTTTCGCGATCCGGATTCTTGCCGAGGCTGGAGATCACCAGATCAGCCTTGCCAGTGGTGAGGTAGGGAATGCGATTGGTGGAAGACACCGGAATCAGCTCCAGCTTCACGCCCATTTCCTTGGCGATCAGCGCAGCCATGTCGATGTCGTAACCCTGGGGTTTCATGTCGGCGCCCACGGTGCCGAAGGGCGGGAAATCTTGCGGCACGGCTACGCGTAGCACGCCGGCCTTCTTGACGTTGTCGAGGCCGTCAGCGAAAGCCGGCAGGCTGCTGAGCAGGCCAAGGGCGAGAGCCGAGGTGGAGAGGAAGCGAAGGATGGTGCGGCGGTTCATGGGGAACTCCTGATAACAAGGTGCCGGGTCAGGGCGTGGGGGAAGAGGTGTCGATGAAACTGAGGCTGATCCGCGTCGCGGCGTGCCTCAGGTGGTAAGTCATGGCGCGGTGAGCGGCGGTGGCATCGGCTGCGCAGATCGCAGCGAGCACGGCCTGGTGTTCATCCGCGGGTGCCCACACGCCGCCGGGATCGGCGAAGGGCAGGCGCAGGCTGTAGGCGATTGGCTCTTCGAGGGAGCGAATTGCCGAACTCAACAGCGGGTTGGCAGAGAAATCGGCGATCGCCAGATGAAATTCGAGATCCGCTTCGGAGGCGCCGACCAGGTCCAGCGCATGCAGGGCGGCATCCATGCGTGCCTGGATCGCCTGCAGGGCTTCGCGTTCGGCGGCCGTGGCGTTACGGGCGGCCAGCGCAGCCGCAGCAGGCTCGACGATGGCGCGGAACTGGAAGACATCCTGCGGCGACATGGCCAGCGGCCCGGCCGGCACTTCGTTTGCTGCGCGGCCTGCGCCGGCGGTGACGAAAACCCCCTTGCCCGGCTGCGAGCGAACCATGCCCAGTGCTTCCAGCGTTGAAATCGCTTCGCGCAGTGCTGCCCGGCTGATTCCCAGGCTGGCGGCCAGATCCCGTTGGCCGGGCAGGGCGCTGCCGGTGGCGTAATGGCCGGCGTGGATCTGGCGCTGCAGGGTCTGGGCGGCAAAGCTGGAGAGGCGGGTCACGGTAGGGGCTCTGGTCTAACTGGTCTGACCAGTTAATGCAGAAGCCGTGCCAGATGCCAGAAGGCGTGCCGTAAAAATTTGATACGCCTTGCTGCAAGGGGATTACAGCGCCGTTCTGATTCTGCTTCGAGCGCTGCCTGAGACCCGTTTTGCACCATCCGAGTACCTGTGCCTCGGGGGCATGCACCCGGTCGGGATGGGTGTTCGATAGTTTTTTTGTTTTGATTGTTTTTGTATTGATAGCTTTTTGATATTCCGCCCATGAAGGTAATTCAATAGAACAAGCACAGTGCCATCGCTAAGCTGCGTCCATGCAGTTCAACACCCCATCCAAAGGAAACGACTCATGAGCAGCGAAGCAAAATGCCCCTTCGGCCACGGTAGCCGCACCACTGCCAGCCGCCAGTCCAATCGTGACTGGTGGCCTAACCAGTTGAATCTTTCCATCCTGCACCAGCACGCGCCGGCCTCGAACCCGCTCGGCGCCGATTTTGATTACGCCGCGGAGTTCAAGAAGCTGGATCTCGCTGCGGTCAAGAAAGATCTGGTTGCGCTGATGACCACCTCGCAGGACTGGTGGCCGGCTGACTGGGGCCACTATGGCGGCCTCTTCATCCGCATGTCTTGGCACAGCGCCGGTACCTACCGTACGGCCGACGGCCGCGGCGGCGCCGGCACCGGCAACCAGCGCTTCGCCCCGGTCAACAGCTGGCCCGACAACGGTAACCTCGACAAGGCCCGTCGTCTGCTCTGGCCGATCAAGCAGAAGTACGGCAACAAGCTCTCCTGGGCCGACCTGATGATCCTTGCCGGCAACGTTGCGCTCGAATCCATGGGCTTCAAGACTTTCGGCTTTGGCGGCGGCCGCGCCGATATCTGGCAGCCTGAGGAAGACATCTACTGGGGCGCCGAGAAGGAATGGCTGGCAACGAGCGATAAACCCAACAGCCGCTACTCCGGCAATCGCGAGCTGGATAACCCGCTCGCCGCTGTGCAGATGGGCCTGATCTATGTGAACCCGGAAGGGCCGGACGGCAACCCGGACCCGGTCGCCTCCGGCCGCGACGTGCGCGAAACCTTCGCCCGCATGGCCATGAATGATGAGGAAACCGTGGCCCTGGTCGCCGGCGGTCACACCTTCGGCAAAGCGCACGGCGCGGGTGACCCGAAACTGGTCGGCCCCGAGCCCGAAGCCGCTCCGCTTGAGGAACAAGGCCTGGGCTGGATCAACAAGCTCGGCACGGGCAAGGGTGTGCACACCACCACCTCCGGTATCGAAGGCGCCTGGAAGCCCAACCCCACGCAGTGGGACAACGGCTACTTCGACATGCTCTTCGGCTACGAGTGGGCACTCACCAAGAGCCCGTCTGGCGCGCATCAGTGGTACGCGAAGGACTGCAAGCCCGAGCACCTGATCCCGGACGCGCATGATCCGTCGAAAAAACATCCGCCGATGATGACTACGGCCGACCTCTCGCTGCGCTTCGACCCGATCTACGAGAAGATCTCGCGCCGCTTCCATCAAGATCCAGCCGCCTTCGCCGACGCCTTTGCCCGCGCCTGGTTTAAGCTTACTCACCGCGACATGGGCCCGAAGGCGCTCTACCTCGGCCCGGATGTGCCGGCCGAAGAACTGATCTGGCAAGACCCGGTGCCGGCCGTCGATCACCCGCTGGTGGATGCGGCAGATATCGCGGCGCTCAAGGCCAAAGTGCTGGCCTCCGGCCTGTCCACGGCCGAACTGGTTGCGACCGCCTGGGCCTCGGCATCGACTTTCCGCGGCTCGGACAAGCGTGGTGGTGCCAATGGTGCGCGCATCCGTCTCGCCCCGCAGAAGGACTGGGAAGTGAACCAGCCGGCGCAGCTCGCCAAGGTGCTGGGCGTGCTCGAAGGCATCCAGAAAGGCTTCAATGCAGCAGGCAGCAAGAAGGTCTCGCTGGCTGATCTGATCGTGCTGGCCGGCTCCGCAGCTGTCGAGCAGGCGGCCAAGGCCGCGGGCTTCACCGTGGAGGTGCCTTTCGCGCCGGGTCGTACCGATGCTTCGCAGGCTCAGACCGACGCTGCTTCCTTCGAGCCGCTGGAACCGCAGGCCGATGGCTTCCGCAACTACCAGAAGGCGCAATACCGCGTACCGGCCGAGGAGTTGCTGGTCGACAAGGCCCAGCTGCTGACGCTGTCAGCACCCGAAATGACCGTGCTGGTCGGCGGTCTGCGGGTGCTCGGGGCGAACGCCGGTGGCTCGAAGGACGGCGTATTCACCCAGCGCGCCGGCCAGCTGAGCAACGACTTTTTCGTCACCCTGCTGGATATGGGCACGGTGTGGCGGCCGGTCGATGAAAGCGCCCAGCGCTTCGAGGGGCGTGACCGTAGCACCGGCGCGGTGAAATGGACCGCCTCCCGCGTCGATCTGGTCTTTGGCTCGAACTCGCAGTTGCGTGCGCTGGCCGAGGTCTATGCCCAGGACGATGCGAAGGAAAAGTTCGTGCGGGACTTCGTGGCGGCCTGGAACAAGGTGATGAACCTGGACCGCTTCGATCTGAAGTAAGCGCGCAGCGCAGCGTGCAAGAGAAGGCCGGGCACAAGCCCGGCTTTCTTATTGTTGAGACGCGTGCCGGGTTGGTAGGGGCGCCCAAGATCGTAGGGCGCCTCCACTGGCCGCGCGGCTGAAGCCGCACCTACGGCGCTGCGCGGCTCCCGATTGACGCCGTACGCAGGGCGGTTTCTGCCAGCGGGGCTCTGGCCATGCGCGGGCTTATTGCGCTTGTGCCGTACCGCTGGGAAGATGCAGATGGCTGCTGAGCCAGCAGCGCAGTTGCGCCAGCAGAATCATCGCCGCAGCCGGCGGCGGGGCTTCTAATTGCAGTCGGGCGCTGGCTGCGTCGGCGCGCAGGATCAGCCAGCCGCTTTCCTCGACCCGGCAGGCGTCCCCGGCACGCAGCCGGCGGGTGATGCGCAGCGGCTGGGCACCGATCCACATGATGGTTTCGCTGACTTCCACTTCCCCCTCCACGCATACGATGCGGGTCTGGCGGCGGGCGTAGGCCGAGAGGCCCATGCCGCGTTCAAGCTGGACTTCGCGGGCGGCGGGGGCCGGTTTCTGAGTGCTGCTGCGCATGATCTGCTCCTGTTTGATCCTTGACCGAATCCTAGGCGTCGGGGCGTCACGCTGGCAGGCACAGGGGCAGGCTTTGTGAAGCAGATCAGCAGATACAGAATCCAACTGTTATGGTTACAGAACGCAATTTCTGTATCTGTTGTGAGCGTATGGACCCGGAGCACCATCAGCCATGGATATCGCAACTCACACCCCTGAAGCCTCGCCGCTCTACCTGCAGCTGGCCGGCCACTATCTCGGCGCGATCGACGCCGGCGCCCTGAAGCCGGGCGACCGGATGCCCTCGGTGCGCGCGCTGACCAAGCTCCATCAGGTGAGCCTCAGCACCGCGTTGCAGGCCTGTCGCCACCTGGAGGAGAAAGGCTGGCTGGAGGCGCGGGCGCGCTCCGGCTATTACGTGTGCCGGCCACGCCGACTGGCTTTGCAGCCCTCTACCGAACCGGCGATTCCGGCCAAAATCGATGCCGCCCAGTTCCTCGGCATCCACGAGCGGGTGTCTGATTTTCTGGCGCGTTGCGAGCAACACTCGCTGCGTCTGAACCTGGCCCAGGCTTTCGGCTCGCCCGATGCCTACCCGGCGGCGGCGCTGAAGAATGCGGCGACTCGCGCCTTGCGTCTGCATCCGGATGTGCTGGTCAATCCCACGCCCTGGCATGGAGAGCAGGGCTTCCGCACGGTGCTGGCGCGGCGTGCGCTGGAAAGCGGCATGCGCCTCACTGCGGATGACATCGTCGTCACCCACGGTTGCACCGAGGCGATGAACCTCGCGTTGCGCGCGGTGACGCAATCGGGCGATACGGTGGCGGTCGAGTCGCCCTGTTACTTCGGCCTCTTGCAGATCATCCAGAGTCTGGGCCTGCGCAGCATCGAGATTCCGACCAGTCCGCAGACCGGCATGTCGGTCGAGGCCCTCGAATTGGCGCTGCAGACCCAGCCGATCAAGGCCGTGGTGGTGATCCCGAACTTCCAGAACCCGCTCGGCAGCGTGATGCCGGATGCGAAGAAGGCAGCGATGGTGGCGCTGTGCGCGCAGTACGGCGTAGCCCTGATCGAGGACGATACCTATGCGGCGCTGGGCGACGAGGATCAGCCGCTGCGCGCGGTGAAATCCTGGGATGAAGACGGCGGCGTGATTCACTGTGCCTCGCTGCATAAGACGCTCGCCCCCGGCATGCGCTTGGGCTGGATCAGCGGCGGGCGCTGGCATGCCCGCGTGAAGATGCTCAAGTACGCGCAGAGCCGGCCTAATGACACCTTGCTGCAACTCACCGCCAGCGAGTTCATGGCCAGCCCGGCTTTTGACCGGCACCTGAACCGCCTGCGCCGCCTCTTGCGGGCGCGGCGCAGCGCGGTAGCCGAGGCCATCGCGACCCATTTTCCGGCGGAGACGCGGCTTTCGATGCCGCAGGGTGGCATGCTGCTATGGGTGCAGTTGCCGGTGTTGCGCGACCCGCGTGCGGTGTTCAATACCGCCTTGCGCGAGGGCATCCGCTATGCGCCAGGCTGGATCTTCAGCAACTCGGATCGCTACGACAATTACCTGCGCATCAACTGCGGCATCCCTTTCACGCCCGAGGTGGAGGCGGCGATCCGGCGCCTAGCGGTGATTGTTGAGGAAGGACGGGTTTGATCACCATGTAGTCCGGATGCAGCGTAGCGGAATCCGAGCGTTGCCACCTTGCCCAATCCCCGGATTCCGGCCGCGCCTTCATCCGGGCTACGAAACTACGAAACGCCTGCCCCGCCGCAGCGCGGTGCCGGAAAGTGTTCGCGCCAGTGGCGGGCGATGTCGACGCGGCGCGTTACCCACACCCGGTCATGCTTTTCGATGTGGTCGAGGAAATCGATCAGCGCCTTCATGCGCCCCGGCCGGCCGAGCAGGCGGCAGTGCATGCCGATGCTCATCATCTTCGGTGAGTCTTCACCTTCGGCGTAGAGCACGTCAAACGTGTCACGCAGGTAGGTGAAGAAATCCTGCCCCTGTGAATAGCCTTGCGGTAGCGCGAAGCGCATGTCATTCACGTCCAGCGTGTAGGGCACGATCAGCTGCTGCACGGTGTCGCCGTCAGTCTTCTGCACCGGTAGCCAGAACGGTAGATCGTCGCCGTAGTAGTCGCTGTCGTAGAGGAAACCGCCATGATCTGCCACCAGCCGGTGGGTGTTGGGTGAATCGCGGCCGGTGTACCAGCCCAGCGGGCGCTCGCCGGTGAGGCGGGTGATGATGTCCATGCCGACCTGCATGTGCTCGCGCTCGGTGGCTTCATCCAGATTCTGGTAACTGATCCAGCGCCAGCCGTGGCAGGCGATCTCGTGGCCCAGCTCCCTGAAAGCGGCGGTGAGCTCCGGGTGGCGTTCCAGTGCCATGGCGATGCCGAACACGGTGAGCGGCAGGCTGCGTTTTTCGAACTCGCGCAGGATGCGCCATACGCCGGTGCGCGACCCGTATTCATAGATCGACTCCATGCTCATGTGGCGATCCGGGAAGGCCGGTGGTGCGAACATTTCGGAGAGAAACTGTTCGCTGCCGGCGTCGCCATGCAGCACCGAGTTCTCGCCGCCTTCCTCATAGTTGAGCACAAACTGAACGGCGATCTTCGCTTTGCCGGGCCAGTTCGCGTGCGGGGGATTGCGGCCGTAGCCGATCAGATCGCGTGGGTAGTTTTTCGTCGTCATTCTGAGCTTTCAGCCTGTATGCGTAGCCCGGATGTAGGCGGAAAGCCGAAATCCGGGAGGACGCCTCCCATGGACCGCGCCAAGCCCCGGATTACGCTGCGCTGCATCCGGGCTACGCGTGTTCTGCGTTTGCGTCAGCCTCACTTGGCTCCGGCCGCGAACCAGGCGCCGATCTTGGCGCGCTCGTCATCGGTCATCTGGGTCATGTTGGCCAGTGGCATGTTCTTCAACTGCACCGCACGTTCAAAGACGCGCTGGGCATGTTGCTTGACGCGTTCTGGCGTATCCAGCATCACGCCCATCTGGGCCACCGGCATGATGTTCGGATGCTCGGCGTGACAACCGGCGCAGCGGGCCTGGGCTATCTGGGTGATTTCGGCCAGCGTGGGGGCCGGCGCCGCATCGGCTGCCGGTTTCGGTAGGGGCTTGGGCGCGATCCACACCAGCACGCCGAAGATGATGGCGAGGCCGGCAATCGGGAACTCCCAGCGCACCACCTTCTTGTGACGCAGGTTGAAGAAGTGACGGATCAGTACTGCGCCGAGCATGATCAGCACCAGCACCAGCCAGGCATGCGGATGGTTGTAGGTGCTGGCGTAGTGGTTGCTGATCATCGCGAACAGCACCGGCAGGGTCAGGTAGTTGTTGTGGTAGCTGCGCTGCTTGGCACGCTTGCCCCAGATCGCCGGCACTTCGCCGCCCTGTTTCATGACCGCGACCTGGCGGCGCTGAGCAGGGATGATCCAGAAGAACACGTTGGCGCTCATGGTGGTGGCGATCATCGCGCCAACATGGATGTAGGCCGCGCGGCCGGCCAGCAACTGGGTCAGCACGAAGGCCACCAGGGTCACGAAGGCCACGTAGATGATGGCGAACAGCAGCTGGCTGCGTTCGATCAGGAGGCGCGCGAGCTGGTCATACACGACCCAGCCCAGCACCAGGGTGCCGATGCCGATGCCCACTGACTGGGCCGGGGTGATGCTGGAAACACTCGGGTCCACCATGAAGGTGGCGGCCTGGAAGTAGTACATCACCGAGATCAGCAGGAAGCCGGTGATCCAGGTGGTATAGCTGGGCCAGAAGAAGAAATGCAGGTCTTCGGGCAGATGCTTGGGGGTGTTGGCGTATTTCTGCGGGTTGTAAAAGCCGCCACCATGCATGGCCCACAGCTCGCCGCCGACACCGTCTTCGATGAGTTTCGGATCGGTGGGGGTCTTGAGGCTGTTGTCCAGCCATACGAAGTAGAACGAGGCGCCGATCCAGGCAATGCCCACGATCAGGTGCAGCCAGCGCAAGAGCATGCTGCTGGCATCGATGAGGTAAGAGAACTCCATGGTGATGCTCCAGTGAATCCGGATGCCTTTTGACGCGGCATCCGCACGACCCGCCCTTGATGTCGATTTCGTCGTGCACGTTCGCAAAAGGGGCGGGAAGCTACTGCGCGCTCCAATCCTGCGAAGCGATGCTCGCCGTACCCGAGTACGGCTTGCGCTTCTCCTCACAGCCTTGCAGCGCTCGCGACGCTTCCCGCTCCCTTTGCGGCATTCCTGTTGTGCAGAGTCTGCACAGCAACGGTTTTCTTCAGAGCAACTTCAGTGCCCGCAGTAGGGCGGAGTGCAAACTCCGCCGGTTTATTTTCGTAGAGCGGCCAGAGGCCGCTCCTGCATGAGCGTCACGAACCCCGGTACGTCGAATAACTCCACGGCGAGACCAGCAGGGGTACGTGGTAGTGACCAGCCGGGTCGGCGATACCGAAGGCCAGCGTGACTTTGTCGAGAAACGGCGGCTCGGGCAGTTCGACACCGCGCGCGCGGAAATACGCGGCGACCTCGAAGACCAGTTCGTAACAGCCGGCCTGCAGCGCGTCGCCGCTGAGCAGGGGCGAGTCACAGCGGCCATCGCTGTTGGTCATGCTGGTGAATAGCGGGCTGGGGTCACCGGCCTTGTGCAGGCTGAAAGCCACGCCGGCGGCCGGGCAGCCGTGGGCAGTGTCGAGTACGTGGGTGCTGAGGCGGCCCATGGGCATGCTCCGTAATATTTGCAGTCGATTATAGGAAGGAGGCCGGAGCGAACGGTCGCATACCGGGTATTCACGCCGGCACATTGCCGCAGCGTTTGCCTGCCGCATAAGCTGGAAGTGAACTCTTGTGTGATGACGCCATGCCGACGCTCAGTCTTTCTGCCCTCTCCGCGCTCGACCAACCCGCCTTCGTGGCGGCGCTGGAGGGCATCTTTGAACACACGCCTTGGATCGCCGCCCGTGCCTGGCAACAGCGTCCCTTCACCAGTCTGGTGGCGCTGGAGAAAAGCCTCGCGGCCGTGCTGCTTGCTGCTAGCGAAGCGGAGCAGCTGGCGCTGATCCGTGCCCACCCGGAGCTGGCCGGCAGGGCTGCGATTGCCGGTGAGCTGACGGCCGAATCGACGCGCGAGCAGGCAGGGGCCCGGCTCGACGCCTGCAGCCCCGAAGAGTTTGCCCGGCTGCAGGCGCTCAACGCTACCTACAACGCCAAGTTCGGCTTTCCCTTCATCCTCGCCGTGCGAGGCTTTGATCGCGCCGCGATCATCGAGCGTTTTGCTGCGCGGGTGCTGCACAGCCGCGAAGATGAGTTCGCTGAAGCCTTGCGACAGATCCTGAGGATTGCCTCGCTGCGCCTGCAGGAGCGGTTTCCAGCGCACTGTTCAGACCAGTGAGGGCAGGCGCTGCGGCGCTGTCGGGATGCTCGGCAGGGCACGCGAGGGCGGCTGACCGGCGTAGTTGCTGCGGATCAGGCTGACCAGCTGTTCGCGGAACCAGCGGCATTCTTCGGCCTGGTGGCTGCGTTCGTGCCATAGCAGCGAGAAGGCCATCAGCGGGTACTCCATCGGCGCGCGGGCGAGGGCCAGCGGCAGCCGACGCGCGAAGTGCTCGGCAAAGCTGCGCGGGCAGGTGAACAGCATGTCGGACTCCAGCAGCATGTAAGGCGCAAAGCTGAAGTAGGGCACCCAGGCCACCACGTTGCGCTTGAGCCGCTCGCGGGCCAGATAGGTATCGATCACGCCACGCTGGCCTACCGAGTAGGGCGTGGGCGCCAGATGCTCGGCCTCCAGGTAGCCCTTGGCCGTGAGCGGGCGGGCGGCTAGCGGATGGTCCTCGCGCATCATGCATACCACTTCATCTTCAAACAGCGGGGCGAGGCGCAGCTGCTCGGGCGGATGCGGCCAGTTGCCGATCACCACATCCAGCCGGCCTTCGGCCAGCGAGCTGGCGAAATCCTGCTCCGGGCTGAAGGAGTGGAACACGACCTGGGCTTGCGGGGCGAGGGTGTGAAAGCGCGAGAGGATGTGGCCCAGCAGGGTCGGGTCGAGGTAGTCGGGCGTGGCCACATTGAACGTGCGGCGGGTGCTGGCCGGATCGAAACGGTCCGGGTTGGTGGCGATCTGCTCGATGCTGGCGAGGGCCTGACGCACCGGTTCGAGCAGCGCTGCACCACGTTCGGTCGGTGTCATACCGTTCTTGCTGCGCACCAGCAGCGGATCGCCGGTCAGATCACGCAGGCGGCGCAGGGCCGTGCTGACGGCGGGCTGGGACTGGTTCAGGCGCCGTGCAGCCTGAGAAACGCTGCATTCGGTGAGCAAGAGATGCAGCACGCGCAGCAGATGAACGTCGATGGAATCCCACAGATGGGTGTTGGACATGAGCTTTCTCCTTGGCTATGCCCTCACCAAGGCAATCTGCGTGCCATGTTCCGCACAGGCTTAGCTTGAACCCGCGCTTTCGGGCACCCGGCGCAGCTTCTGGCGCTATAAAGGCTGCCGCATAGGGTTCATATTCCTGCGCGCATCCCGCCCTCGGATTGCGCCGGGCTGGCACCAGTCTGGCACGCAGGCAGGCCTGTTTGCGCGGGGATACGCTGCCGCATGCACCAAGTTGGGGTGCGTGCCCGGCGCTAAAGGCCCGCAGCCTGCGGCTCGGGCGTGGCACAGCGATTGCTGAAGGAGTGGTGTTGTCTTTTCAATCCACCGGAGTGCCCCATGAACAAGTCTTTCTCCCGCCTGGCCCGTCACGCTGTCGTGGCTCTGGCTCTCGGCTGTGTGGCCGGCAGTGCCCTTGCCCAGGATCTCACCAAGCTCAAATTCACGCTCGACTGGCGCTTTGAAGGTCCGGCAGCGCCCTTCCTGCTGGCCAAGGCCAAGGGTTACTTCGCCGCTGAAGGCCTGGACGTGACCATTGATGCAGGCGCGGGCTCCGCTGGGGCGTTCACTCGCGTGGCAACGGGCGCGTACGACATGGGCTTCACCGATTTCAACGCCCTGGTCGAGTACGACGCCAAGAACCCGGAGTCGAAGCTGCAGGCGTTGTACATGGTGTACAACTACACGCCGGCGGCCGTGGTGACGCTCAAGAAGTCCGGCATCACCAAGCCCGCCGATCTGGTTGGCAAGACGCTGGCCGCACCGGTTTTTGACGCTGGCCGCAAGGCTTTCCCGGCGTTCGCCAAGTCCAACAAGTTCGACCCGGCCAGTGTGAAGTGGCAGACCGTGGATCCGGCGATCCGCGAAACCCTGCTGGCCAAGGGCGAGGTGGATGGCATCACCGGCTTCTCCTTCACCAGCGTGCTGAACATGGAAGCGCGCGGCGTGAAGGAATCGGACCTGTCCGTGATGCTCTACAACGATTACGGCGTGGAACTGTACGGCAACGCCATCATCGCTTCGCCGAAGTTCCTGGCCGAGAAGCCCAAGGCGGTCGAAGGCTTCCTGCGTGCTTTCAACAAGGCGCTCAAGGAAAGCATCGCCAACCCGGATGAGGCGGCTACTTACGTCAAGAAGCAGGATGCCCTGGTTGACCTGGCGCTCGAGACGCGTCGCCTGAAAATGGCGCTGAACTCGGTGGTGGTGACGCCCGAAGCCAAGGCCAATGGTCTGGGCAGCGTGACCGAGGAGCGCATGCGCAAGTCGGTGGCCGAGACGGTTGCTGCATATGACCTCAAGACCACGCCGGATGCCAAGGAACTCTTCAACCCCGCTTTCCTGCCGGCCAAGGCCGAGCGCATGGTGAAGTAAGGCAGTACCCGCAAGACCTCATCACAACAAGGGCGGGGCGCGCTGCAACGTGACCCGCCCATCTATCCAGAATACAGAGAGCCCGATCATGAGTTTCGTGGAGTTCGAGAATGTCAGCCTGCGCTACAGCGAAGGCGGTCCGAAGGCCATCGAGGATGTCAGCCTGCAGATCGAGGAGGGTGAGTTCGTTGCCGTCGTCGGTCCCTCCGGTTGCGGCAAGTCCACCCTGATGAAGTTGATTTCGGGGCTCAAACCGCCCTCCGAGGGCTATGTGTACGTGAATGGCCGCCAGGTCGGTGGCCCGCTGGGCATCGTCGGCATGGCCTTTCAGGCGGCCAATCTGCTGCCCTGGCGCACCACGCTCGAGAACGTGATGTTGCCGATGGAAATTGTTGAGCCCTATCGTGGCCAGCTGCGCGCTCGCCGCAAGGAATTCGAGGAAATGGCCCGCGAGCAGCTCAAACGCGTGGGCCTGGGGGGCTTCGAGGACAAATATCCGTGGGAGCTCTCCGGCGGCATGCAACAGCGCGCCTCGATCTGCCGCGCATTGATCCACAAGCCGCGCCTCTTGATGCTCGATGAGCCCTTTGGCGCGCTGGACGCCTTCACCCGTGAAGAGCTATGGTGCATGTTGCGTGATCTGTGGCAGCAGCAGCCCTTCACCGTGATCCTGGTGACTCACGATTTGCGCGAGGCGGTGTTCCTGGCTGACACCGTGTACGTGATGAGCAAGCGCCCGGGGCGCATCCTGGTCAAACGCCAGATCGACCTGCCCCGCCCGCGGGAGCTTGAAGTGACCTATACCGACGCTTTTTCGGCCCACGTCCATGTGCTGCGCGAGGCTATCGGCCGCGTGCGGGAGAGCTGAGATGAAAAAACTATCCCCCAAGACCATCAGCCGTCTGGCCCCCTGGCTGCTGACCCTTTTCGTGTTGGTGTGCTGGGAAGCCATCTGCCGCGGTTTCTCTATCCCGACCTATCTGATGCCGGCACCGAGCCAGATCTATACCACTGGGATTGAGCTCGCCGGACCGATCATGGAGCACGCCACCCATACCCTGCTGACCACGCTGGCGGGCTTTGCCGTGGCCGTGGTGGTAGGGGCCGTGCTGGGCATGATCGTCGGCTCCTCGCCGGTTATCTACAAGGCGGTTTATCCGATGCTGGTGGGCTTCAACAGCGTGCCCAAGGTAGCCTTCGTGCCGGTGCTGGTGGTGTGGTTCGGCATTGGCACCGTGCCGGCCATCCTGACGGCCTTTCTGATCTCTTTCTTCCCGGTGGTAGTGAACGTCGCCGCTGGTCTGTCCACCTTGGAGCCCGAGCTGGAAGATGTGCTGCGCTCGCTGGGTGCCTCGCGCCTGGACATCTTGCGCAAGGTCGGCCTGCCACGCTCGATGCCCTTCTTTTTTGCGTCCTTGAAGGTGGCGATTACGCTGGCCTTCGTTGGCTCGGTGATGTCCGAAACCGTGGCCTCCAACGTCGGCGTCGGCTACCTGATGATGAGCGCCAGCTCGTCGATGAACATGCCCTTGGTGTTTGCTGGCCTGATCGTGATCGGCATCATGGGCGTGATCATGTACGAGCTGTTTGCACGTCTGGAGCGGCGCCTCACCGGCTGGGCCAATCGCGGCCAGAACGCTGCCCACTGAAGTCGGCTCAGCCCACAAAAAAGCCGCCCTTGGGCGGCTTTTTTGTGGGCCTGCGGTTTCATACGAACAGGGTCAGGCTGCCGGTCTGGCCGTAGAGTCGGCTGCCGGCAATCTCGCCGGCGGCAAAGAATCCGGCCAGCGGGATATCGCCGAACACTTCTCGGATGGCGCGGATCTCGGTTTCATCGTCGTCGAACATGATGCCGCCGCGCCCGGCACAGCTGACGTAGATGCCGCCGGCAGGCGGACGCGGGCAGGCGTCGCGCAACTCCTGCAGCATGTGCTGCAGATCCTCGCGCGCGGCGGCTTCGTCGCGCTTGAGAAAGACCATGTGCTGCCCCGCATCGACCGATTCGGTGATGGCCAGGCGGCCGGTGCGGACATCCAGTGCCACGATGCGTCGGGCGGCGAACTGGCGGCGATCCGAATCATCGTCGGTGAGGCCTACCAGCAGGGTACTTACGGCGCGGCGCAGATCGGCGCCAAGGGCCGGGCCGGCGGCTTCGCGGAACACCTCAACTGCCGGGCGACCATCGATGCGCTCGATCAGGGTGTCCTGCGCGGCGGTGATGCGCCAGTTGCCGGCCAGTGGCAAGCAGCCCTGGCTCACGCCGGTGAGGGTCTGGATGTCCTTGCTGAAGGCCACGCCGGATAGGCCGCCCGTGAGCGGCTCCTCGGCGATCTGCCAAGCTTGCTGGCGCGCGCTGGCCAGACCACCGGCGAGCTGGCCGCCACGTACCTTGAGACTCATGTCCGCGACCAGCTCACCCATGTCCGGCGTTAGCGGGTCGCCATGAACCAGTGCCGCATAGGCCGCGAAATCACGCGGCAGCGGCTTGCGGCCGGAGAACACGCGGAAGGAGTCGAGCGGGAAGGCGCCTAGCATCACCGAAATGCCGGGCGCATCCAGTGCCGCGCCTTGCGTGCCCAGAACGCCAACGCCGGTGGCGCCGACCCATTCAAGCACTCCAGTGTGCTGGCGCAGGCGCGACAGGATGGGCTCCAGCGCGAAGGCGAAATGATCCGAGACGTAGAGAAAGCCAAGATTGGCCTGAGCCAGCCGGGGCAGGGCAGCGATGACGGCATGCAGCGCGTCTTCCCAGCCAGCGGCATTTGCCCAGGCACTGGCGAAACGCGGTGAATTCATGGTTTGCCGGGTTTAGCAGGTTTGGCGGTCTTTTCCGGTGTGTCTGCCGGAGCCGCTGTGGTGGAGGAGGGGGCTGCCGGGGTGGGTGTTTCGCTGTTGGCGAAAGGCCAGGACCACAGCGCCGGATTGGCGAAAGGATTGGCATTGCCCTCACCTTCGCCGGCTTTGCTCATGGCCTGCATGGCGACCAGGGTGGAGCGCTGCACTTCGAGCCCCTGGATGCTCATCTGGAGCATGCCCAGATTCATCTTGAGCCAGCCTTCGACCGCCTGCAGATCCTTGATGCGGCGCTCCAGTTCATCCACGTCCAGAGTGGGGGTGACCATGCCGGGCAGACCGACGCCCATGTTGCCCCACATCTTGCGGATGAATTCGAAACCGTCTTCCTGACTGCTGTTCGTGGACATGAATATCCTCCAGGCGATCTAGCGGACGATCATAGCGCTTCGTTGCGGACTGCGGGCGTCGTGGTCTGCGTGTTGCGCGAATTGAGGAGGTGGGCGAGGGCTGCGCGCAGCTTGGCCGGGCGGACCGGCTTGTGCAGCAGCGGTACGCCGCGCGAGGTGGCTTCCTGCAGGGTTTCCGGGCCGGTATCGCCAGACAGCAGCAGGGCCGGCAGATGGGCGCCAAAGCGGGCGCGCATGTTGGCGATGATGTCCAGCCCGGTGTGCTCGCCAGGCAAACGGTAGTCGCTGACCACCACTTCCGGTTCCAGCTCCATTTCTTCCAGTGCGTCCAGAATGCCTTGCAGGCTGTCGCTTGCGACCACGAAGCAGCCCCAGGCTCGCAGCAGGCCGGCCAGGCTCTCCTGGGCCAGTGCGTCGTCATCGACCATGGCGATGATGCGGCCGAGGAAGTCCTGCTCCGGCAGCGGCTGGCTGTGATAGCTGGCTTCAGCTGGCACCAGCGGGGCTACCACACCGAACACCGAGCCGCGCCCGGGCTCCGAGCGCAGGGTGATCGGATGGTAGAGCAGGTCCGCCAGACGCCGTACGATGGCCAGACCCAGGCCGAGGCCCTTGCTGCGGTCACGCGCCGGATTATCGAGCTGCACGAACTCCACGAAGATGCTGGCCTGATTTTCGGGCGCGATGCCCAGGCCGCTGTCGCGGACCTCGATCAGCACATGGTCGCCGCGTTTGCGGGCTGCCAGCATGATCGACCCCTTGGGCGTGTAGCGCAGGGCATTGCCGACAAGGTTGATCAGGATGCGTTCAAAGAGCAGCGGGTCGCTGTGGATCCACAGTTGAGTGGAGCGCACGCGCAGGCGCAGGCCGCGTTCTTGGGCGGCATGGGTGTAGTCATTGCCGATGCGCTCGAACAGCGGGCCGAGTGCGAAGCTGCGCGGTGCTGAACTGACCACACCGGCATCGAGCTTGGAGATGTCGAGCAGGCTGTCGAGCAGGTTCTCCATGGCTTCGGCCGAGGCCGCAATGCGCTCGATCAGCAGACGGGTGTCCGGGGTGTGTTCCTTGCGCGAGAGGTCGGCAATGAACAAGCCCAGCGCGTGCATTGGCTGGCGCAAGTCATGGCTGGCTGCTGCCAGGAAGCGGGATTTGGCCATGTTGGCGCGTTCGGCTTCCTCAGTGCGCTCGCGCAACTGCAGTGTGGCGGCAGAGATGCGCTGCTCCATGTTGCCGCGCGCCACCGCGAGGTGGCCAGCCATCTCGTTGACTCCTTCCGCCAAGCGCCGCAGCGAGCCGCGGCCCTCGATCGGCACCCTTGTGGTGAGGTTGCCGCGACCGATATCCGCCATGGCCTGGGCAATGCGCTGGATGGGCGTGCTCACTGAGCTGCTCATCAGCACTGACAGGGCGATGCTGCCCGCCAGCACCAGCACCAGCGTGGTGAACGCGGTGGCAATCTGGCTGAGCTTGCGGTTCTCCAGGGTCTCGCGCGAGATCAGCACCACTACTTCGCCAAGTGCCCGGTCCTCGGCGGGTAGCACGCCGGTCAGGGTGTAGGGATCATCCTCCAGCGAATGGCTATGGCGCACGGGTTCGGCAATCCGCAGCATCTGGCTGCTGATGGCCTGCACATCGGCCTGGCTGGGCTGTGTCGAGCTGCCTGCCGGATGGGTCTGTAGTCCGGAAACCGCCATCAGGCTGCCGTCACTGTCGTAGATCGCCACACCGTAGAGGTCGGCCGCATTGAGTGCCGAGGCGGCGAGACGCTGCAAGGCATCGCGGTTGCCGGAGAAAAGCCCGTATTCCGCGGTTGCGGCGAGCTGGCGAGCCAGCGCCTGGCCGCGCTGGGTCAGCGCCTCTTCAAGGTCGGAGATGCGCGAGAAGGTCAGCAGCGCGGTGAGCAGCACGCCCAGTACCAGTGTCGGCACGAGCGCAACGATCAGGACGCGGGTCCGGATATCCCAGTTCAGCTTCATGGCTGGCGCTCCAGTTTTTCCAGTCTTTCGCGAAGGGCGGTACTGCTGTCGAGGTTTAGCCCGAGGGAGCGGGCCACCCGGTCATTGATCCCGATGCTGAACTGGCGTGGGTATTGGGCGGGCAGTGCGGTCGAGCCGTTCAGCAGGTTGCGGGCGATGTCGGCACACTGACTGGCGAGCTGCTCGGGCGAGGAGTACAGCGAGAGCACTGCGCCTGCGCTGACGTAGGCTGCAGAGAAGCCAATTACCGGCACCTTGCGCCGGAAAGCGCCGAGTAGGATGCCGGGCAGAGTGTGGGCGTTGAAGATCGAGCTGTCCGGCGTGGCGAGCAGCACACCACCGCCCGGGAAGAGCTTCTGCAGCGCCGGCATGATCTCACTTTCGTCCGCGATCAACTCGTTGTGCCCGCGCAGGTGTTGCTCGCGTGCTGCCTGCATCAGACGCGCTACGCCATCCTGGCTGTCGCGGCTGCTGAGCATGCCGACACGCTCAAGTTCCGGCAGCGCCAGGCGGATCAGGCTGATGTAGCGTGCTGGCGGCTGGTCAATGAAAACGGCACCAACGCGTGTGCGCTGGCCGCGCAAGCGTTCGAAACTCTCGCGCGGCAGCATGCTCAGAAGTAGTGGCGGAGTGCTTTCCAAAGCGAGCAAGGCAGCAGCGGCCCGACTGCCAACGCCGACGACCAGACTGGCCTCGCTGAGTGCGTTGGCCGCCAGTTGGGCGACTTCGATCACTGAGATCTGCATACCGGGCTGGCTGCGCAATACCTGGTTGCTGAAAGTCTGGGCAAATTCCTGATGAACGTGCCCTGATTCGCTGAGCACTACTACGATTGAGGCCGCATGGGCGGCACTCATGAGCGCGCTGCACGCAAGGCAAGCAAGCAGCAGAAGGACGCGCCAGAGGCTCTTCAAGCGCAACGTGCGCACTCCCGGAGCAGACTTTTCGCAGCAGGGGGTGATACGTTGAATGGGGCGGGCATCAGCGTGGATGCCTGGATTTTGGTGGGTGTCATATTCAGTCCCGAAGGATACAAGAGTGGGGCTTGTCTGATGCTGCCGCAGAGCCGGAAATCCCTCTTCAATACCCTGCCCACTCGGGTAGTCCCGGACAAGCGGATCAGCGCGAAGTGAGGTGGGAGCGTAAGATTTGCGGTCGAACAAAATTCGCGGCCTTGCAGGGAATTGTTATGGAGTCATGTCGGGTACTGGTGATCGAAGACCATGCGCTGGTGCGCGAAGCCTTGGTGCGGGCGCTGGATCAGCTCGGCATGCCGTGCGAGCAGGCTCAGGCCGCCTGCGCGGCCGAAGCCATGGCGCTGATCGAATCCGGGCAGGAGTTCGATCTGGTTCTGACCGATCTGATGCTCCCGGATATGAGTGGTTTTTCGTTGGTATCAGTGCTGGCGCACCGCTTTCCGACCATTCCGGTGGTGGTGGTTTCGGCGCTGGCGGATGAAGCGTCAGTCAAGCGCGCACTGAAAGCCGGCGCTGCCGGCTTCATTTCCAAGGCCTTGTCATCCGACAAACTGGTGGAGTCGATTCGTGCCGTGCTTGAGGGCGGAATGGTAACGCCCGAATTCCAGCAGGCTCCAGCTACCGTGCAGCGCTCCCCGCGTCGGCGTGGCATCGATTCGCTTTCCGAACAGTATGGACTTACCTCTGCGCAGACGCGGGTGATGGAGCTGATGGTCGAGGGACGGACCAATCGCGAGATAGCTGATTTGCTGGGGCTCGCCGAGGGCACCATCAAGGTGCACTGTTCGGCCATCCTGCGGGCGCTGGGGGTTCCGAATCGGGCCCAGGCACTCGTGGTGCTGGCCCGTCAGGGGCTGCGCGCCTGATTTTTGCATCCGGTCGTTCAGGCGTGGGCGGCCTGGCTTTCCCGCTGGTCGACCATGCGCTGGAGGCGGCGTGAAGCGCCAATGGCAGTCTGTGCTTCTGGCAGGGCCGCTCCCCCGTTTTCAAGGATTCCCAGTGTGTAGCGTGCGATCGCACGACAGGCATTGTTGAGCGGCGTTGGCAGATTGTCCGCTGGCGGTTGCTGTAGGAGCAGCTTGGACGAAGAAATCGAGAATACCGGCGCCAGCACTCGACCGCGGAACTCCGCCGGGATGGATTCGAGTAGGCGTACCGACGCTTTGTATTGCCAGGGGTTTGTTGGCCATTGCGAGGGCAGGGCGTAAGCGTTCGGCAGGCGTGCCAAGTCGGCACAGACTACGCGTAGATCCTCAGCTGAGTCTCGAAAGGGGAGCAGAACCAGATCCGCCTCGGCGTGAAGGGCTGAGTCTGTATCCAGGCTGTTGGCGCCACCATCAATGACTCCAACCCAGTTATCGCGCTCGCGCAGTGTGGCAAGAATCCGGTTGCGTGCTGTGGCTGAACGTCCGTCGGCATACACATAAGGCAGGCTGTGGGCGGGCGGAGGTTCGCGGCAGATATCGGTCATCACGCAGGCTGCGCGTCGGCCAATCAGGCCAAGTCCATAACACAGCATATGGGATAGCGTGGTTTTGCCACTTCCGCCCTTACTGCCGATGATGCAGATGATGTCAGCCATATTGCTTCTCCATAGCCTGCTTAAGGCGCAGGTTTAATCAGTCTGGATCATGCCTGCCCGATGTCTAGCTCGAAGCGCCAAGCAGCGACCATTTCTTCCGCCTGATCAGGGCTTTGTGGGCTTTGCTCCTGGGATCCGGTAGCAGTAGAGGCGGGTTTGGCGTCGATCGTCGATCTTGATGATGGACTCTGGTTTGACGTCCGGGATGGCAAAGCTGTTGCTGACCAGCAGGCTGCCAGCCTTCATCTCCTTGCGCGCCTTGCGCCAAAGTGCGGGCATTGGTACGGGCGAAAGAAAGGCGTACACCAAGTCGTACTCGCCGAAGGGATGGGCCCATATGTCGCCACGTAGCAACTGCGCTGCCGGTGTTTTGCGCGCAAGCCAGCGCGATAGCCACAGGGGGGCTGGTGCTGATTCCAGCCCACGGATTTTCCAGTCCGGTCGCAGTCGGGCCAGATGGCGCACAAAGGAGCCTGTGCCACTGCCGGCATCCAGGACCTTCAGGCTATTGCTAGAGGGGAGGCTTGCAGCCAATCGATGTACGGTGGTGCGATTGGATAGGAATAGGGGGACTTGCGTGCGGAAGCTGCTCCAGTAGATCAGGCACAGGGCAAGGAAGATGATTCCATATAGCCAGGCGGGCAGGCCTGATGCAGACGCTAGAACCAAGGCTGGGCAGAAAAGAAAATGAATCGGCAGCCACCAGCGTGGTGAGCTGAGTAGCACCGCAGCGCTTGCGGCCAGCACGCCTTGCAGTAGTGCGAGGCCGATCGCAGGCAGAGCCGCAAGCCAGCCATTTTGGCCTAGCGTATAGACCAGAATTAGGCCGGCGGCCTGGGCGGCCAGCGCCTTCACGATGTGGGTCGGCATTGCCAGTTCCCCGGTTTGAGCTTGGAAAAACTACTGTAGCCGTAAGCCTGAATCAGCAAGTGCGAACAAAGAGTGGGGAATTGTTAGCAAGAAGTGCTTGACTTGCCTGAATCGGTTCTCTATAGTCTCGACCTCTCCGGAGGGGTGCCCGAGTGGCTAAAGGGGGCAGACTGTAAATCTGTTGGCTTACGCCTACGTTGGTTCGAATCCAACCTCCTCCACCAGATTTAAGTTGTGTGATGAAGTCTGTCATGCGATGGGTGATGGGCGAGTCAAGTGGTGCGATTCGTTTGTTGGGCGGGTGTAGCTCAATGGTAGAGCTGAAGCCTTCCAAGCTTAAGACGAGGGTTCGATTCCCTTCACCCGCTCCAGTTTTTGTTGTTTTTGCAGTGCCCTTGTAGCTCAGTGGTAGAGCACTCCCTTGGTAAGGGAGAGGCCACGTGTTCAATCCACGTCAAGGGCACCATCCTTTTGTTCTTAACGCTTTGCTCGGTATTGGGGTAGATCATGGCTAAGGAAAAGTTTGAACGTACGAAGCCGCACGTGAACGTCGGCACGATTGGTCACGTTGACCACGGCAAGACCACGCTGACTGCAGCCATCACTACCGTGCTGGCCTCGAAGTTCGGTGGTTCGGCCAAGGCCTACGACCAGATCGACGCAGCGCCGGAAGAAAAGGCGCGTGGTATTACGATTAATACCGCTCACGTCGAGTACGAAACCGCGAACCGTCACTACGCCCACGTGGATTGCCCGGGTCACGCTGACTACGTGAAGAACATGATTACCGGTGCTGCCCAAATGGACGGCGCCATCCTGGTGTGTTCCGCCGCTGACGGCCCCATGCCCCAGACCCGCGAGCACATCCTGCTGGCTCGTCAAGTGGGCGTGCCCTACATCATCGTGTTCCTGAACAAGTGCGACATGGTGGATGACGCCGAGCTGCTGGAACTGGTCGAAATGGAAGTGCGCGAGCTGCTCTCCAAGTACGACTTCCCGGGCGACGACGTGCCTATCGTCAAGGGTTCTGCCCTGAAGGCGCTGGA
>NZ_JAUOOA010000010.1:0-134069 GCF_030548425.1 Uliginosibacterium sp. 31-12 | reverse complement strand
GTCGCCCAGATCTGGCAGGATCACCGCGCGCAGGCCGAAGGCCTCGATCCAGTCGCGGATCACTTCGATGTCGCCCGGCGTGAGGGCGGCGCCGGCCAGCACATTCACCTGGCGCCGGCGCCGCCCGACACTGCTCGAGACCGGAACCAGTGCGTCGATGATCGCTTCCACGGCCTGTGCGAAACCGCTCTCCAGGCTGCCGGCATAGTCCGGGGTATTCACCGGCACGATGGCGATGTGCTCGTACTGCGGATACTGCTGGCGGAACTGGCGCAGCAGACGCTGCACATCGCTGCCCTGGGTCTCCGCAAGCCCTGTTGTCGGCAGGCCAATGACATCCGGGTTGCTCTTCTCACACAGGGTGCGCAGACCTTCGATCACGTTTTCATCGGAGTTCATCACCGTGGCGATGTGATCCATGGCGGTGGTCTGCAGCGGGATCGGCTCGCGGAAATGGCGCACGAAGAACACTTTGCCGAAGGCGGTGCAGCCCTGCGACCCGTGCATCATCGGGATCGCCCGGCGCAGGCCCAGGAAAGCCAGCGAGGCGCCCAGCGTGGAGCTGGCCTTGAGCGGATTGACTGACAGCGGCTTGCTGCGTTTGATGATTTCGCTCATGGTGCGACCTCAAGTGAATCTTGCTCGTGTAGCCCGGATGAAGGCCGCAGGCCGGAATCCGGGGGCTCGGGCGTGGGCGGTGTTCCCGGACTCCACCGCGCTGTATCCGGGCTACGCAGCCCCAGAGGCGTGCCGGCTGCCTTGCTCCTGGCCCACGGCGCGGGCTTGCGCACGGCAGCCCACACCGGGCTTTCGATGGTCAGCGCGAGCTGTTTCGCCAGCTCCAGCATGCCGCGATAGCCGGCGTAGCCGAATTCGCGTTCCTGATTGATGTCGAGGAAGGGGATGCGGGCCTTCAGCGCGGTGTAGAGGTTGCGGCCACCGGCGATCAGGATGTCGGCGCGCAAATCCTTGTAGGCATTCAGCAAGGCCTTCGGGCTGCCTTCGTCGATCATCACCGCGTCTTCGCCCATCAAGTCCTTGATGCGGGCCTTGTCTTCCTCGGTGGATTTCTTGGTGCCGCTGGCGACTACTGTCATGCCCAGGTCCTGCAGCGCCGAGACGATGGACCAGGACTTCACGCCGCCGGTGTAGAGCAGTACGCGCTTGCCCGCAAGGCGCTCACGCCAGGGCTGGAGGGCCGCGTTGATCCAGGCTTCCTCGCGCTCGATCAGCGCTTCGGTGCGGGCCGTGAGATCCGCATCGCGCAGCAGGCGGGCGAATTCGCGCAGGGCTTGAGAGGTGTCGGCTACGCCGTAGAAGCTGCCCTCGAAGAAGGGCACCTGCCAGCGCTCCTGCAGCTTGCGCGCCACGTTCAGCAAGGCCTTGGCACACACCACCATGCTGGCTTCGGCCCGGTGCAGGGTCTGCACTTCGTGGTAGCGCGCATCGCCCGAGAGCGTGCCGAGGATGCGCAGACCCAGTTCGTCGAAGAGCGGGGCCACGTTCCAGAATTCGCCGGCGATGTTGTATTCGCCGATCAGGCTCACGTCATGGATTTTTACATCGGGCATGCCCGGCACGTAGGGCGCGGGCTCCGGCTCGCGCGTGCCGATCACGTGCTTGAGCATGGTTTCGCCGGCGATGCGGTTGCCGAGGTTCTTGCTGCCGTAGAAGCCGGCCGAATCCACCGGTACCACCGGCACGCCCCAGCGCGCTTCGGCGGCCTTGCACACGGCGGCCACGTCGTCGCCGATCACGGCGGTCACGCAGGTGGTGTAGACGAAAACGGCGGCCGGCGAATATTCGTCGATGGCCTGCTTGATGGCGTGGAACAGGCGCTTCTCGCCGCGCCCCATGATCACGTCCTGCTCGGTGAGATCCGTGGTCATGCCGATGCTGTACAGCGTGGGGCCGGAGGAGCGGGTGCCGCGGTTGTCCCAGGAGTTGCCGGAGCAACCAATCGGGCCGTGCACGATGTGGGCCACATCGGCAATCGGCAGTAGCGCGATCTGTGCCCCGTCGAACACGCAGCCACCTGCCGTGGCGCCCGGCTTGGGACGCGCACAGCCGGCCTTTTCCTCCGCCTTGTTGTGGGCGCAGGCCGGTTCGTCTTTCAGCGCAGCAATGTCGGAGGCTTTCATGGCGGCAGTCCGGTGATGAGGGATGCAACTCGCGCCGCAGCGCTGCAAACTCCCCTCTCCCGCCCCGAGGAGAAGAGGCGGGGGAGAGGGCCGAACGAGGATGGGCCACGACCGGCGGGCTTAGCTTCGCAAAGCTTGTGCCTGGCTGGAAGGCCTTGATTTGGCTGGGTTTGTGGGCTGTGGCTGGCTGTGGTGAAGCTTACAAAATGTAGGGATTGGTACCGGGGAGGCGGGGGCGGAGCACCGAACTCATGCGCTCGCGCAGTCGCTGGAGGCCTGTCGCCTCTTCCGGCGCCCTGCCTTGCGGGATGGCTGGCGCAATCCTTGCTGCATGTCTTGCGGAGGACATCGCCATGAACGCTGTTGCTACAGATCTGATCCGCCTGATCGACCAGAGCCCCTCGCTCGAAGTGCTGGTACTGCGCTGCGTGCTGGCTGAATCGCAGCGCGCAGGTGAGCGCCCGCTGATCCGCGGCATCGGTCCGGCTTCCTTCGCCGTGCTGCGCGAGACCTGTCTGCCCGGCGTCGAGCTGGATAATGCAGATCAGCCGGCCGCGCGCTTTGATGAGTTCGAAGAGCTGTTCGAGCTGTTGCTGGACTACGCTGCGCCACTGGACCCGATGAGCATCTGGCTGGCCGCCGCGATTGCCACGGCCGCCCAGCGTGACAATCACCTGTGGCAGGACATGGGCCTGCCTTCGCGGCGTGAGCTCAACGCCCTCCTGCGCCAGCGCTTCCCCTCGCTGGCAGCGCTCAATGTGGGCGATATGAAGTGGAAGAAATTCTTCTATCGCCAACTGTGCGAGCGTGCCGGCGTGCCGATCTGCAAGTCGCCCAGTTGCGGGGTCTGCGTGGATCATCCCGTCTGTTTCGGCCCGGAGGTCTGAGCGCATGGAACGCTGCGTGCCGGATAGGGTGCTGGAAGCCATGCTGGCGGAGGATGCGCCCTTTGGTGACCTGACGACCCGCGCGCTGGGCATCGGTGCGCAGGCTGCTGGCATGAACTTTCGCGCGCGCGCTGCAATGCGCCTGGCCGGAAGCGAGGAGGCTGCCCGCCTGATCGAGCTGGCTGGTGGCGAGGTGCTGGCGTGCGTGCCTTCGGGTTGTGCCTTGAGTGCAGGGGACGTGATCCTGCAGGCCGAAGGCCCGGTCGCCGCGCTCCATCTGGCCTGGAAAACTGCCCAGACCCTGATTGAGTACCTCTCGGGCATGGCTTCGGCTGCCGCCGAAATCCTTGAACTGCTGCATGCGGCCGGCTTTGATCTGCCGCTGGCCTGTACACGCAAGAATTTTCCCGGCAATCGCCCGCTCGCCGCCAAGGCGGTGCGGGCGGGCGGCGCGGTGGCACACCGCCTGGGTTTGTCGGAAACCCTGCTGGTGTTTCCCGACCATCGTGTCTTTGTCGACAATGTCACCTTGCCGCAGCTGTTTGCACGGATGCGGCAGCAGCATCCGGAGAAAAAACTGGTGGCTGAGGCGGGTGATCTGGCTGAGGCCCTGTGGCTGGCGCAATGTGGTGCAGAGGTCTTGCAACTGGAGCGCTTCAGTCCGGATGCTCTGGCCGAATGCCGGGCTGCTCTGGTTGCCCAGGGCCGCCATGTGCTGCTGGCCCCGGCGGGGGGCGTAACACTCGGCAACGCACTGGCCTATGCCCGGGCTGGGGCGGATTTTCTCGTCAGCTCCGCGCCGTATTTTGCCGCCCCGAAAGACGTCAAGGTCACCTTCTCCGCGCGCTGAAGCTTTTCGCCGCTTCTGTTTCTGGCATGCAATTCGCTATATACAAACATACATAACGAATGCGGATGCCGATCCGGAAAGGAGAGAAATTCATGAATGCCCTGAATCTATCTGCGCAGGCCAGTGGCCTGCCTCAAGCTGGGCGCTGCCAGCGCCGTGAGGCGCAGCCGGATTGGCGCGCCGTATTGCCCAAGCAATGGGCGAGCAGCGTGCTGGCACCGCGCGCTTTCGAGCGTTTCCGCGACTACGAAATCCTCTCCGAGCGTGTGCTGGGCTATCGCTGCGAGGGCGATGAGTCGCCTTGTTATTGCGAGCATTACTTCGTGCTGACGGATCTGCGCTCGGATGACGACGAGAACTACTACCTTGCACCGAGTTACGGCGAGCACCTGGTGGCTTGGCAGATGAAGGATGGCCGCTGGCTCATCCATCGCCGCATCACACATGGCGAGGCTTGCCAGTCACAGGCCTTTTTTTCCTTCGCGGATGAAATGCCGCGCTGAGCGGCGGGGAGCGTGTCATGAAACGAACAAGGTTCTTGAAACTGATTGGCTTCCTGCTGGCGCTCTTTCCCTTGCTGGCGATCGCGCAAGAGAGCCTGCTGATTGCGGGCGGGGCAGGCTACAAGCGGCCGATTGACGAGATCGCGCAGGCGTTTGAGGCGGCCAGTCGCATTAAGGTCGAGCGTATCTACGGCCATATGGGACAGGTGCTGGCCCAGGCTCGGGCCAGCGACAAGGTGGCGGTGGTGTTCGGTGAGCAGGATGTGCTGGAAAAGGCTGGTCAGCCTGCATTCAACCGTTTTATTCCGATAGGCAGGGGCAGGCTGGTGCTGGCCTGGCCGGTCGGGCGGGATTTCAAATCGCTGACAGATCTTCAGGCGGCTGGTGTGCAGCGGATCGGCGTGGCAGATCTGAAGCAGGCCATCTTTGGCAAGGCTGCGCGGGAGAGTCTGCAGAAGGCGGGGCTGCTGGATGTGCTGGAGCCTCGCTTGGTGGTGGTGCCGACGGTGCCGCAGGTGTCGGCCTACCTGATCAGTGGCGAGGTGGATGCCGGTTTCATCAATCTCACCGAGGCTCTGGGAATTCGCACGCGCATCGGGGGCTATCTCGAACTGGCGCAGGAGCAATATGCGCCAATCCACATTACGGCCGGCGTGCTTGCCGGGCAGGAGTCGCCGGCCCTCAAGGCCTTCCTGGATTACCTGCAGACCCCGGCTGCTCGGGCCGTGCTGCAGCGTTACGGGCTCTGAGTCGTCATGCAGGATCTGTTTGCCGCTGTGCTGCCGACACTGACCGATCCGGCTGTGCGCCATGCCGTGTGGCTGACCGCTGAGGTGGCCGGGCTGACGCTGCTGCTGCACGCGGCGGCGGGAGTGCTGCTGGGCTATGCCCTGAGTTGCAAGGGCTGGCCGGGGCGGAACTGGCTGGATGTAGCGGTGACCTTGCCGCTGGTATTTCCGCCGGTGGCGCTGGGCTTCGTGCTGCTCCTGCTGTTTGGCCGCGAAGGGGTGTTCGGTCGCTGGCTGCTGGCCTGCTGCGGGCAAACACTTGTTTTCAGTCTGTCCGGCGTGGTGTTGGCGGCTTTTGTGGCGGGTCTGCCACTGGTCGTGAAGCCGGTGCAGGCTGCGATGGAGTCCCTCTCAGCGAGGCTCGGCGAAGTTGCGCGAACCCTTGGCAAGCGCGAATGGGAGATTGCGTGTTTCGTGCTCCTGCCCAATGTGAAGCGGGCGCTGGTGACCGGGCTGGTCCTCGGGCTAGGGCGTTCGCTGGGGGAGGTCGGCATCACCCTGATGCTGGGCGGCAATATTATCGGGCGCACCAATACGGTGTCTCTGGAAATCTACAACGCCGTCTTCGCGGGTGAATATCCACGGGCAATGGTGCTGACTCTGTTGCTCGGTGCACTGTCTGTGCTGGTGTTTGTTGGCTTGCGCCGGATGGGGGCGCAATGAAGCCCCGGAAACCGAAACGGGCCGCGCTGATGGCGCACGACCCGGCTCTGGCGGGCTCAGTTTCTGACCGCGATGATGACCGAAGAGGCCTTGATCACTGCCGTGGCGGCTGCACCTTCCTTGATGCCCAGCTCGGTCGTGGCATCACGCGTGATGCTGGCGAAGATCTCGGCGCCGCCGGGCAGGGCGATGATCACTTCGGCGCTGACCGGGCCCTGTACCAGCTTCTTCACAGTGCCGGTGAGGCAGTTGCGAGCCGAGAGTTTCACCCCGCTGCCATCGGTCATGACCATGACGTTCGACGCCTTGACGAGGGCTACTACCGGCTTGCCAACGGCCAGCCCCAGCGTTTGCACGCTGCCCTGAGTGATGGTGGCGACGAGCTTGTCGCCGCCTGCCGTACTGATTTCAACTTCGGCACTCACCGGCCCACTGCTGAGGGCGCTGATCGTGCCTTCAAAACTGTTGCGCGCGCTGATTTTCATCTTCTTGCCTTTCCTGAGAGCTTGCGTGGAGGGATGGGCGGACTGTATCGGGTGCCTCTGCGACAGCTCAACCATAACGGGCCTGGATTCAGAATCTGGAATAAGCACAATTCAAGTCAATTCGCTGTATTAGTGAGAATATAACGATATGAACAAACCGGACATTTCTGGCATGAAAAAAGTCCCACGCATGATTGGCCGTTTCGGCGTCGATCTCGCCGCCGGCAGTTTTCTCGGCGATACCCGCATCCGCCTGCTGGAGGCCATCGAGCAGTGCGGCTCTATTTCTCAGGCGGCACGCGAGGTGCCGCTTTCCTACAAGGCCGCATGGGATGCCGTGGATGCCATGAACAATCTGGCCGAGGAGCCACTGGTGGAGCGCTCAGCCGGTGGCAAGCATGGCGGCGGAACCTTGCTGACCGCTTATGGCAAGCGCGTGGTGAGCCTTTACCGGGCCATGGAAGCGGAATATCAGCTGGCGCTGGACCGGGTGACCGCCAGCCTCAGCGATCCGGCCGGCGAAGATCCGCAAGCCCTGCGGCGCCTGATGCGCAGCGTGGGCGTGACTCCCAGCGCCCGCAACCAGTTTGTGGGCCCGATCACTACCTTGCGCGCCGGAGAAGTGACCTTCGAGGTGGGCATCCGCTTTGACGGCATGAACGAGGTGGTAGCCCAGGTGTCGCGCGAAGGTGCCGAACAGTTGCAGCTGACCATCGGTCGGGAACTGCATGCCTGGGTCAATTCGTCGGCGGTGATCCTGATGACAGATGAAAGCTTGCGTATCTCGGCACGCAACCAGTTGTGGGGTGAGGTGCTGCGCATTCACGAAGGACCAGTGTCGGTGGATGTGGTGCTGGGCCTGCCGGCCGGCCGCACGGTGAGCGCCCTGATCACACGCGAATCCCTGCATGAGCTGGGCTTGAAGGAAGGCTTGCGCGCCTGCGCGGTGTTCAAGGCTTCCAGCGTGATGCTGTGTTCTTTTGATTGATTTTCCTCCTGTTGTAGTCAAGAAAGGTCATTGTCATGAAGGTCCTGATTTCCCTGCTGGCCGCCATCGGCCTTGTTTCACCCGTTCTGGCCGATGAAGTGAAGGTGGCCGTGGCGGCCAATTTCACGGCTCCGATGCAGAAGATTGCCGCCGAATTCGAGAAGGACACCGGCCATAAAGCCGTGGTGTCCACGGGTGCGACGGGTGCTTTCTATGCCCAGATCAAAAACGGTGCGCCCTTCGAGGTCTTCCTTTCGGCCGATGACGAAACCCCGGCAAAACTGGAGGCCGAAGGCGCAGGGCTTAAAGGCAGTCGTTTCACGTATGCGATTGGCAAGCTGGTGCTGTGGAGCGCCAAGGCTGGCGTGGTCGATGACAAGGGGGCAGTGCTCAAAAAGGGGGGTTTCGCAAAGCTGGCACTGGCCAATCCGAAGACTGCGCCTTACGGGGCAGCGGCTATCGAGCTGATGAAGAAGCAAGGCGTGTTCGATAGCCTGCAGGCGAAGATCGTGCAGGGGGAAAATATTTCGCAGGCCTTCCAGTTCGTCAGCACCGGCAATGCCGAACTGGGTTTCGTGGCACTGTCGCAGGTCTGGCAGGATGGCGCCCTGAAGAGTGGTTCGGCCTGGATCGTACCCGCCTCCGAGTACACGCCAATCCGTCAGGATGCGATCCTGCTTGGCAATGGCGCGGGCAAGCCCGCCGCTGAGGCGCTGCTGAAGTATCTGAAGGGCGACAAGGCGCTCGCCGTGATCAAATCCTACGGTTACGACATCTGAGGAAAAGCATGCTGCAAACCCAGGACTGGTCGGCCATCTGGCTCACCCTGAAACTGGCCACCACGGTTACGGCGCTCTTGCTGCTGCTCGGCACGCCGCTGGCCTGGTGGCTGGCCAATACGCGATCGCGCCTGCGTGGGGCGGCGAGTGCCCTGGTGTCGATGCCGCTGGTGCTGCCACCGACCGTACTGGGTTTCTACCTGCTCTTGCTGATGGGGCCTAACGGTCCGCTCGGCCAGCTGACCCAGTCCCTCGGGCTGGGTCTGCTGCCTTTCACCTTTGGTGGTCTGGTGCTGGCCTCCACCTTCTATTCCTTGCCCTTCGTGGTCCAGCCGATCCAGAACGCCATCGAAGCCATTGGCGCCCGTCCGCGCGAAGTGGCCGCCACCTTGCGCGCATCTCCCTGGGACAGCTTCTGGTCGGTGATCCTGCCCCTGGCCCGCCCCGGTTTTCTGACGGCTGCGGTGCTGGGCTTTGCACATACGGTGGGCGAATTCGGGGTGGTGCTGATGATCGGTGGCAACATTCCGGGGCAGACGCGAGTGGTCTCGGTGCAGATCTTCGATCATGTCGAGGCGCTTGAGTATGCGCAGGCGCACTGGTTGTCGGCCGGCATGGTGGCCTTCTCCTTCCTGGTGCTGCTGTTGCTCTACAGTCTGAACCCGGATTCGCGCAGGAGGGGCGTATGAGCGAATCGATGAAGATCCGGGTTCGGCATGCCTTCACGGGTTTTACCCTGGATGTTGATCTGCAATTGCCGGGGCGCGGCGTGACGGTGCTGTTCGGCCACTCCGGTTCCGGCAAGACCACCTTGTTGCGCTGTGTGGCCGGGCTTGAGCATGCTGAGCAGGCGCACATCGCGCTGCAGGGCGAGTGCTGGCAGGACGAAGCCGGGCGCTTCGTGCCGACCTGGCAGCGCTCGCTGGGTTACGTTTTCCAGGAAGCCAGCCTGTTTCCGCACCTCGATGTGCGTGGCAACCTGGCCTTCGGCATGAAGCGTGCGACAGGGGCCGTACACGAGGATGAGATCCGGGCGATGGCTGCACGCTTCGGCATCGAGCACTTGCTGGCGCGCAAGCCGGATGGCCTCTCTGGCGGCGAGCGCCAGCGCGTGGCGATTGCGCGGGCCTTATTGACGCGCCCGCGCCTGCTGCTGATGGATGAGCCGCTGTCGGCACTCGATGCTGCGCGCAAGCAGGAGATCCTGCCTTACCTCGAGAGCCTGCACGATGAGCTGGATATCCCCGTGCTGTATGTGACCCATCAGATCGAAGAGGCTGCGCGCCTTGCCGATCATCTGGTGCTGATGGAACAGGGGCGGGTGCTGGCCAGTGGCCCGCTGGGTGAGACGCTGGCCCGGCTCGACCTCCCGCTGGCACGCGATCACGATGCCGGGGTGGTGATCGAGGCGCAGGTGCTCGATCACGAGCCGGCCTGGCAACTTACGCGTCTGGGCTTTGCTGGCGGTGAGCTGTTTGTCTCGCAGCGCCCGCTGGCAGCAGGCAGCCCGGTGCGGGTGCGCATCGTGGCGCGCGACATCAGCATCGCATTGAGTGGCGATAATGCTTCCAGCATCCAGAATCGCTTTCCGTGCACGCTCAGCGGGATTGCCCCGGCTGAAGATCCGGCGCAATGCCTGGTCGGCCTGGATGCTGCCGGCGTGCCGCTGCTGGCCCGCATCACGCGGCGTTCGGCCGAGCAGCTCGGACTGCTGGTGGGGCAGAAAGTGTGGGCGCAGGTGAAAGCGGTGGCGCTGCTGGATTGAGCCTGGAAACCGCTGCGGAGGTTATTTCTATTTTTCACTGGCTAATGGCTTCCGGAGCCCGTCGCTCCTGAGCAAGCAGGAGCTTGGTGCAGTTCCGCGCTGTAGCCCGCGCTCTCGCAATCGGCATAAGCCTCCGGTTTGCGTATCCGCACTCGGGCACCGCATACGCCGGGCAGCGCCACGCAGAATTTCAGCAGCGCGTGGCACAGACTTTCCTGCAGCTTGAAGTGGCGGCTTGCAAGCAAGGGCGGGATGGCTGCATACACCCGATCGTAATCAACCGTGGCGCTCACCTCGTCCGGCATCTCGCCGCGCAGCGCCGGCAGATGCAGGTCGATGTCGATCAGCACGGTCTGGGTCCGCAGTTGTTCGGCCGCATGAAAGCCGATGGAGGCCTGGACGCGAAAATTTCGGATGCTGATGCGGCGATTGAGGAATTCCACGCGACGGGCTTCCGGTACAGAGGGGTCAGCAAAAAGACCCGGCGCATGGCCGGGACTGTTGAGGAGTGGCTGAGTGCGATCAGTTCAGCGTGTCGCGCAGGGCCCTGGCGGCGGCTACCATGTTGGCGAGCGCCGGAATGACCTCATGCCACTGACGCGTCTTCAGGCCGCAGTCCGGATTCACCCACAAACGCTCAGCTGGAATGCGCTCGGCGGCCTTCTGCATCAGCGCGATCATGTGTTCCTGGCTCGGGATGTTCGGCGAGTGGATGTCGTACACGCCCGGCCCGATCTCGTTCGGATACTGGAAGTGGTCAAACACGTCGAGCAGTTCCATGTCGGAGCGCGAGGTCTCGATGGTGATCACGTCGGCATCCATGTCGGCAATCGGGGCGATGATGTCGTTGAACTCCGAATAGCACATGTGGGTATGGATCTGGGTTTCATCGGCTACGCCATTGGCGGTGATGCGGAAGGATTCCACCGCCCAGTCGAGGTATTCCTTCCATTGCGCGCGGCGCAGCGGCAGGCCTTCGCGCAGCGCGGCCTCGTCGATCTGGATCACGCGCACGCCGGCGCGTTCCAGATCCAGCACCTCTTCGCGGATCGCCAGCGCGAGCTGTTTGCAGGAAACCGCGCGCGGCTGGTCGTCGCGCACGAAAGACCAGTTCAGGATCGTCACCGGCCCGGTGAGCATGCCCTTCATCGGCTTGTCGGTCAGCGATTGCGCATAGCGGATCCAGTCGATCGTCATGGCCTTCGGGCGGCAGATGTCGCCGAACAGGATCGGCGGCTTCACGCAGCGTGAGCCGTAGGACTGCACCCAGCCGAACTGGCTGAAGGCGTAGCCGTCGAGCTGCTCGCCGAAGTATTCGACCATGTCGTTGCGCTCGGCTTCGCCATGCACCAGTACATCCAGCCCCAGCGCTTCCTGCTCGCGCACGCTGCGGGCAATTTCGGCCTGCATCGCGCCCCGGTAGCTGGCTTCATCGATCACGCCGGCCTTGAAGTCGCTGCGCGCGCTGCGGATTTCGGCGGTCTGCGGGAAGGAGCCGATGGTGGTCGTCGGAAACTTCGGCAGGTGCAGCAGCGCGGCCTGTTTCGCGGTGCGCTCGGCATAGGGGCTGTGGCGCTGGCCCAGCTGCGGCGTGATCTGCGCGATGGCGGCTTTCACCGCCGGGTTATGCACCCGCGGCGAGTTGCGGCGCGCCTCGCAGGCGGCAAGGTTGGCAGCCAGCTCGGCTTGGACCGACTCGCGCCCGGTATTTAGCGCGCGCGCCAGCACATCGAGTTCGGCCAGTTTCTGCTTGGCGAAAGCCAGCCAGGAGCGGATCTCGCCATCGAGCTTCAGTTCGCTGTCCAGATCCACCGGCACATGCAGCAGCGAGCACGAGGGTGCGATCCACAGGCGCTCGCCCAGGCGCTCGGCCACCGGCGCCAGCCAGTCCAGCAGCGCCGTGAGATCGGTTTTCCATATGTTGCGGCCGTTGATCACGCCCAGCGACAGCACCTTGTGGCTGGCGAGGTAATTCAGCGCGGGCAGCACTTCGTCGCGCGCATTCACCGCATCCAGATGGAAGCCGGCGGTGGGCAGCTTGATCGCCCATTCCAGATTCTCGCGCAGCTGGCCGAAGTAGCTCGCCAGCAGCAGCTTGATGCGACAGGTCTTGAGCGCGTGGTAGGCGATGCTGAAGGCGTGTTTCCACTCGGCGTCCAGCTCGGTCACCAGAATCGGTTCGTCGATCTGCACCCACTCCGCGCCTTGCTCGGCCAGCACCTCCAGCAACTCGGCATACTCCGGCAGCAGCTGCGGCAGCAGGGCCAGCTTGTCGGAATCATCCTTGGCTTTGCCGATGGCCAGATAAGTCAGCGGGCCGATGATCACCGGCTTGGCTTTCACGCCCTGTGCGCCGGCCTCGGCGAGTTGCGCCACCAGCCGCGTGGCATCCAGTTTGAAGCGGGTATTGGCGCTGAATTCCGGCACGATGTAGTGGTAATTGGTATCGAACCACTTGGTCATTTCACCCGCCGCCACGCCACCGCAGCAGCCGGCGTGGGCTTCGGGCGACTCGGCCGAACGCCGAGGTTCCGGTGCGGCCACGGAGCGGCCGCGTGCCACGCGGAAATAGTTGTCCAGCGCATCGCCATGAAAACCCTGCACGCGCTCGGGCAGGTTGCCCAAGGTGAAGCTCATGTCCAACACCTGATCGTAGAAGGCGAAATCGCCCACCGGCGCGAAATCCAGCGCGGCCTGATCCTGCCAGTGGCAGCGGCGCAGTTCGGCGCCCAGCGCCTTGAGCGTTTCGCGTGAGGATTCGCCTTTCCAGTAAGACTCCAGCGCGAATTTCAGTTCGCGTTTTGCGCCGATGCGCGGAAAACCGAGGTTGTGTGTGATTGCCATGATGAATGCCACCGTTGTTGGGGAAGTGGGCGCATCCTAAAACCGGCAATTCATGAATAAAAATGGTATTTTTTCATCCGTCGATGAAATTGGCTCACGCATATGGCAAGTCTTGAACGCATACATCTGAGCATCCTGCGCGAGGTCGAGCGCCAGGGCTCGCTCACCGCTGCGGCGGAGAAGCTGCACCTCACCCAGTCCGCGCTCAGCCACGCCATGCGCAAGCTCGAAGAGCAGCTCGGCACGCCGGTGTGGCATCGCGAAGGGCGCAGCCTGCGCCCTACCCAGGCCGGGGAGTTCCTGCTCGCGATGGCCAATCGCCTGCTGCCCCAGCTGGAGTTCGCCGAGGCGCGTCTGCAGCAGTTCGCGCAGGGCGAGCGCGGTACTTTGCGCATCGGCATGGAATGCCACCCCTGCTACCAGTGGCTGCTGAAGATCGTTTCACCCTATCTCGCTAGCTGGCCAGACGTGGATGTGGATGTGAAGCAGAAATTCCAGTTCGGCGGCATCGGCGCGCTCTTCGGCCATGAGATCGACATGCTGGTCACGCCCGATCCGCTCTACAAGCCGGGCCTCGTGTTCGAGCCGGTGTTCGACTACGAGCAGGTGCTGGTGGTGGGGCCGCAACACCCCTTGCGTCATGCAGCGTGGATCAAGCCCGAACAGCTCTCCGACGAGATCCTGATCACCTACCCGGTAGCCACCGACCGGCTGGACATCTACACCCAATTCCTCACCCCCGCCGGTATCGCACCGAAGCGCCACAAGTCCATCGAAACCACCGACATCATGCTGCAGATGGTCGCCAGCGGCCGTGGAGTGGCGGCGCTGCCGCGCTGGCTGGTGGAGGAATACGCACCCAAGCTTGATCTCGCGGCGGTGCGGCTGGGCAAACAGGGAGTGCCCAAACAGATCTTCCTCGGCATCCGCGAGGTCGATGCCGGTATCGATTATGTGCGCGCGTTTGTCGAGCTGGCGCGTGCCTATCGATAAAGTGAAGAGTGAGTTGCGTTCGGAGCGGAAGATGGGGATTGTTGTATTGACTTCTCTGTAGAGCAGGATTTTGGGCAGCTGCTCAAGGTCAGGATGACTTCGTGTGGTTTTGATTTACTTTAGTTGCCCGCTTGGCGGGACAGCGTATGTTGCCCGTGCTCGAGTATTTTTCGATGGGGTTCCTGTGCCCGCCGGCCGGCATGAACATCTACTTCGCCTCGGCCATGTTCCGCAAGCCGATCCGATATGTTGGCGTGTCGGTCTTGCCTGCCTTGCTGGCGATTCTCATCGGCGTGCTGGTGATCTCCGCGCTGCCATTTCTGGCCACCGGGCTGCCGGTCTTTTTCTCGACGGCACCTTGATCTGACACGGGTCAGGCTTTGAGCGTAGGTGCGACTTCAGTTGCACGCGGAATTTGGTGGCGGGCTAAAGTCCGCCCTACAAGCAGCCTGATCAGGCAATCACTGCCTGCGTCAGGCGGGCGACTTCCTGCAGCCACTCCGCGCGCTGTTCAGGCGTGCTGGCGATCACCGATTCGAAGTTGCGGCGCTCGACTTTCGGTACCCCGCAGAAGCCCCATACACAGGCTTTCCAGAAGTTATCCAGCGGATCGCCGTAGAGGCGCAACTCGGCTTCGCGCGGGGTGTTCGAGGTTGTAAATACCAGCGCAGCCTTGGCCTTGAGCAAGCCGATGATCACGCCTTCACCTTTTTCGTTGCTGCCGAAACGATAGGCTTCGCCGGCACGCAGCACGCGGTCCAGCCAGCCCTTGAGAATGGCTGGCGCTTGCGCCCACCAGTTCGGGTGCACCACAACGATGGCATCGGCATTCAATACGAGGTCGGCGTGTTCGCGCACTTCAGGCGTTGGCACATGCCCCCGCGCCAGTTCATCCGGCGTGAAGAGCGGGTCGAAACCTTCGGCATGCAGATCGCGCAGGGTGACCTGATGGCCAGCGGCTTCCAGCGTGTTGCGTACGGTGTCGGCAATCGCGTGGTTGAAACTGCCGGGCTTGGGGTGGGCGAGGATGATCAGGATGTTCATACTTTTTTAGTGCTGAGTGCTGAGTGCTGAGTGCTGAGTGCTGAGTGCTGAGTGTTGGATGGGACTTCCCGGATTCCGGTTTTCGCCTTCATCCGGGCTACTTTCTATTTCCAGGTATTGAGTGCTGGGGACTTCGCTGATTTTTCTGCGCATATTGCCCAGTACTCAGTACTCAGCACTGCTTTTACACCGCGCCGCGCATCTCGCGCTGCTTGCCGTTGGAGAGCGCTGGCACGTCGGCCAGAGCCACGCTGACGGCATTGCGCGGGCGGAAGCTGGTCAGCTCGCGATATACGGCCTGAATCTTGTCCGGCGAGGAGAGACTCTTCACGTCAGCCTTCTCGAGCCCGGCTAGTTGCATCAGCTCGGACCAGGGCAGGCCATCGTCCATCGGGATCAGGTAAACGGTGCTGGTGTAGTAGTCGAAGATGGCAGGCTTGTTGATGTTCACCACGAAGATCACGCTTAGGGTATCGGCAGCCATGTCTTTGCCATAGCGTTCGAGCAGAGTGGGCACATCGGCCACGTCGTCGAGCATGCCAGTGAAAAACTTGAGCTGACTGTCGTCGGCCAGCATGGCAGCCTGCTGCAGCACTTTCAGGGGCGGCTTGCGGCGGCCGGAGGTATCGAGCATGGCACCTTCCAGCAGGATCAGTTCGCCACGATAGGCTTCGAGTTTGCCATCGCTGCAGGCTTCGAACAGGTTGGCGTTGAACAGGTGGCCGGCTTCTTCGTATTTCTTCAGCAACATTTTCAAATCCTTCGGGAGTGGGTAATGGCGTGGTCTGCGCTGAGGGCGTGATTCAGGATTGATCCGGTTTGCAATCGCAGCCGGTTTGCTGACCGGGGCCGCTGCAGCAATCATTTTTCGGCGTGCGCCCGAGGATCAGATTGAACAGCGAGCCGATGGCCTGTGCAGCTTTGCAGGGCACACCATGGGTAGCAGCACAGAATTTCTCGTGCAGGTTCTGGGCTTCGCCTGCGGGCTTTCCTTGGCACATGAGGGTTTCTCCAGAGGCTTCAGCAGCATTCCATTTCGATCTTGTCGAGCAGCTGCAGGGCTTCGATATCGTTCAGGGTTTCCAGCTGGTCGCGCAGGATGTTGATGTGCGCGTGGATCAGGAACAGCTCGTCATGGCGCGGCCCACTGATGGGAGAGAGCTTCTTCGCAAACAGTGTCCAGAATGGATTGCTGTACTCAGGCTGCTCCATGTAGGGGCGCAGCATGCCCACCAGCTTGCGGGCCTGGCCGTTGCAATCGAGGCCGACAAAACTCACGTAGCGATCGCGCGCCTCGCCGGTTTCATCGGCGCCTTCCTGCAGGCAGGGGCAGGGGGCGTCATTCCTCATCGTTGAGCAGTCCGATCGCAAGGCCGCCTGCGCCTTCAAGCTGGGCGGTGAGAGCGGCGCAGTGCTCGCCGGTGTTGATGGCATACAGCGCAAAGCCTTCTCCTTCGGCTACCGGTTTGAGGCGCGAAGGGATGTCGTTGTCGTCGCAGACCTTGAAGACGAGGCCGGGAAAGGCCTCGCGCAGCTCGGCGTCCACGCCCGGGCGGCGGGCATTGCCGTTGGCGAGTGCGTGGCACACGGTGTCGAGAAACTCCGGCGTGAGGCTCATGCTTCCTCCTCCTCGGCCTCATCGATCATGCTGGCAAACTGGGCCAGTGAGGGGGGCTCCATGCCCATCACCCGGGCCAGCCAGGGCGGTGGACTGGAAAGGCTGCTTTGCAGACGAGCTACGCTGGCGCGGGCCGGGCCGGTCTGCGGGATCTTCACCGGATGCACGCTGGCGCGGATGACCTTGGCAGCGGCCGGACCACCGATGGATTGCACGTAGAGCACATCACAATCGGCGATCAGATTTGCGCGGGCGACGTTTTTGTCCTCGGCCGTTTCGGTGTCGAGGGTCGGGCGGATGCCGATCAGGCGGGATTCACTGGCCGAAACCTGATAGATCAGGAAACGTTCGCAGCTGCCGAAGTGCCCATCCAGGATTTCGCCGGTATTCGATGCGCAGGCGAGACGGATCGAACCGGGCATGTCGCCTTCGAGGTAGATATCCAGCGCCGGCAGGTCGCTGCCGGATACGCCTTCACCCCATAGCAGGCGCACGGCGCGCTTGAGATCTTCCTTCTCCATCTGGCAGATGCCACCATCGCCATCCATGGCTTCGCGCAGCAACTCGACCGAGCAGGTGGCGAGCTTGGTTTCGGTGAGGGGCAGGTCGATCTTCTCGGCGATCGCAAGGGTCAGCTCACGTGGCGTGACCTTCAGTTCGAGCGCCGCCAGACCAATGCGCAGTGCGGCTTCGCGGGTGATGGAGGTGTTGGTCATGGCGAGGCTCCCTTTTGGGGCTGGGGTTCAGGGGGGGGGCGGCGGGAGGCGGTGGGTCGTCCGGCGGGAAAACCCACTTGGGCTGTCACATATAGACGATGCAGGCATCACCCGAAGCGCAGGTGGCCTGGCACTTGGGGCCATCGTCACCGTCTTCGCATTCGTTGCAGGTATCGGCCTTGATCTTGACGATGCCGCCCTTGTCGAAGATCGAATTGGTCGGGCAGACCGGGATGCAGTCGCCACAGCTGCTGCATTCGGCGACGAGGATTTTCATTGCCATGATGTGCTCCTTGGTCTCAGGTTCATTCCACGCCATCTACACGCCTGGCCCGTACGGAAATGGGCAGGCGTGGCGCGGGGATCGGATCGATGTAATAGACGCCCCCGTTCCCCAGCTTGATTTCGCCGCCCCATTTTTCCGGGGAGTCGAATTCGATGGAGGTGATGCTGTCCTCGATGTCGCGTTTGGGCAGGTAAAACGAGAGACCGCCGTCTGCGCTTTTACGAACCATGATGTTGGCCATGGGGAAGTACCGGGTGCTGGGTTAGGCGTTGTAGGGTGCGCACCGCGCACCGTATGCGCGGGTACGGTGGTGCGCAGTGCGCGCCCTAAGCTTGGGTTAGCGAACGATGTCGAAGTTGTAGTCCGTGTCGGCCATGAACTTGGTCTTCTCGTCGAGTTGCTCCAGCACTGCGTTGGTCAGCGTGGTGACGAGGTACATGCCGCCCTCGTAACCCAGCGTGGTCATGCGGTGCAGGTGGTGACGATCGAAGATCGGGAAGCCGATACGGATCAGCGGCACTTCGAATTCCGGCCCCTTGTGCAGGGTGTCGCGCTGGATGGTCTTGCCGTAGGTGCTGCCGACGATGAAATCAGGCTTGTCGGTGAAACACAGGCTGCGCATGTGCCACAAGTCGTAACCCGCATACACCTTGCCATGCACGCCGTAGGGCGAAGATTCGAGCAGGGCCTTCATCCGCTTTTCCCAGCGTTTGTTGCTGTTGTTGCAGAGGATGTGGGTCGGCTCGATACCCAGTTCCAGCATCACCTTGACGAGGCCCAGCAGGAAGTCCGGGTCACCGAACACGGCCATCTTCTTGCCATGCAGCCAGGCGTGGGAGTCGGTCATCATGTCGACCAGGCGGCCACGTTCCTTCAGCAGCGATTCCGGGATCGGCTTGCCGGTGACTTCCGAGACCTTCATCAGGAACTCGTCGGTCCACTCCACCCCCATCGGGATGTTGATCTTCGGTACTTCGTGGCTCCAGGTGCCTTCCACGAACTTGCGGCTCTTTTCCAGGCTGGTGGGCTGGAGCATGAAGGTGGTGATGGCGTTCGGAGCATCCACCACTTCTTCAATGGTCGTGCCGCCGGCATACATTTCGTATTCGCCGTTGGCCGGGGTGTCGAGCACCTCTTCCGGATCGCACAGGAAGCTGTAGCCCACGCCCATCTCGCGCATGTAGCGCTTGATCACGCGGTAGTTGCCCAGATAGGTTTCGAAGCCCGGCACGATGTTGATCTTGCCGTTGCTGCCTGGGGTGGCCGGCACTTTCGTGGTGGCCTGGCCAGTGGCTTCATCCACGCCTGCCGTGAAGTAGCTCACGATGCCTTCGAACATGTTGTCCCAGCCAGTGATGTGGGAGCCGACGAAGGACGGAGTGTTGGCGTAGGGGATCGGGAAATCCTTATCCACATAGCCTTCCTTGCGGGCGTTACCGATGAAGGCGCCCAGGTCGTCACCGATCACTTCGGCGATACACGTGGTGCACACCGCGATCATCTTCGCGCCGTAGAGCTTGGTGGCGTTCTGCAGGCCTTCATGCACGTTCTTCTGACCGCCGAACACCGCAGCATCTTCCGTCATCGAGTCGGCGATGTAGGCGATCGGCTCCTTGAAGTGACGGTTGAAGTAGGTGCGGAAATAAGCCACGCAGCCTTGCGAGCCATGGATGTACACCATGGTCTTCTCGAAGCCCATGCCGCACAGGGCGCCACCGAGCGGCTGGCAGACCTTGGCCGGGTTGATCGTCAGCGCTTCGCGCTTGAAGTTCAGGTCCTGATATTCCTGAGTGGTCGTCCAGGCGAAGGTTTCGGCGACCTTGTCCTTGGAGGGCATTTCTTCCCACAGCTCGCGCTTCTTGGCGAGCAGGTCCTGGTATTCCGGTTCGTTGAAGAGCGGGAAACAGGTCTTGGTATCTTCGACGGTTTGCATCTTGTATCTCCTTGCCCGGCCAACTAGCTGTGGATGCGGGCGAAGCTTGATTGATCGCGGCGCATACATGCCGCGGCTCATAGGTAGGGTGCGCACCGCGCACCCTACGGTCCGGCTTAGGCTGCCTTCAGTTCGCCTTCGGCCTCATCCTTGAGCCAGGGCGCCTTGAGCATGTTCCAGCACGGGTTATTCACGGTCATGTCCATGTCGCGGGCGAAGATGGCGAAACCATCGAAGCCGTGATACGGGCCGGAGTAATCCCAGGAGTGGAGCTGGCGGAAGGGCACGCCCATCTTGTGGAAGGCGTACTTTTCCTTGATGCCGGAGCCGATCAGATCGGGCTTCAACTGACGCACGAATTCTTCAAACTCGTAGCCAGTGACATCGTCATAGATCAGGGTGGCGTCCTTCATTTCCTTCATGGTGCGATCGTAGTCATCGTTGTGCGCGAATTCATAACCGGCACCGATCACTTCCATGCCCAGATCTTCGTAAGCACCCACGGTGTGGCGCGGACGCAGACCACCCACGTAGAGCATGACCTTCTTGCCCTCGAGGCGCGGCTTGAACTTGGCGATGATCGCGTCCATGGCCGGGGTGTACTTGGCGATGACGCGCTCGGCACCTTCCTGGATCTTCTCGTCGAAGTGCGAGGCGATTTCGCGCAGGCTCTCCTTGATCTTGGTCGGGCCGAAGAAGTTGTATTCCAGCCAGGGAATGTTGTACTTCTCTTCCATGTGGCGCGCGATGTAGTTCATCGAGCGGTAGCAGTGGAGGAGGTTCAGCTTCACCTTGGGGGTGTTTTCCATTTCGGTGAGGGTGCCGTCGCCGGACCACTGGGCCACCACGCGCAGGCCCATCTCTTCGAGCAGGATGCGCGAGGCCCAGGCATCGCCGCCGATGTTGTAGTCACCGAGGATGGCTACGTCATACGGCGTGCCTTCGAAGGCTTGTTCGTCGCGGTTGGAGATGATGAAGTCGCGCACCGCATCGTTAGCGATATGGTGACCGAGCGATTGCGACACGCCGCGGAAGCCTTCGCAGCGCACCGGGATGATGGTCTTGCCGATTTCGACCGCCTTCTTCTTGGAGACGGCTTCGATATCGTCACCGATCAGGCCGACCGGACATTCGGATTGCACCGAGATGCCCTTGGAGAGCGGGAACAGGCCTTCCAGTTCATCGATCAGCTTGGCGAGCTTCTTGTCGCCGCCGAACACGATGTCCTTTTCCTGGAAGTCAGAGGTGAAGTTGATGTCGCAGAAGGAATCCACACCTGAGGTGCCGGAGAAGTAGTTGCGTCGGCCACCACGCGAGTAAGCGCCACAGCCAACGGGGCCGTGCGAAATGTCGATGATGTCCTTGATCGGACCCCACACCACGCCTTTGGAGCCTGCGTAGGCGCAGCCGCGCTGGGTCATCACGCCCGGCAGCGACTTGCGGTTGGAGGTGATGCACTTCTTGGATTGCTCGATGGACTTGTCATTCACCATCAGGTGCTTGGCACGGTCCTTCTTGGCCTTCTCGGGATAAACCTCCAGCACCTCTTCAATGAGGGCCTGGGCTTGCTCGCGGGTGAGCTCAGACATTTGATTCTCCTTTGCACCGGGCTATAGCGCGCCACGGGGCACAAGCGTTGAATATTCACTCTGGCGTCACCCCGGCACAGGCCGGAATGACGTCTTGTTTGATGCTTTGCTTGTGGTCAGGCAGCCAGTTCGGCGGCGGTCTTGCCGACGATCTTTTCGTCTTCCACTTCCATGATCCCGAACTCCATCAGCAGCTCTTCCAGCTCTTCCATTTCGAGCGGATTCGGGATGATGAACTTCTTGTTTTCCACGATCTTGCGGGCCAGTTCGCGGTACTGGTCGGCCTGGCCGTGGGTCGGGTCATACTCGATCACCGTCATGCGGCGGATCTCGGCGTGCTGCACCACGTTGTGACGCGGCACGAAGTGGATCATCTGGGTGCCGATCTTGGCGGCCAGGGCTTCAATCAGTTCATCTTCGCGGTCGGTATTGCGGCTGTTGCAGATCAGGCCTGCGAGGCGCACACCACCCGAGTTGGCATACTTCACGATGCCCTTGGAGATGTTGTTGGCGGCATACATGGCCATCATTTCGCCGGACACGACGATGTAGATTTCCTGTGCCTTGCCTTCACGGATCGGCATGGCGAAACCGCCACACACCACGTCACCCAGCACGTCGTAGAACACGAAGTCCAGGTCTTCCTCGTAAGCGCCTTCTTCTTCAAGGAAGTTGATGGCGGTAATCACGCCGCGGCCGGCGCAACCCACGCCCGGCTCCGGGCCACCGGATTCGGCGCATTTCACGCCCTTGAAACCCACTTGCAGCACGTCTTCCAGTTCCAGGTCTTCCACGGAACCGGCGTCAGCGGCCAGCTGCATGACGGTGTTCTGCATTTTTGCGTGCAGGATCAGACGGGTCGAGTCGGCCTTCGGATCGCAACCAACGATCATGACCTTCTTGCCCGCCTCGGCCAGTGCGGCCACGAGGTTCTGGGTAGTGGTGGATTTTCCGATACCACCCTTGCCGTAAATTGCGCATTGACGCAGTTTTGCCATGGTGCTTCTCCTTGTGGAACAGTGAGTCGGGGGTCAGGCATATGTGTTGCGTGATTTCCTGCGACACTGGCCTGACGGCTCGCACTACAAGTCGCAACGCTCGTGCCAGAAGCCCGAAAACCCACCCAATGCCTTGTGTGGCAAGGAGAAAGCCCGAAATGAATGATTCCTCAGGCAGTGCGGCTTGCGACAAAGCCCCGGCGCTGTGTAGGGATGGCGACAAGGCTGGAGGCGCAAACGAGGGGGCTGCTCACGACAATCCCACTTTGCCGAGCTGGGCCCGCTTGCCGATCAATCGTTGCAACCTGCCGGCGGTGATTCTGGGCAGCCTGACCTATCAGCACACGCCTGCGCCGCTCATGCTCGACGGAGTACATGAGCTGCACCGCGACTTCTTCCGCATGCTCAATACACGTGAGACGGCGGAAGAGCGCGTGCAGCTTTTTCACGACTACATGACGATGTGCTTCCGGCTGGAATCGCTGGAGGACGCCGGCTTCGCGCCGGGCATGGCGAAGAACCGCGGCAAGCTCAATTACCTGAAACTCATCCGCGGCTGGCATTTCAACTCCGACAGTGTTGAAGGCGCGGTGCTGAAAGCCTGGGTGGAATCACGCTTCGGCCTGCTGCCGCGCCATCACCGCGCCCCGATCCGTGATTTCTCCAGCGAACCCTACCGCCTCTATCTGGAGCAGCGTGCCACCGGGCTCTACAACACCAATGCCCTCGAATCCCAGCTTGATCTGGTCTACACTTTTACCCAGATCGAGCTGGCCCGCCGCTATCCGGAAACGCAGCACTTTCGTCTCTATCGCGGCGTGAATCGCTGGGAAGCGCACGAAATTCTGGGCGAGCGGGTTTCGGGAGGAAAGCGCGAATCCATCCTGCTGCTCAATAACGTGAACTCCTTTTCCACCGACTTTGAACGGGCCGGCGAATTCGGCGATCACGTGATTGCCAGTGAGGTTCCGCTGACCAAGATCATCTGCTGTGCGCAGGTGATGCCGGGCAAGCTGCAGGGGGAGGGCGAAGCGCTGGTGGTGGGCGGTGTCTATGAAGTCAGGCGCATGTAATGCTCAGGCGCTCTGCAACTGGCGATTGCCGGCTTCGGCCCGACGCAGTTCGGCCAGCCGGATCAGGCGCTGATTGGCCGAGCCGCGCCAGGGCAGGGTGGTGGGCTGGTCCTGCAGATAGGGTCCGTCGATCAGCACATCGACATCCTGCAGCAGTGCCAGATGCTGTATGTCTTCATACAGGTAGCCGGTCCACAGCCAGATGTCCTTGTGTGGATAGCGCTGCTTGAAGGCGCGGCACAGCGCAGCGATGGCTTCGCGGTTGGCCGGCAGCAGCGGGTCGCCGCCGGAGAGGCTCAGGCCATCGTGATCGGCGCACAACTCCAGAATCCGCTCGCGGACTTCAGCCGTGAAGGGCTGGCCGGCGAGCCGGTTCCAGGTGCTGCGGTTGTAGCAGCCGGGGCAGGCATGCGCGCAGCCGGTGACGAACAGGGTCAGGCGCAGGCCTTCACCATTGACCACGTCACAGGCGTAATAGCGCTCGTAATTCATGCCATCAGGGCTTCGCTCTGCGCGGCTTGAACCGGCATGGCTTCCGGTGTCTGGGTGGCCAGATGCTTGACGCGGCGCATCACCTCTTTCTGCTTGCCGGCATTGAAGGGGCGTGCGTTCGGGCTGCCGAGGTAGCCGCAGACGCGGCGCGTAACCGAGAGACTGGCGCCATCGTGGTTGCCGCATTCGGGGCAGGTGAAGCCTTCGGCGGTGGCCAGTGCTTCGCCCATGAAGCCGCACTTGCCGCAGGAGTCCACCGGGGTATTGGTGCCGAAGTAGGGCACGCTTTCCACGGCGTGATCCCAGATGCGCTCCAGGGCCTTCAGGTTGTGGCGCATGTTGGGCAACTCCACATAGGTGATGTGGCCGCCCGAGGCGGAGTCGGCGAAGCCCTTTTCGTACTGGATCTTCTCGAAGGGCGAAACTTTGCGTGCCACGTCGAGGTGGAAGGAGTTGGTGTAATAGCCCTTGTCGGTCACGCCAGGCAGCTCGCCGTAGCGCGCCACATCCAGCTTGCAGAAGCGGTGGCAGAGGGATTCGCTGGGCGTTGAATAGAGCGAAAAGCCCCAGCCTGACTCGGCTTTCCAGCGTTGCACGGTGTCACCCAGATAGGCCACCACCCGGCGCAGGAAGGCTTGCAGGGCCTCATTGTCGAAGGGGTGTTCGCCGCCCGACATCAGCAGCGCCACTTCATGCAAGCCGATGTAGCCCAGCGAGATCGAGGCACGGCCATTCTTGAACATCGGCAGGATTTCCTCATCCGGCTTCAGGCGCATGCCGAAAGCGCCTTCGGTGTAGAGGATCGGCGCGATGTTGGCCTTTACGCCTTCGAGGCGATCGATGCGCGTCATCAAGGCCTTGTGCGCCAGGGCCAGGCGTTCGTCGAGAATCTCGAAGAAGCGCGTCTGGTTCTGCTGAGCTTCGATGGCGATGCGCGGCAGATTGATGCTGACCACGCCGAGGTTGTTGCGACCGGCCAGAACCTCTTGCCCGTTCTCGTTGCGCCACACGGACAGAAAGCTGCGGCAGCCCATCGGCGAAACCGGCACGCTGGAGCCGGTAAGCTCGCGATTGAGCCTGGCGGAAATGATGTCCGGGTACATGCGCTTGGAGGCGCACTCGAGGGCGAGCTGCTTGATGTCGTAGTTAGGATCTTGCGGCTTGAGGTTGAGCCCTTCCTCGATGAAGAACACCAGTTTGGGGAAGACCGGCGTGATGCCTTCCTTGCCCATGCCCTTGATGCGTACCTGCAGGATGGCGCGTTGCACGGCGCGCTCCTGCCAGCCGCGGCCCATGCCGAAGGAGAAGGTCACGAAGGGCTGCTGGCCGTTGGAGGAAAACAGGGTGTTGATTTCGTACTCGCAGGCCTGGATGCCGTCGTAGGTTTCCTTCTCGGTGCGCTCGCGGGCATAGCGTTCCGGCTCGGCGATGGCGTACTGGCGCGCCACTTCCAGATTCTTCTCGTAGCTCTTCTGAACGTAGGGTGCGAGGGTCTCGTCAATGTTCGGAATGGTCGTGCCGCCGTACTGATGGCTGGCGACCTGGGCAATGATCTGGGCGGTGACCGCGCAGGCTACGCCGACCGACTTGGGGCTCTCGATGCCGGCATTGCCAAGGTGAAAACCGTTGGCCAGCATGCCTTGCAGATCCACCAGGCAGCAGTTGGTGAAGGGCAGGAAGGGGGAGTAGTCGAGGTCGTGGTAATGCAGGTCGCCGCTGTTGTGGGCCTGCATCACATCCTTGGCGAGAAAATTGCCGGCGAATTGCTTGGAGACGATGCCGGCCATCAGATCGCGCATCACCGGGAAGACGTTGGCATCCTTGTTGGCATTCTCGGTCACCGCATCCTGGTCGGTTTTGTCCACCAGACCCATCAGTTGCGCATGCAGCTGGGAGCCGCGCACGCGGATGCTGTCGCGATCATGGCGGTATTCGATGTAGAGGCGCGCAACTTCCGGATGCGATTGCATCAACGCGTCTTCCACATACTGCTGGATGGTCGGGATATCGAGCGAGCCGGCCGGGTGCTCGCGGCACTGGGCTTCCACCGCGGAAGCCACCGTCAGTGCCACCGCATTCGGGTTGGGCAACTCGGCTGCCATGGCGGCCTTCTGGCAGGCCACGGCAATCTTCATGATGTCGAAAGGCGCAGAGGTGCCGTCCCGCTTGAGAACTCGCAGCATGGAGATATCCAGGAAAGTAAGAGGTGGAGAGGCCAGGAGGATTGGCCGATGGACTACATATAGTGGTGCTGACGATATTACGCACTACCTATAGTTGGATTGATTCAGGTCAACTTCCGCCACCCCTCCTGCCTCGGCCCACCGGCGCCTGCCTCAATGGGCAGGCGCCCCGGTCTGCAATGCTGGTTTTCAGGTCTGCCCGGGCTTGCTGGCGGGCGCCAGGATTGCCACCGGGATTGCCAGCGCAGCCATGGCCATGACGATCAGTGGCCCGCTGGGCAGATCGAACAGGGCCGAGAGGGTCAGGCCCAGCCCATAGGCCAGTGCGCCCATGCCCCAGGCCACGGCGAGGGCACGTTGGCCCCAGTGGCGGGTGGCCAGTGCCGGGATGATCAGGCTGGCGAATACGAGATAAACGCCGACCAGTTGTACCGAGGCCGTTACGGCCAGGGCGAAGAGCAGGTAGAAGCCGACGCGCCCGAGGTGCTCGCCACTGGCAAACCAGGCGCACAGCACGGCAAAGCTCAGTGCGCCGGTGATGACCAGCTGGGGGGTACTGACCCACAGGATCTGGCCGACCAGCATGTCCTTCAGATGCTCACCACCTTGCGGGTTACCAGCCAGCAGTAGCAGCGCGATACAGGAGGCGAGCACGAAGAGCACGCCAATCAGGGCTTCCTGGATCTCGGGCCAGCGCGCTTCGCTCCAGGTCAGCAGCAGGGCGCCGAGGCCGGCCGCTACGAGGGCGGCAAACTGCACCGCGAGCGTCGAGTCGGCCAAGCCCAGGCTGCCGGCGATGATCACGCCGAGCCCGGCAATCTGCGCGATGGCCAGATCAATGAACACGATGCCGCGCGCCAGCACCCGCTGGCCGAGCGGCACATGGGTGGCCAGCACCAGCAGCCCGGCCACGAAGGCCGGGCCGAGGATGCTGAGTTCGAGCCCGGCGCTGTTCATCGCGCAGCTTTCAGGAGCTGCGCGAGAGTCTCGTCGAAGAGGCTGAAGAGATCCTTGGCGCGCTCATTGCCGCCCACCGTGAAAGGCAGCACCACGACCGGAATTTTCGCGCGGCTGGCAAACCACTCGGCGGCCCGGCCATCGTTATAGGCCGCGCGCAGCACCATGCGGGCCGGGTTCTGCTGCTGGCGCTCGATCAGGGTGGCGAGATGGCCGCTGCCCGGCTCGATGCCCGGCTTGGGCTCCAGGGTGGCCACTTCACGCAGGCCCAGCCAGTCCTGCAGGTAGGGGAAGGCCTTGTGCTGGACGACGATGGGCAGGCCGCGCAGCGGTGCTGCAGCGGCTTCCCAGCGCTGGATCGCGGCTTGCCAGCGGGTACTGAAGTCCGCCAGGCGACGGGCATAGTCCGGGCTGCCGGCCGGGTCCAGCTGGCTCAGGCGCTGGCTCAGCGCTGTGGCCACGCGGGCGATATTGCGCGGATCGGTCTGGATGTGCGGATTGCCGGCAGCATGCACATCGCCATCGGCGCGGTCGGCCTTTGTCGGCACCTCCAGCATGCGCACCGTACTGGCGGCCTCGAAGTAGCCGGGCTGGCCCACCTGTACCGCGGCATTGCCGGACTGGCGCTGCAACACCGGCAGCCAGCCGGTTTCCAGCTCGGCTCCGGTGCATACCAGCAGGTCGGCCGTGCGCACGGCGGCGATCAGGCTCGGGCGGGCCTGGATGTGGTGTACGTCCTGCAGTGCGGTGGTGGCGGTGTAGAGGCTGGCGCGGGGGCCGGCCAATTCCTGGACCAGTGCGCCCCATTCAGGTTCGCAGGCCACCACCTTGAGGCTGGCATGGGCCAAGTTGGCGGCCAGCAGGCCGGCTGCGAGGGCGAGAAGCTTGAGTCGTTTCATGTGGGCCTCCTTAATAACTGTGGGCGCCGTGGGCGCCGAGGCTCATCTGGTACTGGAGGAAGAACTGATCGTCCTTCACGCCTTCGCGGGATTTATCCAGCGCGTACTGAAAGCGGATGCGCGAGAACTCGGTGGGGGACCAGTCCAGCATGGTGCTGGTGCGCTTGGGTTTGTAATCGCTGTTGGCGAGGAAGGCATTGTTGCTGGCGTAATCGACTGTGCCCGAATCGAGCTGGTCGTAACGCAGGCCCACACGCCAGCGCGGCATGAACTGGAATACGCTTTGCGCATACCAACCCGATTGTGCCGAGCGGTAGGCATCGCTGAGATTCTGGTTGGCTGTGTCGTAAGCGAGCTCGCCCGTTTCGCGGCGACGGAAGTATTCGCCCTGCAGCTTCAGGTTCATGCGCTCGGCGTTGCCGGCCGGCGCCCACTTCCAGACGCCGTCCAGTACCCATAGCTGGCTGCGGCCGGAGAAGCTGTTGCTGACTTCGGTGCCGGTGAGATCGCTGCTGTCATAGCTGCGCTCGCGCGGGGCAGCCCGCAGCCAGCCCGCGCCGAGCTGCCAGCTGTGGCTGTCGCCCACATCGCCGCCCAGCTTGGCGAAGAGACTGGTGCTGCCGGCGCCGTTCTGCTTGCGCTCAGCGCCGGGGAAGTTTTCGCCTGCGCCGAGTTCGCCGCCGAACTCGAGGTAAGTGCTGGAGGGGGCCAGCCAGCGGAACTGCAGACCGTCCTGGCCATACTGGCCGCCGAGGAAGGCCTGGTAGGCCAGCGGCGCATCAACGAAATCCCAGGTGTGGGCATGCTGGCCGTTCAGGTAGCCGATGCCGGAGAAGAAGCGGCCGGCCTTGAGTTGGGTGCCGGCGGGCAGCGCGCGGGTCTGCACGAAGGCTTCCTCCACGCCGACTTCATTGTCTGCCGAGAGCGCCAGGGTGGCCTGGCCGTAGAAGTAGGGGTCGATGTTGGAGCGCAAACCCAGTTCGGTCTCGCCCAGGCTGAAGCCTTTCTTGCCCGGACCGGTCTCGTCACCGGAAGGCACGAAGTTGCTCATCTGCCAGTTGGCCGGATCGCGCGAGAGATTGGCGTAGGTGCCGGAGAGGATCAGCGAGATTTCCGGGTTGAAGGCATTGGCGGAGGCGGGTGTTGCGGGCGGCGTGGCGGCTGCGGCGGCGACTTTTTCGGCGCTGGCTTGGGCACTCTGGTTGGCTTGCTCGGCGGTGCCCTGAACCTTCTGGAGGCGGGCTTCAAGCTCGCGGATGCGCGCTTCGTAGCCCTGGCGCAGGGCGTCGATCTCCTGGCGGATCTGGTTCAGATCGGTGGCGTTGGCGGGCGTGGCGGAATAGGCGGGGGCGGCGCTCAGGGCGAGCACGGCCAGGGCAATCGAGTTGCGGCGGAACATGGGGAATCCTCGTGAAATACGCTGTGGCGCCCGGTATCGGGCGCGGGAGGCCGAGCCGTGCAAGGGCTGGCTCGGCTGGCAAAGCGGATCAGGCGAGGAAGGCGGGTGGTGCGCGCGAGCGATAGTGCGGCAGCGTGCTGTGCGCGAGGTGCTGAGCGGGAGTGATGAAGCTGATGTGGGTAACGGGCTGGAGGAGCCCGAAGCTTGCCTGGCTGGGCGCAGCCGCGTCGAAAACGGCGAAGGCCAGGCAGAGGGTGCAGGCTTGTTCGCCAGCCGGGTGTTTCCCCCCTTGAGGCAGGTGCTGCACCGTGCTGAGTGCTTCTTCGGCGTGCCCCAGTGCATGCAGCAGGCTGCCCTGCAGCGAGAGCAGGAGGGCGCAGGCGAGTAGCAGGGACAGGAGGGGCCGGAGCGGGCGACGCAGCATGGCCGGCAGGATACGGGGAAGCTGATTTACATGCAACGTTGTTGCATGTGTGGTTTTGCGGGGCCGAATGCGCCTGAAGTGCTGCTCAGCATGCCTGCCAGGCAGGTGAACGCTCGATCAGCGCATCGGCATAGTCGTTGCAGCGGCGCAGCGTTGAACTCTCCAGCTCGCGCAGCCAGCGCTCCGGCAGGCCGGCCTCGCCCACCAGTGCGCCCATCACCATGCCCGCTATCGCGCCCGTGGTGTCGGCATCGCCGCCGCAATTGACCACGTGCACCAAGGCGGACTCGAAGTTGTCGTTGAAGGCGATTCCGCGCAGCACCACGCGCATGCTGTCCACGATGTAGCCGCTGGGGTTCTCGGCGGGGTGGGTGCGGAACTGGAAGAGCGGGAATTCGCGTACCAGCAGATTGGCCTGGGCCATCACGGCGCGCAGGCCACCGCCGCCAGCCTTGCCGACGATGCCGGCCTGCACCATGTTGACCACCGCCAGGGTGGCAGCGTCGGTAAGGATGTTGTGATGGGTGACGCGTGCCTGGGCCAGGGTGGCACGGCCGACCGTATCGGCCGGCGCGCCGAGCAGCGCGATGGCCGTGGGGGCGCAGCGCATCGTGGCACCGTTGCCGGCGTCCTCCGAATACGGCGTGCAGGCCAGACCGGTGTTGCGGAAGCGGGCGATGCCGCGGCGCACGGTGTGGCCGATGTCCACCGGTTTGGCGCGCATCCAGGCATCGAAGGCGCGGGCGTAGTCCTCGGCAGACGGAGCGTGATGATGGGTGAGCCAGGCTTCAGCGAGGGCGAAGGCCATGGTGGTGTCATCCGTGACCTGGCCCGGTGCGAGGCGCAGCCAGCCGCCGCCGCGAATACGATCGTGGCGCCCGTACTGGCTGCGGATCTCGCGTGGCGTCATGAACTCCACCGTGGCGCCCAGCGCATCACCCAGCGCCAGGCCCAGCATGGCGCCACGGGCGTGGCTGCGCAGGCGCAGGCGCTCCGGATGGCTGCTGATGCCACGCAGGCTCAGCGCGATGGACTGGAACAGGGGCAGGGTGGCGAGCATGGCGGCGTGGCTCAGCCGCCGCAGGTTGCTTCAACGGCGCTGCAGGATTCGCCTACAGCCTTTACGCCCAGGCCGATCAGGGCATCGAGGCGCTCGGTATCGAAACCGGCGACGCAGGTCGTGCCAATCTGAAGCAGCGGGCGGCGGATCAGCAGGGGCTCGGCGATCATTGCGCGCAGGGCCGAGCTGGTATCGAACATGCCCGGGATCACTTCGCCGGATTTCACGCGTGGGGCGTTGTGGTTGAACCAGTCGCGTACCGGCAGATCGATGAAGAAATCCAGCAGGCGCTGGGCGCTCCAGGGTTCGCGCAGCAGGTCGTGAACGATGAGCTCATGGCCGGCGGCCAGCAGCGCGACCTTTTGCCGGGCATTGGTGCGGCAGCCCGGTTTCTCCCAGAAGTGAACGGTGGCCATCTCATGCTCCTTTCCGTATTTCGGGTGCTGCCAGCGCAGCGATGCAAGCCGTGAGCGAGCCGGGCGGATTCAGTGCGACCCCCAGCTCGTCGAGGATCACGCCTTCAACCGGACAGATTGCCGCGCACTGCGGTGTGGCATACGCCTCCACACATTCGGTGCATAAAGCGCCATCGATCAGGAAGTGCGGACTGGCCTCAAGGATGGCCTCATTCGGGCACACGGGCAGGCAAGCCCAGCAATTGACGCAACCTTCAACGATTTCGAGTGCCATGCATGGACCTCTTGCCGGCTTGGCTCAAGCCATTCATTGCAGGTTTCATGCCCGCATCTGTTCCGCAAACGGAGCCCGCTCGAGCTTGCCCGCAACCAGCATCTCCTGCCAGACACTCAGCACCGCAGCCTCGATCCCTTCCATGGCGTGCTCGCCATTGGGCTGGATGCCTGCTGCTTCCAGCTTGCTCCAGGGCTCGAAGCCGATGCGCGAGCACAGCACCACTTCGCAGTCCGCCAGGGTGGCGATGGTGCGGGCCAAGGTGTTTTCGGCCTCGCCGCACTCGCTCTCGCCGCCGCAGTATTGCGCGGCGCGGCGTGAGCCGAGAAAGCGCACGCCGGCACTGCTGGCCTCGTAGATCAGGAATTCGCGCGCATGGCCGAAGTGCTGATTGACCAGATCCTGCCCGCTGCTGGCAACCGCCATCTGCACCGGGCGTCCGCGGCTCGGCGCCTTGATCTGCACCACCGGCGCAGCATGGCGGGCGGCTCGTTTCGCTTCCAGCTCGGCATTGATCGAAGCGCGCAGGGCCACGCGGCGCGCCATTGCGGCCACTTCATCGATCTCCATGGCCTCGATCTTGTCGAGCGTGAATTCAGCGCCGCGATCCTCGCCGAGCATGCCTACCGCATCGGCGCGGCACTGGCGGCAGTGGCGCATCATGTTCATGTCGCCTGCGCAGGCATCCTGCAGGGCCTGCAGCTCGGCCGGGGTCGGGCCGCGCTGGCCGCTGAGACCAAAGTGGGTGCCGTGCTCGGCCTCCGAGATCAGCGGCATCACGTTGTGCAGGAAAGCACCCTTGGCACGCACCACACGCGAGACTTCCTTCAGATGCTCATCGTTGATGCCGGGGATCATCACCGAATTGACCTTTACCAGGATGCCGCGCGCCACCAGCATCTCGAGGCCCTTCTGCTGCTGGGCGATGAGGATCTCGGCGGCCTCGCGGCCGCTGACGCGGCGATGCTCCCAGAAAATCCACGGATAGATCTGTGCGCCCACGTCCGGATCAATGCAGTTGATCGTGATGGTGACGTGATCCACATTGGCGGCAGCGATCTGCTCCACATACTGCGGCAGCATCAGGCCGTTGGTGGAAAGGCAGAGCTTGATGTCCGGTGCGCGCTGCTGCAACGCGCGGAACACTTCAAAGGTTCTGGCCGGATTGGCCAGGGCGTCGCCCGGCCCGGCAATGCCCAGCACGCTCATCTGCGGGATCGCCGCGGCGACAGCCAGAGTTTTCTTGATCGCCTGAGCAGGGCTCAGCACTTCGGACACCACGCCCGGGCGCGATTCATTGCTGCAGTCGTACTTGCGATTGCAGTAGTTGCACTGGATGTTGCAGGCGGGCGCCACCGCCACATGCATGCGGGCGAAGTGATGATGGGCTTCCTCGGAGTAGCAGGGATGATCCTGTACCTTCTTCTGGATGTCGGCCGTGAGGCCGGCCACCCGGGAGGGCTTGCTGCCACAACTGCCGGCGCTGCAACCGGAATGGGCGGGCGGCGCGCTGAGCGGAGTGCCGAGAATCTGGGAAAGGCTGGGGGCGGACATGCTGGACTCCCGATGTGCTGTTTGCGAAGAGTTCAGCAAATGCCGTGCCCATGGCCGGAAGCCTTTACGGATCAATGGCTTGTTGGCTTCGTGGAGGCTTTGTGTCGGCTTGGTGACAGAGTTGTTTGTGGGGAAGGGCACAGCGACCCCGAGCGCGGTTTCCCGCGCGGCAGACCATCCGGTCTGACAGGCTTGTCACGTATGATGCGTGCCCGCTGTCTTTGAGCCAGACCCCCACATGAGATTCGACCTGAAGGTTCCCTTTGCGGAAAAGGATGCTGCCAAGAAACTGGGCGCCCGCTGGGACGCGGCCAACAAACTCTGGTACGTGATCGACAAGGAAGACATGGCGCCCTTCGCGAAGTGGTCGCCCAGCCCGCGCGATGCAGCGAGTGCCACCGCTCCGCAAAATCGTGCGCCGGCAAAATCCCAGATGGAAACCAGCGGCAAACTGCATGTGGGCAGCCAGTACGTGGAGCGGCCGCGTGTGTGCGAATGCCTGCCCTGGGAGGACTGTGCCAAATGCCGTGAAGCGTCTGTGTAAGCAGAGCTTCAATTTGTAGGGTGTGAAAGCCGAAGGCTTGCGCACCCTCCAGCGTTTAAGTTACGCAGGGTGTGAGTGAGGCCTTGATCCGCGTGCGCAAGAAAAAGAATTTGCGCACCCTACCTGGCTACCTGGCTACCTGGCTCTTTTGGGAGTAAGTGATTAATCGCAACTTCCTCCGCCATCGCCGCCACAATCGGCGCTATCGGACGAACCGAAATCACTTGGTCCATCTGCACCGCTTGAGCGGGGGGAACCGTCTGCCGTACAGATGCAGTAGGCCAGCAATAGGCAGAGCCCCGCGCCCACTAGCGAATAAAACGATGTAATAAACGCTGCGCTAATTAGAACTCCGACATATAAATGCCGCACCGACAGACCTCCTCTATTTTGCTTAGCCCTAACGTTTGACGTGAGGGGCCGCCGTAGCGGCGAAGCCGCGAAGGGAACCCACAAGCGCAGCTTGTGGGCGGTCCCTCTCGACGGAATGGTTAGCAGCCAGTTGCCTCACTCCTTTTTGTTTACTTTGCTACCAAAGAAGAAGGCCAGTACTGAGGTAAGCGCATTTGCTAAAACAGCGGGCGTGTCCGCCTTGCCTGTGACGGCCAAAAAACAAATCGTCACGACGATTAGAAAAGCAATGATTGCAGTTACGCCGTCGGCCCTGAAAGCGAAGCGTGCAACTTTCTCGGTGGTTGTTGGCAATTTGCATTTCGAGAAATACTTGATCGCGTCTTCTCCTTGCCAAAGGAATACGCCATCTGGATCGCCTTGCCCGAAGAAAGAAATTGTGTCGTATTCCTTTCCTTCCTTGTTGCTTTTCCAGTGCACAAAATAGAGCGTGCCATCAAACCCTTCCATCTTGTGTTTGACAGAGATATCTACTGGGTCTCGATCTACGCGAATTTTCCGAACTAACTCAACCGCCTTCTCTTCTTGGTTTGTGATCATTGCATAGGGCCTTTTGAGATTAAGAGGTGCTGCTAACGTGTTATAGGGATCAGTTTTGCCGCCTAACATCGGCGCGTGCTCCCTAACATGGCACGACCGACCAGCGAAGATTGGCTTCCAGAGCAGCTCTCGATGATTCCGCTGTAAAGATGAACAGCATTAACAGAATCGACAAAAACCTCACTTTACAGATTTCAGCTCCGGAGCTTCGAGCGTCTGCTTTGAAGTTGCAAGCCTGATCGTCCGCTTGTGGCCGGAAGCAGCCATCAGACACCCAGCAAGGCACTACTGCAACACCGTAAAGCATGCTGTTGCCATGGCAATGTGACGCAGATCACAAGTCGCATACTTTCTCATGCTAAACGCATCGTGAAGTGGCTATCTTGACTACCCCGAGGCTTCTGACCGTTGTCGGCCAGGAGCTGTCGTCCACACGTCGTGCGCCGAATGACCGTTCTGGCCGAGTTGTGTGAATTGACCATCCGGCTGGTGTCAAAGCACAGCGACTATTCATCGCACGCGCTCGCTGCGCAGAATGGCGCGCATCCTTCACTTGGAGCACGGCGCGCTGATGAGTGACGAACGCCGCCCGTTTGGCGCTGCAGTTTCCGGGGTGGGCCCGTTGCTCACTGCGCAGACTTTGCCGGGCTGACCCCGTCTCGGGCCGGGGGCGGTGTGGCTGAGTGGTTTTTTCATCTTTTTTACACCTGCGGCGCTAAGCTGCGGACATGTCTGGTTTTACCCGCTTCCGCGCCTCGTTTGTCCATCCGCTTGCTGGCTATGCCGTAGCCAGCCTCGGGGTGATTCTGCTGACGGCCATCACCTTGCCGTTGAGCCAGGCCATCGAGCCGACCAATCTGGTCATGCTCTACCTCTTGCTGGTTGTCGGCATTGCCTTGCGTTTTTCGCAGGGGCCGGCGGCCTGGTGTGCGATCAGCGGTGTGCTGGCCTTCGATTTCTTCCATATCCCGCCGCGCCTGTCGCTCGCCGTCGGGGATGTGCAATATCTGCTGACCTTTGCCGTGATGTTACTGGTGGGCCTGTTGCTGGCGCACCTCACGGCCCGTCTGCGCGAGCAGGCGGTGTTGGCGGAGGCCGGTGAGCGTAGCGCGCAGCGTCAGTACGCGCTGGCGCGTGAGCTGGCCGGCTGCATCGATCAGGCCCAGGTGCCGCTACTGGTGGCGGCCTTCATGGCGCGTGAGCTGCAGGCCCGTGCCGAGTTGTGGTGGTTGCGCAGCGATGAACGCCTGGTGTGTCTGAATGCCGGAGCGAACTCGCCTGACGTACTGCGGGCGATGGTGGAAACCGTGCTGCGGGATGGTCAGCTGCATGAGCAGGCCGACCTCTTCGATGCCGCACGGCGCCTCGTGCTGCTGCCGCTGGATGCGCCGATGCGCCGGCGTGGCGTGCTGTTGGTGTCCCTGCCGCAGACGCGTCTGGCGCGCCCGCAGCGCCAGATGCTGGAGGCGGTGGCCGTGCTGGTGGCGATTGCGCTGGAGCGCCTGCACTACGTGAAAGTGGCTCAGGCCGCCACCCTCGACATGGAGCGCGAGCGCCTGCGCAGCACCATCCTTGCGGCGCTTTCGCACGATGTACGCACGCCGCTCACGATCATGGTGGGGCAGGCTGATGCGCTGTGCGAGGCCGAGGGCGCGCCTGCCCGTGCGCTGGCGCTGGCTTTGCGCGAGCAAGCCATGCGCATGAGCGAGCTGGTCAACAATCTGCTCGATATGGCGCGCCTGCAGTCCGGCGGCATGGTGATGCGGCGCGACTGGCAATCGCTGGAGGAAATCATCGGCGCAGCCACTGCGCATCTCGGTGATCGCCTGAGCACGCATAAGCTCGAAATCGCGCTTCCGCCGCAACTGCCGCTGCTGGAGTTCGATGCCGTATTGATCGAGCGCGTGCTGTGCAATCTGCTGGAGAACGCAGCGAAGTTCAGTCCCGCGGGCAGCACCCTCCGGATGGCCGCCGAGTTGCAGGCCGATGCCGTGCGGGTCAGCGTGGAAGATGAAGGCCCTGGCCTGCCGGCGGGGCAGGTGGCACGCCTGTTTGAGCCCTTCGTGCGCGGCGAGGGCGTGGCGCATGTGGCCGGCCTGGGGCTGGGGCTGTCGATCTGTCGGGTCATCGTCGAGGCCCATGGCGGACGCCTGACGGCGGCCAATCGTGAGGTGGGAGGGGCTGGTTTCGCCTTCACCCTGCCGCGCAGTGAGCCGCCGCCGCTGGCGGAAGAAGTGGAGCTTCCGGATGCTTGAAACTCCGCTGGCCCTGGTGCTGGAGGATGAGCCGCAGATTCGCAGCCTGCTCTGCGATGCGCTTGCCAGCTTGCCGCTGCGCTGTGTGGCAGCAGGTTCGATGGCCGCCGCGCGCGAAGCGCTGGCGAGCGCAATGCCGCAGATCGTGGTGCTCGATCTGGGCCTGCCGGATGGCGATGGCAAGACCTTCATCGGCGAGCTGCGGGCCTGGAGTGCGATGCCGGTGCTGGTGCTCTCCGCGCGCAGCCAGGAGCGCGACAAGATCGAGGCGCTGGATGCCGGGGCCGATGATTACTTGATCAAGCCCTTTTCGCGCGGTGAGTTGCTGGCCCGGGTGCGTGCCCTGCTGCGCCGCGCCGGGCGCAGCGAGGCGCCGCGTCTGGCCTTCGGCGAGATCGAGGTGGATTTTGTGCTGCGTCAGGTGACGCGCGCGGGCGTGATGGTGCATCTCACGCCGATTGAATACCGCCTGCTGTGCGCGCTGATCGCCGGACAGGGCAAGGTGCTGACCCATCGCCAGCTCTTGCGCGAGGTATGGGGGCCGAGCTTTGTCGACAGCGCTCACTACCTGCGTATCTATCTGGGCCATCTGCGCCACAAGCTGGAGGCCGACCCGGCCCGGCCACGCCACTTTCTGACTGAGACCGGTACGGGTTACCGCTTCGTTCTCTGATCCTGTTTCCCCTGATTTTTTCCGTGGAGTTCTCTTCATGAGCAGTTCCCATGGCGCTTCGGCGCAATCAATGCCCAAGCTGATGCTGGCCGCGCTGGGCGTGGTCTACGGCGATATCGGCACCAGTCCCCTGTATGCCTTGAAGGAAGCTTTTCTGCCCGGCGGAGCGCACTCACTGCCGGTGACGCTGGAGAACGTGTATGGCGTGCTCTCACTGATCGTGTGGAGCCTGCTGGTGATCGTGACCTGCAAGTACGTGCTGATCGTGCTGCGTGCCGACAACCATGGTGAAGGGGGTGTCGTGGCGCTGATGGCGCGGGTGCTCTCCAAAGCGGCGGACACGCCGCGCAAGAAGACCATTGCGGTGTCGCTGGGGATCTTCGGGGCCGCCCTGTTTTATGGAGATGGCATCATCACGCCGGCGATCTCGGTGCTCTCGGCGGTGGAGGGGCTGGAGGTGGCGACGCCGGTGCTCAAACCCTTCGTCGTGCCGCTGACTCTGCTGATCCTGATCGTGTTGTTCCTCGTGCAGCACCATGGCACCGCCAGGGTCGGCACCTTCTTCGGCCCGATCGTTGTGCTGTGGTTCCTGAGTCTCGGGGCGATCGGCCTGCACAATGTGCTGGCCCATCCTGAAGTGCTGGCTTCGCTGTCGCCGCACTACGCCTTGAACTTCGCGATGCATAGCCCGAAGCTGGCCTTCTTCGCGATGGGTGCCGTGTTCCTGACCATGACCGGTGGTGAAGCACTCTATGCCGACATGGGGCACTTCGGCGCCAAGCCCATCCGCTATGGCTGGCTGTGCCTGGTGATGCCGGCACTGGTGCTGAACTACATGGGGCAGGGGGCGTTGTTGATCAACGATCCGGCCGCTGCGGCCAACCCTTTCTATCTATCGGTGCCCGGCTGGGCGCTGTATCCGATGGTGGGGCTGGCCATGCTGGCGACCGTGATTGCCTCGCAGGCCCTGATCACCGGGGCGTATTCGGTCACCCTGCAGCTGATCCAGCTGGGCCTCGCTCCGCGCATGGCGGTAAAGCACACCTCCGGCGCCCAGATCGGGCAGATCTATCTGCCTTTCGTGAATTGGGCTTTGCTGCTGCTGGTGCTGGCTACCGTGCTGGGCTTTCGCTCCTCGGGCAATCTCGCGGCGGCCTATGGCATCGCGGTGACCCTGACCATGCTGGTGACTTCGGCACTGGCCATCACGGTGGCTTTGCGCGACTGGCGCTGGCCGCCGCTGCTTGTGCTGCTGGTGTTCGCTCCGCTGGTGGCGCTTGAACTGGTCTTCCTGGCCTCAAATGGCATGAAGATTCTCGATGGAGGCTGGTTCCCGCTGGTCTTCGGAGCCGGCGTGAGCCTGCTGCTGTTCACCTGGCGGCGCGGCCGGCAATTGCTGGCTGACGTGCAGAAGGGTGATTCGGTGCCGCTCGAAACCTTTTCCCGCATGCTGGATGCGGAGCCGATCCACCGTGTGCCGCACACCGCAGTGTTCCTCAATCCACGCTCGGAGCAGATGCCCGGCGCGCTGCTGCATAACCTCAAGCACAACCTGGTGCTGCATGAGCGCACCGTGTTCGTGAGCGTGATCATCGAGTCGGTGCCGCGGGTGCCGATCGAGGATCGTGTCGAAGTGCAGCGCCTTGGCAACACTTTCTCGCGTGTGCTGGTGCGTTTCGGGTTCATGGAGGAGCCGGATCTGCCCGAGGCGCTCACGCGTTGTGCCGAGCAGGGTTTGCCACTCGAGCCGCAGCAGGTTTCTTATTTCCTGAACCGTGACACGATCTTGCCCTCATCGGAAGTGCACGGCATGGCGCTGTGGCGTGAGCGCCTGTTCGAGTTCCTGTTTCGCAATGCTTCCAGCGCGGCCAACTTCTTCAAGCTGCCCACCGCACGAGTGGTGGAGATGGGCAGCCGGGTAGCGATATAACTGCAGCCCCCTGGCGAGGGGCAGTACAGGCGTTTTCATGGTTTCGTAGACGCCATGCAATGCCCGCGGCCAGGTGTGGTGGCTGTTTTAGAAGCTGTTCCCGATCTGACTGCGAGGCCGCTGATTGATAACTGAGAGGGCGCATGCGCAGCTCGGAATCCTCGTTGATCAACATCCTGTGCTGCGCTGCCCCACGCTTTGCTGTGCACAGAAAACCGGCTGCGGCAGCGCAGAGCAGGCTCTGCTCAACCTTGCCTTGCCCCTGCTGACGGCCTCTCGCTACAGATCGTGAACAGCTGCTTAGAATTGCTTGACCTCGATGCCCAGGGTCAGGATGCGGTAAGCGATCTGACGCGGCGTCATGTTGAGCAGGCGCGCAGCCTTGGCCTGCACCCAGCCGGCCTGTTCGAGTGCGGCGATGACTTTGCTGCGCTCGTCCACATTGGGGTCGTCGAAATCGATGCGCGGGGCAGTGCTGACCGCACTGCTGAGCAGGCTCTCGCGCTGGCGGTCGATGCGGATCAGATCGCCGTCGATGTGGCCGCTCTCCGACATCACGGCCGCGCGCTCAAGACAGTTTTCCATTTCGCGCACATTGCCCGGCCATGAATACTGGGTGAGGCGGGCGAGTGCGGCGTCGGAGAGTTCCAGCGGACGCCCCTGGGCCTGACCGATGCGTCCCACCAGAAAGCGGGCGATGGCGGGAACGTCTTCGAGGCGCTCGCGCAGGGCAGGCAGGCGGATCGGCATCACGTTGAGACGGAAGTACAGATCCTCGCGGAACTTGCCGGCATCCACCGCATCTTCGAGATCGCGGTGCGTGGCGGCGATCACGCGCACATCCACTTTCACGGTGCGGCCGCCGCCCACGCGCTCCAGTTCGCCTTCCTGCAACACTCTCAGCAGCTTGGCCTGGAAGGCGGGCGAGATTTCGCCGATCTCATCGAGGAAGATGCTGCCGCCATCGGCCATTTCGAAGCGCCCCTTGCGCGAGGCGATGGCGCCGGTGAACGCGCCTTTTTCGTGGCCGAAGAGTTCGGATTCGAGCAGGTTCTCGGGTAGTGAGGCACAGTTCAGGCGCACATAGGGGCCGCGTGCGCGCGGCGAGTTGTAGTGGATGGCATTGGCGATCAGTTCCTTGCCGGTGCCGGTCTCGCCGCGGATCAGCACGGTGGTATTCCACTTGGACACCATGCGGATCTGCTCGAAGATCTTGCGCATGCCGGAGGAGTGACCCACGATGTTGTCGAACCCGTGCTGGGCGCGCACGGTGCGGCGCAGGGTGTCGCGCTCCTCTGCAATGGATTTCTTTTCCTCGGCTACATCCAGCGAGAGCTTCACGCTCTGGCCGATCAGGTTGGCCACCATCTCCACGAAGCGCGCGCGCACCGCGAGCAGTCCGTCATCCAGCCGGTTGGGCTGCAGGGCGAGTACACCCTGCAAGGCGCCACCGACGTGGATGGGCGCTGCGATGAAAGGCAGGCGCCGCTCGTAGATGCCGAGCCGGTTCAGGAAGCGCGGATTGGCCGATACCTGCGGCAGGGCCACGGTCTTGCCTTCTTCGAGGATCAGGCCCAGCACGCCTTCGCCGCTCTGGTAGCGCACCGGCTCGAACTCCTGCTCCTCAATGCCTTGCACGGCATTCACGACCAGCTCGCCGGAGCTGGCATCGAGCACGCTGATCATGCCGCGGGTGAGGCCGGCATTCTCTTCAAGTGCGCGCAGCACCTCCTGCGGTGCCAGCTTTACATCGAGCGAGCGGGACAGGATCACGCTCACCTTGTAGAGCGTTTCCATCAGCGTATGTTTCAGTGCGCCTTCGGCGTCCATGGCCATATCGTTACCTTCAGCTGCTTGTTCAGTCGGCAGGTGCGAGAGCGTTCCGCGCCTGCAGTGTTGTGGCCGGTTTGAGCCGGCTCCACTCAGTCCTCAGTACCCGCTACCTCTTTTGATCGGTAAGACCAGTTTGGCGACGCAACCGCCCTGCGGCCCGCTGCCCAGTTCGATACCGCCGCCGTGATCGACGGCGACCTGCTGCGCCGACGAGAGCCCAGTGCCGAGGTGCTTGCCATGAGCCTTCTTGGTGCTCCAGAAAGGCTCGAAGGCTTTCAGGCACAACTCGGGCGCGAGGCCGGGGCCACTGTCGGCAACCGTGATCTCGATGCATTCGGCATCCGCATGGGAGGCGATGGAGAGTTCGCGCAGCTGCCAGCCCTTGCTGTTCATGGCTTCGATGGCATTGTCGATGAGCGCCTTGAGCAGGCTGCGCAGGCGCGCTGGCGAGCCCTGCAGGCTGGGGAGCACGAGCTGTGGTGCCCAGCTCACGCTGACGCCGGCGGCGAGGAATTTCTGTGCCGAAAGATCCAGTACATCGCGCACCGCTTCGTTCAGATTGACCCGGCTGAGGGCCGCACTGGTAGGCGCCGGCGCCGCGCTGCGCAAGGCTTCAAGGGCGCTCTGGCCGGCCTTCAGGGCTTCCACCAGGGCTGCCTGGGTGGGATCACACCCGCGCCGGCCCATCAGGTTCACCACCGATTCGAGCACGTTCAGCGGCCCCTCCATCTGGTAAACCGCCGCCGTCATGCTCTCGCGCAGACTTTGCTCGCGTTCTTCATCGGCCATCAGCGCGTGCAGGGCTGCTACGCGGGCCTTCTCCTGTTCCATCACCTGGCGGCTCACATCGGTTGCGACCAGCAGCAGGCAGGGCAGGGGTTTGGGATCGAAGAAGGCATCGGCACTGTCAGGGGTGGCGGTGAGCCAGGTACCCGAGCAGTTGTACCAGCGTGGGTTGCGCCACTGCGGATGATCGAGGCGCACCTGCTGGTCCGTGAAGGCCATGGCGCCTGGCTTGAAGGGGCCAAAGCCGCTGCCGATCTCGTGGCGCACGGCCTCGAGCAGCACGCTGGCCGCTTCGGTCATGCCCAGATCGGCGGTGAGGGCCTTGTAGGCGTGGTTGTCGAGCAGAACCCGGTCTTCCATGTTGAGTAGTGCCAGCACCATTGGCGCGGTGTCCACCACGGATTCGATCAGGGCTTTCTGGTTGCGTACCGCGCACTCGAGGCGATGCATCTCGGTGATGTCGCGATGCAGGCCGAGGAAATGCACGATGTTGCCGTTGTCATCAAGCAGCGGCGAGATCGTCAGATCGGCGATGTACTGGCTGCCATCCTTGCGGCGATTCACGAGGCGGCCGCGCCAGGGTTGACGGCTGGCGATCTGCTCCCACAGCGCGGCATACACCGGGCGCGGCGTGGTGTGGCTGGCGAGAATGGACTGAGGCTCGCCCACCGCGTCCTCCAGCTCGAAGCCTGTGTGCCGGGTGAATGCCGGGTTGACATACTGGATCGTGGCATGCGGATCGGTGATCGAGATGGCGATGTCCGCCTGCTCGACAGCGGCCTGCAACAGATCCGCCGGGATGCCGGCGGCAGGGGAGGGGGTGGGCGTTTTCCTGGAGCGGGGCATGGCGGGCCTTTGCGTTGCGTTCATGCCTCTTGATGCAGATTTCATGCCCTGCACGATGGGCTGCTGCGCATTCCTTGAGCCTGCTCAAGTCGGGTGTTTGCGTAGAGGCTTTGTTGCATCCGTTTGTCGCCTTGTCGTATCCCCGACAGAGTCCGACATCGGTTCTGAGCACCTGTAGAGAGACCTGAAAGCCCCTGCCAGAAGGGGGACGGGCACCGTTGCGGTGCTCCGCGCACCGGCCTGGCACAGCTCATGCACCACAGCGACCAGGGGCTGGATGCAAGCGTGTGTTTGCCAGCCTGACATTGATTCCGGGAGAAACAGCTCCATGAGCGAATACCTGATCCTGCTGGTAACGACCGCGCTGGTGAACAACGTGGTGATGATGAAGTTTCTCGGCCTATGTCCCTTCATGGGCGTATCGAAGAGTCTCGACAGCGCGCTTGGCATGGGCATGGCGACTACCTTCGTGATTACCGTGGCCTCCGCCGCGGCCTGGGTGCTTGATCACTTCCTGCTCTCGCCCTTCGGCCTGCAGTACCTGCGCATCCTGACCTTCATCGTGGTGATTGCCGCCACCGTGCAGTTCATCGAAGCGGTGATCAAGAAGAGCATGCCGGCGCTGTATCGCGCGCTAGGCATCTACCTGCCGCTGATTACTACCAATTGTGCGGTGCTCGGCGTGGCCCTGCTCAACGTGCAGGAGGGCAATAGCTTCGTGAAGACGCTGGTGTATGCCTTCGGCTCCTCACTGGGCTTTGTGCTGGTGATGGTGATGTTTGCCGGCCTGCGCGAGCGCCTGGCGTTGGTGCGCGTGCCTGACACCTTTGATGGCGTGCCGATCACCTTCGTACTCGCCGGATTGCTGGCCATGGCTTTCATGGGCTTTGCCGGTCTGAATTTCGCCTGAGGAGACAGACATGATCGGAATCCTGAGCCTGACTTTTCTCGGACTCTTTCTGGGCCTGTTGCTGGGCTACGCCGCCAAGGTGTTTGCGGTGGAAGCCGATAGCGTGGCGGTGGAGCTGGCCGAAATGATGCCCGGCACCAACTGCGGCCAGTGTGGTCTCGCCGGTTGCACCGCAGCCGCCGAAGCGCTGGTGCGCGGTGAGGCGCCGGCCACGGTCTGTCCCGGCGGCGGGGTGGCGCTGGCTCAGGCCATTGCTGCCAAGCTGGGCATCGCCTTGAGTCTCGACGGGCTGGAGGACCCAGGCCCGCAGGTGGCGATAGTGGCTGAAGAGATCTGCATCGGTTGCGGCAAGTGCCTGAAGGGCTGCGCAACCGATGCCATCGTGGGGGCGGCCAAGCAGATACATGGCGTGCTCGACGAGGCTTGCACGGGCTGCGGCGGTTGCATGGATCTATGCCCGACTGGCGCGATCGTGCTGCGGCCGTTGCCGCAACAGTTGAAAGATTGGAATTGGGCTAAGCCCGCCTTTGCCTGAACGGAGACCGAAACATGGGCTTTCTCGACAAGATCACCGGCGTGCGCTGGGGGGTGCATCCGCATGACGATCACAAGCGACCGGCCGCTGATGTGCCGCTGCGCGTGATGCCGATTCCTGCCACGCTGTGCGTGCCCTTGCTGCAACACGTGGGGGCGCCGGCCAAGCCGGTTGTCGCGGTGGGAGACAAGGTGCTGCGCGGCCAGCTGCTTGCTTCCGCCCAAGGCAACGTATCGGCCCCGGTGCATGCGCCCACCTCCGGTGTCGTGACGGCGATTGGTGCGGTGACTGCGCCGCATCCTTCCGGCCTGTCGTTTGACGCCATCAGCATCGCTTGCGATGGCGAGGATCTGGCCGTCGCAACGAGCGAGATGCCCGATCCGCTGAGCCTGGCGCCGGACGAAGTGACACGCCAGATCGCAGCGGCCGGTATTGTCGGCCTCGGCGGTGCCACCTTCCCGTCGGCGCCCAAGGCCCAGCTCGGGCGCAAGCATGCGGTCGAGACCCTGATCATCAACGGCGGCGAGTGCGAGCCCTATCTTTCGAGTGACGATTGCGTGATGCGGGCGCGGGCTGAGGAGGTTGTTGATGGCATTCGCATTTTGATGCATGCCACCGGAGCGGCCAGCGCGCTGGTTGGGATTGAAGACAACAAGCCCGAAGCGATTGCCGCGATGCGCGCTGCCGCCAAGCCATTCGATGCCATCCGCATCTGCCCGGTGCCAGCGCGCTACCCGATGGGGTCGGACCGCCAACTGGTGGAAGTGCTCACCGGCAAGCAGGTGCCGGCCGGCGCGCGTACCGCCACGGTGGGTGTGCTGGTCAATAACGTCAGCACCTGTGCGGCGATCCACCGGGCCTTGCGCCACGGCGAGTCCTTGTATCGGCGCATCGTCACCGTCAACGGTGGCGCGGTGATGGATCCGGGCAATGTGCTCGCGCCGATCGGTGTGATGGTTGAGGACTTGCTGGCTTTCGTTGGCCTGAAAGAAACGCCGGCCCGCCTGGTGATGGGCGGACCCATGATGGGGGCCGCTCTGCCGCATGCTCGGGTGCCGACCGTGAAGGGCTGTGGCGGCATTCTTGCCCTCAGCGCTGCCGAGATCGCCAAGCCGGAGCCTTCGCCCTGCATTCGTTGCGGCAGCTGTGTATCGGCCTGCCCGATGGGGCTTTTGCCGCTGGAAATTGCGGCCCGGGTGAAGGCCGGGGATTACGACGGGGCCGATGCACAGAAGCTCGACGATTGCCTCGCGTGCGGCTGCTGCGCCTACGTATGCCCATCGCATCTTCCTCTGGTGCATGCCTTCTATCACGCCAAGGGCGAGCTATGGAAACGTGCCCAGCAGAAAAAGCGCAACGAGTTCACCAAGGGCCTGGCCCAGGCCCGCACTGCACGCCTCGAACGCGAGGCGCGCGAGCGTGCCGAAGCGGCTGCCCGACGCAAGGCCGAGCGTGCTGCCCAGCAAGCTGCGCAAGCCGCTGCTGCAGCGGAATGACACAAGGAGAAGTCCATGAATAGTCCGATTTCCACCGCCCTGCCATCCGTTGCCGCCTCGCCGCATGCCAAGGAACTTTCCAGTGTCAGCTCCGTGATGCTGAAGGTCATGCTGGCGCTGGCGCCGGCCACGCTGTGTGGCTTCTGGTACTTTGGCTGGCCCGCAATCAGTCTGTGGCTGCTCACCGTAGCCTCGGCCCTGGCCGGCGAAGCGGCGTGCCTTGTGCTGATGAAGAAGCTGGTGCGCCCCGCGCTGCTCGATGGCTCCGCGCTGCTTACCGGTTGGCTGTTGGCGATGTCCCTGCCACCTTGGGCGCCCTGGTGGATCGGCGTGGTCGGCGGCCTGTTCGCGACGGTGGTCGGCAAGCAGGTGTTTGGGGGCCTCGGCTGCAACCTGTTCAACCCGGCCATGGTGGCGCGGGTGGCGCTGCTGGTGTCCTTCCCGGTGGTGATGACGGCCTGGGTCGGCCCGAGTGGTCAAAGTGCTTCGCCAGGTTTGGTCGAAAGTTTGTCGATCACTTTCGGTGGCAGCATCCCCGATGCTTATACCAGCGCCACCTTGCTGGGCCAGGCCAAGACGGAGCTCTCGCGCGGTGTCACGCTGCTGCAGACCTTCGCCCAGGGATTGCCGGTGAGCTTCTCCGGGCAGCGCCCCGGCAGCATGGGCGAGACCGGCATCGTGCTGCTCGCGGCTGGCGGCCTCGCCTTGCTGGCGATGCGCATCATCAGCTGGCATATCCCGCTGGCCATGTTGCTGGGCATCGCGATTCCGGCGTTGATCGGCCATGCCGTGAATCCGGCGCGCTATCTTGATGCCGGCGCTCACTTGCTCTCCGGCGCGGCGGTGCTCGGGGCTTTCTTCATTGCCACCGATTACGTGACTTCGCCTTCGTCGCGTGCGGGGCAACTGGTTTTCGGTGCTGGCTGTGGCTTTCTCACCTGGGTGATCCGCAGTTATGGCGGCTATCCGGAAGGTGTGGCCTTTGCTGTGCTGCTGATGAACGCCCTGGCGCCGGCGATCGACCGTCTGTGTCAGCCGCGCATCTACGGCCGCGACTGGCGTGGCAACCCCATCAAGCTGAACAAGGAGAAATGAGCATGCTGCTCACCCTGGAAAACCTCCGCGAGCGGATTCCCTATCACGGCGCCTTGCTGGGCTTCTTTTCCTTGATGACGAGTGCCGCACTGATTGGAGCCAACCTCGTGACGCTGCCTGCCATCGAGCAGGCTGCGCGTGACGACCTCAAGGTTTCGCTGCTGCAGGTGCTGCCAGAAGGGCTGGCCGATAACGACTTGCTCGCCGATACGCTGAGTGTGGCGGATCAGGGCGTGAGCCGTACGGTCTATCGCGGTCGCAAGGCGGGGGCTTTTTCGGCGGCGGTGTTCGACTACAGCGCACGTGGCTACGCTGGCGAAATCAAGGTGCTGGTTGGTGTGGATGCGGCCGGTACGGTGATGGGCGTGCGGGTGTTGAAGCATGCCGAAACACCGGGCTTGGGTGACAAGATCGAGGTCGCCAAGAGCGACTGGATTCATGCTTTTGAAAAGAAGTCGCTCGAAAACCTGTCTCTCACACGCTGGGCCGTGAAGAAGGATGGTGGCGAGTTTGATCAGTTTGCGGGCGCCACCATTACTCCGCGTGCGGTGGTGAAGGCGGTCAAGGAAGGTCTGCAGTTCTACGCCGCGCACCGCGCGGAAATTTCGGGAGAAGCCAAATGAGTGGTCAGACACAGAGTTTCTCGAAGCTGTTTCGTGACGGGCTGTGGGACCAGAACGTGGTCTTCGCCCAACTTCTCGCGATGTGCCCGACCATGGCGGTGACCACTTCCGGCACCAACGGGCTGGGCATGGGCCTGGCCACCACAGCGGTGCTGGTGATCTCCAACATGCTGATTTCGGCGATCCGCGATTTTGTGTCGGATCAGGTACGCATCCCGGTCTTCGTGGTGGTGATTGCGACCCTGGTGACCTTGGTCGATATGTCGCTGAACGCCTGGCTGCATGAGCTTTACAAGGTGCTGGGCCTGTTCATCGCACTGATTGTGGTGAACTGCGCGATTCTCGGCCGCGCCGAAGCTTTCGCCTTCAAGAATGGCGTGGTCGCCTCGGCCGTCGATGGTCTGGCGATGGGACTTGGCTTCACTCTGGCGCTGACGGTGATGGGCCTTGTGCGCGAGCTGATTGGCAGCGGCACGCTTTTCGCCCAGGCCAGTCTGCTGCTCGGGCCGGCTTTTTCCTTCCTCGAAGTGAAGGTAATCCCGGACTACGGTGGCGTGCTGATGATGATCCTGCCACCGGGCGGCTTCCTGGTGCTCGGGGGGCTGCTGGCTGTGAAGCGCCTGATCGACCAGCGCGTGGCCAAACCCGCATGCCCGGCGCCCGCAGCACATTGCGCCTGAGTGTGTTTCTTAGAAGCTGTTCACGATCCGTAGAGAGGCTGTCAGCAGGGTGAAAAGCAGCGTGCAGGAGCCGGAGTTTATGTTGATAAATGAGGGTTCCGAGCCGCGCATGAGCCCTGATCACGGCCTCGCAGTAAGAGCGGAAACAGCTTCTTGGTCCTGAGCCTGCCTCCTGAACGGATGCGGGATGCTTCAAGAAGTCGCGCTGCGACTTTCACGCCAAAAGGAGAGAGTCATGAAAGTAGCCGTTGCCTACCATGAGCCGGGTGTCCAGTCCTGGCAGCATATCGAGTTGCCGGAGGGCGCGAAGGTACAGGAAGCCATTGATGTGTCGGGCGTTCTGCAGAAGTATCCGCAGATTGATCTTGCCCGCCAGCGCGTGGGCGTGTTCGGTAAAGCGGTGAAGCTGGATGCACCGCTGCGTGCCGGTGACCGGGTCGAAATTTATCGCCCGATCGTGTGTGATCCGCTGACGGTGCCGCGCCGGCCAGGCTTTGAACTGGATACAGAGGAGTGACAAGGCAGTGACGCTCATCGCGGATCGGCGGAAACTCACCCATTGTTGCCAAATAGTTACGCTGCTTCTGCGCTGCTCTGGCTTATCCTCCGCGCCTTGCAGTTCAACATCCCCCGCTTCATGAGCCTCAAGTTCCGCCCCGCCCAACTTTCAGACTTGCCTGAGCTCGCCGCCCTGCTGGCGCAGCTGTTTGCCATCGAGAAGGATTTCGCCGCCGATGCCAGCCGCCAGCTGGTTGCCCTCAAGCTGATGCTGCCGCGTGAGGACATTCTTCTATGGGTGGCCGAGGAGAGTATTGCCGATGAAAGCCAGGTCGTCGGCTTTTGTTCGGTGCAGAGCCTGATCTCTACTGCCGAGGGCGGGCCGGCCGGATTGGTCGAGGATCTGGTGGTACGCGAAGGCTGGCGCGGTGCCGGCATCGGCCGCCGCCTGCTCGATGGGGCCGAAGCCTGGGCGCGCCGGCGTGGTATGAGCCGGCTGCAACTGCTGGCTGACGAAGACAATGCCCCGGCGCTGGAGTTCTACCGCCATCTTGGTTGGACGCGCAGCAATATGCGTAATCTGCGCAAGATCCTGCGCGACTGATTTCCGGCCTCCGGGCGTCCGTCCGGAAGTCGTGTAAGACCGCTTCCTACAAGGCTTTGCGCCCTGGCAGAAATTGCCGATTCACCCCGCCGAATTGCCGCGTTTTTACCGTTTTGTTCCCTTTCTTGCCGGCCTCCCACAGGGCGAATAATCCAGCCGTGGAAACCGCGTTCATGCGTTTCCCGGATGGGTCTGGCAAGCGGAGGTGGCGTCATGGTGAAGGTCAAACGGTATGTGGGGAAAACGGCGCGTGAGGCGCTGGCGGCACTGAAGGCGGATCTGGGGCCGGATGCCGTGGTGTTGTCCAATCGTGCGGTGGAGGGCGGGGTGGAAATTGTTGCCCTGCCGGCCGAGCAGATGGGGGAACTCTCCGCCACCGTGCAGCAGGCTCGTGCTCCACAGCCCTCGGCTCCGGTTTCGCGCCCGGTGGCTGCGCCGGCAGTGCGATCGCCCGCCAGAGCAGCGACGCAGCGTGTTGAAGCCGAAGAAGAGGACGATTTCACGGTCACCCTCGGTCAGCATATTGCCCGTCTCTCGCGTGAGAACGCCGCCCAGAGCCTGCCGCCGCGCAGCCGCCCGCAAGCGAGCTTTGAAGCGGATCTTGGCGCCCGGCGTGCCGATGAGCCGGTCGGGCGTCAGCTTGATGTGCGTCCCTTCACGCCGCCGCGTGTGCAGCCCAATGGTGAGCCCTGGAGCGAGCCGGCCGCTGTGGCCCCGGCCCGCGAAGAGCCCCGTTCCCAGCCTGCCGCCAGGCCTGCCAACTCCCGTCTGGCCGCACCGATCGGGCAGATCGAGCGTGATGCTCATATCGATGCGCTGGAGGCTTCCAACGCCCGCATGGCCGAGGAGCTTGGCTCGATCAAAGGCATGCTGGAGCGCCAGTTGGCGGGCTTTGCCTGGAGTGAGCTGTCGCGTCAGGCGCCGGCACGCACCCAGATGATGAGCGAACTGCTCGAATCCGGTTTTTCGGCCAAGCTGGCCCGCAACCTGACCGAGGGGGTCAATGGCGAGCTCGGCGCGAGCGAGGTTCGCAACGAAATCCGCAACCGCCTTGCGCGCCGTCTCAAGCTGGTCGATAGCGATGCCGACTTGATCGAGCGCGGTGGCGTTTACGCCCTGGTCGGCCCCACTGGGGTGGGCAAGACCACCACCGCCGCCAAGCTCGCCGCACGCTGCGTGGTGCGCCACGGCGCCGACAAGCTGGCTCTGATCACCACTGATGGCTACCGGATCGGCGCGCATGAGCAGCTGCGCATCTATGGCCGCATCCTCGGCGTGGCCGTGCACGTGGTGCGCGATGCGGCCGACCTGCGCCAGACCCTGCAGGATCTGCGCAACAAGCACATGGTGCTGATCGACACGATGGGCATGAGCCAGCGCGACAAGATGGTCGTCGAGCAGGCTTCCATGCTGACCTCAGCCGGTGTCGTGCGACGCCTGCTGGTGCTGAATGCCACTTCACGGGGTGACACACTGGATGACGTGGTGGCCGCCTACGATGGCCCGGATCTTGCGGGATGCATCCTGAGCAAGGTTGATGAGGCCGCTTCGCTGGCGCCGGTGCTGGATGTGGCGATGCGCCGCGAACTGCAGGTGTATTACGTGGCCAATGGTCAGCGGGTGCCCGAGGATCTGCATCTGCCCAACCGGGGTTATCTGGTGCACCGCGCCTTGCGTGAGTTGAAGGCAGATTCGCCTTACAAGCTCGAGTCGCTCGACGCCTGCATGCTGATGGCGGCCACGCCGGAAAGCAGCAGCCAGCAGCGAGCCAACGCAGGAGGAAGCTTTCGATGAATGACATCATGCAGCGTGCTGCCAGGGTGAGTCGCCAGGTCGATCAGGCCGACGGCCTGCGCCGCCTGCTGCATGCGGCGCCGCCCGAGGTGCTGGCGGTGCTGCCCTGTGGTGGTGGCGCCAGCCGCTGGCTGGCTGCGCAGTTGCGGGTGAGGGCTGAGAGCGGCTTACGTCTGCTGGTGCTCGAAGAGCGCTTGGCCGCCGGCAACATGGGCGACTGCCTGGGGCGTAATCCGCGCTTCGATCTGCGCATGGCGGTGGAGGGCTTGATGCCGGCTTCCAGCTGCCTGGTTGAAGCCCAGCCCGGGCTGGAGATCGCGCAGGTGGCGGCATTGGTCGAGCAGTTGGGGAGCGAGCGCATCTTCAATCAGCGGGCTATCGAACAGTTGCGTGGTCTGCGTGCCGGGCACGATGAATGGGTGATCGTGGCCCAGCCGGCTGAGTTACGCAGCCTCTCGGCGCTGGCTTTTGCTGCGCCGCGCCTGCTTTTGCTGCTGGATGCCCAGCCGATGTCCATCACCACTGCCTATGCCAGTCTCAAGCGCCTGTGTCAGGCAGGTGGCGAGCGACATGTGTCGGTGTGTTTCACGCAGCCCCCGGGGCCTCGTGAGCAAGGGCTTCTTATGAGCTTCTGCGAGACGGCGCTGAACAGGCTGGAGCTGCCTTTGCAGCCAGTTTCGAGTCTCGGTGAGGCTTTGCGCGAGCGTGCCCGAGAGACTGGGGAAAGTGCCGATGCTTTCATTGAGCGGCTGGTCCAGACTACAAGCGGTGCCACCCGCTTGCATGGCAGGGGGCCGGGGCGCGTGTGATTCGTAGAAACCGCGCCGGCGAAGATGGAATAAGGCGGAACACACTGGGCTTTTCCAGCCGTCACGGCGTGCAGAAGTCTGCACAATGGTGACAAAGAGCTTTCAGGCGCCGCAATCTCCGGGAGCGGCACAGAGCCTGGATCGAACCGAAGGAAAGAGGTCGCCATGTACAACGCAGCTGGAACACTGGACAAGAACCAGCTCATTACGCGCTATGCGCCGCTGGTCAAGCGGATTGCCTACCATCTGATGGCCAAACTGCCGGCCAGCGTGCAGGTGGAAGACATCATCCAGAACGGCATGATGGGCTTGCTGGATGCCATTACGCGCTATGAGGAAGGGCTCGGCGCGCAATTTGAGACTTATGCCGTGCAGCGCATCCGTGGCGCCATGCTTGATGGCCTGCGTGAAAACGACTGGTTGCCACGCAGCCTGCGCCGCGAGATGCGGCGCATCGAAGGTGCGGTGCATACCCTGGAGCAGCAGCATGGCCGCCAGCCCACCGAGGGCGAACTCGCTGCACTGCTCGACATGCAGCTGCCCGAGTATCAGAAGATGCTGCAGGAAGCGCGTGGCTACCAGCTGGTCTATTTCGAGGACTTCGGCGATGACGATGAGGATGATTTCCTCGAGCGCCATATCGTCGGTGAAGGGGCTGACCCCCTCAACCTGCTTGAGGACGCCAACATGCGCAAGATTCTCATCCAGGCTATCGAGGATCTGCCTGATCGCGAAAAGATGGTCATGGGCCTCTACTACGAGGAAGACATGAACCTGCGTGAAATCGGCGAGGTGCTGGGCGTTTCTGAATCCCGTGTGTGTCAGCTTCACAGCCAGGCCATCGCCCGTCTGCGTTCGCGCATCTCGGGCGGACGTGAGACTGGGCGTGGGCGTCAGCGCCGCGCCGCTGCGGCCTGAGCGGGAGACTGAGCGAGCATGGATCTGGTCAGTATTGCCGGTCTCCTGCTGGGCGTGCTGGCCATCGTTCTGGGCCAGATCTTCGAGGGCGGGCATATCGGCTCACTGGTGCAGCCAACAGCCTTCCTGATCGTGATCGGCGGCACTCTCGGTGCCGTGATGCTGCAAAGCCCTTGGAAAACCTTCCGCACTGGCCTGCAGATGGTCACATGGGTTTTCAGGCCCCCGCTGCCGCATTTACCGGACATCATCGCCCAGGTCGTGGCCTGGAGTGGGGTGGCGCGCAAGGAAGGCCTGCTGGCGCTCGAATCGCGCATTGATCCGCACCCTGATCCCTTCGTGCGCAAAGGCCTGCAGTTGCTGGTCGATGGCGTCGAGCCTGAGCGCATCCGCGCAGTGCTGGAAGTGGATGTTTTTGCCTGGGAAGCGGATCTGAAACGCGCCACCAAGATCTGGGAAGCCGCTGGTGGCTATGCTCCCACCATTGGCATCCTCGGTGCGGTGATGGGTCTGATCCACGTGATGGAGAACCTCTCCGACCCCTCAAAGCTCGGCGCAGGGATTGCCGTGGCTTTTGTGGCTACGATCTACGGCGTGGGTTCGGCCAATCTGATTTTCCTGCCGGTCGCCAAGAAGTTGCAGGCCACGGTGGCCGATCTGGTGGCTGTGCGCGAGATGATCATCGATGGCCTGATCGGCATTGCCCACGGTGATAACCCCCGTCTGATCGAGTCGCGCTTGCAGGGATACATCGTCTGAGGCAGGCCTACAGGGCCCAGAACACGAATACGCCGAGGGTTTCCTGGCTGTCGTTTTCCAATCCGTGGCTCTGGCCGATTTTGGTCAGGATTACGTCTCCAGCCTTCACGCGGCGCGTTTCACCATCGATGCGCAAGAGGCCTTCACCGTACTGGATTGCATACACTTCCTCGCGTGCATCATGGTGATCGTGTTCGCCGATGGAACTGCCGGGCGGCAATTCAGTAAATGCGATGTAGCGAAGGCCCGAGGCCAGATCCTCTGCCCCGAAGAGCTTGCGGCTGAACGCCTTGCCCTTGCCGTCATGGATGGGCTTTTCGATGGCGGGTGTGCTGTGAAGGTTGCGGATCTGCATGGTGCTTGGGCGTGAAACTGAAATTTATTGTGAAGGAGAAGGGCAATGAAAACCGTGCTGGCCCTTGTGCTGACTTCAATGATGATAGTGGCTTTGCCGGCTGCGGCCAAAAAGGAAGGTCATGGCAATCCTCATGCGCAGGATGATGCTTACAGCCAGAGCGGAAAACCAGCCAAGGCGGGCAAATCCAAGGATGGCGGTGGTGATGCTGTCTCCATCAGCATCTCGGCTGGCATCTCGGTGGGCGGAGCACGTGATATCGCCCGCGATGTCGGCATCCGACCGGGTACCTATCAGTCGCTGCCCCCGGGCATGCACAACCGGCTCGCCAAGGGCAAACCCTTACCGCCCGGGATTGCCAAGAAACAGGTCAATCCGCAGATGCTGGCGCGCCTGCCGGCGCACCCCGGCCATGAATGGCTGGTGATCGGTATCGATCTGGTGCTGGTGAATATCCAGACAAAGATTCCGGTGGATATCCTGCCCGGCGTGTTCTGAGCGTATCTGGCATACCCCTTGGTACGGCTGCGTTGGAGCAGGTCGCTGTTTAGACTCGAGCCGGCGTGCACAAGGTGCATATCAATAAGGGGAAATGCATGAAACAGGTCATGGCTGCCGTACTGCTGACTATGCTGGCGCTGCCGGCTTTTGCGGCGAAAGATTGTGCAGAACTCAAAGGCGAGATCGAAGCCAGGATTCAGAGCCACGGCGTGAAGAGCTTCACGCTGGAGATCGTGGAAAAGGGCAAGGGTGGCGAGGCCAAGGTAGTAGGCGCTTGCGAGGGCGGCACGAAGGAAATCACCTACGTGCGTCAGTGAGGCAGCAGCGTCTGGACAAAGAAAAAGGGCCGTGAGGCCCTTTTTCTTTGTCCGTTATCCGGCTGCTATTTGTAGCCGCGAAAGCCTTCGAGCAGCAGCACGCTGGCTTCGCGTTTGAGTCCTGGCTCTACTTCCACCACGATGCGCGCAATCTGTTCGCTGCGCGCAAAGCGGCTGGCCACCGAAGAGTTGTCGTTGCGCGTGACCAGCAGCATCGGGCGGCTGCTCGGCTCGTCGCGTAGCGGCACGCTGAGCTGGTAGTGATCTGCCGGATGCGGCAGTGGCGCCCAGGCAGCATGCTCGGGCTTCAGGTCGCGCAACTCATAAAGCAGGTGCGCCATCATTGTGCGGTCTTCAGCCAGCAGCAGTGCACCCGGATGCGCGGCGAGCAGCGGGCGGACTTCAAGTGCCAGCGTGTCCCAGCCCTTCGCACGCTTGATCGGATCGAGCTTTGCGGGCTGCGGTTGGCCACGCAGGGCGAAGTAATCGCTCAGGTGATAAGCGCCCAGCATCAGGATGATGTTGAGCGCCATAGCCCCTACCCACCAGCGGTTCTTGAGGCGCGCGAGCCACTTCACGCTGAGCAGAAGTGCCGTCAGCAGGGCCGGAGCCGCCCAGTTGCCATTCGCTTCGGAGCGTAGTGCCTGCAGGAATACGAGGCCCAGCAGCGGCAGCGAGAAAGCCAGCACGAACTGATAACGTGGATCGCGCCACTTGCGCAGGGCCAGCAGCAGGCCACCGATGAAGGCGAAGGCGAAGCCAGGGCCCAGCGAGCCGATCTGGGCGAGCAGGAACTCCCCCAGGTTGCCACTCTTGTCATTTGCGCTGACGTGGGTGATGTCGGCCGTGTGGCGCAGGGTGGGGAAATCATTGGCCCAGTTCCACACGATGTTTGGCAGTACGATCAGGCTGGCCAGTACGATCGCGGCCCACAGGCCGGGATGAGCGAACACGCGGCGGCGCTTGGCGTCGCCCAGCAGATACAGCGTGGCGGAGGCAGCAAAGGCTGCCATGGTGTATTTGGCCATGATCCCGATGCCGACTATGGCGCCCAGCAGTAGCCAGTCGCGCAGGCGGTCGCGCTCGATGGCATGCAGCAGGCACAGCATGGCGGCTGCCCAGCAGAACAGCAGCGGCGCATCGGTGGATACGGCCAGCCCCAGCGCCGAGACGATCGGGATCAGTGCAAAGGCGAGACCGGTACGGAAGCCGATGCGTGCGTCGAAGAGCTTTTCACCGAGGCGGAACATCAGCCAAGCAGTGGCTGGATAGAGCAGTAGCGAGGGCAGTTTCACCGCCAGCAGGCCATCGCCGAACACGGCGGTGCTGGCCGCGATCAGCCAGGCCACCAACGGTGGCTTGGAGAAATAGCCCCAGTCCAGATGTTGGGCCCAGGTCCAGTACTGCGCTTCGTCGATGTAGAGCGTCACGCCCAGGCGCGGGATGATCCACAAGCGGTAGGCGGTCAGCAGCGCCAGCAGGAGCAACAGCAACCATGCCTGGGCCAGACGTGTGCTGGGGCGAGCTTCCTCGCTGGCGAAGCGGATGCGGGTCCAGTCTTCCATTACTTCACCCGCACCAGCACTACGCCGCCTTCGCGATACAACTCCTCGACCTTTGCGTCGGCCGGCAGGCGGTCCGTGCGGGTCAGTGCAATCTGGCCCGGTTGGGCCTGTACCGTAGGTGTTACGCGCTGGCTGTAGACCGAGAAGCTTGGCGCATGGAAATTCCACAGCACGGTCGGTTCGTTGTACTGGCGCGCGACGAAGCCGGCCCGCTTTACCGGCCCCTGCAGCACGTCGCCCATGAAGGGCGCGATGGCCAGTGCCAGCAGCAGGGTGTTGAGGCAAGCGATCACCAGTACGTGGCGGGCCGGGTCGAAGGGCAGGCGCAAGACCGCGGCACTGCCGAGCAGAGCCAGTGCGGCGAGCGGGTAGTAGGCCGCCGGGATCGCCTCGGCGATGCGTGAGACCTGTGCGAGGTAATAGCTATCCTTGACCCAGCCGGCATTGGCGCTCAGTGCGAGCAGGCTCGGCATGGCAATGAAGAACAGCATCAGCAGCAACAAGGGCAGGGCGCCGAGGAAGACCGACTTTACGCGCTCGCGATGCAGGGCCAGCAGCACGAAGAGCGGCGTGCAGCCGTACAGCGCGTAGTGCGGCAGCTTGGTGCCGGAGAGCGAGAAGAAAGCGGTGACGAAGATGAACCAGATCCACAGGAAGCGTGGCAACGGCTCTTTCCAGTCGCCCGGAATGCGGCGCACCGACGCAATCAGCCAGCTGAGCCAAGGCAGCAGCAGTACCGGGATCATTAGCACGTAATAGAACAGGCTGCCGGAGTGCCCTTCCATCGAGCCGGAGAAGCGCTCCACGTTGTGCTTGAGGATGAAGCCGTTGATGAAATCCTGACCATGGATGGCGAGCGCGGCGGCATACCAGGGCACCGTCACGGCGAGCAGAATTGCCCAGCCGGCCGGATTGAACACGCTGCGCAGCCAGTCGCGGAAGCGCCCGGCGGTGAGGCAGTAGATCAACGTGGTGGCGCCCGGCACGAGCAGGGCGATCGGGCCTTTGGTGAGTACGCCGAGGCCGATCCACAGATAGCTGCGCAAGAGCGGTGTGCGCTGGCCGGATTCGAGGTGACGCCAGCCATCCAGCAAGGCCAGCGCAAGCAGCATGTTCAGCAGCGCATCCGCCGTGGCGGCACGGCCGATCACATGCACGCCCAGGCTGGTCGCGGCGATGCCGCAGGCCAGCACGCCGGCGGCACGGCCAAAGCGCTGCCAGGCAAAGAGGCCCACCGCATAGCACCAGGCCGAAGCAGCCAGCGCTGAGGGCAGGCGGAAGCTCCACTCGTTCGGGCCGAACAGCCATACGAAGACGGCCTGACACCAGTAGATCAGGATCGGCTTGTCAAAGCGTGGCGCGCCATTGAGCCAGGTCGACAGGAAATCGTGACGCACGAACATCTCGCGCGTGGCTTCCGAGAAGGCGCCTTCGTCCACGTCGAAGAGCGGCGCGCCGCCCAGGTTCATCAGGAACAGGACGGCGGGCAGCAGGAACAGAAGCCAGCGTGCCGAGCCCGAAGGGGTATTGCCGGAAACTTGCATCGCGTGGTTCAGCCCTTGTGCCAGGCTTCGTCGGCCGTCAGATTGTCCGGGTTGCGCACCTGATAGAGCTTGCCGGCGCCGGACTCGAAGTAGATGCGCGCGAGCGTTTCACCGAGGATGCCGGAGAGGATGAACTGCACGGCCATGATGATCGAGAAGAAGCCGACCATCAGCAGCGGGCGGGTGCCGATGTTTTCATGGCCGACGAACTTGAGGAAGGCCATGTAGGCAAGGATCAGGCTGCCGATGCCGCCGAGGATCAGGCCGGCGCCGCCGAAGAAGTGACCGGGGCGGGCGCGGAAACGCATGAAGAAGTAGACCGAGATCAGGTCGAGGATCACGCGGAAGGTGCGCGAGATGCCGTACTTGGATTCGCCGTGGATGCGGGCGTGGTGATTGACGACTTCCTCGGCGATGCGGCGCGGCGTGGTGACGGTGGCCAGCCAGGCCGGGATGAAACGGTGCATCTCGCCGTAGAGGCGCACATGCTTGAGCACCTCGGCGCGGAAGGCCTTGAGGCTGCAGCCGTAGTCGTTCAGCGTCACGCCGGTGATGCGGGCGATCAGGCGATTGGCGATGCGCGAGGGGATCTTGCGCAGGAAGAGGCCGTCCTTGCGGTTCTTGCGCCAGCCGGCAACCATGTCCAGATCTTCGTTCAGGAGGCGGCCGACCATGCGCGGGATATCCGCCGGATCGTTCTGCAGGTCGCCATCGAGGGTCACAATCACCGAGCCGCGCGCGGCGTCGATGCCGGCCTGCATGGCGGCGGTCTGGCGGAAATTGCGCATCAGCTCGACGGTGCGTACATGCGGGCCGAACTTGGCGCCGACTCGGCGCAGTTCGGCGGGCGTGGCGTCCGAGCTGCCGTCATCCACCAGGATCAGCTCCCAGGGATGAGCATAGCCGGCGAGGCCTTCATGCACGCGGGTGATCATCGGCTCGACGTTGTCGGCCTCGTTGTACATCGGGATCACGATGGACAGGGTGTGGGCCGGAATCTGGATTTCGCTCATGGTGCGGAGGTCTCGGGTTTTGAATCGGTTTGAGGATCGGCGGCTGCTGTTGAAGCGGGCAGGAAGGCCAGGGCCAAGGCGCCGGCTGCCAGCGAGCAGGCGATCACGAAAAGGTGCAGAACCAGCGCGGCATTCAGGCCGGCGGCGAAGGGAATGCCGTGCGGGGCGAGCAGGGCTGCGCCACCGGCTTCGTAGGTGCCGAAGCCTGCCACGCCTTGGATCGGCAAGATGGCGGCGAGCTCCACGCCCAGCGCGCCGGCCAGCCCGGTGAGCAGGCCGGTCTGTACCAGCGCGGCGAGCAGCCAGGCTTGCGCGGCCAGCTTTACGGACCAGTTGGCCAGGGTCCACAGCCAGCCGCGGCCGTGATGGCGGGTGGACTCGGCCAGTGCTGTGCGTACTCGATGCACGGTGCTGGCGAGCTTCCCGGCCTTGGCTTCGATTTCGGGGTGGCGTGCAGCCCAGGCCGGGATCAGCCAAGCGGCGAAGACCACGGCGGCGATCCACAGGGCGCGTAGCGCCGGGTGCAGGTCTGGCCAGATGAAGGCGGCCAGTGCCAGGACCACGAAGGCGTCCTGGATGCGTAGCCACAGCAGCGCGACGACGGCGCGGGTGGTCGGTACGCCGAACCAGCGGGAAAGCAGGATCGGGAAGGTGGCCTCTCCACTGCGGAAGGGCAGGATGTTGATGGAGGCGTTATGCAGGAGTGTGAGGCGCAGAATTGCTGCGAAACGTGCGCCGGTTTCTTCCGCAAACTCGTCATGCACGCGGGCTGCGCGTAATAGATAGCTGGCTGCGAAAGCGGCAACGGCCAAAGCAATATCCAGCCCCCTGATCTGCGCCAGGGCGGTGCCCAGATCCTGCCAGCGCGCACCCGCCAGCACCCAGGCCAGCAAGGCGAGGCTAATGGTCAGACCCAGTATGCGTTTGATCCAGGTCTTCAAGAGCGTGGCTCCGCGTGCCGATTGATATAAAACACGGGTAGCATCGGGCCGCGACTGGCTGGGTGGCGCATCTGGAATCAGGCTTGCGGCCCGGAGATTGCTTGAAGGAGTGCGGATTTTAGCATCGGGCCGCGTTGGCCGCCCCATTTCCATCCGCCAGCTTCTTTCTGCGTGAAGTACCCCCAAAAACATCGAAAACAATGAGCGACTCTTTCATTACCCCCGCTTCTGAAGCAGCGGCCAAACCTGGCCTGGAATCGGACGAACTGCGCTTCATCCAGCGTGTGGCGCGTCTGCTGCTGCAATACAACATGCGCACTGCCTCCCTGCGTGAGCGTATCGAGGAAATCGGCATGGCCCTGTGGCTGCCGCTGCAAGTGCATATTGGCTACCGCACGGTAACGGTGTTTGCGCCTGATGGGGTAACCGTACATGCTCAGGCACCGGAGTTCCGCATCAACGTAGCGGTGAGTGCCCAGGTGAATCTCACCATCGATAAAGTGTGTGCCGGCAAGCTGAGTCTGCCCGAAGCGATCCGCATTCTTGATGAGGTGGAGAAGACCGCCGGGCGGCATGATCGCTGGACACTGTCCGTGATGTTCGGCCTTGCCGCCGGTGCGCTGGCCTGGTTGCTGTCGGCGGACTGGGGCGGGATGGCGGTGATTGCACTGTCTTCTGCGGTGGGCATGCTGGTGCGTCAGGAAATGCATAAACACCATCCGGTGCTCTTCGCGTTGCCGTTCGTGGCGGCGCTGATCGGCTCCTTGATGGGAGGGCTGGTGATCCAGCTCGGCTGGACCGAAACCCCCGGCATCTGCCTGATCGTGCCGGCGCTGATGCTGGTGCCGGGGCCGCATCTGATCAATGGTCTCTACGACATGATCGAGAACAATATGCAGACCGGCATTCCGCGCCTGGGCCTGGCGGCTGGCATTCTGGTGGCTGCGGCGATGGGCATTTTCCTCGGCGGCTGGATCACCCTGGGGATGACCACCGTGCCAATCTATAAAGGCATCGTGCTGGCGCCCATTCCGTTGTGGCAGGACGTGCTGCTTGCCGGTGTGGCCGCGTGCGGCTTCGGTGCTTTCTACAATGCACCCTGGCGCGTCTTGTGGACTTCCATCCTGTGCGGCATGGTGGGGCATGGGGTGCGCTTCCTGTGCCTGAAGCAGGGCATGCAGATCGAGATTGCGACCCTGTTTGCCTGTCTCGCCATCGGCTTCATGGCGATCCGCTGGGTCTCGTCGATGCGTATTCCGTTTGCGGCTGTGGCCTTTGCCGGTGCTGTGCCGATGATGCCAGGGGTGCTGATGTTCCAGACCATCGGTGGAGCGATGGATATTTCATTTGCCGGTGCGAATGCGCCGGTGACACTGGTATCGACGACGCTGGCCAGCGGTTTCAAGGCAGCTTTCGTGGTGGGGGGCATGGGCATGGGCTTGCTGGCGGGAGCCTGGATCGGTGCGCACTGTTTCCGTTTGCTGGAGGGCTTGCGCAAATGACGCAGAGCATAGTCCTGATCGGTGCGCCGACCGATATCGGTGCGGGAGCCCGTGGTGCCTCGATGGGGCCAGAAGCCCTGCGTGTGGCGGACATCAAGCCGATCCTGGAAAGCCATGGATTGAGCGTTGAAGATCACGGCAATCTAGCCGGGCCGACCAATCCTTGGTTACCGCCGGTGGCGGGCTACCGGCATCTGGCTGAGGTGATCGAGTGGAATCGTGCAGTACACGACGCGATGCTGGCTGCGCTGCAGGCTGGGCAATTGCCTATCCTGCTGGGCGGTGACCATTCGCTGGCGGTCGGCTCGATTAGCGCCGTGGCGCGCCACTGCCGGGCTGTGGGCAAGAAGCTGCGGGTGCTGTGGCTGGATGCGCATGCTGATTTCAACACCTCCACCATCACGCCGAGCGGCAATCTGCACGGCATGCCGGTGGCCTGCCTGTGCGGCCACGGCCCGGCTGAACTGGTTTCGATGTCGGATCAGGTGCCGGCCATCGAGCCCTGGAATATCTACCAGATCGGTATCCGTTCGGTGGATCAGGGGGAGAAGCGCTTCGTGCACGAGATGGGGCTGGATGTGTTCGACATGCGCTTCATTGACGAGAACGGCATGCGCCACACCATGGAGCAGGCGCTGCTGGGCTTGGACGACAACACCCATCTGCATGTGAGTTTCGATGTGGACTTCCTTGACCCGGAGATTGCGCCGGGTGTGGGGACTTTGGTGCCGGGCGGGCCGACTTACCGCGAAGCTCAGTTGTGCATGGAAATGATCGCAGATACCGGGCGGCTCGCTTCACTGGACGTGGTGGAGCTGAACCCGGCGCTGGATGTGCGCAACAAGACGGCGGATCTGGCGGTGGATCTGATCGAAAGCCTGTTCGGCAAATCCACCTTGATGCGCAGGAGCTGAGATAGCGCCAGCCGGAGCCGCGTCTCAGTGATGCGCGGCTGCGTCCTGTGCCTGGTCGCCTCGCTCATGGGCAGAAAGCGCCCACATGATTTCCAGATCAAATTGGCGTAGCGGGCGTTGCTCCTGCGTGACCACGGCGTGCCAGGCGCGCGCAAGTTCTGAAGCCTCTTCGACTTGATGAACCTCTTCAAGCAGAAGGGGGGTGTCAGCGTTGATACTGCGCAGGAAAAAACCACGTGAATCGGCGATGGCAATGCCGACCCCAGCCAGCAGCATGGCTCCAGCGGTGAATTCCCAGAGGGTTTCAACCAGGGCCGAGTTGGTCTGGATCAGCGAGCCAGCGATCACTGCCAGCAGCAGGATCGGTGCGATGGCGGCGAGCGTGGTGGAGATGCGACGCCAGCGCAGGGCCTGGGTATCAATGCTGGCGGCTTTGCCAAGATACTGGCGGGCAAGGCGAACCGAGCGGGCTGCATGAGGCGCAGCAAGATCGAGAAGTTGTTGAGCGGTGTGAGACATTGCAGATGAAGCAGAAAGAAAAATCGGTCAGCTCGGACAGTTGAGTCCGTAGGCGCGGAAGACGGCCTTGACGGCTTCGGTCTCTTCGGGCTTGGGCGTCGGCGTGTCGGTCAGCTCGTACTTCATGCCGAGCTGTTCCCACTTGAAGCGGCCCAACTGATGGAAGGGCAGCACGTCCACGCGCTCCACATTGCCCAGTGATGCGGCAAATGCGGCCACGCCCTTGATGTTGTCCGGAGCATCGGTGTGGCCCGGCACGAGGACGAAGCGCACCCACATCGGGCGGCCGCGTGCGGCGAGGCGGCGGGCAAAATTCAGCACCGGTTCGACTTGCTTGGCGGTGACCTTGAGGTGGGTCTCCGGATCCCAGCTCTTGAGGTCCAGCAGGAACAGATCAATCTGGGAAAGGTCGGCATCGCTGAGGCGATCACCGAGGTAGCCGTTGGTATCGAGACAGGTGTGGATGCCCATCTCGCGAGCACCGCGGATGATGTTCATCACGAAGGGCGCTTGGACCAGGGGCTCGCCGCCGGAGATGGTGAGGCCGCCGCCCGAGAAGCGCAGGTAGTCCTTGTACTTCTTCAACTCGTCGAGAATGTCATCCGCGCAGACGACCTGGCCGTGCTTCAGTTTCCAGGTGTCCGGGTTGTGGCAGTAGGTGCATCGAAATTCGCAGCCAGTGGTCCAGAACACTACGCGCATGCCAGGGCCGTCCACGGCCGAACCGGTTTCTTCTGAATGCAGGAAGCCCCAGCGCCCCTCCTGGGCAAGGCGCTCGGCATCGGCGTCGTCCATGTTGCTGTCGAGGGCGCGCAACTCGAAACGGCTGCCTTTGAGCGGGCGTTCAATCTTGTGTTCAGTACTCATCAGTCGGGAGTCCGGAAAAAAAAGTCCCGACACCGCTTCCGCAGTGCCGAGACTTGATTGTGACGGAAGTTTGATACTCCGCCTACGGAGTTCGATCAAACCCCGCTGTCATGTGCAGATCAAACTTCGCCGTGGAAAGTACGGTTGATCACATCGAGCTGCTGTTCCTTGGTGAGCTTGATGAAGTTCACCGCGTAACCCGAAACCCGGATGGTCAGCTGCGGATACTGTTCCGGATGCTCCATGGCGTCGACCAGCATGTCGCGGTTGAGCACGTTGATATTGACGTGGAAACCGGTGACGCCGAAGAAGCCATCCAGCGAACGGGCCAGGTTGGCAACCTGATCGGCACGGGTGGAGCCCAGACCGCTCGGCACGATCGAGGAGGTCATCGAGATGCCGTCCTGACAGTGTTCGTACGGAATCTTGGCAACCGACATGGCCGAGGCTACGAAGCCCAGCTTGTCGCGGCCGTGCATCGGGTTGGCGCCCGGTGCGAACGGTTCGCCCAGACGGCGGCCGTCCGGCGTGTTGCCCGTGCTCTTGCCATACACCACGTTGGAGGTGATGGTCAGGACCGATTGGGTGTGCAGCGCATCACGGTAGGTGCTGTGCTTGCGCAGCTTGTTCATGAAGGTCTCGGCCAGCCAGGTTGCGTACTGGTCGACGGCGTCGTCGTTGTTGCCGAACTTCGGGAAGTCGCCTTCGGTGATGTAGTCGGTCACCAGACCGGTTTCATCACGCACCACCTTGACCTTGGCGTTCTTGATGGCCGACAGCGAGTCAGCTACTACGGACAGGCCGGCGATACCGAACGCCATGGTGCGCAGCGGGTTGTAATCATGCAGCGCCATCTCGATACGCTCGTAGGCGTACTTGTCGTGCATGTAGTGGATGCAGTTCATCGCATTCACATAGGTTTTGGCCAGCCATTCCATCGCGATGTCGTAGTTCTTCATCACGGCGTCGAAGTCCAGCACATCGCCCTTGACCGGTTCGAAAGCCGGCATGACCTGATCACCGGTCATTTCATCACGGCCACCGTTGATGGCGTAGAGCATGCACTTGGCGAGGTTCACACGAGCGCCGAAGAGTTGCATCTGCTTGCCCACGCGCATGGCGGACACACAGCAGGCGATGGCGGTGTCGTCACCCCAGGCCGGACGCATCAGCTCGTCCGATTCGTACTGGATCGAGGAGGTGTCGATCGAAACCTTGGCACAGAACTTCTTGAAGCCTTCCGGCAGCTTCGGCGTCCAGAACACGGTCATGTTGGGTTCCGGTGCCGGGCCCAGGGTGTAGAGCGTGTTCAGGTAGCGGAAGGAGGTCTTGGTGACCAGCGGACGGCCATCTTCGGAGACGCCGCCAAGGGACTCGGTCACCCAGGTCGGGTCGCCGGAGAACAGAGCGTCGTATTCCGGGGTGCGCAGGAAGCGGACGATACGCAGCTTGATGACGAAGTCGTCGATGATTTCCTGCGACTGGGATTCGGTCAGGGTGCCTTCGGCCAGATCACGCTCGAAGTAAGCGTCCAGGAAGGTGGAGGTGCGGCCCAGCGACATGGCGGCACCGTTCTGTTCCTTCACCGCAGCGAGGTAACCGAAGTACAGCCACTGAACGGCTTCCTTGGCGGTTGCGGCGGGCTTGGATAGATCGAAACCGTACTTGGCAGCCATCACCTTCAGTTCGGTCAGGGCCTTGAGTTGTTCGGAGAGTTCTTCACGGTCGCGGATGATCGCGTCGGTGGAGTGGGCGCCGTCGATGGAACGCTTTTCGGCCTTCTTGGCTTCGATCAGCTTGTCCACACCATACAGGGCCACGCGGCGATAGTCGCCGATGATGCGGCCACGGCCATAAGCGTCAGGCAGACCGGTCACGATGTGCGAGCGACGGGCCTTCAGCACGTCAGCCGGGTAGGCATCGAACACGCCTTCGTTGTGGGTCTTGCGGTACTTGGTGAAGATCTCGGCAACTTTCGGGTCGACCGGGAAGTTGTAGGCCTTCAGGCTGTTCTCAACCATGCGCCAGCCGCCATTCGGGAAAATGGCGCGCTTGAGCGGGGCTTCGGTTTGCAGACCAACGATGACTTCGTTGTCTTTGTCGATGTAGCCAGCGTCGTGAGCGGTGATCGAGGACGGGATCTGGGAGACATCCAGCACGCCCTTTTCACGTTCCTGCACGAAGAGTTCGGAAAGTTTGGCCCAGATCGCGGTGGTACGCGGGGTGGCGCCGGCCAGGAAGCTGTCATCACCTTCATAGGATCTGACGTTCTTCTGGATGAAGTCGCGGACTTCGATTTGTTTTTGCCATTCGCCGCCCTTGAAACCGCGCCAGGCGTGCGCTACTGCTGAGTCGAGATTGATAGTGTCGCGTTCAGACATGATGCCTCCGAGTTGAATTGAAACTGTTGAGGCCCTTTTCAGGGCTTGGCGTACGTATCCGCTCTCAGAGGATTCGCTCGCCGCAATTCTTTGCTGTCGGGAATGGGCTTTTTGTTCTGTTTGACTTCTTTGACCGTAATGCTAGTGGGTGTTCTGTCATAAGCCGAATCGAATGTTCGGATTCCGGCATAAAGGATTATGAAGGTGCGCTGCAACAATAATTATGAGCTCGCAATTCATTGATTTATAGGGTGAAAATACCCTATCAAAGCCCTCGGGAATTAAGCCGTCAAGTCGATTCATGGAAGGAATCCGACAAATTAGGGGTATACCCAGAACGGATTCCGCCTGTCAGACTCGCGGGCTTGCTCCATGCCGGATGCCAGCCCGCGTTTGCAGGAGGGGGCGATTACATCGCGACGAGGCTCTGGCGACCCCACCAGCCTTCTCCAGCGGGCAGTTCGACCGGGCTTTCGATGGCACCGGCTTCCACGCACAGGAAGCGCCGGAAAGCGCTGGGTGGCAGGTCTGCGATTGTGGCGCAGGTGGCTTCCCAGGGGTTCCACACGACGGTGTCGGGCATGTTTTCGGCATTGATGCCGAGTGCGCGGCGATCGTCGCGCAGCAGCAGCGGATTTTCGGTGGCGAGGTATTGGCGCGTGGTTTCGCGATCAATGGCCACGAAGGTGCCGCTGTCAGAATGCATCTGGCCGGTCAGCAGATCACGGTATTGCTGGCCGCGCAGCCCTTCGAGGTGAGCCTCTTCGGCTTCTTTCACGCGGATGTAGGTGTGCAGCGCGGTGGTAAAGCGTAGCGGTGCCTCGCCGGTATTTTCGACTTCAAGCTCCATGTCGAGCCGGCTGGCCGTGATTGCCACGCTGAATTCGATCTTGAAGGCGTGCGGCCACAGAGCGCGGGTAGCTTCCGAATCTGTGAGGCGCAGCACGGCCATGGCGAAGTCGTCGCCGGCGCGGGCGGAAACCTTTTCCCAGGAGCGATCACGCACGAAGCCGTGCTGGGGCAGGGGGCCGGTTTTGCCGAACTGCGGAAAACAGATTGGCACGCCACCGCGTACCGGCTTGCCGTCTTCGAAGAGGGCTTTTTCCGACATGTACAGGCGCTCTTCGCCGCCGGCCGGTTTCCACGATACGAGATGTGCACCGTGCAGCAGGATGATGGCTTCGGCGCCATCGGGCGCGCGCAGGTGGATGGCGGGCAGGCCGTGGTAATCGATGTCCTGGGCAAGAGGTGCGGGCATGGGCAGGTCTTTCGTAAGGGAAACAGGTCAGCCAGGAAGAGCCTGGTCGGGATGGCAGAAGCAGGTCGTGGTGTGGTCATTGACCATGCCGGTGGCCTGCATGAAGGCGTAGCAGATGGTGCTGCCAACGAATTTGAAACCAGCTTTGAGCAGCGCTTTTGACAAAGCATCGGATTCAGGCGTGCGCGCTGGAATTTCGCTCATGCCTGACCAGTGATTGACGCGCGGCTGATTACCGACAAAGCGCCACAGCCAGGCTACGACATCGCCTTCGCGCTCGCGCAGCGCCAGCCAGGCGCGCGCATTGCCGATGGTGGCGGTGATCTTGGCACGGTTGCGGACGATGCGGGCGTCCTGCATCAGGGCTTCGATGTCGGCCTCGGTCATGGCAGCAATCCGAGCGATGTCGAAGCCGTGAAAGGCGTGGCGGTAGCCCTCGCGTTTTTTGAGGATGGTGATCCAGGCGAGGCCTGCCTGGGCGCCTTCGAGGCAGAGCATTTCGAAGAGATGGCGCTCGTCGCGGCAGGGGATGCCCCATTCCTGATCGTGGTAGTCACGATAGAGCGGATCGGCTGCGCCAGCCCAGGTGCCAAGCCAGGCGCAGCGGGCGCGGCCATCCTGCCAGTCGGCAGCGCTCACTCGTCCAGCTCGCTGATGGCGCGTAGCACGCGGATGTCGGGTAGGCCGCGCATCTTGCCAAGCAGGCTCAGGACGCCACGCGCGACATGGGCTGAGTCCAGATGGCGCTGGTGCGCATCGCGGCTCTCCCAGGTTTCGATGGTGTTGAGGGCAAACGGACGCTTGCTGTCGGCATATACGTCAAAGCGCAGGCAGCCTTCTTCCTGACGGCACAGATCCGCCATTCCCGAGAGGGTGCGGGCAACTTCCGGGAAATGCTCGGGCAGGGCTTCGGCGAGGGTGATGACGTGAATGGCGCTGGCAGGCATGAGGCTTTAGTCCATAAAACTGGGGTGATTGTCAGGCGGCCTGATTGGCTTTGGCAAGGTCCAGCGTGCCGTGCTTGATGGTTTTGTCTTCAGGGTCGTTGCGCAGCACGAAACCGATGCGTTCCACAAAGCGCAGCATGCGTTCATTGTTGGCAAGGAATTCGCCCTTCATGGTTTGCAGGCCACGCTGCCAGGCTGTGGTGACGAGCACCTCCATGAGCTTGCGGCCCAGGCCGCTGTGCTGGTAGGTGTCGTCCACCACGATGGCGAATTCGCAGCTGAAGCCATCCGGGTTGGTGGTGTAGCGGCATACGCCGATCTGGATTTCGCTGCCCTCTGTGATGTGGGTGGCGATGAAGGCCAGTTCGCGGTCGTAATCGATCTGGGTGAGCTTGGCGAGCAGCGAGGGTGAAAGCTCGCGCAGGGCGCTCATGAAGCGGAAATATTTGGTCTCTGGCGAGAGCTTGCGCACGAAGGCCTGGTTCATCTCCGCGTCTTCCGGTTTGATCGGGCGGATGGTGATTAGTGCGCCGTCCTTGAGCTGCCATGGATAGATCAGATTGCTCGGGTAGGGGTGAATCGCCATGTGGTCGTAACGGCCGGCGCTGCGCGGGAGCTCGCCGATCTCTATGCGCGCGTCGGCAACCTGCAGGCCACGATCGTCCACGCACAGCGGGTTGATTTCCAGCGAACGGATCCAGGGCATTTCGCAGATGATGTCGGAGACTCTCAGCAGGGTGTGTTCGAGCGCATCGAGATCGGCTGCAGGCATGCCGTCGAGTGCGCCGAGCATGCGTTCGGCGTGGGTACTGTGCAGGAGATCGCGCACGAGGAAGGCGTTCAGCGGCGGCAGGCCAACCGCACGGTCCGGCCAGTAGTTCGGATCCAGGCTGCGCTCGCCAATCCCGATGACGGGCCCGAAGACCGGATCGCGCCACACGCGCAGCATCAGTTCGCGGGTGTAAGGGCTCTGCCAGCTTGGCTCAATGCACATGCCGGCGGCGAGTTCTGCGGGGAGTTGTTGCTTGAGTTGGCTGGTGAGTTCTTCGTAGGCCAAATGCAGGGCGACGGTACTGGCTAGGTTATGGCGTCCGGCCAGGTGCTGCAGGCGGGTGCCCGCGAGCGCTGCATCCGGTTTGATATCCACCGGGAAGCCGAAATGCATGGCCGCTTCGATGCCTTCGGCGGGGCTGTGCACCACGCGTAACTCGGTAACGGGGATGTGGAAGGCGGCCAGCAAGGCGATGGCTTCGTGGCGGCGCAGTACGGTGCGGTGAGCCTTGAGTGCGCTCTCGATCATGCTGCGGGCGAGTTCGCGTAGCGGGGCTTTTTCGTATTCGAGGGGGGCCGGCACCTGGGTCAGCAATTGCTGGTTGCGGTAGTAGGAACTGATGTGGGAGAACAGGTCGACCGCACTTTCCGGTGTGCGCAGCGAAGGGATGCGTGCCTGACGAAAGATCTCGCGGGCTTCAAGGCAGGCATCATCTCCAAGCCAGCAAGTGAGGATAGGCTTGTCCGAGCCCTTGGCGAGTTCCACCACGCGGCGCGCCACTTCACTGGGCTGACTCATGGCGAGTGGTGAGAGCAGGCACAGCACACCGTCGACATGCTCATCCTGCAGCAAGGTCTGGAGTGCGCTGGCATAGCGCTCGGGGCTGGAGTCACCGATTAGGTCGATCGGGTTGTCGACGCGCGAATGCGAAGGTAGCAGCTCTTCCAGATGGGCGATGGTATCGGGTGCCAGGCGCGCCAGTTCGATGCCGAGGTCACCGGCGCGGTCGGCGGCCATTACGCCCGGGCCACCACCATTGGTAATGATGGCGAGGCGGTTGCCGCGCGGCCGGAAGTGCACGAAGAGCCCTTTGAGGCCGGAAAAAAGCTGGGTCAGGGTGTTCAGGCGGATCACCCCGGAGCGGCGCAGGGCGGCGTCGAATACGGCATCGTCACCCGTGACCGCGCCGGTGTGGGCCTGTGCTGCGCGTGAGCCAACCGGATGGCGACCCACTTTGAGCACCATCACCGGCTTGGCCCGGGCGGCGGCGCGGATCGCGCTGAGAAAGCGGCGCGCGTCGCGAATGCCTTCGATGTAGACAAGGATTGCTTCGGTGCGGAAATCCCACACCAGATAATCGAGGATCTCGCCGAAATCCAGTTCGGCCGAAACCCCTAGTGAAATTACATTCGAGAAGCCAACCTGGTTCGGCCGGGCGTAATCGAGCACTGCCGCGCACAGGGCGCCGGATTGAGAAACGAAGCCGATCGAGCCGGCAATCGGCTGGCTGCCGGCGAAGGTGGCGTTGAGCCCCAGCAGAGGGCGGGCGACGCCGAGGCTGTTCGGCCCGAGTACGCGCATGCCGTACTGACGGGCGATGTGTACCGTGTCTTCCTCCAGCTGAGCGCCCAGCGTACCGCTCTCGCCGAAGCCCGCGGAGAGTACCGCGGCGACCTTGACGCCGGCACGCCCGCATTCATCGATTAGTCCCGGTACGCTGCCGGCCGGAGTCGCGATGACGGCTAGGTCCACCTTGCCCGGTACGTCGCCGATATGCGCGAAGCAGGGCACGCCCTGAACGCTGTCGTATTTCGGGTTGACCGCATGCAGGGCGCCCTTGAAGCCCGCCCCTAGCATGTTGCGCACGAGAATCGCACCGAGTGCGTTGTCGCGCTCGGTGGCGCCGATGATGGCCACACTGCGCGGCTCGAACAGCGGCGAGAGGTAGTGTTTTTCGTCCACGGGGCTTCCTGCGTGCAGGCTCCGGCGATGGCCGGGCAGTGACTTGAGTATGCCGCATGGACAGGGCGCCTGACGCCCGGGATAACCCTTTCGGGAGTGCTACATCTCCATCTCGGTGACGGGTTCGTTCGTCAGTACGGCGATGTAGCCCTCATTGACGAGGGTTTCGATGGCGGCGTGTGCTTCATTGCCCAGCATCAGGCGCTGCTGCAGCTCAATCCAGGGGGTGTGGCCATCAATGAGGATCAGGGTGCTGCGCAGACGCGCGGGCAGGTGGTGGCTGCGGTGGGCGATTTCTTCAATGCCCTTGCGGGTCTTGCAGTAAATGGCGGTGGCGGGCATGGCACATCTCCGGCTGTAGATGCCTTGACGCTAGCTGCAGGCGCCGGATGCCGCAATGCGGGATCTTCCGCAGAAGGGTGAAAACAAATGTTACAGACGTGCGTTGCAGGCGTAAAAAAGGCGCCGCTGCACGGGACAGGGGCGCCTTCTTTCGGGAGCAGAGTCGCTCAGGCCGCTTTCTTCAGCGCTACGGCCTTGGCCTTGGGCTTGCCCATCGGCAGCACGTCGCGGCCGTAGATTTCATTAATGATCTGGGCGGCCGCGTCGTAGATCGCGAAGGCGCCGCAAAGGATGCCTTCCCAGCCGGCCAGATGCTTGATGGCTTCGTTGCCGGTGGCGTCACCGATGGCGAGCAGAGCGAAGAGCACAACCAGCGAGCCGAACACCAGCTGGGTGATGCGCGAGAGCTTCAGGGTGCCGACGAACAGGACCGCGGTAAAGATGCCCCACATCACGAGGAAGGCCACCAGACCGCCGGTGGAGGTGGCGTCCATCAGGCCGGTCTTCGGGAAGGTGACCAGACCGACCAGGGTCAGCCAGAAGAAGCCATAGGAGGTGAAGGCCACGGTACCGAAGGTGTTGCCCTTCTTCCATTCCATCAGGCCGGCAATGACCTGGGCGATACCGCCGTAGAAGATACCCATGGCGAGGATCATTGAGTTCATCTCGAAGAGACCGGCGTTGTGCAGGTTCAGCAGCACAGTCGTCATGCCGAAGCCGAGCAGGCCCAGCGGGGCGGGATTGGCGGTGGTGTCGTGAAGCTTGGCGTCGGCCATGAGGGAGGCTCCGGAGTAATCAGGGAATGAAAGACGGCGCATCTTGCCAGCGAAGCTGGTCAAAACATTTCGTCTGGATCAAAAGTGTTAGGGGTTTGTCCTTATCGGGCGCGCAGATTACCGGGCTGGGACAGGCTTCGGGAAGCTTTTTGAGTGGCCGGGCCAAAAACGCAAACAAATGTAAAAGCCTATAAAGAAAGCAGGGTTTTTGGTCTGGGAGGCAGGATGACACAGCAAGCGCCGCGCGCTGAAGCGTGGCATGCCCGAGCGGCAAGCGAGGTGCTGGCCGTCCTGAATACCGATGAGGCGGGCTTGTCGGCTAGCGAAGCCGAGCTCCGTTTGCAGCGTTATGGCCCCAATCTTCTGCCTGTGGCTCGGGTGCGGCCGGCCTGGCTGCGTTTTCTGGATCAGTTCAATAACCTTCTGGTGCTGGTTCTACTGGCTGCCGGCGTGCTCACTTTGTTGTTGGGACATGTGCTGGATGCCGCTGTGATTATCGGCGTGACGATCGTCAATGCCCTGATCGGCTTTGTTCAGGAGGGGCGAGCCGAAGCGGCATTGGCCGCAATCGGCAAGATGCTGACTCCTACGGCGAGCGTGCTGAGAGGCGGCCAGCAACTCCCCATGGACGCTGCCCGACTGGTGCCGGGAGATATCGTGCTGCTAGCGGAAGGCGACAAAGTGCCGGCGGATCTGCGCCTTTTTGAGGTCAAAGCCTTACGCGTCGAGGAGGCTGCGCTGACAGGGGAGGCGGTGCCGGTAGAGAAGAGCGTGGCACCGGTTGGCCGAGAGGCTGTGCCCGGTGACCGGCTATGCATGGCCTTTTCCGGTACGCTGGTGGTGCACGGCCAAGGGCGTGGGGTGGTTGTGGCGACGGGCGCGGCAAGCGAGATCGGCCAAATCAGCGCCATGCTGGCAGCCGTGGAACGTATCGATACGCCTTTGCTGACGCGTATGGCGAGTTTTAGCCGGCAACTTACCCTGGCAATCGGCGTGCTGGCGGTGATGGTGTTTGCGCTGGGGGTGTGGGGCGCGGGCTATGCGTGGAGCGAGATGTTCATGGTGGCTGTGGGGATTGCAGTGGCGGCGATCCCGGAGGGCCTGCCGGCCATCGTGACGATCACTCTGGCCATTGGCGTGCAGCGTATGGCCAAGCGTAATGCCATTGTGAGGCGCTTGCCTGCAGTGGAAACGCTCGGTTCGGTCAGTGTGATCTGTACCGACAAAACCGGCACCCTGACCCGCAACGAGATGACGGTGCTGCGCGTGGCGACCGGCGAGCAGGTGTTTGAACTGGGCGGCACCGGTTATGGCCCGGAGGGAGGCATCCATGTGGGTGGTCGGCGTATCGAGCCACGTGACTATGTCGTGCTGGGGGAATTGGCACTGGCGGGCTTGCTATGTAATGACGCGCAGGTTCGTCAGGGCGCGGATGGCTGGCAGCTACAGGGCGATCCGACTGAAGGCGCACTGTGTACTCTGGCGCTCAAGCTCGGGCTGGAACGTGCTGAGGAGGCCGCACGGGCGCCGCGTCACGATGTGATTCCGTTTGCAGCCGAGCATCGTTACATGGCTACTCTGCATGATGCCGCCATTTACCTTAAGGGCGCGCCGGAGGCCGTGCTGGCGCGCTGTGACCGCCAGCGGGGCGATTCTGGTGATATGCCGCTTGACCAGGCTTACTGGCTGGCGCAAGAAACAGCCCTTGCTGCCGAGGGCTTGAGGGTGCTGGCTCTCGCGCGGCGGGTGCCGGATGCCGGGCAGGCCGAGCTGAGCCTCGACGCGCTCGGAGGTCAGTTCGTGCTGCTCGGGTTGGTGGGCATTATCGATCCGCCGCGCGAGGAGGTGCGTGCCTCGCTGGCACGCTGCCATGGCGCAGGCATTCGCGTGAAGATGATTACCGGGGATCACGCCATCACGGCGCGGGCCATTGCCAGCCAGCTCGGAATTGGCGGTGACGCGGGGCGCACGCTCACCGGCAGCCAGATCGAGGCCATGAGCGATGCCGATCTCCGGGCGATGGTGCATGAGGTGGATGTCTTCGCGCGTGCCAGCCCCGCGCACAAGCTGCGCCTGGTCGAAGCTTTGCAGGCGGGCGGTGCTGTGGTGGCGATGACGGGAGATGGCGTGAATGATGCGCCGGCCCTCAAGCGTGCCAGCGTGGGGGTGGCGATGGGGCAGAAGGGCACCGAGGTGGCGCGCGAAGCAGCGGGCATGGTGCTTACCGATGACAACTTCGCTTCGATCGGTCATGCCGTGGAGGAGGGCCGCACGGTCTATGAAAACATCCGCAAGGCTATCCTCTACATCCTGCCTACCAACGGCGGCGAGGTCGGTGGCATCGTGCTGGCGATGCTGCTGGGCTGGCAAATGCCGATCACGCCGGTGCAGATTCTGTGGGTGAACATGTTCACCGAGATCACCCTGTCGATCTCACTGGCCTTTCTGCCCGCCGCTGCGGCCTGCATGCAGCGCCCGCCACGTGATCCGGCCGAGTCCCTGATCTCGGGCTTCCTGCTTTGGCGCCTCCTGCTGGTCTCCCTTCTGATGGCCGGTGCAAGCCTGCTGGTGTTCCAGCTTGAACTCGCCTCAGGGGCGAGTATTGCCCAGGCACGCACGGCGGCCGTGAACATGATCGTGGTGGGTGAGGCGGCCTATCTTCTCAATTGTGGCGATCTGGAGCATTGCGTGCTGGGCAGTCTGTTGCGCAATCGTCCGGCGTGGCTCGCAATTGCGGTCGTGATGAGCCTGCAACTGGCTTTCACCTATCTGCCCATGTTGCAGCTGCTGTTTGGCACGGCTGCCCTGCCGGTGGCCAGTTGGGGCTACATCCTGCTGCTTGGCTTGATGCTCCTGTTGCTGGTGGAGGGTGAGAAAGGGCTCCGGATGTGGCTGGAACGGCGTACGTGAAAGCCCCTACTGGATACCTTCGGGCATCAGGGCTTTTGATAATTATCAATTGCTTGACATGGTCATAGCATGTTGGCTCCCACCGCAGGAGAGAGACAAAAATGAGCACAATCAATTCAGTCATGCAGGAAACCCGGGTTTTTCCGCCTTCTGCCGAGACAGTGGCGCGCGCCACGATCTCCGGCATGGCCGCCTACGAGGCTTTGTGCAAGGAAGCCGAAGCCGATTACAGCGGCTACTGGGCGCGTCTGGCGCGCGAGCACGTCAGCTGGAAAAAGCCCTTCACGCAGAGCCTGGATGAGTCTGAAGCGCCGTTCTATCACTGGTTTGCGGATGGCACGCTGAACGTCTCCTACAACTGCCTGGACCGTAACCTCGAGAACGGCAATGCCGACAAGGTGGCGATCATCTTTGAAGCAGATGACGGCAAGGCCAGCAAGGTCACCTATCGTGAGCTGCATGCCCTGGTCTGTAAGTTTGCAAATGGCCTCAAGGCACGCGGCATTGGCAAGGGTGACCGGGTGGTGATCTACATGCCGATGTCGGTCGAAGGGGTGGCCGCCATGCAGGCCTGCGCGCGCATCGGGGCGACCCACTCGGTGGTGTTCGGCGGCTTCTCGGCCAAGAGCCTGCAGGAGCGTATCTCGGATGCCGGCGCGGTGGCAGTGATCACGGCTGACGAACAGTGCCGTGGCGGCAAGAGTCTGGGCCTCAAGAGCGTGGTGGATGAGGCGCTGGGCATGGGGGGCTGCGAGAGCATCCATACCATGGTTGTGTATCGCCGTACCGGCGCCGCGATTGCCATGCAGGAGGGGCGTGACATCTATCTGGACGAACTGATTGCCAAACAGCCCGCTGAATGCGAGCCGGAGTGGGTGGGCGCCGAGCATCCGCTGTTCCTGCTCTACACCTCCGGCTCCACCGGCAAGCCGAAAGGCGTGCAGCACTCCAGTGGCGGCTATCTGCTGCATGCCATTCTGACCATGAAGTGGACTTTCGACATCCAGCCGCAGGATACCTTCTGGTGTACCGCCGATATTGGCTGGGTGACAGGCCACACCTATATTGCGTACGGCCCGCTGGCCTGCGGTGCGACGCAGATCGTGTTCGAAGGCGTGCCGACTTATCCGGATGCCGGGCGCTTCTGGCAGACCATCGAGGCACACAAGGTCAGCGTTTTCTATACCGCGCCGACGGCGATCCGGGCGCTGATCAAGGCCTCCGAAGTCGATCCGAAGGTCGCGCCGCGCAATTACAAGCTCGATTCGCTGCGCCTCTTGGGCTCGGTCGGCGAGCCGATCAATCCGGAAGCCTGGATGTGGTACTACGAACAGATCGGCGGTTCGCGTTGCCCGATCATGGACACCTTCTGGCAGACAGAAACCGGCGGCCACATGATCACGCCGCTGCCGGGTGTCACGCCGCTGGTGCCGGGCTCCTGCACCCTGCCGTTCCCGGGTATCCAGGCTGCCATCGTGGATGAGACCGGGCATGACGTGGAGTGGGGCAAGGGCGGCTTCTTGGTCGTCAAGAAACCCTGGCCGTCGATGATCCGCAACATTTACGGCGATCCGGAGCGTTTCAAGAAGAGCTACTACCCGGATGACCTGGGCGGGCGCCTGTATCTGGCCGGCGACGGTGCGATGCGCGACGCCAAGACCGGCAATTTCACCATCATGGGCCGCATCGACGATGTGCTGAATGTGTCCGGCCACCGCATGGGCACCATGGAAATCGAGTCGGCGCTGGTGGCCAACCCGCTGGTGGCCGAAGCTGCTGTGGTCGGGCGGCCGGATGAGCTCACTGGCGAAGCCATCTGTGCTTTCGTGGTGCTCAAGCAGGCGCGGCCCAGTGGCGATGCGGCGAAGGCCATGACCAAGGCTCTGCAGGACTGGGTGGCCAAGGAAATCGGGCCGATCGCCAAGCCGAAAGACATCCGTTTCGGTGACAACCTGCCCAAGACTCGCTCCGGCAAGATCATGCGGCGCCTGCTCAGGGCTCTCGCCAAGGGTGAGGAAATTACCCAGGATGTGTCGACCCTGGAAAACCCCGCCATTCTGGAACAACTCAGGCACTCGGCCTGAGCCGTTTCTGCAGCAGACCTGAGGGGCTGTGGCTTCAGACGCCACAGCCCTTTTTCTTGCGCGGGCGCCGGAGGGCTGGGGCGTGGTTCAGTCGGCAGTGAGGGTCAGCAGGATATCGGCGTACCAGGCGCAGTTAAGACCCAGCGCTTCATCCAGCTTCAGATCACGGCCGCCCACATCGAGGCGGGCCGAATGGATGCCCAGCAGGACCCACGGCAGCTGCCCCTGCGTGCAAAGCGTTGCGGCCCGGCGTTTGACGACCGGTGCGCCGCTGCCGCCGCGATGGGTGCGGGCATCAGTGAGAAAGTAGCCCTCGCCCTGAAAGCGCATGCCGAAAGAAGAGGCGATGCCCGCCTGGCGCACGACCGGCAGGTGATGGAAGTCGTCGTGAAAGCCCAGCGGAAAACCCAGGATCAGAATCGATTCACCGGCTTCGATCTGGTCTACTGGCGTGACCAGACTCTCTGGCCCGAAGGTGGCAATGACGCTGCCCGCAGGCAAGGCGGTGCGTTCGATTTCGATAATGGCGACATCGATTTCACCGGAGCCGTCGCTGCCCTGGCGCCACAGACTCTTCCCGTGACGATAGAGCGGAATCGAGAAACCTGTGGAACTGGCCATGTTGTGCGGATCGGTATGCAGCTCGATGACCAGCCGATCCGGGTTGTGCTTGCTGGGTTCGTCGAACATCACATGGCGGCTGGTGACCAGGAACAGGCGTTCGCCGCGAGCGAAGAAGAAGCCGCTGGCGTTGGTCAGGGATTGCGCGCCGTAGTAGGTGACGATGCGGGTGGTTGTGAGCAGGAGGGCTTCGATCATGGCAGGAGTGACTTGCACTCACGGCTTCGGAGGAGGGATGAGCAGCATACGCCGGCTCGCGCCGCTTGCCAGAACGAATCGTCGCTATGAACGCCTTGCAGATACGGGAAACTCAGAAAGGCAGGCGCCGACGGCCTTTGGCGGGAGAGATGGGGGCATCGGGAGCAGGGCCGAGCTCGGCGCGTTGTGGCTTGCGTGGGGCATTCAGCTCCGGATTGGCGAAGCGTACCTTGCCTTCGAGTTCGCAGCCGCGCATGCCTGGCGAACAGACGGCGCCCTGAACGCGCTGACAGACGCCGTTCACGTCGTGCGGGCAGCCCCACGCGCTGCTCATGGCGTGATTTCCTTGTGTGCGTGCGCTTCGGAGGCCTGCGCAAGGCGTGCATCGCGTCGCATGCGCCAGATCGTGTGGCTGTTCACCGCCAGGATCACTATTTCCAGCGCAGTGCCGCCAATCGAACCGGAGATGATGTTGTTGGCCACCCATAGCAGCGTGCCCAGCAGCATCACTACGCGCATGCGCACGCCGTGAAGCAGGAACAGGGCAAGTGTGCCGACGCAGGATGCGATCAGCGGAAACCAATTCCACCAGTGCTGGACCAGGGTGATGCCCAGTGCCAGATTCACGATTACCACTGTGATCGCTACCCAGATCGAACGGGTGTAGAGCGAGAGCGCTGAACGGATCGCCGAGATGCTTGAGCTGGCCATGGCGGTGGGATTGCCGAGCAGCCAGAAGTGGATCACGTAGGCGATGCACTCACCGAACATGTAGAGCTTGAAGTGGCGATCACTCTTCTGCAGGAAGGATGCAACGCCGAGGATGAAAGCCACATAGCCGACTAGCTGGGCGGGGGAAAGGACTTCGGTAAGCATGGAGGCGGACTGTGCTGCGCGGGTGGTTACTTTACGCCGGCACGGGCGGGCTGGTCGAGGCGCTGCCGGGTTATCTTGCAGTCAACTGGTTGACTGGAATACTGCAGATATCCATCCTGAATTGGATTTTCTGATGAGCTTGATCAGAATTCTGAATCTTGATCTGGAGTCATGCGGCTGAGCTTGAGAAAAATCATCGCAGCGAGCACCGCATCGTTGAGTGGATCGTGGCGTGGCAGATCCGGCAGATCCAGATCCTGCAGGATGCTGGAGAGACGCAGGTCCACTTCAGGGCGGTAAGCGGTGACCTTGCGGTCGTAATAAAGGCCGGAGACTTCGATGGCCGGGTTGGGCAAGTGGATGCCCAGGCGCGGCTGGATCTGACGGTTGAGCACGGCCAGATCGAATTCAAGGTAATACCCCAGCAGGGGGCGGGCACCGATGAATTCGAGTAGTAGGGGTAATGCCTGGTCCACGCTGAGGCCATCTGCCAGATCCTGCGCGCGCAACTGGTGGATCGGAATGCTGCCTGGCGCGATGCTGCCCTCCGGTTTGAGCATCAGACGCAGCGCTTCAGAGCGGTAGATGCGGTTGGCACGCACCGGCACCGCGGCAATGCTCAGGATCTCGGCCTGCTGCGGATCGAGGCTGCTGGTCTCGCAGTCGATGCTGATCCATTCATTGGCTGGCGGCCTGGTGAAGAGGAAGGCGTAAGCCGGATCGCGCAGAGCGCGGCGGGCGCGCCAGCGGCTGAGGCGATTGAGCAGGTTCATCCGAGGCGGGCCAACTGGAAGTGATGCTCGATAAGCTGGCGGAAACGCTTGACTACCCCCAGCGCGTCCTTGAGCAGATCGCGTTCCAGGGTGGAGAGCGCTGCGGGCTCGATCAGATTGTCCGGCGCGCGGCCCTGGGCGATGGAGTTGAGACCGTGCTGCAAGCGTAGTCCATGCAGAAAGCTGAGCGTTTCGCGCAGATCCTGCGCCAGCTCGGTGGGCAACTGACCGCAGGCCAGCAAGGCATCGATGCGCAGATGGCTGTTGGATGCTTCGATGCTGGCTTCGAGGGCGAGGCTGCGCAGGCCGTGCACCAGAGGAAAAATGCCGCCCTTCTTGATGTCCAGACGGTCGCGTTCACTGCCAGCATCGAGTACTAGGCGTGAGAAGAGGGACAGCGGTACGTTGAACTGCAACACCGGCAGGGCGAAGCGGGCGAGGAAAGGGGCGTCAAGCTCCGGCAGCGCCTGTAGGCGTACCGGCCCCAGCAGGCTGGCCTTGCCGGCGATCGGACGGGCATCGGCCCAGATGGCCAGACGCATCACGTTCTCGGCGCTGGCGCTGCGAATCCAGCCGAGCAGGCGGCTGCGCATCTCGCTGACCCCGCAGCACCAGTCCGGCTGGTTCAGCATGATGCCGCCAGGGCAAGGTGGGTAGCCGAAGGCCAGCAGGGTCTGGGTGAAGCGCTCGCAGATGGCGGCAAGATCGGGGTGCTCGAAGCCGTCCTCGATGAGCAGTGCGTTGTCCTGATCGGTCTTGAGTATCTGCTCGCCGCGCCCTTCCGAGCCCAGTACCAGCAGACAGGTGTGTGCCAGCATTTCAGGCGGCGCCAGCAGCGTGAATACACGGCCGAGCAGGTGGCGGCGCAACTCGCTCAGAAGATCGGCGATCTGGCTGACTTTCACGCCGTTGCGATGAAGCAGCGCAACCAGCTCTTCCATGCCGCGATTAGCCGCCATCAGCTCGACGATGGATTCGGCGCGCTCGATCTGGGCCAGCACGATGTGGGACTGGTTGGAGAGGAAGGAAAGCAACTCGACCTGCTCAAGGATGCCGATGATCTCGCCCTTGCGGGTGACGACCAGGCGCTGGATGGTGTGCGTAGCCATCAGCAACTGAGCGTGATACAGATAGGCCTCAGCTTCGATGGTGAGCAGCGGGCTGCGCGCCAGCGGGCCGACCGGGGTACTGGCAGCAGGGGCTTCGCTGATCACGAAATCACGCAGATCCGAGCGTGTGAAGATGCCCGCCTCTTTTTCGCCCTGAACCAGTACGCAGGTGGCGTGGTGCTTCTGCATTAGTTTGGCTGCGGCCAGCACCGGCTCTTGAGCCTCTACCCACAGGGCTTTGGAGAGGTAGGCTGCGTCCACCTTGCTCATCAGCATGGACTGTAGTTGTCCCTGTAGCGGGCGATTGGCCAATACTGCGAAGCGTGCCGCCACGTCCTGGTAGAAGAAGGCTCCAAAAACCGGGTTGCGCTGAGTGAGATCGAGCACCTGCTCGCGTGGCAAGCAGAACACCAAGGTGTCTTCCACCGCCAGCAAGCGGTGCTGGGCGCGGCCGCTGAGCATGGCGCGGGCATCGAAGATGTCCTGCGGACCGTAGTAGCCGAGGATCTCACCCTCGCCGTGTTCGGAAATCAGGCCCTTGATTACCACATAGAGTGTGTCGACTAGGCTGTTGGCTTCGTGCAGACAGGCATTTTTCGGGAAATAGGCGACATCGACACACTCGGCGAGGCGCTGGCGCTCAGCGGGGCTGAGGCAGTCAAACGGAGCGTGGTTGAAGTCGAATGGGGTGGTCACTCAGGTTCGCCTTCGGATGTTGTCCGGCACAATGAAAAACCCCGGGCCGAGGCCCGGGGCAAGTTGCTGCGGGAGGAAATCAGTGCTTGCTGGTCGCGCCTTCGGCACCCACGCCGGTCATTGAACGGATGAACTGGGGCAGGAAGGCTGCGCGTTCCTTGTTGGCCGATTCGCTGTTGTCCATCACCGAGAACAGCCAGGTGAAGAAGAAGGCTGCGGTCATCGAGAACAGGGCGGGGTTCTTGTAGGCAAAGATGGCTTCCTTGTTTTTCAGCACATCCACCCACACCGTCGGCCCCAGCACGATCAGCGCGACGGCCGAGATCAGGCCGATCAGGCCGCCAAGCACTGCTCCGCGGGTGGTCAGGCCTTTCCAGAACATGGACAGGAACAGTACCGGGAAGTTGGCCGAAGCGGCAATCGAGAAAGCCAGACCGACCATGTAGGCGATGTTCTGTTTCTCGAAGGCAATGCCCAGGAAGATCGCGACGATGCCCAATGCGACGGTGGCCATCTTGGAGACGCGGATTTCCTGTGCTTCAGTGCTGCGACCATGGCGCCACACGCTGGCATACAGATCGTGCGATACCGCCGAGGCGCCGGAGAGCGTCAGACCCGATACCACCGCGAGGATGGTGGCGAAAGCCACGGCCGAGATGAAGCCCAGGAACAAGTCACCGCCCACCGCGTTGGCCAGATGGATGGCCGCCATGTTGTTGCCACCGATCAGGCCCTTGGCGTCGGTGTATTGCGGCTGGTTCAGCACCAGCATGATGGCGCCGAAGCCGATGATGAAGGTCAGGATGTAGAAGTAGCCGATGAAGCCGGTGGCAAAGAACACGGATTTGCGGGCTTCCTTGGCGTCTGCCACGGTGAAGAAGCGCATCAGGATGTGTGGCAGGCCGGCGGTGCCGAACATGAGGCCGATGCCCAGCGAGATGGCATCGATCGGGTTGGAGACCAGCCCGCCCGGCGACATGATGGCCGTGTGCTTGGGATGCGCGTCGATCGCTGTCTTGAACATGGTTTCAAGGCTGAAGCCTGAGAGCTTGAGCACCATGAAGGCCATGAAGGTGGCGCCGGAGAGCAGCAACACCGCCTTGATGATCTGCACCCAGGTGGTGGCCAGCATGCCGCCGAACATCACGTAGAGCACCATCAGGATGCCGACCATGACCACGGCCGAGGCGTAATCCATGCCGAAGAGCAGCTGGATCAGCTTGCCGGCACCGACCATCTGGGCGATCAGGTAGAGCGCCACCGTAACCAGGGTGCCCACTGCCGAGAAGGAGCGCACAGGGCCTTGCTGCAGGCGATAGGAGGCTACGTCGGCAAAGGTGTATTTGCCCAGGTTGCGCAGGCGCTCGGCCACCAGAAAGGTGATCAGTGGCCAGCCCACCAGAAAGCCGATCGAGTAGATCAGGCCGTCATAGCCGGAGCCGTACACCAGCGCCGAGATGCCAAGGAAGGATGCGGCGGACATGTAGTCGCCCGCAATGGCCAGCCCGTTCTGAAAGCCGGTGATGCCACCGCCGGCAGCATAGAAATCTTTCGCTGAGCGGGTGCGCTTGGCGGCCCAGTATGTGATGTAGAGCGTGGCGCCAACGAAGATGAAGAACATCACGATGGCGTGTATGTTCAGGGAGCGCTGCTCAACCGCGCCACCAATGGCATCTGCAGCCCACACTGGCAGGCTTGCCAGCAGGCTCATGAGGAAAATGGAAAGACGCTTCATTGCTGTGCCTCCTCGACCACTTCGCGGGTCAGCTGGTCAAACTCGGTATTGGCTCGGCGCACGTAGATGCCGGTCAGTACGAAGGCCGACAGGATCACGCCGACGCCGACCGGGATGCCCCAGGTGATGACAGTGTCCGGGCCGAGCGGCGTGCCGAAGAGCTCCTTTTTGAAACCGATGATCAGGATGAAGGCGCAGTAGATGGCCAGCATGATGATGGACAGGGACCACGAGAACACACGTTTGGTGTGAACCATGGCAATGAACTTCGGATTATTTTGTATCCGTTCGATCGTGGGTGAAGTCATGTCTCTCCTCCGATGATGGGCCCGGCTAACAGTCGGGTTGCGCAGACTCTATTCAAGTCATGGTCTTTGTGGCTAATGACTATTCCTGATAGGCGATATCATTCACAGCGATGCACAATCTGAAAAGCTTGCAGAGCAAGGGTTTTCAGGGTGCTCCGACCATTCGGGCAAAAGTCCCGGCTAGGTGTTAACCATTATCGGAATGTCATGGAACTTTATCAGCTGCGCAGCTTCCAGGTCGTTGCCCGTCAGGGGCATCTGACCCAGGCTGCCGAACTGCTGCATCTCTCGCAGCCAGCCGTTACCGCACAGATCAAGGCCCTGGAGGAAGAGCTTGGGGTAAGTCTGTTCGATCGGGTAGCCAGCGGCGTGCAGCTCACCGATGCCGGCAGCCGCTTGCTGGTCGATGCCGAGCGTGTGTTGAGCGATGCGCGCGCCCTGATTGACCACGCGAAAAGCATGGAAGGCGAGCTGCGCGGAAGGGTCCGAATCGGTACCCTGATCGTGCCGGCGCGCCTGCGTCTTGGCCAGTGGCTACGAGATGTACAGCGGCGCCATCCTTTGCTGGAAGTGCATACGCGCCTTGGGCTGTCGCGCGATCTGCTGGGCGAGATCCGCCGCAATAACCTTGATTGCGGATTCTTTCTGGGCCGGGACAGTTTTTCCGGCATGTCTGCGATCACCCTGGCCGAACTGGGCTTCTGCGTGGCGATTCCCTCTGAGTTGGCCGATGCCCTGGCTCATGCTGACTGGCAGCAAATGAACAATACGCCCTGGTTGGGCGTGTCGCCGCGCTCGACGATCGCCACCATGACCGCCGAACTCTGGCGTCAGCACAACATCCATCCAAGGGTGGTGGGGGAATTCGATGATGAGGCGACGCTCGCCGAACTCATCAAGAACGGGCTGGGCCTCGCATTGCTGGCCGAGCGCACTGCCAGGCGCTTTGCGGCGGATGGTGCGTTTGTATTGTGGCGTGGCGGTGAAGTCGTCAGCCGCGCGCCTTTGCAGTTCATCTACCCCTCCGAGCGCGAGGGGGATCCACTGCTGATGGGCTTGCGTGATTCGCTCAAGACGATCTGGGATTTGCCATGAGTGCGGGCATAAGCGAAACCGGCAAGACCCGGCCGCGCCTGTGGGTGGATGCCGATGCCTGCCCGGTGGTGATCAAGGAAATCATCTTCCGCGCCGCCACCCGCAAACAGCTCGAAACCATTCTGGTCGCCAACCAGATGTTGCGCACGCCGCCCTCACTGCATATCCGTGCCGTGCAGGTGCCTTCAGGCTTTGATGTGGCCGACAACTACATCGCCGCCCAGGTGCTGCCGGGCGATCTGGTGGTGACGGCGGATATCCCGCTGGCGGCGCAGGTGATCGAGCGTGGCGCGAGTGCCATCAACCCGCGTGGCGAGCTATACACCGCCGCCAATATTCGCGAGAGCCTGTCGATGCGCGATTTCATGGAAAGCCTGCGCAGCAGTGGCGTGCAGACTGGCGGCCCGGCCGCCTTCAGCCAGGCCGATCGGCAGGCCTTTGCCAATCAGCTGGATCGCTTGCTGGCCAAGTTTGCGTAGCCTGGATGGAATGAAATGGAATCCGGGACGGGCTCCCGGATTTCGCTGCGCTGCATCCTGGCTACATCGAGCTTTCGGCCAGAAGCCGCTTTTACAGCCCCCTTCAAGCGTGCTTGCGCTGGTGGTTCTGAACCACTTCCAGAAACTGCATGCCGTAGGCATCCAGCTTGCGGTCGCCCACGCCCGAAAGCTCGTACATTTCGTCGAGGCTCATCGGGCGCTTGTCGAGCATCTGCTTGAGTGTGGCATCGCCGAAGATCATGTAGGCCGGTACGTTCTGCTCTTCGGCCAGATCGCGTCGGCACTGTCTCAATGCGGCCCACAGGGTGCGTGCTTCGTCCGATTCGAACTCCATCTCGCGGCGTACGCTGGTGGCGGCCTTGGGGGCAGCGGCACGCACGCGTTTGGCCATGAAGCTTGCTTCGCCGCGCAACACGGGCCGGCAGGCGTCCAGCAGCATCAGGCCGCCGAACTCATTCACGCCGAGCAGACCCTGAGCGACAAACTGGCGCAGCAGCGAGTTCCACTGCGCTTCGGGCAGTGCCTTGCCGATGCCGAAGGTGCTGAGCTTGTCGTGACCACGCTCGGTGATCTTGGCGACGGACTTGCCCATCAGGATGTCGATGATGTGCGCCGCCCCGTAGCGCTGGCCGCTGCGGTAGATGGTGGACAGGGCTTGCTGCGCCGGCAACGAGGCATCAAAGGTCTCCGGCGGCGTGATGCACATGTCGCAGTTGCCGCAGGGCGTGGATTCTTCGCCGAAGTAACGCAGCAGCACTTCGCGGCGGCAGGCCGGGGCTTCCGAGTAGCCCAGTAGCGCTTCGAGTTTTCTCCGCTCGACGCGTTTGACTTCATCCGGCGCTTGCGACTGCTCGATCATTTCGCGCTGCAGCACCATGTCCTGCAGGCCGTAGGCCATCCAGGCGTTCGACGGCAGGCCATCACGGCCCGCACGGCCGGTTTCCTGATAGTAGGCTTCGAGTGACTTGGGCAGGTCGAGGTGGGCCACGAAGCGCACATCCGGCTTGTCGATACCCATGCCGAAGGCCACGGTGGCGCACATCACGATGCCATCGCCGCGCACGAAGCGGGTCTGGTGATCGGCACGCACGGCCGCGTCTAGGCCGGCGTGATAGGGCAGGGCAGAGATGCCCTCGGTGCGCAGCCAGGCGGCTGTTTCCTCGACCTTCTTGCGCGACAGGCAATACACGATGCCGGCATCCCCCTCGTGGTGGGTGCGGATGAATTTCAGCAGCTGTTTGCGCGGATTGTCCTTCTCCACCACGGTGTAGCGGATGTTGGGGCGGTCGAAGCTGGAGACGAAGACGCGCGCTTCTTCCAGCGCCAGGCGTTCGATGATCTCGGCGCGGGTGGCCGCGTCTGCCGTGGCGGTCAGCGCAATGCGCGGGATGTCTGGGAAGCGCTCGTGCAGGATGGTGAGCTGGCGATACTCGGGGCGGAAGTCGTGGCCCCATTGCGAGACGCAGTGCGCCTCGTCAATCGCAAACAAGGCGATGCGCGAGGACTCGATGAGTCCCTGGCAGCGCGGATTGAGCAGGCGTTCAGGGGCAACGTAGAGCAGATCCAGTTCGCCGGCCAGCAGCTGACGCTCGATGGCGCTGGCCTCGGAAGCTTCCAGCGTGGAGTTCAGGAAGGCGGCGCGCACACCCAGCTGGCACAAGGCCTGAACCTGATCTTGCATCAGGGCGATCAGGGGCGAGACGACGATGCCGCAGCCCTCACGCAGCAGCGAGGGAATCTGGTAGCACAGCGACTTGCCGCCGCCGGTGGGCATCAACACCAGTGCGTCGCCACCGCCTTGCACATGCCCGACGATGGCCGCCTGCTCGCCGCGGAAAGCCGGGTAGCCGAAGGTGTGGCGCAGGGTGTGGAGCGCGGGATCGAGAATTTCAGGCGAATTCATGATGCATTGGCGAGACGCCAGAGAGAGGTGACTTCACGTGAGCGGGCTGCATGCAACGGGTCGTTCGCGTCCATCGCCTTGGGGTGCTGCGGGCGGGTGTCGAGGCGATTGACCACGCGCAGGCCGGCGTCCTGTATCCAGCCGAGCAGTTCGTCGCGAGTCCGCAGGCCGAGCAACTCGGCAATGTCCGAAATGATCAGCCAGGCTTCGCCGCCGGGTGCGAGATGCGCGGGCAGGCCGGCGAGAAAACCGCGCAGCATGCGGCTATCGGGGTCGTACACGGCAGCTTCAACCGGCGAGGTCGGCGTTTCCGGCAGCCAGGGCGGGTTGCATACGATCAGCTTGGCCTGGCCGGGTGGGAACAGGTCGGCCTGCAGCAGCTCCACCTGATTCGTGAGGCCGAGGCGCTGCAGATTGTCGGCCGCGCAGGCCAGCGCGCGCGGCGCCATGTCGGTAGCGATGATCTGGGCTACACCGCGTTTGGCGAGCAGGGCGGCGATCACACCAGAGCCGGTGCCGATATCGAAGGCGGTGCTTTTGCCCGGCAGGGGTGCTTTGGCGATCAGATCCAGATACTCGCCGCGCAGCGGAGAGAACACGCCGTAGTGAGCGTGGATGTTCTCCCCCAGTTCTGGCACCTGCACACCCTTCTTGCGCCATTCGTGCGCGCTGACCACGCCCAGCAATTCGCGCAGCGATACCACGTAGCTGGTGTCGACCGGGCCGTAGGCTTCCAGGCAGGCTTGTGCCACATCTTGCGCACGGCGGGCCTGAATAGCGTGAGTGGCGTCGACTTCGATCAAGAGGCGCGCCAAGGCTTGAGCACGCGCCGCTTGCGCAGCACGGTGCTGGCGGAAGGCTTCGAGCGCGGTGGCGGGGGCTTTGCCGGGGCGGCTTTGCTGCTTGTCCGCACGGCGGCTCATGGCTTGCAGCAAGTGGCGGGCGTTCTGCCAGTCGCCACGCCACAACAGGCTAATACCGGCCTGCACGAGGCGCCAGGCTTCGGCGGCGGGCAGGGTGTCGTCAATCAGGCGCAGTTCGGTGGGAAGCGTGGCTGCGGCTTCGGATTGCCAGCGCGCCGTGCGTTCGCTGTCCGCTTCTTGCCATGTCAGGTTGGCGTTCATGCCTGCTGCGCCAGAATATCCAGCGCCACAGCTTCGGCCAGCTCGATGCCATCCACGGCGGCCGACATGATGCCGCCAGCGTAGCCGGCACCTTCGCCGCCCGGATAGAGTCCGCGCGTATTGATGCTCTGATAATCCGCTCCGCGCTTGATGCGGATTGGCGAGGAGGTGCGCGTTTCCACGCCGGTGAGCACAGCATCGGGCAGGTCGTAGCCACGGATCTGGCGGGCCATGGCCGGGATGGCTTCGCGCATGGCTTCGATCACGTAGTCCGGCAGGGCGGTGGCAAGATCAGTCGGCATAACCCCGGGTTTGTAGGAGGGCTCGACGCTGCCAAGTTGTGTGGATGGGCGGCGGGCCAGAAAATCACCGACCAATTGCGCTGGCGCGAAGTAGTTGCGCCCGCCCAGCTCGAAGGCGCGCGATTCCCAGTGGCGCTGGAAGTCCATGCCGGCCAGCGGGTTCTCAGGTGTGGCACCAAAGTCTTCCGGATTCACATTCACGACGAGGCCGGCATTGGCATTGCGCTCGTTGCGTGAGTATTGGCTCATGCCGTTGGTGACTACGCGGCCTTCTTCGGAAGTGGCGGCCACAACCGTGCCGCCCGGGCACATGCAGAAGGAATACACGGCGCGGCCGTTCTTGGCGTGATGCACCAGTTTGTAGTCTGCCGCGCCAAGCAGTTCGTGACCGGCAAAACTGCCGAAGCGGCATTCGTCGATCAGGCTCTGCGGATGTTCGATACGAAAACCGATGGCGAAGGGCTTGGCTTCAACGTAGATGCCACGCTGATGCACCATCTGGAAGGTGTCACGGGCGCTGTGGCCGACAGCCAGCACCACATGACGCGAGGGGATGAACTTGCCATTCACGGTCACGCCTGTGACCTGTCCATTTTCGACGGCGATGTCTTCCACCTTGGCTTCGAAACGGATCTCGCCGCCCAGCGCGATGATCTCGGCGCGCATCTTCTCGACCATACCGACGAGGCGGAAGGTGCCGATATGCGGGCGGTTGATCCACTGAATTTCTTCGGGTGCACCGGCTTTCACGAATTCATCCAGCACCTTGCGGGTGAGGAAACGTGGGTCCTTGATCTGGCTGTAGAGCTTGCCATCCGAGAAGGTGCCGGCGCCGCCTTCGCCGAACTGCACATTCGATTCAGGATTCAGCTTCTGCTTGCGCCACAGGCCCCAGGTGTCTTGCGTGCGCTCGCGCACCGCCTTGCCACGCTCCAGCACGATGGGGCGAAAACCCATTTGCGCGAGGACCAGCGCGGCGAGGATGCCGCAGGGGCCGAAACCGATGATCACCGGGCGTTCGCCGAGATTCGCGGGTGCCTGCCCGACGAACTTGTAGGCCATGTCGGGCGTCGGCCCGATGTGGGATTTGCCCGCGAAACGCGTGAGGATTGCTGCTTCGTCGGCAAGCTCGACGTCCACCGAGTAGCTCAGCAGGATGGCGCTCTTCTTGCGCGCATCCGGGCTGCGTTTGTAGACCTTGAAGGAGAGGAGATCGCTGGCGGGGATATCCAGACGCTCAAGGATGGCGGCGGGCAGGGCGGCCTCAGTGTGATCGAGGGGCAGCCTGATTTCGTGCAGACGGAGCATGGCAGGGGCCTGATGACTATTCAGGAGGGCAAAACGGAGAGCGCCATTTTACCTGCTCGCGCCGCTCTCTCCCCACATGTTTGCCGACACGGCGGCCAGTTCCGGCAGCAGATGGCTGACCAGAGCCAGCTGGCGGATGATGCGACGCTCCTGTGGCGGGGTGTCTGACGGGATTTCGTCCAGTTCCGTCAGGGACGGGAGTGGCAGCGCTTCTGCCGTCACGACCTGGCGTTGCTCAAAGGCTGTCGCCAGGCGCGCTAAGCAATCGCAAGCCTGACGACCCGCTTCGGCCACCAGTTGGCCGTGCTGCCATTGGCTGATCTTCTCGCGGTGAGCCCCAAGCGCCGATATGTAAGCGAGCAGGGTGTGGCTGGAGGTGAGGAAATGGAAAGCCTGCTCCGGCGTGAGGCGGTGCTGGTCGGGCTCGCCGAGCATCGCTGAGAGGGTCAGCGAGAGTTCGGCGTCGGCGTTGTGGGCATCGCGCCGGGCGATGCGGTAGCCGAGGTGATCGTCCTTGCCGCTGTTGTACTGGGCGAGGACTTCATTCAGATAAGTACTGGAGCGTGCGAGGGTCTTGCTCATCGCCAGATGCAGGCGCCGGCCTTGCCAGTCCGGCAGGATCAGGGCGACTGCACCACCGGCCAGTAGCGCGCCGAGCACGGTGTCGAGCAGGCGCGGCCAGATCAGCGCATAGCTGCTGCCGAGCTGGTTAAAGCACAGTAGCACCAGTACCGTGATGCTGGCGGTGGCCAGCATGTAGCGGTCTGCACGCCAGAAGAAGAAGGCCACGCCGGAGACGACGGCCAGCCCGAGCTGGGCCTCGTCCTGCGGGAAAATGTGCAGAAAGGCCCAGCCGCCGACCAGCCCCAGCATGGTGCCGCTCACACGCTGGCCGAGGCGCTTCCAGGTGTCGCTGTAAGTGGGTTGCAGCACGAATACGGTCGTCAGCATCACCCAGTAACCCTGCGGCAGGTTCAAGAGATGCAGCAGGCCGTAACCGGCGGCCAGCGCCAGGCTCAGGCGCAAGCCATGGCGGAAACGGCCGGACTTCGGGGTGAACTGCATGCGGATGCGCTGTAGCGCTTCGCGCAGGCTGGCCGGATTGCTGTCGCGCAGGGTGGTGTCGTCCGTCTGCAGCAAAGCGTCGGGATTGCCGGCGTTGGAGAGCTGGCGGTCGATGGTGGTCAGATTTCGGGTGAGATCGGCCACCGGATCGGCGTTGCGGCGCCAGTCGGTCTCGGTGCTGGCTTGTACATGGCGCAGGGCGGCGCCGAGCTCATCGAGGGCTGGCAGGCTGTCGCGGCCGTAGTTGAAGTACTTGTCCAGCGCGATGGCGCGGGCCAGCTTGGCGCAGGCCTCGCCCTGCAGGCTCATCAGGTGGGCACAGCGGAAGAGGATGTCGCTGCGTGCAAATACCCGGGAAAGCTCGGTGTAGCTCTGGTGAGAGGAACTGGCGCGCTCGTGGATGTCTTGCGCCAGGAAATACCATTTCAGAAAGCGCGCACTGCGCGGACGCGGCTGGCCATCCTTCATCCAGCCCAGTAGCACCTGACGGGCCCGGTTCATGCGCTGCACCAGCAGGCTGTTGTGTTCGGCCAGTGCCAGGCGCAGGGCGTCCGGGTGACGGCCGGGAATCGGCTCCAGCAGTTTGGCTTTCAAGGCCAGGTAACTGGCCAGCCCTAGATAGACTGAGGCGAGGATCTGGCGGGCTGGGCGCGCCGCGAAAGCCAGCACCCATACCAGAGAAATCCCTTCGTACCAGGCTGCGCCGGCAAGCAGTTGCAGCGGCTCATGCCAGATCGGCGCCAGCTCCTGTCCGGGCCGGCTGGCGCTGAGCATGGCGTAAATGCCCAGAATCAGTGAAGCGCTGGCGACCCGCGCGTAGCGTTCGCTGATCGCGCCCAGCATCACAAAGCCGAATGTAGAGAGCAGCAACCCGCATACGAAAAGCCAGGGCCAGGCAAACAGCAGGCGAACCGAAAAGGCTGTGGCGGCAAAGCAGGAGAGGGTGACGAGTACCGCCAGCAGGCGGCCCAGCGGGCGATCTTCGGTTTCGGCCAAGGCGGCGGCGATCACTCCGAGGATGGGGCCGATCAGCCATTCCGGCCGGTCGAGTGCCAGGCATAGCCAGACCACGCCGCCCAGGGCGAGCGCCACCTTTACGCTGTCGCTGGTCTTGTCATGCGCCCAGAACTGGCGCCAGAGTTCGAAAAATGAGGTTTGCATGGAGGGCAGCAAAAAAGGTGGCTTCCTGTTTCTACGCGACAGCCTAAGGGCAGGCGTGGGACAATTCCACCCTTTGCATCAAATAAGCGGCATATGGCTATCCAGTGGTTTCCCGGACACATGACCTCGGCGCGTAAGAAGGCGGCCGACGCCATGGAGAACATCGATGTGATCATCGAGGTGCTCGACGCACGCCTGCCGCAGGCCAGTTGCAACCCCATGATCACGCAGTTGCGCCAGCATCGTCAGCGCCCCTGCCTGAAGATCCTGAATAAGGCCGATCTGGCGGACCCTGTTGTGACGGCGGCCTGGCTGGAGTATTTCAACCAGCAAGCGGGCGTCAAGGCGGTCGCTTTGTCCTGCAAGAAGGCCTCCGACGTGGCGCGTGTGCCCGGCCTGTGCCGGCCGCTGGCACCACACCGCAACGACAACGTAAAGCCGCTGCGCATGATGATCATGGGGATTCCGAACGTCGGCAAATCCACCCTGATGAATGCGCTGCTCGGGCGCAAGCTTTCGGCCGTGGGCGACGAGCCGGCGGTGACCAAGAATCAGGTACGTGCCGATATCGATATCCGTCACACCCTGGTTGATACGCCCGGCATGATGTGGCCCAAGATTGAGTTCGACAGCGACGGCTACATGCTTGCTGCCAGCCACGCGATTGGCCGCAATGCGGTGATCGATGAGGAGGTGGCGGGGTTCCTGGCGGACGTGCTGCTGGCGCGCTATTCACAGAACCTTGTCGAGCGCTATGGTTTTGACGTGAAGGGCATGGATGGCGTGGCGGTGGTGGAAGCCATCGGCAAGCGGCGTGGTTTTCGCATCAAGGGCGGTGGGCTGGATCTGGAAAAAGCCGCGCTGACCCTGCTACAGGATTACCGCGACGGGCGTCTCGGGCGTATCACGCTGGAAACGCCGGAAACCCGGTTGGCGATGATCGCCGAGCATCAGCGTCTCAAAGCGTTGGCGCTGCCAGATGACCGGGCCAAGCCGGATGCGGCTGAGGAAGAGCTCGAGGATTGAGTCGTTTGGCCGACTTCAGTCGGCCAAACAGGTCTGCTGTGCGACTGAAGTCGATCCTATGGTTGAGCTGCAGCTCCTACAGCAATGAACTTGTCCGCGAAGCCTTGAGCAGCACGATCAGGGCGCCGGCGCCGCCATCCGGCAGGCGTGCCTGGCAGTAAGCCATCACGTCTGCGTAGTTCATTAGCCAGCCCGCCACGAGTTTCTTCAGAACCGGTTCGCGGCCGGGGGAGCCGCGCCCCTTGCCGTGCACCACGCGCACGCAGCGGATGCCTTCCTTCTTCCAGCGCCCCATGCAGGCAGCCAGCAGATCGCGTGCTTCATCGCGGTTGCAGCCATGCAGGTCGACCTGATCGTGAACCACCCAGCGGCCTCGGCGCAGGTCGCGGATGATCGCGCGCGGCACGCCGTTGGCGAGATAAAACAACTCGTCGCCGCCTTCCAGGTGCAGATCCAGCGAGGTGGGTGCGTAGATGGATTCGGCCAGTGCTGCCGCCTCATCGCGTTCCAGTTGGAGCGGTAGCGGCTTGGGTTTGGGCGCTTCGATCTCCACGCGTGTGTTCTGGATGGGTTTTACCCCGCGCAGAGCAGCAGCCAGATCGCTGGTTTCGCCCGCCAGCGGTTTGGCATCTTCGGCCAGCCAGGCAGCGGGAATCCACTCGTCCTGATTCGTCTGTACGACGGTAGTTGGCGCCAGCTCTTCGGCACTGCGCGTGCGCGGAATGGGCGCTGGCTTGGGGCGCTCGATCTCGGCATGGTTACCGGGCGGCAAGGCCTTTACACCGGACAAGGCCTCGCGCAGCAGGCTGGCTTCATCTGGCGCGTTAACGGCAACAACCCGCCGTGGGGCGGGTTGTTCTTTGAGCTTGCGCTTGAGTTCAGCTAACGCAGGCAGGCGGGTCTTGCTCATGCAGTTTAGAGCCCGCCGAGGTAGCGCTCTGCATCCAGTGCGGCCATGCAGCCAGTGGCTGCCGAGGTGATAGCCTGACGGTAGTTGTGGTCGGCCACATCTCCAGCAGCAAACACGCCCTTGATGGTGGTCTGGGTGGCGTTGCCGTGCTGGCCAGTCTGCACTGTCAGGTAGCCAGCTTCGTTCATGTCCAGTTGGCCCTTGAAGATATCGGTGTTTGGTGCGTGCCCGATGGCAATGAACACACCTTGCAGCGCGATGTCCTTGGCGGCACCGGTCTTGAGGTTCTTGATGCGCATGCCGTTCACGCCCTTGGCGTCGCCGATGACTTCGTCCAGCGTTGAATCCAGCTCCAGTACGATCTTGCCTTCTTGAACACGCTCCATGAGCTTGTCGACCATGATGGCTTCAGCGCGGAACTTGTCGCGGCGATGCACCAGCGTCACCTTACTGGCGATGTTGGCCAGATACAGGGCCTCTTCCACAGCGGTGTTGCCGCCGCCGATCACGGCGACTTCCTGATTCTTGTAGAAAAAACCGTCACAGGTTGCGCAAGCCGACACGCCGCGACCGGAGAACTTCTCTTCCGAGGGCAGGCCCAGGTACTTAGCCGTAGCGCCGGTGGCGATGATTAGCGCGTCACAGGTGTAAGTGCCGGCGTCCCCCACCAGCGTGAAGGGGCGCTCGGTCAGCTTCGTCGTGTGGATGTGATCAAAAATGATCTCAGTGTTGAAGCGGCGTGCGTGTTTTTCGAAGCGGGCCATCAGATCGGGGCCTTGCACACCGTCGGCGTCAGCCGGCCAGTTATCGACTTCGGTCGTCGTCATCAGCTGGCCGCCCTGGGCCATGCCGGTGATCAGCACCGGCTTGAGATTGGCACGCGCAGCGTAAACGGCCGCGGTATAGCCGGCAGGGCCGGAGCCAAGGATGATCAGGGGATGATGCTGGGTCGTTCCACTCATGATGGGCTCCTTCAGGAAAATTTCTTGTGCCGGATTATAGCCGAGCCCTTGGCTGCCTCCCTGATTGTCCCTGCCAATCGGAGGCATTGGCGGGTACTACTTGTCTGCTATCGGTGATTGTGAATGCGGGATGTTTCCAAGCGTGAAGCTTGTCACATATACTCGTGGCACAAGTTGGCATTTCAATCAGAATTTCCCGCGCATAGGCTGCGGCCGGCACGGAGGGTTAATGGCAATCAAGCACACGATTTCTGCAACTGCGCTGCGAACGGTGCCGATCTTTCAGGGACTGGACGCCGAGCGTCTCGAAGAAGTAGCCCGCTGCGCCACCCTGCGCCGGGTGGCCCGTGGTACTACGGTGGTTCAGGCCGGAGAGCTGACCGATAACGTCTATTTCGTACTGAATGGCAGTCTCAAAGTACTTGTCAGCGATGAAGATGGCCGTGAGGTGATCCTGACGATCATCGGTCAGGGTGATGTTTTTGGCGAAATGGGGGTGCTGGATGAGGAGCCCCGTTCTGCTACGGTGACCGCAGTAGCGGCTTCTGATCTGATCGTGATCCCGCAAGCCGATTTCCGCCAGATCATGGCGCACAACTTCGAGGTTTGTCTGCGCGTCATGTGCAACATGGCGCGTCGGCTGCGTGCAGCTGATCGTAAGATCGAAAGTCTTGCCTTGATGGATGTGTATGGGCGCGTGGCCCGTCTTTTGCTGGATATGGCCGAGACGGTCGACGGTCGCAGCGTCGTGCGCAAGAAAATTTCCAAGCAGGACATTGCCCGCATGATTGGCGCTTCGCGTGAGATGGTTTCGCGCGTGATGAAGGATCTGCAAGCACGCGGCTTGCTCGAAGAAACGCCGGATGGTCTGGTGATCATCGAACAGGTGGCCGACGCCTGATGCGGGCGGCCGCGAGAGCAGCCAGCCCGCGCGGTATAATCGGCCGCATCCTGTCTGCCCCCGGCAACCTCATGTTGTTCAGAGCCTCTTCGCGTCCCGCAAGTCAGCCCCTGCCAGAAAAAATCGGCCTCCTGTTGCGCGAGGCCGGCTGGTTGCTGCTGGGGGCTGCGGGCGCTTATCTGACGATGATCCTCGCGGGCTACAGCAAGGCCGACCCGAGCTGGTCCCATGCCGTTGAGGTTGGCCAGATTGCCAATCCTGGTGGGCGTTTCGGGGCCTGGTTTGCCGATATGCTGCTGCAACTCTTCGGTAGCTCGGCCTGGTTGCTGGTGGTGCTGATGTTCTGGGGCCTATTCCTCGGCGGGCGTCGTTTCCGCAACGAGCTTGAATCCGACCGCCGCTCGCTGTTCATCGTACTGGCAGGTTTTGTGATCCTGCTGCTGACCAGTTGCGGCATCGAAGCGGTGCGCTTTCATACTAGCCATGCCCTGTTGCCGGGCCAGCCCGGTGGCGTGATCGGTACCGAATTTGGCCGACTGGTAGTGCGCTACCTCGGTTTTACTGGCGGCACGCTGCTCATGCTGGCAGCGTGGGCGGGTGGCTTGAGCCTGTTTGGCGGTTTCTCGCTGGTCGAAGCAGTGGAGAAGCTCGGGCTGGGCTTGGAGCTCTCGTGGGCCTTCATCCTGCGCAAGCTGCATTCCTGGCGTGATCGTCAGGCAGGCAAGGAAATTGCCGTCAAACGCGAAGAAAAGGTCAAGCGCGAGCGCAAGAAGCGTGAGGATGCGCCGCCGGTGGCGATCCATATCGAACCGGTCATGAAGGCCGAGCCGCTCAAGATCGTTGAGGCCCCGAAAGCGGACAAGGAGCGCCAGGTTGGCCTGTTTGGCGAAACGCCTGCGGGCGCCGGTCTGCCCGGTTTGACCCTGCTGGATGCGCCGAGCAACGACGTAGAGCCGCCGTCTGTCGAAACCCTTGAATACACTTCACGCCTGATTGAACGGAAGCTCGCGGACTTCGGTGTCGAGGTGAAGGTGCTGGCGGCTTATCCCGGCCCGGTGATCACGCGCTACGAAATCGAGCCAGCCATCGGTGTGAAGGGTGCCCAGATCATGAATCTGGTCAAGGATCTGGCGCGCGCCCTGTCGGTGATGAGCATCCGGGTGGTCGAAACAATCCCAGGCAAAGCCTGCATGGGCCTCGAAATTCCGAACGTGAAGCGCCAGACCGTGCGTCTCTCGGAAATCATCGGCTCCAAGGTCTATCACGACATGCATTCGCCGCTGACGGTGGCGCTGGGCAAGGATATCGGCGGCAACCCGGTGGTGGCGGATCTCGCGAAGATGCCGCACCTGCTGGTGGCGGGCACGACCGGTTCGGGCAAGTCGGTGGGCATCAACGCGATGATCCTGTCGCTGCTCTACAAGGCCGAAGCGGACAAGGTGCGCCTGATCCTGGTGGATCCGAAAATGCTCGAACTGTCTGTTTACGAAGGCATTCCGCATCTGCTGGCGCCGGTTGTGACCGACATGAAGCACGCCGCGCATGCGCTCAACTGGTGTGTGGGCGAGATGGAGCGCCGCTACAAACTGATGTCCGCTATGGGCGTGCGTAACCTGGCTGGCTTCAACAAGCAGATCGCTGATGGGGTGAAGGCCGGCTCACCGATCAAGAATCCTTTCTCGCTGACTCCCGAAAATCCCGAGCCACTGGAACACATGCCGTTGATTGTGGTGGTGATCGACGAGCTGGCTGACTTGATGATGGTGGTTGGCAAGAAGATCGAGGAACTGATTGCGCGTCTGGCGCAGAAAGCGCGTGCGGCGGGTATTCACCTTGTGCTCGCCACCCAGCGCCCATCAGTGGATGTGATTACTGGCCTGATCAAGGCCAATATCCCGACGCGCATGGCCTTCCAGGTCTCCAGCAAGATTGATTCGCGCACCATCCTCGATCAGATGGGGGCTGAGTCCCTGCTGGGCATGGGAGATATGCTCTATCTTGCCCCGGGTACCGGTTTTCCGACGCGGGTGCACGGCGCTTTCGTGGACGACAAGGAAGTCCACAAGGTGGTCGAGTATCTCAAGAGCACTGGCCAGCCCAATTACATCGAAGGCATGCTGTCGGGCGCCACGGAAGAGGGCGGCGAGCTCAGCTCTGACATCTTCGGCGAATCCGGCAACGGCGGTGGCGAAGCCGATGAGCTTTACGACAAGGCCGTGGCGGTGGTGCTGCAGACCCGTCGCCCGTCGATTTCGCTGGTGCAACGCCATCTGCGCATTGGCTACAACCGCGCGGCACGCCTCATCGAACAGATGGAGCAGGCTGGCTTGGTGTCGTCGGCCAATGCCACGGGTAATCGCGAAGTGTTGGCACCTGCCCGCGAGCAATAACTCTTTCCCGGAATTTCCTGTATGAAAAAAATGCTTCTTTCGCTGCTGTGTCTGGCAGCGCCGACACTTGCTTTTGCCGCCGCTATCGAGCAGTTGCAGCAGTTTCTGGACGGTAGCAAGACGGCGCGTGCCAGCTTCACCCAGAAAGTCATCTCAAAAACTGGCCGAGCCGGGCAGAACGCCTCCGGCACGATGAGCTTCCTGCGCCCCGGCAAGTTCCGCTGGGAGTACACCAAGCCTTACAACCAGCTGATCGTTGCTGACGGCAGCAAGCTGTGGAGTTACGACAAAGAGCTCAATCAGGTCGTGATCAAGCCGATGAGCCAGGCGCTCGGCGCCACTCCGGCAGCCTTGCTGGCCGGAAGCAATGATTTCCAGAAAAACTTCTCCCTGCGCGAGGATGGTGCTGCTGACGGACTGGAGTGGGTGGAAGCCACGCCGCGCAGCAACGAAGCCGGCTTCGAACGGGTGCGTATCGGCATGAAAGGCAATCTGCCGCAGGCCATGGAAGTGCGTGACAACTTCGGCCAGCTCACCGTGCTGCAGTTTTCCGCTTTTGAACGCAATCCGGTGCTGCCGGCCGATGCTTTTCGCTTCACGCCGCCCAAGGGGGCGGATGTGGTAGGCGAGTAGGCCAGACTGAATGGCCGATCTTTTCTCAAGCCCGCCATCGCCTGACAAGGTTCCACTTGCTGAACGTCTTCGGCCGCAAACGCTTGACGATGTGGTTGGCCAGATCCATTTACTCGGGCCGGGCAAACCCTTGAGGTTGGCGGTGGAGTCCGGCAAGCCACACTCGATGATCCTGTGGGGGCCGCCGGGGGTGGGCAAGACGACGCTGGCACGCCTGATGGCACGACATTTCGATGCCGAGTTCATGGCCTTGTCAGCGGTATTCGCGGGCGTCAAGGATATTCGCGAGGCGGTGGCTCAGGCCGAAATGCTGCAGGGCACCACCGGCCGCCGCACCATCCTGTTCGTGGATGAAGTGCACCGCTTCAACAAGAGTCAGCAGGACGCGTTCCTGCCTTACGTTGAATCCGGTTTGCTGACTTTCATTGGCGCGACCACTGAAAACCCGTCGTTTGAAGTCAATTCGGCGCTGCTTTCACGCGCCGCCGTGTATGTGCTGGATAGCCTCAAACCAGAGGAAATGCAGCAGCTTTTTGCCCGCGCCAGCCGTGAAGCCCTGCCAACACTCCGATTTACCGACGAAGCGCGCGATCGCCTGATCGGCTGGGCCGATGGGGATGCACGGCGTTTTCTGAACGTGCTGGAAACCCTGGAAACTGCATCCAGTGCTGCCGGGGTGAAGGAGATCACCGGGGAGTTCGCCGAGTCGACGCTGGCCCAGAATCTGCGCCGCTTCGACAAGGGCGGCGAAGCTTTTTACGACCAGATTTCTGCGCTGCACAAATCGGTGCGTGGCTCGAACCCTGATGCAGCACTCTACTGGTTCGTGCGCATGCTTGATGGTGGTGCGGATCCGCTGTATCTGGGGCGGCGCATCGTGCGTATGGCTGTAGAGGATATCGGTTTGGCCGATCCACGTGCGCTGACGATGTCGCTTGAGGCCTGCCAGACTTACGAGCGCCTCGGCTCACCCGAGGGCGAACTGGCACTGGCTCAGGCAGTGCTGTATCTGGCGGTGGCCGCCAAATCGAATGCGGCCTACATGGCCTACAACGAGGCACGCCGTTTCGTGAAACAGGACGTTAGCCGTTCGGTACCGATTCATTTGCGTAATGCGCCGACCAAGCTCATGAAGGAGTTGGGCTACGGCAAGGAATACCGATACGCACACGATGAACCTGGCGCTTATGCTGCGGGTGAGGATTATCTGCCAGAGGGGATGCCGGCGATCAGCTGGTATGAGCCAACCGATCGCGGCCTGGAGGGCAAGATCGCCCAGAAGCTCGCCTACCTTAAGGGCCTGGATCGCGCGGCGCGAGACGGTGAAGATCGCTAGACCGGATGTGCCGAACGGAATTCGGCATACACGTGAAGCACGTGTTCGGCTTTGTCGATAGCACCTTGCGTCATGGCGTCCGATACAAGGTCTGAAAGGCAACTGCAGATCATCTCCACGCCTTCGTCGGTCTGCACCAGACTGCAGGCCATCGGGCCGGCGATTTCCTGCGGGATGTGTTCGTGTTCGGCAAACAGTTCAACTTCTTCATCGGTCAGGTCACAGTAGTCTAGGCAGTCTTGCATCGTTAACATCTCGGGCTCCTCTGCAGCTTGTTCGCCTCGCAAAGCGTGGCTTTTTGACTTCACTACACACTCCAAGCTAGAGCACAGTGATTTGATCGCCAGTTGCAATTGGCTATGCGGCTCCCTGTGTGCAATTGCATTTTCTAATGTCAGCCCGAAAGCCTTGCTGGAAGGGCGCAATACGGGCGGGTATGCGACAAAACTTTGCGCTGCACAAAGGGCTGAACGGGTGCCTCGTGTAAACTGCGCGCTTCTAAGAAATCCGCCATCCAGATCACCATGCTTGATATCCAGCTTCTCCGCACCCAGCTCGACGCCGTTGCCCTGCGCCTGGCCAAGCGCAATTTCGTGCTCGACGTAGCCGTCTTCCAATCCATGGAAGACGATCGCAAGACTCTGCAGACCCGTACTCAGGAATTGCAGTCAAGGCGCAACAGCCTTTCCAAGCAAATCGGCATGTTGAAGGGCAAGGGCGAAGATGCTTCGGCTGTGATGGCGGAAGTGGGTGGTCTGGGTGATGAGCTGAAAGCCTGCGAAGAGCAGCTGGGTGCTTTGCAGACCCGCCTGAACGATTTTCTTGCGCGCATCCCGAACCTGCCGAATGAAGACGTGCCGGTCGGCAAGGATGAGTCGGGCAACGTAGAGGTGCGCCGTTGGGGCAGCCCGCGCGCTTTTGATTTCGAGGTCAAGGACCACGCTGACCTCGGCGAGCCGCTGGGGCTGGACTTCGACACTGGCGCCAAGCTTTCAGGCGCGCGTTTTTCCTTCCTCAAGGGCGGCATGGCGCGCCTACACCGTGCGATTGCTCAGCTGATGCTGGATACCCAGACTGGCGAACACGGCTACACCGAGTGCTACACGCCGTACATCGTGAATCCGGACGTGCTGTTCGGCACCGGTCAGCTGCCCAAGTTTGCCGATGACATGTTCCGGGTGGAGCGTGGTGGTGAAGATGGTCAGACCCAGTACCTGATCTCGACTTCCGAAATTTCGCTGACCAATATCGTCAAGGACACAATCCTCAAGGCTGAAGATCTGCCACTCAAGCTCACCGCGCATACGCCGTGCTTCCGTTCGGAGGCTGGCAGCTATGGTCGTGACACCAAGGGCATGATCCGCCAGCACCAGTTCGACAAGGTCGAGATGGTTCGCATCACCCGTCCGGAAGAGAGCGCAGCGGCGCTGGAGGAAATGGTGGGCAATGCTGAGGCGGTGCTGCAGAAGCTGAAGCTGCCGTATCGGGTGGTGGCTTTGTGTACCGGTGATATGGGCTTCTCGGCTGCGCGTACTTACGATCTTGAAGTGTGGTTGCCGGCGCAAGGCACTTATCGCGAGATTTCTTCGGTGTCCAACTGCGAAGCCTTCCAGGCCCGCCGCATGCAAGCTCGCTACAAGGCTGAAACCGGCAAAAACGAGCTGGTGCACACCTTGAACGGTTCCGGCCTGGCAGTGGGGCGTACGCTGGTGGCTGTTCTGGAAAACTATCAGCAGGCCGATGGCTCGGTTGTGATTCCGGAGGCGCTCAAGCCGTACATGGGTGGGCTGGAAGTGCTCGCACCGCAGGCCTGATCCTTCGCTTCTTTAACAACAAAGGCTCCTTCGTGGAGCCTTTGTTGTTTCTGCTTAAAGCAGCGTTGCCAGCCAGGGCGCCAGCAATACCATCAGGATGCCGGCAATGATCATGGTCAGGCTCGAAATCACGCCTTCCTCTGTATCTCGTTTGTGGGCTGTGACTGTGCCAACAGCGTGGGCGCCGGCGCCGAACAGCGCGCCCTTGGCCAGCGCCGAGCGTACCGGTAGCCAGCTCAACAACCATTCGCCCAGCACCATGCCGACCAGCCCGGTGATCACCACAAATACTGCCGCGAGTTCTGCCTGACCTCCTAGCTGGGGGGCAGCGGCCAGCGCGAACGGGGTGCTGATCGAGCGCACAGCGAGGCTGCGGGCCAGAAGATCCGGTAGGCCCATCAGATGGCTGAACCAGGCGGTGCTCAGTACCGCGACCGTCATGCCGACCACTACGCCAACGATCAGGGGAAGCCAGTGGCGACGAATGACTGACCGGTATTCGAAGATCGGGATTGCAAAGGCGACTGTCGCCGGCCCCAGCATGGCAGAGAGCCAGTGGCTCTGTGCGTTGTATGCGGCGTAAGGCACGCGGGCCAGGAGCAGGATGGCGATCAGGATGGCTGGTACCACAATCAGTGGTGAGAGCAGCGGGTGGGCTATGCGGCGATGCAGGCCGCGCGCTGCGGTGTATAGCAGAACGGTTAGTGCGAGCCAGAAGAGACCATGCAGTAGCGTCATGCGTCTTCTCCATGTTTGCGCCAGCGCGCTTCAAGCTTCCAAACGAGATCGACGGCCAATGCCGTGGAGAGCATGACGCAGGCTGTGCTGCCGACGATGACCAGACCGATCGCAACGAAGCGCCCCTGTAGCACTTCGCCGTATTGCAGCACGGCGATTACCACCGGGATGAAAAACAGCAGCATTTCCCGCAGCAGCCAGCCTGCACCGTCTGCCAACCATTCGCGACGCAAGAGGCCCAGTCCGAGCAGGACCAGGGCCAGTGCGATGCCGGTAACGGTAGGTGGCAGGCCGTGCAGCCAGTTGCTTGAGAGTTCGACGGCGGCGAGCCAGATCAGGATCAGCAGGCCGATCTGCAGCAGGGTGCGGCAGAACTGGTGGAGGCGTGGGGGCAGGGCAGGCATTTGTGCGCCAATGAAACGAAGCCTTGTAATGATACGGCGCTGCACAAGAAAAAACCCGCCGGAGCGGGTTCTTTCTGAGTTTGCAGCCTTCTTCAGTCGGCAAAGAAGTCCTTGACCTTGTCCATCCAGGATTTGGCACGCGGATTGTGGCTGTCTCCGCCATCTTTGCAGATGGACTCGAACTCGCGCAGCAGTTCTTTTTGACGTTCGTTGAGTTTGACCGGCGTCTCGATCACCACATGGCAGTGCAAGTCGCCATGGTAGCCGCTGCGCACATTCTTGATGCCCTTGCCGCGCAGGCGAAAGACTTTTCCGGTCTGGGTCTCGGCCGGGATCTTGATCGCGGCAGCGCCATCGAGGGTCGGGATTTCTATTTCGCCACCAATCGCAGCGGTCACGAAGCTGATCGGCATCTCGCAATGCAGATCATCCCCGTCACGCTCGAAGACTGCGTGCTGCTTGATATGGATCTCGACGAACAGATCGCCCGGAGGCCCCCCATTTACGCCGGGTTCGCCGAAGCCGGCGTGGCGCAGACGCATGCCGGAGTCGATGCCGGCCGGGATCTTCACTTCCAGGGTCTTCTGTTTCTTCACGCGACCCGCGCCGTGGCAGTCACCACACGGATCGGTGATGACGCGGCCGGAGCCGTGACACTTCGGACAGGTCTGCTGGATCGAGAAGAAGCCTTGCTGCATGCGGACCTGGCCTGCGCCGCCACAGGTGCCGCAGGTCTTGGGCTGGGTGCCGGGCTTAGCGCCGGAGCCCTTGCAGGTGCCACATTCTTCCTGAACCGGAATGCGGATCGTCTTTTCGACACCGCGTGCAGCTTCTTCGAGCGATACCTCAAGGTTGTAGCGTAGGTCACCGCCGCGATAGACGCGTGCGCCGCCGCCGCCACCGCGGCCACCCCCGAAAATCTCGTCGAAGATGCCACCGAAGGCATCGCCGAAGTCCTGCCCGCCGCCGCCGAAGCCGCCATGGCCGGCGGACTGATCCACGCCGGCATGGCCGTAACGATCGTAAGCGCCGCGTTTCTGGCTGTCCGAGAGCATCTCGTAGGCTTCTTTGGCCTCCTTGAATTTCTCTTCCGCGCCCTTGTCATCCGGATTGCGGTCTGGATGGTGTTTCATGGCCAGCTTGCGATAGGCCTTCTTGATGTCGTCGTCCGAAGCGTCGCGGGCAACGCCCAGCACTTCGTAATAATCTCTTTTTGCCATGGGTCTTCCTCAAGGCAAGAGCGCAAAGAGCGTCTGCACTGCGGCGTGGCTCTTTGCGCTCCAGGCGCCTCTGCGGTGAGTGGAATTACTTCTTGTCTTTGACTTCAGTGAATTCCGCATCCACTACGTTGTCGTCTGCCGGCTTGGCTTCAGCCTGAGCGCCGCCTGCGGCCGCGCCTTCAGCGGCTTGCTGCTGGGCGTACATAGCTTCGCCGAGCTTCTGGCTGACCGTTGCCAGGGCTTGTGCCTTGGCTTCGATTTCGGCCTTGTCGTCGCTCTTGATGGCGTCTTCCGCTTCCTTTAGAGCCGCTTCGATCTTGCCCTTCTCTTCAGCAGAAACCTTGTCGCCGTGCTCGCTGAGCGCCTTCTTGGTGGTGTGGATCAAGCCATCGCACTGATTGCGGGCTTCCACCAGCTCATGCTGACGCTTGTCTTCTTCAGCGTGCGCAGCAGCATCGTTCACCATCTTCTGGATTTCGTCTTCCGACAGGCCGGAGTTGGCCTTGATGGTGATCTTGTTTTCCTTACCGGTGGCCTTGTCGGCGGCCTTCACGTGCAGGATGCCGTTGGCGTCGATGTCGAAGGTCACTTCGATCTGCGGCATGCCGCGCGGGGCGGGCGCAATTCCTTCCAAATTGAATTCGCCGAGCAGCTTGTTGCCGGCGGCCATTTCGCGCTCACCTTGATAGACCTTGATGGTCACGGCGGGCTGGTTGTCGTCAGCGGTCGAGAAGACCTGTGCGTGCTTGGTCGGAATGGTGGTGTTGCGCTTGATCATGGCGGTCATCACGCCACCCAGGGTTTCGATACCCAGGGACAGCGGGGAGACGTCCAGCAGCAGCACGTCCTTCACGTCACCCTTGAGCACGCCACCCTGAATTGCGGCGCCGACGGCCACGGCTTCGTCCGGGTTCACGTCCTTGCGGGCTTCCTTGCCGAAGAACTCTTTGACCTTTTCCTGCACCTTGGGCATGCGGGTTTGGCCGCCGACGAGGATCACGTCGTCGATGTCAGTGATGGACAGGCCGGCGTCCTTCAGCGCCTTGCGGCAAGGCTCGATGGTGTTGTTCACCAGCTCTTCGACCAGCGACTCGAACTTGGCGCGGGTGATTTTCATGGTCAAGTGGGCGGGCGCGCCGTTGGCCATGGTGATGTAGGGCTCGTTGATTTCGGTCTGCTGGCTGGACGACAGCTCGATCTTGGCGCGCTCGGCAGCTGCCTTGATGCGTTGCAGGGCGATAGCGTCCTTCGAGAGGTCGATGCCGTTGATGGTCTTGAACTCGGCCACGATGAAATCGATCAGGCGCTGGTCGAAGTCTTCGCCACCAAGGAAGGTGTCGCCATTGGTAGCGAGCACTTCGAATTGCTTGTCGCCATCCACGTCGGCGATTTCGATGATCGAGATATCGAAGGTGCCGCCGCCCAAATCGAACACGGCGATCTTCTGGTCTTTCTTGCCTACCTTGTCCAGACCGAAAGCCAGCGCAGCAGCGGTCGGCTCGTTGATGATGCGCTTTACATCCAGACCGGCGATGCGGCCGGCATCCTTGGTGGCTTGGCGCTGGCTGTCGTTGAAGTAGGCCGGCACGGTGATCACGGCTTCGGTGACTTCTTCGCCGAGGTAGTCTTCAGCGGTCTTCTTCATCTTGCGCAGCACGTCAGCGGAGATTTGCGGCGGGGCCATCTTCTTGCCGCGCACTTCCACCCAGGCGTCGCCGTTGTCTGCCTTGACGATGGCGTAGGGCATCATGTGGATGTCCTTCTGCACTTCCTTCTCTTCGAAGCGGCGGCCGATCAGGCGCTTGACGGCATAGAGCGTGTTCTTGGCGTTGGTCACGGCCTGACGCTTGGCGGGTGCGCCGCACAGAACTTCGCCTTCTTCCATGTAAGCCACGATGGACGGCGTGGTGCGCGCACCTTCCGAGTTTTCGATCACCTTGGGCTGGCCGCCTTCCATGATGGCCACGCAGCTGTTGGTGGTGCCGAGGTCAATACCAATGATTTTTGCCATGTTCAAAGCTCCTTGATGTCTTTCCGGGAAGCGCGGGTGCGCGCTTCGCATTCATTCCTGTTACTGAAGTGGGGGCATGCCCCTGAATTTCAAGCCGATTGGGCGACAGCGACCAGCGCCGGGCGCAGCACACGGCCTTCCAGTGCGTACCCCTTTTGGAACACTTGCACGACGGTGTTCGCCGGCTGATCCGAGGGGACGGCGGAGATGGCCTGATGCTTGTGCGGGTCGAACTTCTCGCCGAGCGGATTGATGTCCTGCAGGCCGCTCTTCTCGAAGGCCTTGGCGAGGTTCTTGAGGGTCAGATCAGCACCTTCGCGGATAGACTCCAGACTGGCACCCTCGACAGCAAGGGTCTGCTCCAGGCTGTCTTTCACCACCAGCAGTTCATTGGCGAACTTCTCGATGGCGAACTTTGCGGCTTTGCTGATGTCTTCCTGAGCACGGCGGCGCACGTTTTCGGTTTCGGCCTTGGCGCGCAGCCAGGCATCATGGTGTTCAGCAGCCAGCAATTCGGTCTGGCGCAACTGCTCTTCGATGCTCGGCAAGGTGTCAATGTTTGCCTGGGCCTGACCGTCGTCAGCGTTTTGGGGGTCTTGCGGGCTGCTTGCCGGTTCCAGTCCCTGCTCGAGACTATCCTGATTTTGCGACATCAAACGTGCTCCTGAATTGAATCCAGAGGCTCAGATGGGGTATTGACGCTGTTTTTCAAGCGCTTTCCTTCTTTTTTTTTATGATCTTTGTCACACTCCCATCTGGGCCGGAGTGTGACCGGCAGGGGGCAGGGTAAGTCATGGCGGATATGCCGGAACGCGTCGGGAAATACAAGATCATCCGCGAGATCGGGCGGGGGGCGACGGCCGTCGTTTATCTCGCCGAAAATCCGTATTACCCGGAGCCCGTGGCCCTCAAATACATCTCCTTCCGCGACAAGGCCAAGGATGAGGCCAAGTGGAACCGACGCCTGCTCAAGCTCTTGCGTGCCGAGGGCTCGGTGGCGCGGCGTCTGGATCATCCGAACATCATCAAGATCTACGAGGCGGTGATCGAGAAGGATGAAGCCTACGTTGTGATGGAGTATTTTCCCGGCGGTTCGCTGGAAGATTTCTGCAGCTACGAAAAGATGCTGCCGGTGCATCGCACCACCAGCATCATTTTCAAGGTCGCCATGGCGCTCGATTACGCCTACCGCCAGGGCATCGTGCACCGCGACATCAAGCCGGCAAACATCCTGGTCGACAGCACGGATAACGTGAAGATCACCGACTTCGGTCTGGCGATGAACGTGAACAAGAAGAGTGCCGAGGATTCGACCTTCATCATGGGGGTGGGATCGCCGGCCTACATGTCACCCGAGCAGATCAAGAACTACCCCCTCAATCAGAAGACCGACCTTTACTCGCTGGGCGTGGTGCTCTTCCACATGCTCACCGGGCGCTTGCCATTCCGGGCCAAGAACCCGGCACAGCTGGTCTACAAGATCATCAATACTGATCCTCCCTCGGCCAGCGCGCTGAACCCGGATGTGCCGGAAGCCATGGATACGGTGATCCGCAAGTCACTGGAGAAGGATCTGTACTCGCGCTACAAGAATGGTGCGGAGTTCGCCAAAGATCTCTCCGGGATTCAGTTCAAAATTTACGATGAAAGCGATGTCGTTCCGGATGGCTCGCGTTTCGCCCAGATTCGTCGGCTGGCGTTCTTTACCGAGTTTGACGACATAGAGATTTGGGAAATCGTGCGGTTTTCGGCTTGGCGTCTGGCGGAGCCGATGACCCAGATTGTGCGCGAAGGCACTACGGATCAGCGCTTTGGCATCCTGCTCGAGGGTGAGGTGGAGCTTTCGATCAATGGCAAGGCGGTGTCCGTTATTGGCCCGGGCGATTGCTTTGGTGAAACGGCGTATCTGGACAGTATCAACCACCGCCAGGTGTGCTCCGTGGTGAGCAAGAATTTCGTGCGCTATCTCGAAATCACTCCGGCCGCACTGGCCTTGACCTCTGAAGAGTGTCTCGAGCACTTCCGTGAGCGTCTCATGACCACTGTTGTGCAGCGTATGGCACGGGCCGATGCGCGCTTGGCAGAGCAGGGCGCTCCGGCCCTGCGTGCTGTTAATGTCACCAGTTCCAGCATGGAGCTGACACTGGTGGATGACTGATCCCGCAGTGGATCTGCATCCGGTTCAGTAGCTGCCTCGAGAGTCGTTCAGCGCTTGCTGAGCTGCCTCGCGAGGGCCAATTGCCCTCTCAGACCACCAGATCTACTTGCTGGATCCCGCGCGCTTCACCTGCTTCGGTGAGGAAGATGCCGCTGCTGCGCACCATTCCCAGTGTTTCTCCCTGATCCTTGATACTGAAGGGCGTTTGGCGGTGTTCCAGTGCTATAGCGCCGACGCCAGCTTTTGCCAGGCTTTGTGAGCCGGTATCGGGGCGCCACACGCTGAGGGCTGCGAAGCTTGAGTCTGCTTCGTCGATCCAGCCATTGCCATCCTCATCCAGTTCGGCCAGTTCGCTGAAGCCATTGCCTGAACTTGGGCCGAAGAGCTCGCTGCCGTCGTCGATCTTCCCGTTGCCGTTGCGGTCCAGTGCGAGCCAGGCGCTCCCAGCACCGAGCCCGGCCAGCTTTTCCTTTTCCCCATCCATATTGAGATCGAAGGACCAGGCACCAGCTTGCAGGCGTACCTGGTCTGTAGCCAGATTCAGGACCAGCGGATCGGTCGCTTTGGGCGTGTTGCCGGCTTCGATCAGCAGGGAGCTTTCCTGCCGCTCATAGCGCTGCATCGCGAGGTCGAGCGAAAAGTTGATGCGGCGGCCGTCCGCCGTGCTCACTTCTCCGCTGGCGCTGAAGGCCGCGAATTCAAACTCTTCATGGACCTGACGGGCTTCGATGCGTACAGACCACTGTGGTTCTGTGGCTGATGTTGCAGCGGGGGCTGGCGTGCCTGGCGAGCTCGAGGTATCGCTGCTTGTGGCGTCCAGGCTGCCCGGGTCGAAGAGTTCGATCTTGCGTCCGGTGATGGCTTCAATGACCGCGATGAGCAGTTTGAGGCGGCTGTCCATGGACGGCTCGCCCTCCTCGGAAGCCGCTTCGGCTTGTTGCACTGCCAGACCTTGCGACGACAGCTCTGCCTGGGTCTGAGGCGGGCGGCTAGAGAGGCTCTCGAGCTTGAATGTGAAGCTGCTCTCCTGGCGGGTGCGCTGCCAGGCGAGTGCTGTTCCTTCCGTCTGAAAGTCGCTGTGTGTGATTTTCATGCGTTTCTCCTGTGGCCCTTGTTGATGCGGCCATCTGTAGGAGGATTACCGGCGTAGCAGGGAGGAGCTTGAATTCCTGATGGGGGGACGCCCCCTTCAAGGGCGGGTAGCGATGTCATTGTGGCAGCGCGTTATGATGGCCACTTCATCGTGGGTAGGAGCTGAGCATGGAAGGCTTGTTTGTTGTTGTAGCCCTGCTGGTGTTCGTGATTGTGACGATCGCCAAGGGCGTGCGCATCGTGCCGCAAGGCGATGAATGGATCGTCGAGCGCTTGGGCAAGTATCTGACCACCATCAAGCCTGGCCTTAGCATCCTGATTCCTTATCTGGATGCGGTGGCCTACAAGGTCACTACCAAGGACATCATTCTCGATGTGCAGGAGCAGGAGGTGATCACGCGTGACAATGCGGTGATCCTTACCAATGCGATTGCTTTCATCAAGGTCACCGATCCGGTGCGTGCTGTGTATGGAGTGTCGAACTTTTCGGAAGCGATCCGCAATCTGGTGATGACGACCCTGCGCTCTATCATCGGCGAGATGGAGCTGGATGAGGCGCTGTCCTCCCGCGACAAGATCAAGGCCCGTCTGCGCGAGAGCATCGCGGATGAGGCCCTTGACTGGGGGATCAGCATCAAGACGGTGGAGATTCAGGACATCAAACCCTCTGAGTCCATGCAGCGTGCGATGGAGTTGCAGGCTGCCGCCGAGCGTGAGCGCAAGGCGGTGGTGACGCGTGCCGAGGGGAGCAAGCAGGCCGCGATCCTGGAAGCTGAGGCGCGCCTCGAGTCGTCCAAGCGCGATGCCAATGCGCAGGTGGCGCTGGCGACCTCCTCGGCCGAGGCCATTCGCCGGGTGACCGAGGCTATTGGCACGCACAGCACACCGATGATGTTTATCCTCGGCGAGAAGTACATCAGCGCTATCGAAAAGCTGGCTGCGTCCGACAACGCCAAGATGGTCGTGTTGCCGGCCGATCTGCAGGAAGTTGTGAAGCGCTTCGTGTCGCCGCGCAGTTAGTGGTGTTTTGGACTGTGTGGTGGAGCAATGAAAACGCCCCGGATAGGGGCGTTTTCATGGGGAGCGCTGACTGCGGGTCATCAGGTGCGGAGTTTTCGCACGCGCTCTGAGGGTGTGATGATGTCGGTGAGACGAATGCCGAACTTGTCATTCACGACTACCACTTCGCCTTGGGCGATGAGGGTGCCATTGACCAGCACATCCATTGGCTCGCCGGCCAGCGCATCTAGCTCTACCACCGAGCCGTGGGCCAGTTGGAGGAGATTGCGGATCGAGATGCGGGTACGGCCGAGTTCGACGGTAAGCTGCACCGGAATGTCCAGGATCAGCTCGTAGTCGTTCATGCTGCCGGGCTTGGCGCCGCCATCGAAGTTCTGAAAGGCGACCGGCTGAGCCAGCGCTGCGGCCTCCTTGGAGGCGGCTACGGCGTCGACATCGGCCTGCTCCTGCATGGCCGCAGCCCAGTCGTCTTCACTGATCTGCTCTTCGGCGGTGTTGCTGTCTTCTTCAGCCATGGCTGTCTTCTCCTTGCACGCCCAGCTTTGTGGCGATCAGGTTGATTTCGGTGTCTTCCGGGCGGATGAATTTCTCCACCCGCAGGGCGTAGTGGCCACCCTGCACGCCGTATTTGCATTCGAGTACCTTGACGCCATCGACGTGGGCCTCGATGTTTTCCGGGATCTCCAGCGGAACGATATCGCCCACCTTGAAATTGACGAGATCGCGCAGGCTCACCTTGGTGGTGCCCAGATCGGCGACGAGCTTCACATCCACGCCATTGATCTGCTTGGACATGAGGCTGACCCAGCGCTTGTCCTGGGTGATGTGATCGGACTGCATCGAGCTGTAGAGGATGTCGCGGATCGGCTCGATCATTGAATACGGGAAGCAGATGTGCATGTCGGCTTGAGCACCGCCGAACTCCAGCGTGAACGTGGTGGCAACGACGATTTCGCTGGGCGTGGCGATGTTGGCGAACTGCGAATTCATTTCGCTGCGAATGTATTCGAACTGGATTTGGAATACCGGTGACCAAGCGCGTTCGTACTCGGCAAATACGACGCGCAGTAATCCCTGGATGATGCGCTGTTCTGTGGCGGTGAAATCACGCCCTTCGACCCGGGAGTGAAAGCGGCCGTCGCCGCCGAACATGTTGTCGACGACGAGGAACACCAGGTTCGGATCGAAAACCACCAGGCCGGTGCCGCGTAGCGGCTTGGCCATCACCAGGTTCAGATTGGTGGGGACGACAAGGTTGCGGACGAACTCGCTGTACTTCTGCACCCGGATCGGCCCTACCGAGACTTCCGCGTTGCGGTGCATGTAGTTGAATATGCCGATGCGCAGGTAGCGCGCGTAGCGTTCATGGATCAGCTCGAGCGTGGGCATGCGCCCGCGCACGATGCGCTCCTGGGTGGCGAGGTTGTACGAGCGTATGCCAGCGCCGTCTTCGCCGCCGTGCTCCGGCTCGTCGACTTCACCGGTGACGCCCTTGAGTAGCGCGTCTACCTCTTCCTGAGAGAGAAAGTCCTGGCCCATCTGGCGCCTCTATGCTTTCTGCGGGATCTTTACTGCACGATGAACTGGGTGAAGAACACGGATACGACCGGGCCGACCTCTTCCTCCTCGGCCCCCTTCTTCTTTTTGCCCTTCTTTTTCGGCGGCGGCTCCCAGCCGAGCACTTCGTTCATGATGTCCTTCATCTCCAGTGCCAGCTCTTCGCGTCCATCCGGAGTGGTAATTTCGGAGGCTTTCTTGCCCGAAAGCAGCGAGAGGATTTCGTGGCGGATCTGCGGCATGAAGGATTTGACCGTATCACCCACATGCGCATCGATGACTCGCACAGAGGCAACGACCTGCAGGAACTGCTCGCCGTTCTCGGGCTGCAGATTCACCGTAAAGGGCTCCAGCGGCATGAAGACCGGGGGCTTCTTGGGGTCGTAAGCGGGCCACTGGTGTTCGGCATGAGAGCTCTCTGCGGCGGCTTCTTCCTCGCCGTCAGCCGCCGCCTTTTTCTTGCCCAGCAACATGAATGCGCCACCACCAATCAACCCGAGTACCAGTACGGCCACCACGATCAGGATGAGCAGTTTCTTGCTCTTCTTGGGGGGCGCAGCCTCACCGTCTGTTGCATCGTCTTTCTTCGGGGCTTCCTTGCTGGTTGCCATGATTGCTTGTCCTCGTCCAGTTCTGAGATTGTGCTGCCTGGTGTCAGGCCCTCAAGCCTTGAATAACGGACGTTGGCGGCCCTTTATGAAGGGTATTGCCAGAAAACTCATGATTCCCTCAGGCGAAGGTGTCGATCATTCCGCTACCACTGCGGGCCCAGCTCGCGTGGCTGGCCGCCACCAGCGGCTCCAGACTGGTGGTATCGCGCTGGCCGTAGCTTCCGCCAGTGCTGCGCTGGCTGGGTGTGTCGCCCTGAGTCTGCTGGCCGCTGTTGCCGGCATTCACGTTGGCCTGGCCGAGCTGGATACCGGCATCGGCGAGCACTTCGCGCAGGCGGGGCAGGGCGTCCTGAAGGGCTTCGCGGGCGATCGGGCTAGCGGCCACGAAGCTGGCGCTGGCCTGATCGCCATTGAGATTGATCGAAACCTCGATACGCCCCATCTGCGGCGGGTTCAGCACGAGCTCAGCGCGGCCCTTGTCCTGGGTGGCGACCCAGCTGATCTTCTGGCCCACTTCATCAGCCCAGCCGCGCGTCGCGACCGGGGTGCTGACTTCGTGGCGCGGCACTACCTCGTTCGAGCGTGCTGGTTGCAGGCCCGGATGGGTCTGGCTTGACTGGCTGGCTTGAGTGGCCTGGTTCTGAGCCAGCGTCAGCTCGCTGGCGAAGCTGTTGCTACGGTCGCTGCCCTGGTCGGAAGCGCGGGCAGCTGTTGCCGCAGGATTGAACTCCACGTTATTTGCGGTGGCTCGTTCGCTGATGCCGGCGCCTGCGGGCAGGTCCTTACCTTCCGCACCCCGCCGCGTGTCGGTAACACCAGTAGTGTCTGCGAGCCCTTTTCTGCTCTCTTCTGAGCCGAGCGTCGAGCCATTCGGGCCGCTTTGGGCGGCGCCTTGGCCGGCAAGGTTTGCCGCTGCCGCAGCAAGGGCTGCCGCTGCGCTTGCCGGATCCTGCAGGGGGATGGCCGCAGCAGGCTGATCGCTGAGCAGGGCCAGGGACGGATCGGTGGCCAGGGTTTCGTCCTCCGTACCGATCTCGTCCGAGTCGGACTCGGCCTGCGTTGCATGAGCGTCTCCTAGCAGCAGCGCCAGCTTGGCTGCATCGCCGGGCAGGGGGCTGGTGCTGTCTTCGGCCGTCTCCTCCGGCTTGCCCGAAGCCTGGGTGGAAGCCTTGTCCGGCAAGCCTTCTGCTTTGCTGGAGGGTTTGCTTTCGGTGGGCTTTGAGGCCTTCTCGGCGGCCTGGGTGCGTGACTTGAGAACCTGGGAGAAGCTCGGCTGGTCCGGCTGCCCGGTTTGTGCCGAACTGCCCTGTGGGGCGCCATTGCGTGGGGCGACCGGGGCGATTGCGGCAAGTGCGGAAACGGTGTTGGCGGCCATGGCCTGTTACCTCGATGTGCGGTGCTGTGTGCTCATCTCTGCAAGGGCTGTGCCAAGTGTCGATTAAGGACCCCGGCGGCAGGCATGAGGTTCTTCAGCTACCGCCTTCATCCTGTTGGCGGCGGTAGTGCTTGATCGCATGCTCGTCGCTGAGGCGTTGTTCCTGCTTGTTCTGGCGCTGCATTTCCTGCAGGTGCTGGCGCTGGCTGAGGGTGTCGAAAGCTTTCGCGCGGGAGTGTTCGGAGGCCCACTTTTCCTGACCTTTAACGGTGGCATCGCGGGAGTTGTCGACCATCGCCTGCTGAGCGCGGATGGCGTCGTCGAGTTTTCCAAGGAAGGCGCTGAAATTGCGCAGGGCGGAGAGGTCCAGGCCGTTACGCGACATCTGGGCGAACTTTGCGTAGTACTCGCTGCGGTACTGCAGCAACATGCCCAGCTTGGATTCACAGGCCTGCTCGCTGGAAATCAGCTCGCCGAGCCGGCGGGTGGCTTCGTCAACCCGGGTGTGGGCCAGATCCTGCAAGGTCTTGAGCGGACTTTTGTGCGTCATGGGTACAGCCTTACATCGTCAAACCGAAGAGCCTGTGCAGTTGCTCAAGGCTCTGCTCGTAATCGGCACGTTCTTCAATGGCCTGCTGCAGAAAGCGCTCGAGTTCCGGATATATGCGTACGGCCTCGTCGAGCAGCGGGTCGCCGCCGGGCTGGTAGGCGCCCACCGCGATCAGGTCGCGCGAGCGCTGGTATCTTGAGAATAGCTGCTTGAAACGCCGCACGAGATCGAAGTGGCTGGGCCGGATCAGGCCGTGCATGGCGCGTGAGATGGATTGCTCGATATCTAGTGCCGGGTAGTGGCCCTGATCGGCGAGGTTGCGCGAGAGCACAAAGTGGCCGTCCAGAATCGCGCGTGCCGAGTCGGCGATCGGATCTTGCTGGTCGTCGCCTTCGGCCAACACGGTGTAGAAGGCAGTGATCGAGCCGCCGCCATCCGGCCCGTTGCCGGCACGCTCCACCAGTGCTGGCAGGCGTGCGAAGACCGAGGGTGGATAGCCACGCGTAACCGGCGGTTCGCCGATGGCCAGGGCAATTTCGCGCTGGGCCATGGCATACCGGGTGAGTGAATCCATGATCAGCAGCACTTGCTTACCCTGATCGCGGAAGTGCTCGGCAATGGTGGTGGCGTAGGCGGCGCCCTGCAGGCGCATCAGCGGGCTGGTGTCGGCGGGGGCCGCTACGACCACCGAACGCGCCAGGCCGTAGGCGCCGAGGTTCTGCTCGATGAACTCTTTTACCTCGCGGCCGCGCTCGCCGATCAGGCCGACCACGACTACGTCGGCCGAGGTGTAGCGCGCCATCATCCCGATCAGCACCGACTTGCCTACGCCCGAGCCGGCGAAGAGCCCCACGCGCTGGCCGCGGCCGACGGTCATGAGTGCATTGATGGCGCGAATGCCGACATCCAGGCTGTTGGTGATGGAGGCTCGCGCCAGCGGGTTGATCGGGCGGCTTTGCAGCGAGCGGGTCTGGGTGGTCAGCAAGGGGCCCAATGAATCGAGTGGCCGGCCGGCGCCATCCACCACCCGGCCGAGCATCTCGTCTCCCACCGGCAGGTGTTTGGCGCGGTCTGAGGCACGGCGGCGCGGCTCTACCCGCTCGCTGGCCGTCGGCGTGGGCTGCACGGGCTCGTTGGGCATGACTGGTGCGCCAGGCGCGAGGCCGATCACGTCGTCGGTGGGCATCATGTAGAGCTTGTCACCGTTGAAGCCGACGACCTCGGCCTCTACCGTGCCACCACCCGGAACCATCACGCGGCAGCCCGAACCCAGGGGCAGTTTGAGGCCAGCGGCTTCCATCACCATGCCGTTGATGCGGGTGAGCCGCCCGAGGACCTGGAAGGGCGGGGTGGCGCGGGTGAGCTTGCGGCAATCGCCGAGAAAGCCTTTCCAGACCGGAGCGAAATGCTCGCGCGAGCTCATGCGGCCTTACTCCTCGTCCAAGGCTGCGGCATTGCGGCTGAAGTTCTCGACGATGCGGCGCCAGCGGGTCTGCAACTGGGCATCGATCTGGCCACCGGAGGATTCGATGATGCAGCCGCCGCGTGCGACCGAATCGTCCTCGGCGACGCGGTGGGCCAAGTCTTCGTAATGCTCGCCGACGTAGCGGCGCATCAGTTGCACGTCTTCCGGATTGACGCGGATCGTGGCGCTTTGCTGGGGCAGGTTCTGCATTGCTTCGCGTACCACTTCGAGCACGCTCTCGGGCTTGGCGGCAATGCTGTCACGCACCACCTGGCGGGCGATCTCGATGGCCAGCGCCTGGAGCTCTTCGGCGACCTCCTGGTCCACCTGGCCCAGTGCTTCGTCGAAAGACTGCACCAGTTGATGCAGTTCGGCCGCCTCCATGCGCCCGCGTGCACTGCCTTCTTCATAACCGGCGGCGTAGCCCTCGCGCTGGGCTTCCTGCACGATGCGTTCGATGTCTTCCAGCGTGGGCAGCTGCACTCCCGGAGCAATTTCCAAGGGGCCGCCGGGCGCGGCTGCTTCCACGACGGGGGGCTGCTCTGGTGCGGGCGGCGGAGCGTCGAACTGATCGAAGGCCAGGCGCTGATAGGCGCTGGAAGCCTGGCTGCGTGGGATGACTTCGGCCATCTATCGCGCCCCCTGTGGGAGCCATTTGCTTGAGGGCTCAGACGAAGGCATCGTCGCCTCCCTTGCCGCCGAGCATGATCTGGCCTTCTTCGGACAGGCGTCTGGCGGTCTTGAGGATTTCCTTCTGCGCCGTTTCCACTTCCGACAGGCGCACCGGCCCGCGCGATTCCAGATCTTCGCGAAGCATTTCGGCCGCGCGGCTGGACATGTTCTTGAAAATCTTCTCGCGCATTTCGGGGTTGGCGCCCTTGAGCGCGATGACCAGTTGGTCGCCCTGCACTTCGCGCAGGATGGTCTGGATGCCGCGGTCGTCGCAATCCATCAGGTTTTCGAATACGAACATCTCGTCGAGGATGCGCTGGGCGAGATCCGGGTCGTATTCGCGCACGTTGTCGAGAATCGCGGTTTCAGCCGCTGCACCCACGAAGTTGAGAATATCTGCCGCATGGCGGGTGCCGCCCATAGAGGCTTTCTTGAGGCTGGTGCCAGAGCCTGAGAGCACGCGGGTGAGCGCTTCGTTGAGTTCCTTGAGCGCAGCCGGCTGCACGCCATCCAAAGTGGCGATACGCAACAGCACATCGTTGCGCAGGCGTTCGGTGAAGTGGCGCAGGATTTCACCGGCGTGGTCGTACTCCAGGTGCACCAGGATGGTGGCAATGATCTGCGAGTGCTCGTTCTTGATCAGATCGGCGGCGGTGGCGGCATCCATCCACTTGAGGGATTCGATGCCCGCAGTGTCCGAACCTTGCAGCACGCGCGAGATCAAATTGGCGGCGCGTTCGTCACCAAGCGCCTTGGTCAGCATGACGCGGATCACTTCCTCGTCCGGCTCGATGTGCGAGCCGCGTGCTGCATGCAGTTGCAATTCCTCGATCAGCTTCTCAACGCGTTCGCGCGGCTGCGGCGTCATCTTGGCCATGCCGGCGCCGAGCTTCTGCACCTCGCGCGGCGACAGATGCTTGAGAATTTCCGCGGCCTCATCGCCCCCCAGGGTGAGCAGCAGCAGGGCGCTCTTTTCCAGCCCGTCGTTAGCGTCCTTCGCCACTTGCGCCTCCTCCCATCCATTCCTTGATCAACTGGGCGACCATCTTCGGATCCTTGGCCGCCACTTCGCGCGCACGCGCCAGCTTCTTCTCGAAACTCATCTTGGCGAGTTCCAGTTCCAGCACTTCCGGCGGGATGTCATCGTCCGTGCCTAGGGCGCCTTCTTCGCCACCCTCCGCCTGGGCGTTGTAGGCTGCAATCGCGCCTTCCGCCTCGGCGCCAATCGCAGGCTCCGGTTCGGGCGGCGCAAAGGTGCGCATCAGCGGCTGGATGACCTTTTTATAGACCAGCAGGATCACCAGCAGCAGTACCAGCCAGCGCGCCAGTTCCTTGGCAAGGTTGATGGCCTGCGGATCCTGGTAGATCGGCAGTGCGGCGACCTCTTCCCGTGCCGGATCAGTGAACGCGGTGTTGGTGACATTGATCGTGTCACCCCGTTTTTCGACGTAGCCAACGGCTTCGCGCACCAGATCATTGATCTTGCGGACTTCTGCCTCGCTGAGCGGGGCTGTCTTTACATTGCCCTTGGCGTCCTTCTCGGCCTTGTTGTTGACCACCAGTGCCACCGACAGGCGACGAACCTGGCCGACCGCACGTCGCACGTGGGCGACGGTCTTGTCCACTTCGTAATTGATGGTGGCGGTCTTGTTGGTGTTCAGCGGCACCGCCTGCGGGCCGGACTGTGCGGCTTGGCCGGGCACGGCCGGCGTGGTGATCGGTGCGGTGGCGGGCACGGGTGGCTGGTTAGAGAGCGCGCCCGGCACGCCGATTGGCCCCGGCTGATTGGAGATATTTTCGGCCGTCTGCTGGCTGCGTACCGCCGTATCGGGGCTGGGATTGGGCTTGTAGGTTTCAGAGGTCTGCTCGGCGGCGTCGAAATCCACATCGGCCATCACCTGAGCGCGGAAGTTGCCCGCCCCCAGTACCGGATCGAGGATTTTCTGGATGCGCGTGATGTAGCTCTCTTCAACGTTGCGCACGTATTCGAGCTGGGTGTCGTCGAGCGCTACGCCATCCTGTTTGCGTTGGCGGGCCAGCAGGTTGCCGTTCTGGTCGATCACGCTGACCTGATTGGCGGCCAGCTCCGGCACGCTGGAGGACACCAGGTGCACGATCCCGGCCACCTGCGCCGCATCCAGGCGGCGACCGGGGCGCAAATTCACCACGATCGAGGCCGTGGGCTTCTGTTCGTTGCGCAGAAAGGCTGTTTGCTTGGGGATTGCCAGATGCACGCGTGCCCCGGCCACTGCGCCGATTGACTGGATGGTGCGGGCGAGCTCACCTTCTAGAGCGCGCTGATAGTTAACCTGTTCGTGAAATTGGGAGAGTCCCAGCTTCTGGGTTTCCAGTAATTCGAAACCGACCGAGCCACCGCGTGGCAAACCCTGGGCGGCGAGCGCGAGGCGCAGCTCGTTGGCGCGGGCCCCCGGCACCATGATCGTGGCACCGCCGTTTTCGACGCGATAGGGCACGTTCTGCTGCTGCAGCGCGGTGATGATGGCGCCGCCATCCTTCTCTTCCACGCCCGAGAACAGCACCGAGTAGGGCGGCTCCTGGCTCCACAGCCAGACCCCCACCAGCAGTGCCACCGCGAACGCAAGTGCCGCCGCACCGGCCATTTTCTGGCGCGGCGTGAGGCGGGCAAAATTGTCCATGATCGCCTGCAGCGGCGTAGTCGGCGGGTTTGGCAATGCTTCTTCGGCCATGTATCGCGCTCCGTTACGGCTACTTTGCAGCAGCCTTATTGACCACTTGTCAGTGGCCTTTTTCACGAGCGCATTCTGCGCCGGGGTCGGCAAGCGGCAGCGGGTAATAAACGGCAGTTTTTGCCGGTTAATCCGGGGCTCTGCGGGGCTGTGCAAGGCCTACAGTGGCGAGCATCCCGCCAAGTGCGTCACCGCTCATGAATCCGACTACGCCACCGATGGACGCTGCCAGTCTTGCCGAAGCCTTTCAGGCCTTCGCACGTGCTTCTGGCGAGCTGACCCAGGCTTACAACGGTCTGCAGGGGCAAGTGAGTGCGCTGACTGAGCGCCTCACCCAGCTGATGGCTGCCCTGCCGGCCGGCGTAGTGCTGCTTGATGCCAAGGCGGAAGTGGAGCAGGTCAACCGTGCGGCTCTGAACATGCTTGGCCAGGTGTTCGCCGGCACCCACTGGAGCATGCTGGCCGCCCGTTTCGAGCCCACCGATACGCCCGGCGAATACTTTCTCAATCATGGCAGCGAAGTCCGGCGCATTGCACTCTCGGAAAGCCCGCTGGACATGCATGGCGGGCGTATCGTGCTGCTACACGATGTGACCGAAGCCTGGCAGATGCGCATGCACAGCGCGCGCAGCGAACGCCTCGCGGCAATGGGCGAGATGGTGGCGAGTTTGGCCCATCAGCTGCGCACGCCGCTGGCCGCTGCTTTGCTCTACACCGGTCATATGGCTAGCACCGAGCTCGATTCTGCTGCGCGGGCCAAGGTGGCTGATCGTGCGCTGGAACGCCTGCGCCATCTCGAAAAACTGATTCACGACATGCTGATCTTCGCGCGTGGCGAAGCGCTTGGCCGCGAATCCTTCACCATCTGCGAGCTGGTGGGCGAACTTGCCGCCACCATCGAACCGGTTGCCGCACGCCGCGGTATAGCCTTCGAGGCCGATTGCCGGGCCGGACGGCAACAGCTCTTTGGCAACCGCAAGGAAATTTCCGGCGCGCTCATCAATCTGCTCGAAAACGCCCTGCAAGCCGTGACGGCAGACGGCAGGGTGAGCTTTACGGCACAAGTCGAAGAGAGCGGAGCGGTGTTCCGCGTGGAAGACAATGGCCGCGGCATCCCGCCGGATCTGCAGGAGCGCCTCTTCGAGCCTTTCTACACCACCCGTGCCGATGGCACCGGCCTCGGGCTGGCCATCGCGCGGGGTGTGGCCCGAGCCCATGGCGGTGAAATCGCTTTGCGCTCAACTTTGGGCGCGGGCAGTGAATTCACCCTGCGCCTGCCGCTGGCCCAGCCTGCCAATCCCTCCAATCCCCCCGAATCCAGCGAATCCGCCCTCACGGGAGCCCAGCCATCATGATTGAAACCCTCTCCATCCTCGTTGTGGATGATGATCCCAGTCTGCGCGATGCGATCAGCCTGATTCTGGAGTCTGCTGGCCACCGCGTGGTGCTGGCAGCCAGCGGACCGGAAGCCCTGGGCGCACTGGAGCGCGAGCGCTTCAATCTGGTTATCTCGGACTTGCGCATGGATCCGATGGATGGCCTTGAGTTGCTGGCCCGCATCCGCGCCGTGAATCCGCAACTGCCGGTGCTGCTGATGACGGCTTTTGGCGATGTGGACAAGGCCGTTTCGGCCATGCGCGGTGGGGCTTGCGAATTCCTAATGAAGCCGTTCGAATCCAGCGTGCTGCTGGAGAACGTGCGCCGCTACGCTACCGTCACGCCGAGCCAGGACGATATGGTGGCTGAAGATCCGCGGACCCGGATGGTGCTGGCCATGGCAGCCCGCGTGGCAGAAACCGACGCCTCGGTACTACTCACTGGCGAGTCCGGTACCGGCAAGGAAGTCTTTGCGCGTTACCTGCACCAGCATTCGCGGCGCAAGAACGGCCCTTTCGTGGCGATCAACTGCGCAGCGATTCCCGAAAATCTGCTTGAAGCCACTCTCTTTGGCTACGAGAAGGGCAGTTTCACAGGCGCCCAGAGTTCGCAGGCCGGCAAGTTCGAGCAGGCCCAGGCTGGCACCATCCTGCTTGATGAAATTTCCGAAATGCCTATGGGTCTGCAGGCCAAGATGCTGCGTGTGCTGCAGGAGCGAGAAGTAGAGCGTGTGGGCGGCAAGAAACCGGTGGCGCTGGATATCAGGGTGTTGTCCACGAGCAACCGTGACATGCTGCGCGAGGTACAGGCCGGGCGCTTCCGCGAGGATCTCTACTACCGCCTGAATGTTTTCCCGTTGGAGATCCCCAGTCTGCGCGATCGCCCGGCCGACATCCTGCCGCTGGCCCGCCATTTCATCACCCGTCATGGCGAACGGATCGGCAAAACGGCAAGAATTGCCGGCAGTGCGGCGGAAATTCTTGCCGCCTGGCGCTGGCCCGGTAACGTGCGCGAGCTCGAAAACACCGTTCAAAGAGCCCTGATTCTTGCCTCCGGTGACACCATCGTGGCTGACGACGTGAAACTGTGTCTGCCGGACTGGGGTAAGGCTTCACCACTGGATGCTCCGCAAGGCTTCAGTGGTTTGCCGTCGTCGCCGGCAGCAGCGCTGGCACCGTACTTTCAGACCCCGGCAATGCCGCAGGCAGGCGCTTCCGAGGCGACCCCGACCAATATGAAAGACCTTGAAAAACAACATATTCTCGATGTGCTGCGGGCGGTGGGCGGCTCACGCAAGAAAGCGGTCGAGAAGCTGGGGATTTCGGAACGGACCTTGCGTTACAAGCTTCAGCAATACCGGGATGAAGGCTGGGTAGAGCAATGAGGCTGGCTGGTTTGACCCAGCGAAACATTTGGGCACAAAAACTGCTTAAACAGCTCAACTGAACGGAGCTTCACATGGACACTCGTGCAATCGAACAGATGATCGGCCAGATGCAGGCTGCCAGCGAAGTTGCTGGCGGCAAGGCATCCGCCAGCACGGCTGCCGGTGGTGCGGACTTCAGCGTTGCCCTGCAGAACGCGATGGCCGAAGTCAGTCAGGCCCAGCAATCGGCCCAGCAGATGGCGCAGGATTTTTCGGCCGGCAACAGTGAAGTAAATCTGCAGGATGTGATGGTGAATCTGCAGAAAGCCAACCTTTCCTTCCAGCAAATGGTGCAGGTACGGAACAAACTCGTTTCCGCCTATCAGGACATCATGAACATGCAGGTTTAAGGACGTCCTATGGAGTTCTTTTTGTATGTGTAAGTTGTTGAAAATATAGGAAATGAAGTTTTTTGGCGTCTAGCGACGTTTAAGGGCGTCCAAGGTTGTTGAGGGTATACTTGAGGGTGTACTTTGGCGGTGTCCCACACCAGTCATTCCTATGGACAACACGCTTTCCATCCTTTTGTCCCTAGCATCGGCGCAGTCTCTGTCAGCCGATGCGACTGCGCGTCAGCTCAACGCAGCGAAGGTTCGCAACGCAAAGGCCTCCGCAAAGCCAATCAAGTTGGTTGACGGAGGAGGGATGTATCTGTTCATCAGCCCCTCAGGTTCCAAGACATGGCGCTATCGCTATCGACTTGGAGAGAAAGAGCAGACGCTGACTATCGGTGGATATCCTGAAGTCAGTCTTGAGAGCGCTCGACAGGCGCATAGAGCTGCGCGTTGGCTGGTAGAGCGCTCTACTCCGCCGCTTCAGTATGTGGAAAACGAGATACAACGGATCTGTGCAGAAGATGAGGCTAAATCGCGGAACACCTTTAAGGCTATCTGCGATGAGTGGCAGTCTGCGACTGAGAAAACTATCTCGCCTCGTACGTACAAGCATCGGGCGCAGATGCTTGCGACACATGTTCTCCCCAAAATAGGCTGCCGGCCGATAGTAGAGATAACTCGTAAGGAGTTGAGGGAACCCGCCTTTGCCTGTGACGATGTAGGTTTCAAATGAGTAGGGAAGCCCCGCGAACCTGTCCGGGGACCACCTCCTGTGAGAAGAAGGTTGCTCTTCGTTTCCCCGGCGAAGCGTCGCCGCTTCGTGCGCCCGAATCCCTGAATAAAAACTGAGTGCTGCGGTGATCGCGTCCCTGTGCTTGAGTTCTTCAAGGATCCTCAGATACGTTCTCCGAAAAGACCTGCTCAAGGTGGATCAGCGCGCACTGGCGCGAGCAATAGCGCCAGTGTTGCAGGGCGGAAAGGACTATGGGGTCGGGTAGTTCTGGCATGAGTGTGCCTGCTATGATTCGAGGTAAAGCGCAGCAGCCAAGGAGTTTTCCATGACCCCCTCCAGTCTTGAAACCATCGAAGCCACCCTCATGCAATTACCGCAAGCGGATCGGGTGCATCTTGCCGAACGGCTGCTTGCTAGCCTTGATGAAGAAGATGAAATCCTCACCGAGTGGATCGCGGAAGCCGAACGCCGACTCGACGCCATGGAGCGCGGCGAGGTACAGGGCATCCCCATCGAAGATGCACTCGTTCAACTCCGCGCCGGTTTGAACGCATGAAAATCATCATTGAACCGGCCGCTCTGGCCGAGCTCAAGGATTCGCAGGATTACTACCGCACGCATGCTTCTCCCAGAATTGCGGCCGCATTCATGTCCGAGATTGAGTCAGGCATCGAACGCTTGCGCAGCTATCCCGAAGTGGGCACCCCAATCTCCAAGCGCTTGCGCACACTGCCGCTGCAGAAATTCCCGTACTCCCTGATCTACCACTTCAACACGGAAACTCTCACCATCCTGGCCGTTGCCCCGCAACGCCGCCGCCCAGGGTATTGGGCGAAGCGGCGCTGAGGGGGATCAGAAGCCTTCGATGACTTCCGGGGTCAGACCCGGCAGGTTTTCCAGCGCAATCGTGCCATCCGCATTCACCGTCAGTGACCGGTGCACCTTGGCTGACGAGTGGGCGCACCCGCCGCCCACCGCGTGACCGTTTCAACGCGCTGCTGTCTTTCGTCTACGCCATGTGGATGAACGATTGCCGCTCGGCCATCGAAGCCGCCGGGCTAGATCCGCAGATAGGCTTCCTCCATGCTGTACGCCTCGGCCGTGCCGCCCTAGCGCTAGATCTGCAGGAGGAATTTCGCGCCATCGCAGATCGCTTGGTGCTCACTCTCATCAATCGCGGCCAGATCAATCCGGATGATTTCGACTTGCGCGAGGGCGGCGCGGTCTCCTTGCAAGGCGACGCACGTAAAGCTGTTGTAGTGGCTTAACCCTGAGTGCCCAGCTCTTAACAAGAGACGCTGGGGAGCCCCATGCTCGCAGAAATGTGTGGTGAGGCTTGGAGGACGCAGATGCTTACGTACCGCTTTGACCGCCCTTGGCCAGGGGAAATTGGCCAGCCCTGGATGGAGGGGTGAAAAAGTACTTGTGTAGGGATGTAAAAGGCGTGGCTTTTTTCGCGCTGCTGTTTCGATGTTGAGAGGGAGGGGGATTGCCAGAGAGCGTGGGCTTGGAAAGATTGGTTTGTACAATCCAATTCTGCGGTGACTGAGGCGTAGTTGCAGACTGTGGGCAACAAGAACAGCAAGTAAGGCATCCATCCTAACCAAACGCCCGTCAGTTCGATGCTGCTCTATCCGCAAGAACGTTTCATGTGATGCGCAGCGCATCTACGAACGTCGGCTTTATATGCCGTTTGTCGGTTTGTTCGGTGTGTTGTCCTGCTACTACGATGTGCGTAAGGGATAACCCAGGTTCGCGTTTGGCAGGCTGACTTCCTTGACGTGCCTAGTTTGCACGCAAAGCCCCACTACACAAGGGGCCGACATCCCATTGGGTGCTGCACAAAAAACACCCCATTGTTGGCTTCGTTTCGTATGGAAGCTTGTAAAAAATACCTTTAGCATCATAAGTTGTTAAAAAAAACCAAAAGAAGTCTCTTGTGATGCGTGCTGGGTTATGGAAGTGGGGTTTGGGGGGATGTGCTGTCCTGATGTCGGTTGCAAGCTTCGCGCAGATTCCGGTCGATGTTGATCGGAATGCACGAGAGCAGTTGCTGCGACAAGAGCGCGAGCGTGCGCTTCGGGAGGAGCAGGAACAACGGCCGGATGTTCGTCTGAATCCGCCCAAGCTTGATGCAGGCGGGGTAATACCAGATGAAGTGCCGTGTTTCCCGATCGACCGAATCCGCTTGTCAGGTGAGGGAGCCGAGGGATTCGGCTGGGCGTTGAGCAGTGCCTCGGAGCCTGGAGACCTAGCAACAGGCCGTTGTCTTGGAGCGCAGGGCATCAATGTCGTGATGTCCCGGATCCAGAATGCGATCGTCAAACGCGGATTCGTCACGACGCGTGTTCTGGCTGGCGATCAGGATCTCAAGCGTCGCGAACTTGTGTTGACGATTGTGCCGGGCCGACTGAGTCAGATCCGTTTTGATGGCACTGAGCTTCCTGTTTCTGCCGAGAATGCAATTCCGCTTGCATCGGGAGATCTGCTGCAACTGCGCGCGATCGAGCAGGGGCTTGAAAACTTCAAGCGCGTGCCCACCGTGGATGCGGATATCCAGATAGTCCCAGCCACGGGCAGCCAGGCGCTTGCAGGAGAGAGCGACCTGCTGGTCAGCTGGAAGCAGGCGCGCAAGTTCAGACTCAGCCTCACTGCAGACGATGCAGGTAGCCGTGCAACAGGCAAGAACCAGGGCGCGGCCACGCTTTCACTGGACAATCCGCTCACCCTTAGCGATCTCTTCTACGTTTCCTATAACCACGCATTGGCGCCGTTGAATTCGGACGGACGCAGCACGGATGGTTACAGCGTTCACTACTCGCTGCCGATTGGTTTCTGGACTCTGAGCAGCAACTTCAGCGACAGCAACTATTCGCAGACGGTCGCGGGGGCAAGCCAAGCGTATGTCTACAGCGGCAAGAGCCAGAACGCAGAAATCAAGCTCGGGCGGATCCTGCTTCGGAATGCCACCAGTAAAACCTCTGCTGCAATGCGCGGCTGGAGCAGGGCGGCATCAAGCTTTGTTGATGACACGGAAATCCTGGTCCAAAAACGACGTACTGCGGGCTGGGGGGCGGAGCTCAATCACCGAGCCTTTCTCGGTAAAAGCACGCTCGACATGACTTTTGACTATCGTCGAGGGACAGGGGCCATGGCCTCCCTTGAAGCGCCAGAAGAGTCATTGGGACAGGGCACCAGTCGCATGGAGCTGATGGGCTTCAACGCACAGCTGGACATTCCTTTTTCTGTGGCTGAGCAGAAGCTTCGCTACATGGGCTCGTGGCGTCAGCAGTGGAACCGCACCCCCTTGACCTCGCAGGACCGCCTTTCGATCGGCAATCGCTACACCGTTCGTGGGTTTGACGGAGAGCTGACCCTGATGGGCGAGCGCGGTTTCGTTTCCCGCAACGAGTTCGCGCTGAGCCTGGGAGCGCTGGCGAGCGAGAGCTACTGGGCGCTCGACTATGGGCGTGTGATGGGCTTTCCTACTGCAGATCAGCTCGGACGCTCTTTGTTGGGCACGGCGATCGGTTTGCGAGGCGCTTTGAAAGGCGTGTCGTATGACGTTTTTGTGGGTGCGCCAGTCGATAAGCCCAGCCATTTCAAGACGGCAGGTGTGACGGCTGGTTTCAATCTCGCCTGGTCTTACTGAACCCGCTGCATTTTTTTGGCCGCCCGATTTTTTGTGGCGGCGTTTTCGTTTTGAGTCGAGTGGCAAATGAACAAGAACATCCATCGCATCATTTTCAACACCGTCCGGGAACAGTGGATGGTTGTTCCAGAAAACGCCACGGCACAAGGCCGATCCAGCTCTGCTTCGGGCGAGCGCCAACATGAAGTGAAAGGCCGTACTTTCTTCGGCAGCCTGTCGATCCTGAAGCTCTCCCTGCTGCTGAGTTTCGGAATGGCCAGTCTGGTCGCCAGTGCTCAGATCACCCCCGATGCGGCCGCACCGGCGCAGCAGCAACCGGGCGTGGCGAACGCCGCCAATGGCGTACCGGTCGTCAATATCCAGACACCCAGTGCAGCCGGCGTTTCACGCAACACCTACCAGCAGTTCGATGTCAAAGCCAACGGCGTTGTGCTGAACAACTCGGCCGGCAATGTGCAGAGCCAGCTTGGCGGCTGGATTCAGGGGAACCCCCTGCTGGCCGGCGGTAATGCCCGGGTCATCCTCAACGAGGTCAACAGCAGCAATCCCAGTTTGCTGCATGGGTTCATCGAGGTCGCCGGCTCGCGAGCCCAGGTCATCGTTGCCAATCCGGCCGGGATCAGCTGTGACGGCTGCGGGTTCATCAATGCGGAGCGGGCAACCCTGACAACCGGCACGCCGGTTTTCAGTAACGGCAATCTCGAGAGCTTCCGGGTTGAGCGTGGCACGGTGAGCTTCACGGGGGCCGGCATGGATGCCTCCCAAACCGATTACACCCGTGTTCTGGCGCGTGCTGTTCAAGTTAATGCCGGCATCTGGGCCAAGCAGCTTGAAGTCGTCACGGGCGCCAACGAGGTGCGTGCCGAGCCGGCAGGCGAGGGCGCCCAGAGCTTGGAGGTGACGCCGCTTGCCGCCAGCGCCGATCAGCCGCCTGCGTTCTCGATCGACGTTTCCCAGCTGGGCGGGATGTATGCGGGAAAGATCCGGCTGGTCGGAACAGAGGCCGGTCTGGGGGTTCGTAACGCTGGCAAAATCGGCGCAACGGCTGGCAATGTATTTGTCGATAGCCAGGGGCGTCTGACCAATTCCGGGTCAATTCAGGCGAGCGAGGGCATGGAACTCGTCGCTGCAGGAGGGCTGAGCAATAGCGGCACCCTCTACGCCGGCCACAGCGCGGATCTGCAATTGGCCGGCAGCAACGACAACGCTGGCCTGATAGGCGCGGCCAACAATGTTTCGATCACGGCGCGTAGTGACGTGGCCGGGCATGCGGGCAGCTTCACTCAGAGCAGCACCGCAACGTTGGCAGCAGGCCTTGCTGCAGAGATGAGTCTGGGCTCGAACGGCGAGCTAGTGGTCAGCGCGGACACCGTTCAGATGGCCGGGCAAATTGCTGCCGGGGCTTCACAGTCCTGGCAGGGGCGGGTGCTGTCCTTGCAGGGCAGCTCGATCCTGACAAAGGATTTTTCGCTCACGGCAGACGCAGCCAATCTTGACTCGGCTGTGCTCAGCAGCCAAGGCAGCGTTCGTATCACGGCTCGCGACAGCCTGACGACGCGTGCTGCGAATCTCCAGGCTCAGCGCCTCGCGCTGGCGGCAGTAAGCCTCGACAACACTGGCGGCCAACTCATCCAGAACGGAAATGATGCCTTCTCGTTGAACCTCGCCGGGGCGCTCAATAACATCCGAGGGGTCATCGCCACGGCCGGTGCGTTTGATCTGCGTACGGGCGCGCTGAGCAATACCTCCGGCACCTTGTATGCGGGAGCTTCTCTGACGGTGACGAGTGCCGGGGTGCTCAATAATGACCGGGGCAGCATTCTCTCGGCAGGGAGTGCTCCACTCACCCTCCACACTCCAGGCGATTTCTCGAACGTTGGCGGGCAAGTCTCGGCGAATGGCGAGCTGGTAATCCAGGCACTGAAACTGACCAATACCGAATCTGGCGAGCTGAGTGCAGGTGGTGCATCAGCAATCACCGTGCACACGCTGGATAACTCAGGCGGACGCATCCAGTCTGATCAATCCCTGCGTGTGGAGACGCAAGCGACGCTGCTGAACAACAGCGGGAAGTTGCTGGCGGGCACCTCGCTTACCCTGGAAAGCGCTTCGATCCAGAATCAGCGAGGCAGCATCCTCAACGCGGGCTCCGGCGGCCTGAGTACGCATGTCTCGGGCGCACTGGATAACACCGAGGGTGAAATCGCGGGCAATGGCGATGCCGATATCGAAGTCGCCGGGCTCGATAACCGTCGTGGCAGGATCAACGCCCAGGGCGCGCTGGCATTGAACAGCAGCGGGGGGCTCAACAATACGGATGGACATATCACCCAGACGGGCCTTGGCCTCATGGTGGTTTCTGCTTCGCAGGGTTTCATCAATACCCGCGGCACGCTCGCAAGCAATGCAGCGCAGAGCAGCCTCTCCGGCAGTACGCTGAACAATGCTGGCGGCTCCATCAGGCTGGGAGGCGATCTGTCGCTTCAGTTCAGCTCGGTGGTGAATGACAGCGGCCTGCTCAGCGCAAGTGGCAAGCTTCAGCTGGTTCAGGCGGATCTTCTGCAGAACCGTTCGGGAAAGATCCTCGCAAGCTCCGATCTCGCACTCGAAGCGACGCAGCTCGACAACCAGTCTGGTGAGATCAGCAGTGCCACGGGCGCGCTGAGCGCCCGTTCCTCAGCGCTTTCCAATGCCTCCGGAACCCTCTCAGCCAGCGGCCGCTTGCAACTCCTGGGCGGCGGCGTGAATAACAACGCCGGGGTGATCAGCGCGCACGAGGTGGCACTCGATACCCAAGGCGCCTCGTTCGATAACGTCGACGGCCGTCTTGTCTCAGGCTCGTCGCTCAGTCTTGTATCTGCCAGGCTTGATAACACGCGCGGCACGCTCCAGGCGGCGGGCAACACTGATATTGATACCCGGGGCGCCGAGCTGATCAACCGCGATTCGGGCTCCCAAAACGGCATCCTCTCTGGCGGAGCTTTGAGCTTGAAAGTGGGGGCGCTGGATAATCGCTCCGGCTTCATCGGCGGCAATCTCGATGCGAGCCTGACACTGACAGGGCTGGACAACACCCGCGGCACGATCAATGCCCAGCGCAACATTGACCTTTCAACGGGCGTACTGACCAACACCACGGGTGGGCAGGTGAATGCGCTGGGCAACATCAGCGTCCGGGCCAGCAGCCTGAACAACGATGACGGGCTATTGCGCTCGAACAACACCCTGGACATCACCACCACAGTCCTGACTAACCGTAATACTCAATCCCAGGAGCGGGGGCTTGCCGGATCAACGCTCATCCTGAACACCGGCTCGCTCGATAACAGCGCTGGCGCGATCCGGGCCGCGCAGCAACTGAGCTTCACCAGCAGCGGCACGCTACAGAATGCGGGCGGAGTGATCCAGTCCTCCGGGCAAGCCACTCTCACGGATGCGCAAGCGGGCAGAACGCTCGCCATCAGCAACACTGGCGGCAACATTCTCGCCAGTCAGCGCCTGACGCTGGAGAGTGGCAGTTACAGTGGCGGCGGCACGCTCGCCAGCTATGGCGACCTGAGCTTCTCGGTGCAGGGCGATTACACCCATACCGGCATCATCCAGGGCATGGGGAACGTCACGATCTCGGTGCAGAACCTGCTCAGCAATCAATCCTTGCTGGAAGCCGGGCAGACTCTGAGCGTTCGCGCCGGCGCAATCGACAACACCCAGAGCGGGGAATTCAACGGCGCAACCACACACCTTTACAGCGCGGGCACGCTCAACAATCGGGGCTTGATTGATGGTGGTCTGACCTGGCTTGAGCAGGTGCAACTGAACAATCTGGGCAGCGGCCGGATCTATGGCGATCAGGTGTCCATCAGAACCGGAGGCCTGAGCAATGACGCCGAAACCGGTGGTGACGGACAGACCCGTGCCGCAGTGATTGCTGCGCGTTCGTCCCTGCAGATCGGCGCCGGGAGCCTGGACAACGGAAATCATGCCCTGCTGTTCAGCGCGGGCAATCTTGCCATCGGCGGCGATCTGAATGCCAGCCAGCAAGCGGTAGGGCAGGCCGGCAACCTCAACAACCACAGCGCCACGATCGAAGCGCTGGGCGACATGTCGCTCTCCGTGCAGCAGATCACCAACAGGAACGACCACTTCGCCACCGAGCAGGTCCAGGTCAGCAGCGATTATTTTGATCTCTTTCTCTTGGGTGGTGCCACCTACACCGCGAAGGATAACGGTGCCTATGTCGGGAGCGTCAATGGCCGCGACAACCTGTATGCCAATGGCCAGCGTCTGAGCACCGAATTCGATCGGCGCATGTATACCGAAACGGTGACCGAAACCCGCGTCACCTCGACCGATCCTGCCGTGATTCGTGCCGGAGGCTCGATTGCCCTGGCGTCCGGCAGCATCACCAATGCCCAGAGCAAGCTGCTGGCTGGAGGCGCGCTCACCGGCAGCGTCGATGTGATCACGAACGACGGTGGCGTCGGGCAGCGCACCACCCTCCGCTCCGGCACATTTGTTCAGTACCGCAATGGTGGCGCCTCACAGTACGCCTACAACGAAAACCTCAGCGCAGACATGGATCTCGGCGCGGTGATCGTTGAGGTAGGCAGCAGCCAGGGCGGCAGCGGCACCAGCCTTGCCGCGCGGGAAGTGATTTCCCTCACCGGTAGCATTGCCGCACCGGGCGATCTTGCCCTTGGGCGTGATGGCTCTGGCTCGGCCCAGGGGGCCGACGCTTCCACCGTAGAGGGGGCGGGTGTTGTGGGCGGAGCCACCCAGGCGCCGGGGCGCGGCACCGTGCCGCATCAGATCTATGAAGTCAGCACGGGAGGTAACGGAGCGGTCATTCGCACCACCGCTCCCAATATCCGTTTGCCGGACAACAGCCTCTTCAGGCTCATCCCTGCAGCGCAGGCCAATTACCTGATCGAAACAGATCCGCGCTTTGCCAGCTACAAAACCTGGCTCAGCTCCGACGCCATGATCAGTGCCCTGGGCCTGGATCCGGCACTCACCCAGAAACGCCTGGGCGATGGCTTCTACGAGCAGAAACTGGTCCGCGAACAGATCTCCGAGCTTACGGGGCAGCGCTTTCTCGAGGGCTACGCCAGTGACGAAGCCCAGTACCAGGCGCTGATGGACAAAGGCGTCTCCTTTGCGAAGCAATACCAGCTGATTCCCGGTGTTGCACTCAGCGCCGAGCAGATGGCGCTCCTGACCAGTGACATCGTCTGGCTGGTCGAGCAAAGTGTCACGCTGCCGGATGGTTCGACCACCCGGGTGCTGGTGCCGCAGGTCTATGCCCGTGCGCAGAGTGGCGATATCGACGGCAGCGGAGCGCTGATTGCGGCGCGGGATGTGCAGATCAAGCTGAGTGGCGCGCTGGCAAACAACGGCACCCTGGCCGCCAGCAAATCCCTCGCGATCACCGCAGACAGCATCAGCCAGACAGGCGGCCGCATGAGCGCCAACACGCTTGAGCTGCACGCCGCCAATGACATCCAGCAGACCGGTGGCTTGATCTCGGGCACCCAGTCGGTTGTGCTCGATGCCGGCCGCAATGTGGTGATAGCTTCCACCTCGCGCAGCAGCGCCTCGGGTGAAGTCAGCAACACCTACATCAATCGTCTCTCGGGCATCCAGGTCGGCGTGGCAGGGCAGGAGGGCGGCCAGCTGATCATTTCCGGGCGCCAGGATGTGGCGCTTACCGCCGCCACTCTCAGCAATCTGGGCACTGGCGGCAGCACCCTGATCGCGGCCGGCCGCAACCTCACCCTCGATACGCTCACCACCAGCCGGGATGAGCGCCTGGGCAGTGGCGGCAATCATCACTACGAATCCAGCCGCACCGAGCAAGGCACGGTGATCCAGAGTGCGGGCAGTGTGCAGTTGCAGGCCGGCAATGATCTCGCCGCACGTGCTGCAACGGTCAGCGCAGGCGAGGCGCTGACTGTGGTTGCCGGTAACGACATTCGCATCCAGGCCGGCGAAGCCACGCGCGCAGTGGATGACGCCACCGTGCGCACTTCAAAAGGCCTCATTAGTTCCAGCACGCTCGCGCGCCAGAGTCAGACGCTGGAGAGCACCGCCCTGGGGAGCGATTTCCAGGCCGGCGGTGCACTGGCGCTTAGCGCTGGGCGTGACCTCAACATCACCGCCAGCAACCTCGCCGCCCAGGGCGATGCAACGCTGTACGCCGGCCGCGATCTCAGCCTCGGTGCCCAGGCCTACAACCAGAGCAGCGCGCAAACGAGCCATTCCAGCAAGCGGGGTGTCGACTACGACGTCGCCACCGGCGCCAACTACAACACCCGCAAACTCTCCGAAAATTTCAGTAACCTCACCACACGTCAGACCGGCAGCTCGGTCAGTGGTGACAATGTCAGCCTGAGTGCCGGGCGGGATGCCACCATCACCGCCAGCAACGTGCTGGCCGACCGTGATCTGGCCGTCGAGGCCGGGCGCAATGTCGACATCCTCGCCGCCGTTGAAACCTCCCGCACCCAGACGGCCACCCAAAGCTCCGGTTTCGGGCTCAACGTCTATGCCGGCATGGCACCTCGCCAGACCTTCATCGGCACCAACCGCGCGGCGGACAACGGCACCCAGTACGACACCAATGGTGTCACCAGCATCCTCTCGGCCAATGCCGGCAACCTGAGCATTCGCGCAGGGCTCGACAAGAACGCGACCGATGGCCAGTCCGCGGCCGAGGCCGGCCGAGTGCTCACCCAGGGCGCCAACATCCAGGCGCAAGGCAATGTCGATATCTCCGGCCGCAGCGTCAGCCTGGAAGAGGTCAACACCACCAGCCAGAGCAGCTATCACACCCAGAGCAGCAGCATGACGCTCGGCGCACAACTGGCCGGCTCCGTTGGCAGCATCATCACCGCCGCCTACGATAATGCCCAGGCCGCCCGCAAGACCGATAACGATCGCCTCAAGGGCGCGCTGGTGCTCAAGTCCGTCTATGACATCGCCAAGCTCGGCCAATCCGCAGCGGATGGCAAGCTAGGTTCGGCTGCCGTGGTGAACAGTGACCAGGTCGATGGCGCTGGAGGGAAGTACTCAGAGGCCGACGTCAATAATGGCAAGGCCGATTCCAGCAGCGGCTCTGCTTTCGGGGTGAGCGTGAACCTCACCTCGGGCAGCAGCAAGAGCGACAGCATCAACAACAGCAGCACCGCCCGGGGCACCAACATCCAGGGCGACAAGATCAGCATCACCGCCAGTGATGGCGATCTGCACGCCAAGGGCGTGAAGATCCAGGGCACGGACGTGAGCCTGGAGGCGAGCCGCAACATCCTGCTCGAAGCGGCCAGCAACACCTCTACGCTGGACAACACCAACAGCGGTGCCAACTACGGCCTGGGCGTCACCGTGGGGCTCGGCTCTCAAAACGGCATCAGCTTCCAGATCTCTGCCAGCCAGAGCCGCGGCATGGCGAGCGGCAGCGAAACGACCTATGACAACAGCCTGATCGAAGCGAGCAACCGCCTCACCCTCAAGAGCGGGGGAGATACCACGCTCTCCGGCGCCCAGCTCAAGGCCAAGGAAGTGAGCGGCAACATCGGTGGCGACCTCAAGGTCGTCACCCTGCAAGACAGCT